>JAXDGW010000069.1:0-57034 GCA_034664845.1 Thermoanaerobaculia bacterium | reverse complement strand
CCCCCGCGCATGTGCAAGGGTCGCGTGGTGGCGTACGGACGATGTACAAGCGCGGGGGGTCCTTCGACCGTCCTCCGGCACTTCGTGTCCTTCGGCGGCTCAGGATGACAGAGAACTCGTTTCATTCTCCAAGATCTCTCGCGAGCAACACGACGGAGAAAATGGCGCGAATCGCTCTCCTGAAATTCACCGTTCGCTGACGAACTGAAGCGGAAGCATGCGTACATTGGCGCATTCGAAAGGAGCGACTAATGAAAATCCGTTTCCTCATTGCGGCCGCTGTGGCCCTCATGGCCTTCGGCGCCGGCGCACAATCAGTGCTCACCCTTCCTCCCTCGGGCGGTAACGAGCGGGCCACGGTCATCCAGCACATCGGTCTCGTCACCGTCTCGATCGATTACAGCAGTCCGCACGTTCACAGCCCGCAGGGTGCGGACCGCCGCGGGAAAATCTGGGGCACGCTCGTTCCGTGGGGTCTCAACAACCTCGGCTTCGGTACGTGCAAGGAATGTCCGTGGCGCGTCGGTGCGAACGAGAACACGGTCTTCACGACCTCCAACGACATCCAAGTCAACGGTTCTACGCTGCCGGCCGGGTCGTACGCGCTCTTCGCCATTCCGCAGCAGGACGAATGGACCTGGATCTTCTCGAAGAACCACACGTCGTGGGGCAGCTTCTTCTACGACCCCGCCGAGGACGTACTCCGTGTGAAAGCGAAGCCGGAAAAGGCTGAGTATCGCGAAGTCCTCACCTTCGACTTCACTGAGCGGAAAGACGACCACGCCACCGTCGCCATGAAGTGGGAAGAGCTCGCGGTGCCCATCGAGATCACCGTTCCAAACGCTCCCGACCTTTACATCGCCAACGCCCGGAAGCAGCTTCGCGATTGGCCCGGCTTCAACGATGGCCCGTGGCAGGAGGCTGCACGCTACGCACTCGACAACAAACATCCCGCCGACGCACTGCAGTGGGCGCAGACCGCCGTCAGCGGCAGCGGTGGCGTCGGCAGGAAGAACTTCACGAACCTGATGACGCTTGCCGAAGCGCAGGAAGCGAACGGCAAAACCGCCGAGGCAGCGAAGACGCGTGAAGAGGGGATGAACCATCCGAGCGCGACCGCCTTCGACCTTCACGGCTATGGGCGTCAGCTTCAGGGCGCAGGCAAGAAAGAGGAAGCGCTGAAAGTGTTTGAGCTGAACGCGAAGCGCAATCCCGGAGTGTGGCCGGTCAACTTCGGTCTGACCCGGGGCTACTCCGCCGTCGGCCGGTATGCCGATGCGCTGAAAGCGGCGAAGGCAGCCCTGGCTCAGGCGCCCGACGAAGGCAGCCGGAAGAACGTCGAAAACGCCATCAAGAAGCTCGAAGCCGGGCAAGATATGAATTAGCAGGTTCCTATCGATGTGATTGAGGCCCGCCGGCTTCCGGCGGGCTTTTTTTTGCCGGCTCCAACCCTCGTGGGCAGAAAGTAGGCGCGAAAGTAGCAATGCGCTTGGTTCGCGTTGGTAGCACTACTACCAACCCCATCCGTACCGACGAATTTGGAGGGTTGTTCATGCGGAATCGCGCTCTTCTTGTCCTTGTCGCCGTCGCCGCTCTCTTTCTCACTTCTGCTCTCTGGGCGCAAACCACCTACTACTTCAAGGGCGATCCCGCAGACCAGGCCAACAAAGTCGCCAACGACACTGCGAACAACACGATCGGTACGGCGACCTTCGACACGAGCCCGCCCACCGGCACAGCGCCGGTCATCCAGACCGGACCACCCTCCGTCGCAAACGCTGATTTCGTTGGCAACCCGCTCTCGATCTACTGGTCGGGTCCTTACTCCGGCAACCTCGCCGGCACGCTCGACTTCAAGTGGTATTGGTCGACTACGAACCCCGAGACCATCGGTGTCGGCGGATCGATTCAAGTCAGCATCTTCGCTGATCCCGATTACACCGCCGATCGCGCCCAACCGCAGCGCCTCATCGGCCGCGCCATCGTTCCGCTCACCGGTATCGGCCCGACGCCGACCCTGATCGAGAGTCTCGTCCCGGTCAACGGCGCCGTCTCGAGCACGCTGCTGATTCAGGTGATCCCGCAGTTCATCGATTCGGGTCACGGTCTCGCCGCGCTCTACAACTCGACCACGACGCCGTCGAGCTTCGTGCTCACCACAGCGCAGCGCATTCCGTTCCCGGCGGCGACTGCCGCAAGCGGGCGCCCGCCGCGTTTCAGCCTCTTCACGCCGTCGGCAGCGCAACTTGCAACAGGCCTCGGCACCGACGCAGGCGAGCCGTCGATCGGCGCGAACTGGATCACCGGCAACGTTCTCTTCCAATCGTTCCTCACCACGTTCCGAGTCTCGTTCGACGACTCCTGTCCGACCAGTCCAACCTCGACGTGGGTCGCCAAACAGTCGCCGATCACCGGCACCGAGAGCATGGATCCGATCCTCTGGACAGACTCGAAGGTCGGCCGGACGATCGTCTCGCAACTCATCCTGGCCAGCACGGAGAGCCTGTCCGCCGTCACGGATAACGACGGCGATCTCTGGCTGCCATCGCAAGGCGCCGGCATCACCTCGGGTATCGATCACCAGACTGTCGGCGGCGGCCCGTTCCACGCTCCGCTGCTGGCCGGCGCGTTCTATCCGAACGCGGTTTACTACTGTTCGCAGGACACGGCGCTCGCCAATTGCGCGCTCTCACTCGACGGCGGCCTGACGTACGGCCCGGCCGTTCCGATCTACACCTCGCAGTGCGGCGGTCTGCACGGCCACGTCAAAGTAGGACCTGACGGCGTTGCGTACGTGCCCAACAAAGACTGCGGCGGCAAGCAGGGCGTAACCGTCTCGGAAGACAACGGCATGACCTGGAACGTCCGCACAGTTCCCAACAGCCTTCCCGCCGGCAGCGATCCGTCGCTCGGCATTTCGAAGAACGGCCGCGTTTATCTTGGCTTTGCGGACAACGACAACCATCCCGTCATCGCCATCTCCGACGACCATGGCCAGTCGTGGCATGACGTGAAAGACGTCGGTGCCGCGGCAGGCATCAACAACGTGGTTTTCTCCGAAGTCGTCGCCGGCGATGACAACCGCGCTGCCTACGCATTCCTCGGCGCCAAGAGCATCGGCGCGCTCGACGCCCGCACGTATCCTGGCGTCTGGAACATGTACGTCGCCGCGACTTACGACGGCGGCTCCACCTGGCATCTCGTCAACGCCACTCCGAACGATCCCGTGCAGCGCGGTCCGATCTGGCTGGGCGGAGGATCGGAAATCTCGCGGAATCTCCTCGATTTCAACGACATGACGATCGATAAACAGGGACGCATGCTCATCGGCTTCGCAGACGGATGTGTCGATGCCTGCATCCAGGCTCCCGAGACTTCGCGCGGCAACTCATACACCGCGGTCGCTTCGATTCTGCGGCAGACGGGAGGACGGCGGATGTTCGCGGAATACGATCCCGCCGAGCCGACCGTTCCCGCCGCGCCGGCGCTGACCGTCACGCGCAACGGATCGCTGGCGAGACTGACCTGGTCCGAAGCGAACAACGGCGGCTCCGCCATCACCAACTACTCCGTGCGCCGCGATGGCGCAGCGCTCGCGAACACGACATCGACCTCCTACACCGACCCGACCGCCAACCCGTCGCAGACCTACACCTACTCCGTCGTCGCCACGAACGCCTCCGGCTCGTCGTGCGGCAGCAACGCCGTGACATCGGTTGGCGGTGGCGGCAGCTCGTGCACTCTGCCCGGCATCACCGTCATGACCGATCCGACCGGCGACACGACTGCCGCCGCGCATCCTGCGCTCGACATCCAGTCCGTCTCGATCGCGGAGCCGTTCTACAGCGACGGCTCGCAGAAGCTCGTCTTCACGATGAAGGTCGCCTCGCTCGCCACCCTGCCGCCGGGCACGGAGTGGCGCGTTCTCTGGAACTTCCCGACCACCGACAGCGGCTCGTACTACGTCGAGATGGACACCGATCCGGCCGGCGCCGTCACGTACGAATACGGAACCATCGATCTGACCAAGGCCGTCGTCACCGCCGTCGGCGTGCTGCACCCACTCGGCTTCTGCGATGCGGAATCGACCTACCTTCCTGATGGCACCATCCGTCTCGTCATCTCCACCTCCAAGATTGGCAACGCCGTCGCCGGCGACATCCTCGGCGGTCTGCTTGCCCGCACGTTCGTCAGCACCGGCAGCGTCCTAACCACGAGCCGCACTGCGATCGACGCGGCGGCGACGACGAACACGTATTTGATGGTCGGTAACGGATTCTGCGCGCCGCCGACCGTGACGACGATCGAAGACGATGACTCGCGCATCGCGTACTCGAATGGCTGGCATCTGCTCAGCGACGGCAACGCCAGCGCCGGCCATTTCCGCATGGGCAGCGGCAATCCGACCGCGAGCCTGACCTTCACCGTTCCTGCGAATCGGTTCGGCTCGATCACCTTCAACTATGCGAAGAGCACGAAGGGGGGCACCGCCGAGATGTTCCTCGACGGCGTTTCCCAGGGAACGATCAACTTCAACGGCCCGCTCGGCACGACGAAGAATCCGCAGTTCTCGTTCAGCGCGAGCTACGGGCCGCTGCAGCCGGGCTCGCACACACTTCAAGTGCGCGGCAACGGCACGTCTTATCTCGACAACTTCGTTCTGCAAAGCTCCTCGTCGAACGCGCAGCCGTCGAGCGGGCCGGGCGCGACCACCACGAGCACGTCCAACCTCGCGCTGGGCCAGGAGGTCATCTCGCAGATCACACTTCCGGCCAACGCGCAGGCGATTTCGATTGTCGCCGAGGCGTCGAATGGATTGCTGTTGCGTGTGGGATTGGTCGATGCAACGGGAGTCTCGCTGGCCACTGCCGATACGTCATCAGGTCTCGCCGTCATCAACCAGCCGGTGACGCATGGCGGCGTCTATCTCATCAAGACACTCAACCTCAGCGCAGGGCCGGTCAGCGTCTGGACAGCGACCACGCCGCTCCTGAGCCGGTGATCGACATGCTGTCTGCATTCGTATTCATCCTGGCAACCGCGGCGGCCAATCCGCCGCGGCTTCCCAACGCCTGCCAGTTGCTCACGTCGCGCGAGATCGCGCGCGTGCAAGGCGAGGCCTTTCGCACCGTGAAGCTCACGGAGACAGACTCGGATGGCCTCCGCGTGTCTCAATGCTTCTACGCGCTGCCGTCGTTCACCAACTCGGTGAGCGTCGATCTGATGCGCGGCAAGACGCGTGCGTTCTGGAGTGCGCATTTTTCGGATGCGCGAGGGGAACGCGACGAGGCTGAAGATCACGACCGCCCCACCGCAATGAAGAGCTCCGCGCAGCGCGAAGAAGAGGAAGAACATCGCAGCGGCGCACGCAAAGTAGACGGCGTCGGCGAGTCCGCAGTCTGGAGCGGTAGCCGCAGATCCGGCGCCCTCTACGTCCTCAAAGGCAACACCATCGTCCGAGTCAGCGTCGGCGGCAAAGGCAGCGAAGAAGAGAAGATCGCCCGCTCACGGAAGCTAGCCGCGATGGCGCTGCGCAAGCTGTAGAAACCGCCTCACTCTTGAGTTCTTCGCCTCGACCCTCAACCGAGCGCCCTCTCCCCCGCGTTTTTCAGCGGGGGAGAAGGTGCCGAAGGCGGATGAGGGGGATTTTCCTACGCCCGCTCACTTTCCCGAATAAGCGGAAACATCACTCTCGATCACCGCCCGCACCAGTGATCCCGCCAACTCATCGTCCTCAAACAACGATGGCGGATTGGAAGCCAGCGCATCAACGACCGGCAAAATCCCCCCAGCAAACGGCGGCAGCTCATGGTACGAGTCGCGCGAGGTCACACGGTGGTACGTGACTCCAGCCGGCAGCATCGTACGCAACTCGACGTCGATCAGCCCTGCCGTCGTCGGGTTCCACCCTCCGATGCCGTCGATGAACATGACATGCACCGGTCCCCGTTCACCCAACTTCCCAGCCTCGGATGCCACACTCGACGCAATGATCCGCGACGTGTGCGGATACTTGATGGCGAGCAGCCGCGTGGCCCCGCCACAGTCCTGCGCGTCGAGCAACTCGCGGAAGTGGTCAAACGTCATCCGCTCGGAACCGGCGATGCCAAGGACGTTGAAACGGTCGCGGGCGATGAGACGAACCTTTCCGTGCTCGACGCGGCAGGACACCGGCGAGTTGAAGTAGGGACGCTCTTCACCTTTCGGAATCAGCGAGGCAAACACGCCGATCAGCCGGTCGTGAAAGCCTCCGTTGGATTCGCCCGTTTCTTTGCGAGCGAGATCGCTCTCGATCATGGCCCGTCCGCCGTGACCATGCAGCCAATGTCGCGGCTGCTCGTCGGGCCGCGAAACGGTATCGAGGTCGATCTCCTCGAACGCGTCTCCGGCGACGATGGCGATCGCGCGCCGGGCGATGGCGAGATCGAGATCGAGATACGGCGCGCCGGTGTGCGTGTCGATCAGTTCCGCCAGCTCGTCGAGCCGATCGGCGTCGAACATCGGATGCGTTACATCGCGCAATGCCGCGATCAATTCGCGATTGACACCTTCGATGCGCGCAACCAGCGGCGAATAGAAAAGCCGCTCCTCGATCTCGATGCCGCCTGCCGCGATTGCGGTGTACAGAAACGGCAGCCGCGCCCGCAGCTCTCGTACGACGCCGTAGCGGGCCGCGCGAGTATCCGTTGAGGATGCGATCCGCGCTTTGAATCCATCCACTTCGTCCTTGGCGTGACAGAGGATCGAATACTCCTCGATCGACTGCCCGGCATCAGTGATCAGGCGCATGCGAACGTCGACGCCGCCTCGCACGAGCTCGCGCGCCAGCCAGGCCGCCTGCACGAGGTTCACGCACGCATCTTCACGGCAATGCACCGACTGTCCGCGCGCTTCGACAAGAAGGATGGCGCTGGTCATACCTTCGTCAGCGGCGCCGGACAAGAGCGCGCCTGCTCCCAGGAAACTACCCGAAGTTGAACGTTTTCCAGGTTGCCATCCGCATCGTTGCCACTAGCGGCTGGAACGCCGCCGTCCCGACGGCTGGCCCGGCGGCGTCCCGCCGCCGATCCCGCAATCGCGTAGTACCTGCATGGGCGCCTCACATCGTCATAGTACGGCGCGAACAGATCAAGAAACGCAGTCGCCTCGAGCGCCGTCACCGTGTGCAACGTTCCCGGCGATTTGCGCAACACGAGCGCGTCATCGTCTTCGCCGATGACGATCTCGCCGCGTTCGCGCGCGATCGAATTCGCGGCATCGATCCACTCGAACGTTCGTACGCGAATCCGGCCGCGTAACACTTTCGTGATCACATCCAGCTCCGGATGATCGTGCAGCGGAATGGTCTCGCCGGCCTTCAGACCAAACACGCTCGCATGAAAGGCGGGATCGGTCGTGAACACGTCCTCGCGAAATCCGTGATCAGCGATGGGAAGGTCGAGTACCCGCTGAAGCTCCGATTCATCGACCCGCAACGGACCGGTTGCCGCGGCCAGCCCTGCCACGTCCGCGTCGCTCCAACCGTCGCTCCAACCATTGCGCGCCGCCGACTGCGCATGGGTCACCACCCGCCGCATTTCAGGATTCATAGTCTCGAAGAACTGCCGCCAGATGTTACTGCTTTTTGAGCAACTTCCGCCGCATCGCCTCAGCGCGCGCATGGATCTCGGCGTACGAATCGCCGGCGATCTCAATCTGCCCCAGGACGACGCCAAACTCCGACACCGGCCGGACGCGCTCGTCCGCTCGCCGGAATGCCGAAAACTCCGGAATCCCTTTCGCCGCTTCGTAATCGAGCAGATTGCCGGCGAGGTCATCATCAAACGTGATCACGTTGAACTGCCCCGCCATACGCCCGCCCGCGCGCGGAAGCGCGCGCGGCGCGCGTCCGCACGCGACGTCGGCAACGGCCGCGAAAATGTCAGCCTGCAACGCCAGCTCGTAAATCCCGCCAAAGCACGCGGCCGACCGCCCATTTACCTCGGTCAATCGCACGCCGTCGTCAGTCAGCCAGAACTCGATGTTGAAGAAACCGCCGTCGAAACCAAACGCACGAATCGTGTCGATCGTTTTCGCTCGCAACGTCGCCGCCGTCTCCGCATCGACCCGCGACGGTGTCGAGAAATTGTCGATGACGCGCGATCCCGGAAACGTGTTCGTATCGGTCATCGCCCAGATCTGAATGTCCCCGTTCAATGCCCACCCTTCCACCGTCACCTGCCTTCCCTCGACGAACTCCTCCACCAGCATCATGTCCGTCGTCGCCAACGGATACATGGCCAGATCGACCGCGGCTTCAAACAACTGGTAGTACTGCCGCGTCCACGCCGGCAACTCCCGCCGCGCCAGCTCCATGGCCGCGCGAGCATCGTCATCCGACTCAAGCTTGAATCCAAGAATCCCAAGCTTCAGCCACGGAGCCTTCATGTACGCCGGATAGGTCAGCTCCGGTAGCGGCTCATCGAGCAACACCGGCTGACAACGAATCGGATCGATCTCCGCCCGCCGCCCATAGAACTTGTGCAGACAGAGAAAAACCGCCTCCGGCGACGGCCCCGGTAGCCCCGCCTCCTTCGCCAACACTGCCGCAATCAAATCGCCGAGGTCGTGCGTGGAAACGACGGCGTCAATGGACTCGGCGCGCATCACCTCGCGGCACCGATCGAGATATGCCACCAGATCAAACCCCGTCGACGCCTCCCAATGACTGATCCCCGCATCGACGAAATAGAACCGATGACCATCAACCCGCTCGAACGCCCAGCGATCGTAGGAGTCGGGGCAGATTACGAGGATCTCCATGAGCTCAGCCTACGCGAGGATTCAAGCCGGAGAAAATCAACTGGATCTACGGGTGACGTGCTCGATTTGCGACCACAATCGCTGGGTGATCTTCGGAGGATTTCGCGTTACCGGGACACGACCAACCCACCCGATCCAGTCCTGTTCATAGATCTTCGGCGGCTTTGTGAGCTCGCGATAGATCGCTTCACAGGCAAGCACTACCCCGTGTTCTTTCGCACGTTTCGCGTAGCGTGCATCCCATAACCTCACGATCTGATCAGGCCGTAGGATGTTCAGGCGGGCGCGAAGATCGGATGGGACCTCTCCGTCGGTGCATTCCAAAGGCACCGGAGAATTGCCATGCACTATGCAGTTTCGTGGAACAGCCAGTCCACGCTGCCGGTACCACGCTGCGTCAGCGTTGTGCGTTTCGAACCGCTCCACCACCTGAAGCAAAGCCGTGAGTCGCCAGTGCCGCGCGCCGATTCCATACGGCCCCTTTTTCGTGATGTACGCGACCCGATCACCAACCGCCAGACGTGGCGCAAAAAGGCCGCCCCTGCAAAGCGCTGTGATCGACGGCAGCGTCGCTTCGAGATCCGGCTCGCGTCTGCACGAGCCATCGACGAAAGGCATGAGGTTGTGACGAACCGCAGCGTGTTGTCCTGCTTGAGTGAGGCAGAGCGGACGATAGGTAGTAAGAAAGGCTCGGCTCATGGGGCAGGATAGTGGTTTACCTACTCCACGAGCTTGACGACTGTCGCGTTGGCCATGCGCTACCAGATCTCCGTGCCGGATCGCGGCCCCCAATCGGTCTCTCGATGGAGGTTGGACCGCCGGATGCCCGCGAGCAAATCAGTGAGGGTGTACGACGGCACTATCGGAGATCCGGTCACAAGACGCCCCTTGTCGACGCAGCGCTCATCCTCTCGGTCCTCTTCAAGACCAACCTCGAGCGCGAGAGCCTTAGGGATCCTCACGACCCGTCTCTTTCTCAACTTGTGAATTCGGGTGCGCATAAAAAAATCTCCGTGGCGGCGAGTCTACGACCCGAGGCCATACGCCGTCGACCTGTGCTTCACCGATTGGAGATCACGAAGCGGTCGCAGCATTTGTCGGGTCGCCCGCTTTTTGCAAAGATGGGGAGTCCGAGGTGAATGATGTCTGATGATTTTGGAACGGTGACGGTGAAAAAGGGCGATCGGGCCCGCGAGATCGAGGTTCTGCGCCAGCACTACAACGTGCATCGCGAGACGCTGACGCAGATGGTGCCGGACGCGCCGACCGAGCATCTGGCGGCGGAGTACAAGCGGATCATCGCCGACATCGACGCCTCCATCCGCAAACTCGATGAGCTCGATCGAGTCCCATCGACCACGGCGGCGGGTTTGAACGAGACACAGCGGATGGGAACCTCCCCGGGCAACCGGCCGCTCGTGACGCCGATCGCGGAGCCGGTCACCGATCACGGTATCGCCAGCTACGACCCGCCCGCGGATCGTCCCTCGGGCAATTCGTCGCGCGTCCTCCTCATGCTCGTCATCGCCCTGGCAGTCCTCGGCGTCATCGGATGGCTGATCTGGCGTGCCAGTTCGGATCGCAAGCCCACCGGTCCGCAGGTGATCGAACAGCCGGCCACAACGACAAGTACCGTGGCCGAGACCGCGGCTCCCGGGACGGTGGTGCCAACGGCCGTCGAGGTGTCATCGATCCGAATTACTCCGGAGGTTGCTGACTACGGCGTCATTCGCAAGGGGACGCGGGCGGTGCGGCAGTTCGAGATCACGAACACGACGTCGACGCCGCTCTCGTTCGTAGTCGCCCGCTCCGCTTGCCGCTGTCTCTACTACGAGTACAACGCCAAGACCAAGCTCGCGCCGAAGGCAAAGGAAGCGCTGACCGTGACGGTCGACGGCGCCCGCGCCAAAGCCGGCGCGCTGGAAGAGCAGATCGCGGTGACGTCAAAGGACGATCCGAACGCGAAGGGGACGATCGGAGTGAGGGCGGTGATTAAGTAGGAGTGCGTGCGTCTCGCATGCGGGCAGCCGGGCGTCTCGCCCGGGTGCTGTGTCTTAAGAGGGCATCGTAGGACGTAAAGAACAACGATATGAGCGAAAGTAAGACCTCCATTTCCAAAGCCTCGTCCTACGCGGAAATCGGCGAGTTTTGGGATACCCACGATCTCAGCGACTATTGGGAGCAGACGAAGCCTGCCGAGTTTGAGGTTGAGTTGAAGGATTCCCCGCTCTACTTTCCGCTGCAACGAGATCTTGTCGAACAGCGGTCAAAGTAGGTCGGGCCATTGAGATCCCGTCCGTAATTTACGCCGCACCCCGTTTCTTCAACTCCTCTCGAATTACGCGGCGGATCGTCTTCTCGATCGGCTCTTTATGCTCGGCGACGTATTCGCGGAGCGCGTTGTTGAGCATCGTCTGGTAGTTGCCGCCGCCGGCCGCGTTCACTTTGTGCCGGAACCAGTCGAGGACGTCGGACGTCGTTGTCGAGGCGGATCGTGATTCGCGTTTTCCCGCGCTCCGCGGGAACCACCGCGCCGCGCTTGCCTGCCGAAAAATCATGTTCACTTCGCATCATCGTTCGAGGATATGCACATCGTATGCATGCAACAAGGTTTTTCTTAACCAGCTGACTTGGTCCGTCGCGCGCGGCCTCCTATACTGACTCGCGCCGAGTTCGTGGTCTCTGCCGGGGATCGAGACTCGCTTTGCGTGGGCGGGGGATTCTTCGCCCACCCGCCGCCCCGCCCCCTCAGAATGACAGCACGCTGTCGCGAGAAATCTGGTCAACTCCGACACCGACTTCCCTTATCCTTCCCCACGCTTGACTCGCGTCCGAACCGTTGCCGTCGCCGTGCTAGCCTTTCTGGCTTCGATGTGTGCGTCGGTCCCGCAACATCACACCGCCACGATTCCTCCGCTTCAGCAACTCTCGCTCGATGAGAAGGTCGGGCAGATGTTTGCGGTGGTAGGGCTTGGTATCTTCATGCCGGAGTCGTCGGTGGGGTACCAGCAGTTGCTCCATCACGTTCGCGAAAACCACATCGGCGGCGTGATGTGGTCGGTCTCGAATGTTTATGAGACGGCGCAACTCACGGCGCGATTGCAGGACGCGTCGCACGTGCCGCTCCTGATCAGCGCCGACCTAGAGTCGGGGATGGGGATGCGTTTTCTCGACACGACCTACTGGCCGTGGGCGATGGCTGTCGCCGCGACCGGCGATCCGTCGCTGGCCGAGGCGGAAGGGCGCGTGGTCGCGCGCGAGGCGCGGATGGTGGGCATCAACCACATCTACGCGCCGATCGCCGACGTCAACGTCGACGCCGACAATCCGGTCATCAACACGCGCAGCTTCGGCGAGGATCCTGTCGAAGTCAGCCGCTTTGTCGCCGCGTTCGTGCGCGGCGTGCAGTCGGAGCATGTGCTTGCGACCGCGAAGCATTTTCCGGGACATGGCGACACGCATGTCGATTCGCATCGCTCGCTGCCGATCCTGAACGTCGATCGAAAACGGCTCGATGCGGTCGAGCTGTTGCCGTTTCGCGCGGCCATCGACGCCGGCGTCCGATCCATCATGATCGGGCACCTCGCGGTGCCGTCGCTTGATGACGATCCCGTTCCGCTACGGCCTCCGGGGCCGGGTGAGAACCTGTACGAAACGACGGCTGCCGAGGTGCCGTCGAACGGGACGATGCCGGCGACGACATCGAAGAAGATCGTGGCCGGCCTTCTGCGGCACGAGCTGAAATTCGACGGCCTCGTCGTAAGCGACGCCATGAACATGGGCGGCATCACCGAGCACTTCAGCGCCGGCGAGGCGGCGGTTCGCGCCATCGAGGCGGGGCAGGATCAGATTCTGTTGTCTCCGAATGTCGATGCAGCCATTACCGGAGTCAAGGCAGCGATTGCGAGCGGGCGCCTTTCCGAATCGCGGATCGACGAATCGGTGCGGCGCATCCTCGCCGCGAAAGCGTTTGCCGGTGCGCCGGGCGGAACGCCGGATGAGATCTTTCGCGGCGTCGATACGAAAGAACACCGCGATCTGGCGGCGAGCATCGCGCGCCGCGCGCTCACGCTCGTGCGCGAGCAAGCGGGATCGCTGCCGGTGAAGAAGAGCGCGCGTGTCGTCATCATCACCGTCAGCGATTTTCCCGAAGTTCTGTCGCCGCTTCCCGACTTCGAGCGCGAGATGCGCCGGAGGCTGACCGCGCCGCCGCAGACGTTTCTGATCGACTCGCGGACGACGCCCGAGGGCATCGGACCAATCGCAGCAGCCGCGCAGAATGCCGATGCCGTGATCTTCGCGATGGCCGTCCGGACGCGCTCCGGCTCCGGCTCGATCGCCGTGCCGCAGAGCGCGAGCAAGCTTCTCGCCGATCTGGCGCCGCGCATCCCGACGTTTGCCATCTCGTTCGGCACGCCCTACCTGCTGCGCGAGATTCCATCGGTCGGAACGTATGTTTGCGCCTATGGCATCCAGCCGGTGATGCAGGTCGCGGCAGTACACGCGTTGTTCGGCGAAGCGCCGGTCTCCGGGAAACTGCCGGTGACCATTCCGGGATTGGCGCCCCGAGGAACGGGGATCGTGAAGCCATGAGCACGTTTGCGCTGCGCCCGCTCGATTACGCGATCGTCGCCGCCTACTTCTCGCTGATCGTCGGGATGGGAATCTATTTCGGGCGCAAGGCCAAGCGCTCGATGCTCGACTACTTCCTTTCGCATCGATCGATGCCGTGGTGGCTCGCCGGCACGGCGATGGTGGCGACGACCTTCTCCGCTGACACGCCGCTGGCCGTGACCGAGATGGTCGTGAAGAACGGGGTGGCCGGCAACTGGCTGTGGTGGTCGATGCTCGGCTCCGGCATGCTCACGGTCTTCTTCTTCGCACGCTTATGGCGCCGCGCCGAGGTGGTGACGGATGTCGAGCTTACGGAGCTGCGTTACTCCGGCCGCCCCGCCGCCTTCCTCCGCGGTTTCCGCGCCGCCTACCTCGGCCTCATCGCCAACATCATCGTCATGGGTTGGGTCAACCTCGGCATGGCCAAAGTTCTCCAGGGCACGCTCGGAATCTCCAACCGCAGCGCGCTTTTCGTCTGCCTCATCGTGGTGTTTGCATACACCGTCTACTCCGGCTACTGGGGCGTGGCCACGACGCACGGCGTGCAGTACCTCTTCGAAATGGGCGGCGCGATTACGCTGGCCGTCGTCGCGTTACGGGCGGTCGGCGGTGTCGACGTACTCAAAGCGCAGATCGGGATGGCGCATCCAGCCGGCGCTCCGCCGGGAACGACGTTCGGGACGTCGGCTGCGGCGATGGCGTTCTGGCCGACGGGCGACGGCGTGTGGGTCGTGCCGACAATCACGCTCGCGGCACTCCTCGGATTGAACTGGTGGGCGTCGTGGTATCCCGGCTCGGAGCCGGGCGGCGGCGGGTACGTCGTGCAGAACATGCTGGCCTGCCGCACCGAGCGCGAGGCACGCAGCGCGGCGCTGTTTTTCAACATCGCGCACTACGCGTTGCGAAGCTGGCCGTGGGTGATCACGGCACTCTGCACGCTCGTGATGTACCGCGGCGCGGTGAACGAAGCCGATCCAGGGATCAACTACGTGCGAGCCATGGTCGATCTGCTGCCGACGGGTTTGAAGGGGCTGATGCTGGCCTCGTTCCTCGCCGCGTTCAGCTCGACGCAGGCGACGCAGATGAACTGGGGCTCGAGCTACCTGGTGAACGATCTCTATCGCCGATTCATCAAGCGCGACGCCACGGAGAAGCACTACGTTCTCGCGTCGCGCCTTGCCACCGCGCTGACGCTGCTGCTCTCGCTCATCGCGACGCAGTTCATGGATCAGATCAGCCACGCCTGGCAGTTCCTGCTGATGCTCGGCGCGGGCACAGGCCTCGTCTACATCCTGCGCTGGTACTGGTGGCGCGTGAACGCGTGGTCGGAAGTGAGCGCAATGGCGGCGGCACTGGTGGTGTCGCTTTCGCTGCGAGGGTTCATCGATTCGAACTCACCGACCGGTTTCGCGATCAGTCTGATCGTCACGACGGCCGCGACGACACTCGTCTGGCTGGTCGTGACAATGATGACGAAGCCCGAGCCGCGCACGACGCTCGACGCGTTCTACAAGAAAGTGCGTCCCGCCGGGCCGGGATGGGGAGTCATCGCGCGTGAGAGCGGCATCGAGCCGGTGCGCGGAGAGCTTGGGCGCAACGCCATCGCCTGGGTCGCCGGGATCGTGCTCGTTTACTCGATCATGTTTGCGACCGGCGCGGCGCTTTTCCACAACGCGAGACAGCTCACGATCTTTGGCGTAGCGCTGGTTGTTTCCGCGGTGTTGTTGATTGTGATCATGCGGCGGGAGCGCACCGAAGCGCTAGAATAGGGCTATGTCCCGAGCCGTGATCGCCGAGTACGACGCCAATGAAAACACGCTCCGCCTCGTCGAGCCGCTCAAAGGTGTGAGCGATCGTGCAAAGGTTCGCGTCTCGATCGAGACTGATGAGGCCCTCGATCCGCTTGCAAAGCTTGCTTCCCTGAACGCGCCGACGGCCGATATTGAGCAAATGCTGGCCGAGATCGCCGCCGGACGCCGGTGATCGTTTTCATCGACTCGAACATCCCGATGTACGTCGCGGGACGTGAACACCCGAACCGCGAGCCCGCACTGCGCTTTTTCGAGGCAGTCCGTGAAAGCGAAATCGAAGCCTGCTCGAGCACCGAGGTCCTTCAGGAGATTCTCCATCGTTATTCGGCGCTGCACCAATTTGACGTGGCGCGCGACGTCTACGATCTCTTCGTGGCCCTTTGTCCGATAGTCCATCCCATTACGCTTGCTGATACGAACCGGGCACGCGATCTCGTGGCCGAGCAGCGCCTGTCCGCGCGGGATGCGGTGCACGCGGCGGTGATGCTGAATCGCGGCATCGAATGGATCGCCACGTTCGACGCAGACTTCGATCGCGTGGCGGGCATTCGTCGCTTCACGCTCGCGTAGACCGATACGTTCGATCCGCAGATGACGCAGATGGAATGCAGATGAGAGCAATTGAATCTGTGTCCATCTGCGTCATCTGCGGACAAGTTGTGTGACGCATCGGCAAATCCGCTCGTCATTCTCTTGACACCTGACCCAGAATTCTGGTTGACTGACCATACGTTCAGCGCGGTGAATTGACTGTCATCTCAGAGACCCATGACCAAATCCAAAGAAGAAGTCGTACAGGAATTTCGCGTTCAGTCGATTCAGGAGGCGGCCATCCGCGTGATCTCGCGCAAGGGGATGGCGGCGGCGACGATGCAGGAGATCGCCGAGGAGGCGGGCGTCGCCAAAGGGACGATCTATCTCTACTTCCGCGACCGCGAGGAGCTCGTCGAGAAGACGTTCGAAACGGCCATCGGGCAATTGCACAAACGGCTCGACGCCGCGATGGATGCTGCTGGCTCGTTCGAAGAGAGGTTGCGCTCGCTCATCACCGCGCAGTTTTCGTTCTTCAGCGAGAACCGCGAGTTTTTTCGTCTCTACCACTCGCTGCGGATGCCGCAGGGAAGTGCCACGCAACAGCGGCGTCAGAAGCGCACGTGCCAGCCGCAGTTCCGGGCACGACTGGACCGGCTATCCGGCGTGCTGAAGCAGGCTATGGACGACGGTGAAGTGCGGCCGCTCGATCCTCAGCGGCTGGCGCTTTTCCTCATCGAGGGGAGCATCGCCATCGTCCTGGAACGATTGAACGAGGATGCACCGCCGCCGGAGAGCGACGACGTTGAGCTGATCGTCTCCACGCTGCTCGCAGGCATCGCCATTCCGAAATCGAAACGGAGTACACATTGAAACGTGCAGTCCTGACATTGATCGCGCTGGCGTCGTCGATGACGGCCGAAGCGCAAACGAAACTGACGCTGCCGGAGGCGCTGCAACGCGCGCTGCAGGTCAACAACACTGTTGAGCGTTCGCGCATCGACGTGAATGTGGCGGAGCAGAACCGCAAGCTGCTGCTCTCATCGATTCTGCCGCAGGTGCAAGCCACCGGTTCAGCGATTCACAACTCGACCGATGTTTCCTTCGGCAGCGGCAGCGATGCGCGGACGGTTCTTCCCGGCAACGATTGGAACTATCGCGTCGTGCTCTCGCAGCCGGTCTACGCGGGGCTGCGCGAGAAGCGCGCCTACGACCAGTCGAAGATCGGGATCGTCAACGCGCGACTGGGTGTCCGCGAGACCGAAGACGCCGTCCTCCTCCGCGTCGCCTCGAACTACCTCGGCGTCGCCAATGCCGACGCGAACATCGTCCTTGAGCAGCGCAACATCGAGCTGGCGGAAAAACGGCGCACGCAGTCGAACGCGTTTTATCAAGCGGGCGAAGTGACGAAGGTCGATGTCTTGCGCGCCGAGACGGCGATTAAGGCATCGCAACGATTGCTCGCCAACGCGCAGCAGCAGCGCGAAGCGGCGGTCAGCGGGTTGCGCGCTGATCTCGATTTGAGCGGTGACATCGCCATCACGCCGCCCGAGAATGCGCTGGCGCCGTTGCCGGACGAGCAGGCTCTCGTTGCGCGCGCGGAGTCGTCGCGGCCGGACATTGCCGTGGCACAGAACAACATCCGCGTGGCGCAACTCGAGGTGCAGAAACAGCGCGGCGCGCGGCTTCCGGTCGTCACCTTCGATGCGGGTTACATCAGCCAGAAGGCGGCTTTCCCCGCCAGTAAGTACGGATACGGCGCGTTTCGATTCAGCGTTCCGATCTGGGATTGGAATCAGGTCAACACGCGCGTGGCCACTGCGAAGAATCGCGAAGAGCAAGCGCGTCTTCTTCTCGAAGATGCGAAGACTGCCGCTCGTGAAGACGTGCGCAAAGCGATCACCGACCTGCATGCCACGGACACGACTCTGCAACTCGCCAAAGAGCAGCTTGCGGCGGCCGAGGCGGAGTATGCGCAGGCGTTTGAGCTGTATCGCGCGCAAGAATCGACCTCGCTCGACCTCGCCTCGTCGGAGATTTCACTGGCCGATGCGCGCCGCGCCGTGGCCGCCGAAACGTTGAATCACAACCTCGCACAATTCCGCGTCTGGTATGCCGCCGGCGCGATCAAAGAAGCCGTTGGAGTGGGAGCTACTCAGCAATGACGCGTTCATTCATCACTACGATTTCGATTCTTACTCTCGCTCTCCTGCCGCTCGGCTGTGAGAACAAAGACACCGCAACGGCGACGACGCAGGCCGCACCGGCGCTGCCGAGCGATGTGCAGAATGTTGCTGCTGCGGCGACTGCGAGCTCGTCGACTGCATCGGCCGAGGGCGCCGTTTCCACGCAGGGAGGGGCGGTCGTCGCCTCCTCCGAATCCGGCGGGACGATCGTGGCCACGGGCGAGCTCATCGCGCCGGTCCGCTCCGAGCTCGCCGTCAAGATTCCGGGACGCGTCGGCAAGATGTACGTCGATGAAGGATCGCGCGTCAGCCGCGGTCAGGCCTTGCTCGAGATCGAGACCGACTACCCGCGGCTCAATCTGGAGAAGGCGAACGCGGACATCGCCCGCGCCGTTGCAGCCGAGCAGGACGCGCAGCGCGATCTCTCCCGCAAGAAAGAGTTGATCGCGAAAGAGTCGATTCCGCAGGCGACGTACGATCGTTCGCTGGCGATGGCCGATCAGGCCCGCGCGGCGAAGCAGTCGGCACAGGCGCAGGCGGCGATTTACCGCCAGCAACTCTCCGATTCGACGCTTCGTTCGCCGATCGATGGCGTCGTCGCCGAGAAGCGCACCGACGTCGGCCAACGCCTCGGCGACGCCACAGTCGCATTCGTCGTCGTCCAGACTTCGCCGCTCAAACTTCGCTTTCGCGTTCCGGAGAAAGAGATCTCGCGCGTTCGCATCGGCCAGAACGTGAAAGCCACCGTCGATGCGTACGCCGGCGATGTTTTTCAGGGGAAAGTCGCAGTCGTCGGCGGCGTGATCGATCCAGCATCACGATCGTTTACGGTCGAAACGCAGTTCCCGAATCGTGATGGAAAGCTGCGGCCGGGGATGTTCGCAAGAGTCGAGATGGGAAGGTAATGAGTCTCTGATCTGCGTTCCATCTGCGGCATCTGCGGACAAAGCTTCATCCGCAGATTACGCAGATGTCGCGCAGATGGATAACGAGAAAAACCAATGCATAAACTTGCCGCACTCTGCGTCCGCCGTCCGGTGTTTGCGACGGTCATCGTTCTCTCACTCGTCGTCGTGGGCATCTTCGCCTACCAGCAACTCGGCGTTGATCGCTTTCCGAAGATCGATTTCCCGACGATCGTTATCTCGACGCATCTCACCGGCGCCTCGCCGGAAGAGATCGAGACCGACATCACCGACAAGATCGAAGAATCGGTCAACACGATCAGCGGCATCGACCAGCTCATCTCGACTTCGTCTGACGGCGTCTCGCTGGTGACCGTGCAGTTTGGCTTGGAGAAAAACGTTGACGTCGCGGCGCAGGAAGTGCGCGACAAGGTCAACACCGTGCTGCGCGATCTGCCGAAAGATGCCGACCCGCCGATCATCCAGAAATTCGATCCCGATTCCATTCCGGTCCTGGCGATCGCGCTCTCCGGCCCTGCGCCGATCCGCGACATCACCGAATTCGCGGACAAGAAATTGCGACGCCGCCTCGAATCGATCGACGGCGTCGGCCAGGCGTCGATCGTCGGCGGACGTCCGCGCCAGCTCAACGTCGTCGTCGATACGGCCAAACTCACGGCGGTCGGACTGACGACCGCGCAACTCGTCAGCGCGCTGCAAACGCAGAACGTGCAGATTCCGGGCGGGAAAGTGGAGCAGGGTCTGCGCGACCTGACGCTCCGAACCTACGGCCGCGTGCAATCGCCGCAGGATTTCGCGGCCATTCCGATCTCGTCGCAGAACGGCTACGTCGTGCGCGTCGGGGACGTCGCGCATATCGAAGATAGCGTTGCGGAGCCTGAGTCAATCGCCACCGTCGAAGGCAAACCGGCCGTCGTGATGTTCGTCCGCAAGCAGTCAGGCACGAACTCGATCGAAGTCGTCAACCGTCTCAAGGAGCGCCTCGGAGAAGTGCGCGAGGGGCTCCCGAAAGGCTGGACGATGTCGATCGTCCGCGACCAGTCTGACTACATCCTCGCCGCCGTCAACGCCGTGAAAGAGCATCTGATCCTCGGCTCGCTTTTCGCCGCGCTCATCGTCTGGTTCTTCCTGTCGGCGCCGAAGTTGATCGAGGCGATCACGCTCGTTGCCGCCACACTCGCGGTCTACTTCCTCCTGTTCGGCTTCCATGACGTCGTCGCTCGCGTGATGGACTTTCACGTCTCCATCCTCGCCTTTCTGATCCTGTTCGCGATCGGGGCGTGGCTGGCGGCGCGGATGAAGCTCGGGATGTTCGCCCGCATCGGTGTCGCGCTGGCGGCGCTCGCCGTCGCTGCCCTGATACCGGGCGGTTCGCTCGTGATCAACCCGATCCGCCTCGCCGGTGGCCTCGTCGGCCTCGGCATGCTGATCTACTTCTTCCGCAAGTCGCGACCGACGATCATCTCCGCCGTCGCCATCCCAAGTTCGATCATCGCCACGTTTGCGGCGATGCGTTACGAGAACTTCACGCTCAACGTCATCACGCTGCTGGCGCTGACGCTTGCCGTCGGAATCGTCATCGATGACGCCGTCGTCGTCCTCGAAAACATCTTCCGCTTCATGGAAGAGAAGAAAAAGGCTCCCGCGGACGCGGCGGTCGAGGGTACAAAAGAGGTCGGCATGGCCGTTCTGGCCACGTCGCTTTCACTCATCGCTGTCTTCCTGCCGGTTGCCTTCATGGGCGGCATCGTCGGACGGTTCATGAACTCGTTCGGTATCACGATGGCCATCGCCATCGCGGTCTCGCTGCTCGTTTCCTTCACGCTGACGCCGATGATGTCGGCGCGCTGGCTGCGCCGCGAAGATCTGCATCACGAAGGCTCGACGCGCGAGCACGGCGTCTACGCGACGATCGAAGGAACGTATCTGAAGATGCTGGACTGGTCGATGGCGCACCGCTGGGTCATCGTCACGGTCATGATCCTGATCACCGTCATCGGCATTCCGTTCTTCGGCGCGAAGGTCAACAAGAACTTCCTGCCGTCCGACGACGAATCGCAGTTCCAGGTCCAGGCGCGCGCGCCGGAAGGCTCGAGCCTGCAGACGACGCAGACGATCATGGAGTCGATCGCCACGCGCGTTCGCAAGATGCCCGAGGTCGATTTCACGATGGTCACGATCGGCGACGACCCACAGGTGACGCAAAACCTCGGCACTGTCTACGTCCACCTCAAGCCGGTCGAGAAGCGCGACCGCGATCAGTTCGAGGTCATGGCCGACGTCCGAAAGAACGTGCTGCCGCAGTATCAGCGGCTCAGCCTCCGCACGAACGTGTCGCCGGTCAACGCATTCGGCGGCGGCGTGAACGCCGAGATCATGTACTGGATCGGCGGCCCTGACCTCGGCAAGCTCGAGCACTACTCCGACGTGCTCGTCGGGAAGTTGCGGGAGATGCAGAAGAACGGTGTCGTCGATCCCGACACGACGCTCATCACCGGCAAGCCGGAGCTGGGCGTCCGCATCGACCGCGACAAAGCCGCCGACCTCGGCGTTCGCGTTCAGGACATCGCCTCGACGATGAACGTTCTCGTCGGCGGCCTGAAGATCACCGACTACTACGAAGGCGGCGAGCAGTACGAAGTCCACGTTCGCGCCGAGCACGAGTACCGCCGCGATCCGCAGGGGATCATTCAGGCGCAGGTGCCGTCGGCGTCCGGGCGTCCCGTGCAGCTTCGCGACGTCGTCGTCACGAGTGCGGGCTCCGGTCCGTCGTCGATCAACCGCATCTCGCGGCAACGCCAGATCATGGTCACCGCGAACATGGCGCCGGGCCACTCCTCGCAGACGGTCATGGATGCGCTGGTGGCGGAGACGAAGAAGCTGAACATGCCCGCCGAGTATCAGTCGGGATTCACCGGCCGCTCACGCGAGCAGGGGCGCGCGTTCGCGAATTTCATGCTGGCGTTCCTGCTGTCGATCATCTTCATGTACCTGATTCTGGCCGCGCAGTTCGAGAGCTGGATCCACCCGATTACGATCCTGCTGGCGCTGCCGCTCACCGTCCCCTTCGCGCTCTTCTCGATCTGGGCTCTGAACCAATCGCTCAACATCTTCTCGATGCTCGGCATCCTCGTGCTCTTCGGAATCGTGAAGAAGAACGGCATCCTGCAGATCGATCACACGAACGGCCTTCGCGCGCACGGACTCCCGCGCGCCGAAGCAATTCGGGAAGCGAACCGCGACCGCCTGCGGCCGATCCTGATGACGACACTCGCGTTCGTCGCAGGAATGATCCCGCTGGTGGCATCGAGCGGAACCGGCGCCGCAACCAACCGCGCCATCGGCTCCGTCATCATCGGCGGCCAGACCCTGGCGCTGCTCCTGACGCTGCTCGCGACGCCGGTGGCCTACTCGCTCTTCGATGATTTGCAAGAGCGGATGAGGGCGCGAAAAGCGGTGACGGAGGACGAGATCGTGCCGGTGGAGGAGCCGTTGGCGGCGCAGTAAGGGTTTAGCTCGCCAGAGTCGAACCACGACGCCGAAGGAAAGCTGTCATCCTGAATCGCCGAAGGACACGAAGTGCCGGAGGACGATGAAGGACCCCCCGCGCATGTGCAGGGTCGGTTGGAGGAACTGGTGACAACGCAAATGCGCGGGGGGTCCTTCGACCGTCCTCCGGCACTTCGTGTCCTTCGGCGGCTCAGGATGACAGGGCTTGTTTTTCGCGCGATGAAATACCGGCGAACTCCACCTTCTCGTAGATCGTGCTGACTGCGACGTGGCAGTCGATCGATTCGAGATGGAGAACAGCATCCGGGCCGCTAACCTCGGATAATCTCCATTGGTCTTTTTCGCGCCGGTAATGCTCGACGAGGATCTTGTTCTGGGACACGAGGACATACTCGCGCAACGATTCGATGCGGCGGTAGTTCGCGAACTTTTCCCCTCGGTCATACGCCTCGCTCGAGTCGGAAAACACTTCAATGATCACCGATGGATTGAGAAGCGTGTCTTCGTGCTCGTCTTCCAGCTCGGGTTTACCGCAAAGCGCGACGATGTCGGCATAGGTGTACATCCCGGTGGAGCTAACCTTCACACGCAACCCGCAGTTGAATACTTCACAGGCTCTGCGACGCAACTGAGAGCTGATCTCACCTAGTAGATTTCCGCCGATCGTGCTGTGCCAAATATTGGTTCTCGGCATCTCGCGCATGCGGCCGTCGATGTACTCGTTTCGGAGCTCCGATTTGCGTTCGAGTTCCAGATATTCACTGGGCGTGAGCACCGGCGGCGTCGGTGATGACATGAACCAAGTATGCGCAGCTTCAACCCAAGATCAAGTCCCGCCAAGCGCAGCCAATTTTGAGAGTCTGGAACCACAGAGGCACAAAGGACACAGAGTTGAAGCGGTAACTCTGTGTCCTCTGCGCCTCTGTGGTGAGTCGTCTCTAACAGTCGGCAAATTGGTAACCGAGCAACTCAGCAACCCTGCAACCCCGAAACCGCGCAACCCCAACCTACAGCTTCGTCAACGACACCTGCACCTCATGCGCGCCCATGCGGCGGAGGACGTTGCGGGCCACTTCGGCTTGCATCTCGCTGTAGGACGTTCCTTCCACGCGGATCACGCCTTTCGAGCAGCTCACGCGCAGCGTGCAGCCGTCGAGGGCGCGTGTTGACGCCAGGCGCTTCTCGGCCTCGCGGCGCATCCAGTCGTCGTCAACGGCGGTGCGCGGCACGATCAGGTTTGCGACGCGCGCGAAACCGAGTTGGCGGACGACAGTGGCGGCCTGTTGTGCGGCTGCCGGCTCCGCTGTGCCTTTGAGCACCACGATTCCGCCGACGTTCGTCGCCGAGAATCCGTCGATGCCGAGGTTCGCGTCCTGAACGGCTTTCACGATGGCGGTGTCGGGAAGCTGCGGCGTGACTGTCTGTGCCCGATTCTGCCGGCCGGTGGCCGTCTCGTTGCCGTGACGCAGAACGATCGATGTGACTCCGGCAACGGCGACGATCGCCGCGATTGCGATGGCTACCCTCTGGTTCTTTCTCATGCTCAGAAAGAACTCAAGCGGCGTGCCACTTGACAAGAGAATGGCTCAGGCTTACTGTATTAGGTACCTAGTACAGAGAGGCAGGGAGCGCACTCAGCTCAGGAGCGACATGTTTGCCATCAATCCCACAGACCCCGCCCCGATCTGGCGGCAGATCGAAGAAGGCGTGCGGCGCATGATCGCCCTCGGCGCGCTGCAACCGGGCGCGTCCGTTCCGTCCGTCCGCGATCTGGCCAAAGACCTTCGCGTCAACCCGAATACGGTCGCCCGCGCCTACCAGCGGCTCACCGAAGGGGGAGTCCTGGCCGTCAAGCGCGGGGAAGGAACGTACGTCGCCGACGAGCCGGCGCTGCCGCGGAAAACAGAGAGGAATGAAGCGCTGCGCGATGCCGCAACGCGCTACGCCTCGACGGCAATCGCCGTCGGATCCGAGCTCGGCGATGCCGTCGATGAAGTCGAAGCGGCCTACGAGCGCGTCGTGCGCGAGCACAGGAGAAAAGCATGAGCACCACAGCCATCCAGATTGACGACCTCACCGTGCGCTACGGCCGCGCCACCGCGGTCGAACATGTTGCGCTGAGCGTGTCCCGAGGAGCGGTGTATGCGCTGGTGGGCCGCAACGGCGCTGGGAAGTCGTCGCTCGTTCGCTGTCTCCTCGGCCAGCAACGAGCGCAGAGCGGCCGCGTGACGCTGTTCGGCGAAGAGGTCTGGTCGCGGCGGAGCGCGCTCATGCAACGCATCGGCGTCGTCACCGAAGACGCCGACGCCCCGCCGGAGATGAGCGTGGCCGCGATCGCGCGCTTCTGTTCGCGTCTGTACGACAAGTGGGACCAGGACGGCGTCGAAAAGCGGCTGCGAACCTTTGGTGTGCCGCTGACCAGCCGCTTCGGCAGCTTGTCGAAGGGACAGAAGAAACAGGTCTCGCTGGCGCTTGCGTTGGCCATCACGCCGGAGCTGCTCGTGCTCGACGATCCGACGCTCGGCCTCGACGTCGTCGCGCGTAAATCGCTTTTCGAGGAAGTCATCGGCGATCTGGCCGATCGCGGAACGACGATCTTCATCACGACGCACGATCTGACCGGAGTCGAGACGTTCGCCGACCGCGTCGGGATGATGGAGCACGGACGGCTCGTCCTCGACGAAGAGGTCGACGCGCTCAAGTCGCGCTTCCGCCGGATCCGCTTCGCGGCGCAGCCGGCGGCGCTCGACGCGTCGGTGTTGCGGCCGACTGCGATGCGCGCCTGGGGCGGCGGCGCGGAGGCCATCGTCAGCAACTACGACGACATCGCGTTCGAGCGGATGCGCAGCGCCAGCAACATCGGCGCCGCGGAGGTCGAAGCGATGTCGCTCGAAGAAATCTTCATCGCCGTCGCCGGCGGAAACAACGGGGGAAACGCATGAGAAACGCACTCGTCATCGCCGCGAGAGAATTCGAGGAGAAGCGTTTCGTCGCCTACGCGGCGCTGGCTTTCGCCGCGCTCCCGTTTCTCATCGGCATGGTTCCGATGATCAACGGCAGATCGCCGCGCGAGGCCGTAGTAACGCTCGCGGTGATCCTGGCCACCGGCTTTACCGCAGGCCTTGGCGTGATCACCGGCGCCGGTCTGGTCGGCCGTGATCTCTCCGACGGCCGGATGTCGTTCTACTTTTCGCGACCCGTCGGAGCGGCGTCGATCTGGTTCGGAAAACTGACCGCGGGGATCGTGCTCGTCGTCGGATGCTTCGGCCTGATCGCAGCGCCGGCGAGCTTCATCGGTGGCTCGTGGAGAAAAGTCTGGGACGTCACCTTCACGCAGTTGGCGACGGTCGTGTTGCCGGTTGCGTTGGGACTCTTCCTGATCGCGCATGTCATCGGCACATTCGCCCGCTCGCGCTCGCCGTTGATCGTCGTTGATTTTGTGGCGGCTATCGTTTGTGGGCTTGCCATCCGATTGCTGCTGTTGCCCCTCGCGGCAGGGTCAGCGACGAGCCTCATCAACTGGCTCCTCATTGCTCTTGCCGCCGCGCTGACCCTTGCCATCGTCGGCGGCGGCGCGTGGCAGCTCGAGCGAGGCCGCACCGACCGGCGCCGCAATCATCTGGCGCTGTCTCAATTCCTCTGGACGTTCATGGCCGGCGCGCTGCTTCTCGCAGCGGGATACGTCGTATGGGTGACATCCGCCCAGCCCGCGGACATCACCAGAGACGTCATCGTTTCGCACGCGGCGGGAACTCCGTTCGTGACGGTGGCCGGCAAGACCGCGTCGCGAGGCGACTACACCAGCGCCTGGTTGATGAATACCGAGGATGGACGAAACATCCGCATCGATGCGCACTCGTCGTGGGGAGTGAACTACACGCGCGACGGGCGATCGGCTCTCTGGCATGTCGTCTACGGCAACACCGCCGAATTGCGCCGATACACCCGCGGCGATGCGGGGCCAATCGACACCGGACTCACGGTCTGGGGCGACTACATTTTCCCCTCCGACGACGGCAGCAGAATCGCCACGGTCAATCACGGCCTCCTCTCAATCTACGACGTGACCCAGAAGCGCTCCATGGCCTCGGTGCGCATCGCGGATGGGAAGTACGCGCGCGGCCTTTTCATCACGCCCGACCTCTTCCGGCTCTACCTGCAGACGGAGTCGGCGCTGCAGGTCTTCGAGCTCGACGTGCCCGCAAAGGTCCTGCGTGCAACCGGCACAATCCCGCCGCCATTTGTTTTTCTGTCGCTCGACCCGGCCGCCTCGCGAATGGTGGTTCGCATGTCGCGCTCCAACGTCGTCACGCTGAACGACGCGCGAACGGGAGCGGTCATCCGAACGTTGCTGACCGGTACGGACGTTTCGATCGCGCGCTACCTCCGCGATGGGCGCATCATCGTCACCGACACGGCTCAGGGCACGAACGTGATGCATGTGTTCGCGCCAGACGGAACGCCGATCCGCGAAATCGCGCTGGGCAACAGCCCGCCCGCATCGTTCGCCGGTGACGACGGAACGCTTGTCGCGCTCATGACCGACGTGCCCGGGGGACGCGAACTTGTGGCAGTCGATCTGAACCGAGGCGTGATCGAGCGCCGGGAAACGGACGTCAGCGAGCCAGCCCATAGCAGCTCGAACGACCTCCGCCCCGGCATCGCACCAATCCACGAAGTCGTCTACAAAGACAAACAGAACCACGTCATGGCCTGGAATCCTGCCACCGGCGCGAAGCGGAGAATTGCCGGATAAGAAGAATCAAAGAATCATGAACCACAGAGGCACTGAGATCACAGAGTGGCCTTGACTCAGTGATCTCTGCGTCTCTGTGGTGGGCGCCTTTTTCAACCATGAAACCGCTGATCGAGTTGCATGGCATCCGCAAAACCTACTCGGATGGCCACGAAGCGCTGCGCGGGATCGACCTCGCCCTCGGCGAAGGGATGTTCGGCCTCCTCGGTCCCAACGGCGCTGGAAAAACGACGCTGCTGTCGATCCTCGTTCTCGCGCTCGAGCCGACTGCGGGAACCATGCACTTTCAGGGCATCGATGCGTCGAGCGGCCAGGCGCGAACGGCCATTCGGAAGCAGATCGGTTTTCTGCCGCAGGACTTCCAGCCGCTTCGTCATCTGACGGGTGCCGAGTATCTCGTGCATTGTGCGAGGCTGCGCGGGATCGGACTGACGAAGCGGAAGATCGATCGCCGTGCGCGCATGCTTCTCGACGCCGTCGATCTGACCGATGCCGCCGACCGGCTGTCCGGCGAATACTCCGGCGGCATGCGGCGCCGCCTCGGCATCGCGCAAGCGTTGATTCACGCACCCCGCATGCTGGTCATCGACGAGCCGACCGCGGGGCTCGATCCCGAGGAGCGCATTCGCTTTCGGAATCTGATCGCCGAGGTGGCGGAAGAAGTGACGGTGTTGCTGTCGACGCACATTTCGGAGGACATCGAAGCGACCTGCAATCGCATCGCCGTCCTCACGAACGGCGTGCTCGTATTCGACGGCGGCGTCGATGCGCTCATGGCGCGCGGCGGTGACGCTGCATCGCTCGAAGAAGCGTACGCCGCGGAGTTGCAGCGGCACGGAAGCCTGGCGGCATGACACTGTTTCGCGTTTTTCTCGCGCACGAGATGCTCACGCAATGGCGCTCGATGCGCTTTCGCGCGCTGGCGGCGGTGTACGTGATCGTGACGTCGGCTCCGGCGGCGGCGATGTTTTTCATCTCCGGCCGGACGCCGCGCGCCATCGGGCCGGCGGCGTTCAACATGTTTCTCCTCTCCGAACAGCCGCTGCTGACTGCGTTGCTCGCTGCAGGACTTGCGATCGACGCACTCAGCCGCGAACGCGACGACGGATCGTTCGGCGTTCTCTCCGTGGCGCCGATCTCGTCGGCCGGATATGTGTTGTGCCGCTGGCTCGCCATCGTCGCCGTTTGCATTCCGATCTCGCTCGCACCGACGATCGTCTCCGCCGCGCTGGCGATTCACACGCGGCTGACGTTGCCGCTCCTGCCGATGTTCGCCGAGGGATGGCTGCTGTCGGTCTTGCCCGCGCTCCTCGTCAGCTCCGCACTTGCATTGGCCCTCGGCACGATCACGGGCCGCGCGGTGCTGTCGATCATCTTCGTGGCCGCCCTTTTCACGATCGGTCTCGACACCATGAACGGCCTTCTCTTTCACGTCCACCGATTGAACTTCGACGGCCCTGGCGATCTCTTCGCCGGCGGCGAACGGCGCATTCAGGAACTGAGCTGGGCGATTCGTGGGTACTGGTTCCCCGACACGCCTTCGGACGCCGCGTTCCCGTTGCGGGCGCGAAGCAGAGCGCTCCTTTCGCGCGCCGGAATCACGACGGCGATGACGATCGTGCTTCTGGCGCTCTCGGCGTTCTATCTGCGCCGGACGCGCCGCGACCTGCGTCCCTGGAACGTCCGCGAGACGCATCCGTTGCGCACGCTGATCCGCACCGCGAACCGGATCCGCGAGGAATACGCGCCGGACAGCGGGACGAGCAGCGCGGATCGCGTTGTCTTCGTCGCCGCGCTGGCGCTGGCAGCGCTGTTGGTCGGTTCGATCATCCACGAACAATCGACATTCGCGTCGCTGGCGTCACAGCGCTACGCCGCCGAGACTTCGCAGGGCGTTCCCACGAGCACGAGCATCAGCGCCGAGTCGCTGCGCATCGACGGCGACATCAGCAGCGGCGGCTCGTTGCGCAGTCATGCCGAGGCAGTGATCCGGAACAACGCGGAACGTCCGGAGACACATCTCTCGTTCGCTCTGAATCCGAATGTGGCTTTGCAGCGGCTCGCGGCCAATGCCGGGACTGCGCGTGCTCGTCGCGTCTGGGAGCGTCTCGACGTCGAGCTCGATCCACCGCTTGCGCCGCATCAGTCGCGGACGCTGTCGTTCGATCTCGCAGGCCTTCCCGGCGAGATCGATTTCGCGCTGCAATCTCCCGGCAACTTCCGCGCGCAATGGACGCGTTACCGCACCGCCAAAGAGTCGATTTTTCTGACCGATCTGTCCCGCTCGGCGATCCTGCCTGCGGCGACCGAGGTGCGGATGCGGCTGCGGGCGAGCGACGTTGCGCCGATTCTTCGTTACTCCCCGTGGACTTTGCGGCCGGATGAGCAGGGCGAAGGATTCATCCCCGAAACGATCGCCACAAACACCGCGCTCGATCTGCGGTTGCGGCATCCCTATTCGATCGCCGTCGATTCCTGCGGGGTACTGGCGGCGCGCGGCGCGATCGTCAGCCGCTGCCGGACCGACCTCGCGTTGTATCTCATCTTCGCCGGACCGATGGCGCAGAAGCCGCTCGGTCCGGCGGCGACTCTCGTTTTCATTCCGTCGCACGAGGTCCTGGCGCAAGCGCATTCGCAGTCGCTGGCTTCGTCGATTCGCATCGCCTCGGAGGCATGGCCGCAACTTTCGCTGGCGCCCCATCTCATCTTCATCGAGCGGCCCACAGAGCCGCGCGACCGCATGTGGTTCAACGATTTTCAACCGTGGCTGACGGTCGAACAGATCGGTTCGCGCGGATCCGTCTTCTTCGTTCCCGAGACGCTGCTTACGACTACGAAGCCGGTCAACGCGAATGTCTTCGCCGCGTCGATCATCGCCGGAACATTGCGAGGCAAACGCCGGGTCGTACCGGAGGAAGCAGGTTTCTTCACCCGCTTTTTCACCGCCGTCGCCATCGGCCGCCTCGGCATGCGCAAAGCGACATCGGTCGAGCCGGGCGCCGGTTTCACGCCGGAGACCGCGCCGCTGCTCAGCGAGTTCTATCGTCCCGAATCGCGCATGTCGAAGGTGCTCGCCACGCTGGAGTACCGTATCGGAGCCGGTCATTTCGTCGACGGCATCAACGACTTCGTTCTTCGCGGCGGCGAGCAGGCAGGGACAGCGAAGGAACTGCTCGGCGCGATTGGGAAAGCCGGCGGCATCGACCTCACGCAAGCCTACGAAGACTATTTCGTCGGCAGGGCGCTTCCGCAGCTCACGCTCGCCGATGTGACGTTCCACCGCGCCGGCCAAACGTGGGACGTGACGGGCGCTGTCGAGAACAAAGGGACGGGCGAGGCGTTCGTGCCGATCGTGTTGCGAACGTCGCAGGGATCGCTCTTCCAGACGATTCGCGTCACGACCGGCGGCCGCACTCCGTTCACGTTTTCGAGCGCCGGTGAGCCGCATGCGCTGCAACTCGATCCCGACCGAGTCTGCTATCGCCAGGCTGCGATCGGGCTGGTGGAGAATGTCGAGTACCGAGGTGAAATGTGACCCGTCTGCGCGCGTGGTGGGAATCGGGTCCGGTCGTGCGCGTGCGCCTTTCGCTGCGCCTTCTGACCGAACGCCGGGCTGCGCTCTTCATCACCATCGACGCCTTTTTTCTCTTCGCCGGTTTGATGATCGGACTGGCCGGCAGCGGAAGCGTGCGCGAGTTCTGGTTTCCGATGTTCCTGATGCCGCTGCTCGTCCTGGGCGTTCCGATGCTCGCCGAAACGGTGGCGGTGGAGCGCAGGTCGGGGACGCTCGATCTGGCGCTGACCTCGCCGGGCGCGCGCTTCTACTTCGAGCGCCGCATCGCCGCGGTGATGGTGGTGGCCATCCTTCAGGGCTGGCTGGCGATGGCAATCGTGCGGCTGACGATGCGGTCGGAGCCGTTCGCGCTTTCCGGCCCGTTTGCGCAAGCCGTTTCGGTTTCGCTGTTCGTCGGCGCGGTCGTTTTGAACTGGGCTGTGCGCGTGCGAACAGCGGGAGCCGTCATCTTCGCCACGTACGCGACGGCGCTCGCCTTCACACCGTGGCTGATCTCGAATCCAATCCATCCACCTACGACTATGAACGGCTCGATGACGATCGGCGATCTGATCGGCTGGACTCAAGACAACCTCGTGCTCCTCGCCGCGGCGGTGACGTTCTATCTCTACGCCCGGCAAAGGCTCGCGCGGCCGGAGGCAATCATCACGTGAACAAGCGCCTGACGTTTTCTGCGATTGCTGTGTCGTTGCTCGTGCTCGCCGCGTGCGAGCGGGACCACGAGGGAATACCGACTGCCGTACCGGTGCGTACGGAGCTGGCCAAGCGCACGAGTTTCACGCCGTCGGTCACGCTGCTCGGCGTCGTCCGCGCCGCGCAATCGATTCCTCTTGCCGCGCAGCAACGCGGCACGATTCGTTATCCGCACCGCTTCGCCAGCGGACTGCAGACCGGAGCGCGCGTCACCCGCGGCGAGGTGCTTGCGGACGTCGAGAACCTCGATGTGAATGCCGCGCAGACCGAAGCGCGGCTGGAGATGGAGGCCGCCGCGGCGGATTTCGAGCGCGCGCAGCGCAGCTACAAAGTCGGCGTGATCTCGCAGGCGGAGCATGAGGAGAAACGCGTCCGCGCCACGCTGGCAAAGGAGCGATTCAACGCAGCGTCGATGCGCCTTTCCACACTGCGCGTCATCGCTCCCGCCTCGGGAACGCTGGTCGTGACGAAGCTCTATCCGGCCGGCTCCGTCGTCGACGCGGCGGCCACGCTTGCGGAGATCGCCACGTCGGGCGCGCCGCTGGTCGAGAGCTCCGTTGCGGCATCGGAGCGCGCACTCCTGCGGCCGGGATTGACCGTCAAGTTTGCCGCGCGCGGCACGCCGACGTGGAGCGGAACCGGAAGCATCGCCGAAGTGGCAGCCGTCGTCGGCGAGAGCGGCACGTCGCGCGTCGTTGCGACGATCACACAAAGCGGCACGCTGCCGCCACCCGGCACAGGAGTCGAAGTGACGGTGGAGATGGAGCCGCGCGGATCGGTGCTGAGCGTTCCTGAAGACGCGATCGTCGCCGGCACCGAAGGCGCGGCGCTCTTCGTCGCGTCGACGTCGGAAGGATCGTTCGCGCGCTTCCACGTCAAGCGCGTGCCGGTGGTCACAGGCGGGCGCGCGAACGGACGCGTGGAGATCACCTCGGGATTGCACGACGGCGACCGCGTGGTGGTCAGCGGCGTCGACTCGCTCACCGACGACACGATTGCCGCCGAGGTGAATGACAAGGCCGCGCAGTGATGGAGGAAATTCTCCGGCGGCCGGTGTCTGTCATCGTCGCGACCGTTGCCCTCGCAGCCCTCGGTGTCTTCGCGTTGCTAAAACTTCCGTTGGCGCTACTGCCGCAGATCGAACGGCCGTCGTTGGTCGTGACCGCAAAGGCGGCCGCGAGCTCGCGCGACGAGCTGCTGCACGAAGTCACCTCGCCAATCGAGCGCCGCCTCGCGCTCGTGCCGGGCGTAACGTCGCTCGAAAGCGAAACGCGCGACGGCGAGACGCGGATCATGATCGGCTCCGCCTGGCAGACCGACTCCGACCGGCTGCGAATCGACGTCACGCGGCGCATCGAAGGCGCGGCGACGATTCCGCTCGACGATCTCTCCATCGAGTCGACGACCGATCTCGCGCCGGTGATCGAGGTGGCCGTGACCGGCGCGTCCGGCGCCACACGCAGTCGCATCGCCGACCGCGTCGTCCTGCCGGAACTGGCGCGCATCGACGGCGCCGGCCGCATCGACGTCGTCGGCGCGACACCGTTGCGAGCCGCCGTCCGCCCCCGCGCCGCCGACCTCGCCGCAAGAGGAATGACCGCCGCAGACGTCGAGTCGCGTCTGCGAATGATCGGCCGCTCGCTCACCGCCGGCCGCGTCCGCGAAGGCTCCGCCGTCCGCCCCGTCGTCGTCGCCGAACCGATCCGCAGCATCGGCGACCTGCGCAACGTAACGATCAAATCCGTCCCACTGCGCGAAGTCGCCGACGTCGATCTCCGCGAAATCAGCGACGAGTCATCGTTCCGCCTCGCATCTCCGAATGCAGCGCAGACCTCTAAATCGAGCCCCTTCTCCCCATCGCTTCTCAGATGGGGAGAAGGTGGCCGAAGGCCGGATGAGGGGCCTGACAAAGCCAAAGAGGCCGTCCTCCTCCGCATCTACCGCGCCCCCAACGCCAACGCCGTCGCACTCGCGCGCGACGTCCGCAATCGCGTCGCCGAGCTCGGAGGACGCCTGCGTGACGTCCGCGTGCAAGTCGTCGTCGACCGCAGCGGCGAAGTCTCCCGCGCCCTCGCCGAGCTCGCCCTCGCCGCGCTGTTCGGCGTCCTCCTCGGCACCGTGATTCTCCGCTGGATGATCGGCCACTGGAGCCCGACGCTCGCTCTCGCCGTCGTCATCCCCGCTGCGCTTCTGGCGTCATTCACCGCGTTCTATGCCGCCGGGATTCCGCTCGATGTCATCTCTCTGTCGGGTCTCGCGCTGGCGACCGGACTGCTGGTCGACAACTCGATCGTCGTTCTCGAGTCGATCGAAACCGCGCGTGCCGCCGGCGCTGACGATCCGGTCCTGTCGGGAACGCGTCAAATCGTTCTCGCCGTCTTCGCCAGCTCGATCACGCTGATGATCGTCTTCGCGCCGCTGCTCTATTTGCAGGGACTGGCACGAGCGATCTTCGGCGAGCAGGCGCTCGCGGTCGTCGTTTCCGTTGCCGCGTCGCTCGTGCTTTCGCTGACGCTCACGCCGGTCCTGGCGCGCCGTCAGAAGGTGGACGCGGCCTCGCGCCATCCCGGATTGAAGCAATACACCGCCATTCTCGACCGCGTGATTGCCAAGCCTGCCGCCGCGTTGCTGCTCGGCGCCGTTCTCATTGCCGCCGGTCTGGCAATCGGTCTGCTCCTGCGGCGCGAGCTCTTCGCGCGCGGCGCCGGCCGCGACGTAGTCATCGAGCTCCGCACGCATCCCGACCTTGATCCCACGATCGCCCGTGCTCGCCTCGGCGACGCATGGAGCGCAGCAATCTCCCCGGCCGATCGTCACGCGTTGCAGTCGATGTGGCTCACGCAAACGGCCTCCGACAAACCTGCCAGGATCGACATGCAGTTCGCGTCGTCGCGCGACGCGAACGCCGCAATCGATCGGATTCGAACGAGCCTCGCCAAGCTCGATTCCGTTCGCGCCTTGGTCCGCATTCGTCCGAGCGCGTTCATCGAAGCCGTCGGCGGCGATGCCGATCGCGTCGAGCTCATCGCCTCGGCGTCGACAGAGCGCGAGGCGGAAGCGCTGGAGCGCCGCGTCGTCGATGCGATGCGCCTCAACGGATTCCGGCCGGCCGCCGGCGCGCGCAATTCCGACCGCGGGCTCGCCATGTCGCTGCAGTGGGACGAGCGTCTTCTGGCCGGCAACAACACGAATCGCCGCGCGATCGAAAACGAAGTCCGCGCCGCCCTCGGGAACCTCGACAGCGGCAAGACCGCAATCGCATCCGCGGAACCGGCAATCCGTCTTCTCCCGACGACCCCCGCGGATCTGGCAGTCTCGCCGATTCACGTCGGGAGCGCAGTCGTTCCGCTCGCCGCCGTCGCGGGACTCCACCTCACCGCTCGTGCTCCGGAAGTGTTCCGCGATGAGCGGCGTCCGGCGCGACGGCTGCTCTTCGAAGGCAACGACGTCGACGCCGCGAACCGAGCCATTGCCGCGGTTGCGCCGCATGAATCGGAGCGCATTCGCGTCGCCGGTCACGCGCGAGAGCTGAGCGACGCGTTCGCGCAAATGCGTCTCGCCCTGCTGCTCGCCGCGTTCCTTCTCTATCTGACCGTTGCCGCGTTTTACGAGTCGTTCCTGCTGCCGCTGCCCGTCATCGCGGCGCTGCCGTTCGCCGGCGCAGGCGCGCTCGCGGCGCTCTTCATCACCGGGCAGAGCCTCAACATCATGTCTCTCCTCGGCCTCATTTTTCTCGGCGGCGTCGTGGTCAACCACACCGTCGTGCTCCTTGATCGCGTGGAGCATCTCCGCGCCGCGGGCGTTCCGGAAGACGAAGCGATCCGACGCGCGGCCGCCGATCGGTACCGGCCCGTGATCATGACCACGCTCACCGCGATCGTCGGCATGATTCCGCTTGCGCTGTTCGGCGGAGCGGGCGTGGAGCTGCGGCGCAGCATCGCCATCGTCGTCATCGGCGGACTCTCGACCGCGACGATCGGGACGCTCGTGTTGATTCCACTCCTGCACCGCGCGATCGAGCCATTCCGCAGACGCCGTTCGCGCCAAGGTGTTCCCGACGGGATCGCGCATGCATGAGCGGCGTGTCGCGCGCAGTGTGATCGCGCTCGCCATCGTCGTGCTGGCAGTCGTGTCGGTGCCGCGCGTGCGCCTCGAGTACGCGCCCGACGTCACGTTCCCCGAGCTGAACGTGACACTGCAACTGCCGCCAACCGCGAACACCGGCGCGAGCGAAACGACGCGCCAATGGGTCGTTCCGATCGAAAGCGCGCTCCGCGGGATCGGCGACACCACGGGAACGCGCGGAAACGTGAACGCAGGATCGGCAACGATTCTCGCCCGCTTCAAGCGCGGCACGGATGTCGAGCTGAAAGCTGCGCGCCTCGCGTCCGACCTCGCGCCCCTTCGTGCGCGGCTGCCGGAACATGCATCACTGTCCATCTGGCCGGCGCGCGGCGGCGCGCGTCCCGAGGGGGTGTTCGCGATCACCGGCTCGGACGCCGGCGGTGTGGCGGAGCATCTCGCCGAGGAGCTGCGGTCGGCGCCGGGAGTGCGGGAGGTACGCACCTTCGGAACCTCGGCGCAGGAGATCGACGTCCTGATGACGAGCGGCGCGATCGTGACTTCCGGCGAAATCCTGCAAGGACTGATGCCGCGGCCGTTGGGCGACGCGCTCGTCGGCTCGCGCCGCATGCCGCTCGTCTCCGCGCCTGCGGCAACCAACATCCGCGACGTGCCGGTGAGGACGCCAGATGTGATGCGCCTCGATTCGATCGCCACGATCACGCAACGCCGCGAGGAGCCGGCGTCGATCGCGAGCCTCAACGGCAAACCGGCAGCGATATTGATGATCTATCGCGACGACGCCGCGCAACTGCTGACCTTCGACCGCACGGTGCAACGCGTCATCGGAAAACGGGGAACGACGCTCTGGAGCGACGCTGCCGAGCTGCGCATCATCCTCATCCGACTTCTCATCGCCGCAGTGATTGCGTCGATCGTTCTCGCATTCGGCGGCGGCGTTCCGTTCGCGCTCTACATCCCGACGGCCATCGCGCTTGCGATCAATGTCTGGAGCGTCATGTCGCTTCGCGCCGACGTGCAGACGCTTCTCGTCGGCGCCATTGCGATTGCCGCCGTCGCGCCATTAGCCGCGGCGCGCAGAATCTCGCGGTCGATCTGGCCGCTGTGGATTGCCGCCTTCTTCGTGCTGCTTCTGCCGATCGCCGCCATCTTCAGCAGCGGCGCTCTCGCTCCACTTCTTTCGCCTCCCGCATACGCCTTCGCCCTCGCAGCCAGTTGCGCTCTCGCCGCTGCGCTCCTCATCGCGCCGCGGACACTCGTAGCGCCAACTCTCGACGTTGAAAAAAGATCATCACCACAACGCCGCACGCTCAAACGTCTCCTCCGCAATTCCGCCGGAGTCGTCCTGGCCTGCCTCACCGTCGCCGTCTTCTTCCTCGCTTGGTTCGGCGACCGGCTCGATCCGCGCCGCAGCAGCGGAAGTGCCGACCGCAGCAGCGTCTACGTCCACGTGCAACTTCCGGCATCCACGACGCTCGCGCAGACGACGCGTGCCGCGCAGTCGGTCGAAAGCGCGTTGCGAGGTCTTCCGGGCGTGAAACGATTTCGGACCTTTGCCGGTCCCGGCAGCGCGACGGTCGTCATCGAAGTCGAGCCGCGCTATCAGCAAACGCAGCGATTCGAGCTCTTTCAGCTCGCGCTTCGTTCGCGCATTCCCACCTCCTGGGGCACCGTGACGATTCAGACCTCCTCGGAAGGCGGCCCGTCGTCCGCGCTCGCGGAATCGATCGAAGAACAGCCGTACGCCGACGACGAGGGCCACGTCTATCGCTTCCTCTTGAAGAGCACGGACGCGGATGTGTTGCGCCGCACTGCCGAGGCGCTGACGACGAAGGTTGCGCGAAGCGATGTTTCGAGGCGGTCCATCACGACGATGTGGCCCGAGGCCTCGACGCAGATCGAGCTCGTGCCGGCGAAGGTGACGCCGGAGATCGCGGACGCTGTCGCGGCGGAGTTGTCGCGTCAGTCGTTCCCGGCGTCGCAGGCGAGTCTTCCGAACGGCACGCTTCTCCGCGTGACGACACGCGACGCTCCGGTGAAGCTCGACGATGTTCCTCTTCGCGCCGCGCTGTTCGCCCGGCCCCTCCAAATCGGCAGCGAAACGGTCGTCGTCGAGAACGCCTTCGACATACGGCCGTCATCAACGGAAGGCGGCGTCACACGCGAGCTCGGGCGGTTCGTGCTGCCGATGGAAATCGGTGTGAGCGCGCAGACCGCCGAACAGCTGCTGGCGAAGCGGATCGAGATCGATCGCACGGTCTCGCTCTTTCCCTTGCCCGCCGGCGTCATCGCGGAACGGCCGCAACTCGCGGCGTGGAGCTTCTCGATGGCGAAATTCAGGCTCGCGGCGGTAGCGGCGTTTCTTCCGCTGCTCCTGTTCACCGCCGCCGCGATCGCGCTCGGATCGCTGGGTCGAGCGCTGGTGGCGTTGGCGCCGGCGACGGTCTCGATTGCGGTCGTAGCGCCGGTGCTCGCTGCGGTGCAAGCGCGGCTCGACGAGATCGCATTGCTCGCGACTGGCGCTGCGGTCTGCTGCGTTACCGCGCTTGCGGTCGGTGCGCTTCTTCGGATCAGCGGCCCGGCGGGCGGCGCCTATCGCCTCGTCCGCACGAACGCGCGATCTGCCGTCGTGGCCACGATCGCCGCGGGCGCGCTTCTGATCATCGCCGCCAGCGCGAGGCCTGCGATCGGCGACGCCTGGCGTGCGCCGCTCCTCGCAGCCGCGGCCGTTCTCATCACCGGAATCCCCGGTGCGCTGATACTGCCAAGCGCCTTCGATCTTCTGCTGCGCGATCTGGCGCGGCGCCGCAGCGTGGGAGCGCAAGAGATCGCGCATCCGCTAGTCTGGACCCATGTCTGGACTGACGTTGGCTCGCTCCCGCAGCTTTCCGTGCGCAACGTCACGAAGGTCTACGCGAGTGGATTTCGCGCCCTGCATCGCGTCAGTTTCGATCTCACTCCCGGCGTCGTCGGACTCCTCGGCCCGAACGGCGCGGGCAAGACGACGCTGCTCCGCATCCTCACCGGCCTGCTCCAGCCGACGCGCGGAACGATCAGCTATCGCGGCGTCCCGGTTCGCGCGGAAAACATCGCCGAGTTTCGCCGATCGATCGGATTCCTTCCGCAGGAGTTCAACGCCTACGCCGGCCTGACCGCCGCGCAGTTCCTCGATTTCTGGGCGCTGGAGCGCGGCATGGACAGTCCGTCAGAACGACGCTCCCAGATCGAGGAACTGCTCGTCGCGGTCGGACTGGAAGAACATGCCGACCGCCGCGTGCGTGACTTTTCCGGCGGCATGCGCCAGCGCATCGGCATCGCCCGCGCCCTCCTCGGCAATCCCCCACTCCTCGTCGTCGACGAACCGACGACCGGACTCGACATCGAGGCACGCCGCCGCTTCCGCGATCTCCTGACTGCGCTCGCCCGCAAACGAATCGTGATCCTCTCCAGCCACATCGCCAGCGATGTCGAGACGACCGCGCAACACCTGCTCCTTCTCGCGCGCGGCGAGTTGCGTTGGGAAGGTTCAGTCGAAGATCTCCTCGCCCGCGCCAGAGGCCGTGTCTTCGAACTGGTCGTCTCCGATGCCGAAGTGCGAACGCTCGCGCACCAGTACCGCATCACGACAAGAGTGCGCGTCCCGAACGGAATCCGCGTCCGCGGTGTGGCTGCGAAAGGGGAGTCGCTTCCTGGCGCGTCGGTCAAAGCAACGCTGGAAGAGGCCTATCTCAGCGAGATCTCGACGGGAGCGATCAGGAGGGGGAGTTTCGCGTTCGTGTTCGAGACGTGAGTGTGTCGGAGAACGCTTCAAGCGGGCCATGCGGTTTTCTCCCACACGCACACCCAACCTTGGCGCCAAAGTACTTGTCTCGGCTGCCAGTGCAAACCATCGGGCGGGACGCCCGATGGTCCGCGGGCGAGACGCCCGCACTCCTTCTGCGGCGTCTTCGATGGATATCCAGAAATCGATCTTCGGGGCGAGTAGGAGTGCGGTCGTCTCGACCGCGGGCACTCGGGCGTCCTCGCCCGAGTGCTTGTTTTGTCGAGTGTCAATCGCGTCGTTGTACGCACGGGGCGCCCCCCCCACACTCCCCAAAGCATCGCCTTTTCCTCACGTTTCCGGTAGCGTGAAATCCATGCGCCGTTACCTCTGGATTTCGCTCGCGCTTGCCGGCATTTTTCTGGCGTGCTTCGGCATCGCCGAGGCGTTGGGGGTTCCGCTGCTGACGGACCCGATGCCGATGCTGAAGAAGGCGGGGCCGCTGGCAGGGGTGATCGGCGTTGGGCTCCTCATCGCCGATGTCGTGCTGCCCGTACCTTCGAGCGTGATCATGATTGCGCATGGGGCGCTGTTCGGGATCTGGATCGGGTCGCTCCTCTCGCTCATCGGCTCGACCGGCTGCTCGCTGACGGGATTCGCCATGGGACGGGCGGGGAGGGAGAAAGTGCGGCGCTTCGTCAGCGATGCCGAGTACGCGCGGGCTTCGCGGTTGCTCGATCGATGGGGGATGGTGGCGATCGTGGCCACGCGGCCGGTGCCGATTTTGGCCGAGGTGATGTCGATCATCGCGGGGACGACGCGGTCGATGAGCTGGTGGCAGATCACGATCTCGTCGATCGCAGGCTCGCTGCCGCCGGCGATCGCGTATGCCGTGGCGGGGCACTTCGCGACGAAGACGGTGGGTGCGATCTGGGTTTTCTCCGCGTTGATGCTGCTGTCGGCGGCCATGTGGTGGTTTGATCGGGGAACCGAAAACCATTAACCACAGAGGCGCAGACGACACAGAGGTTTAACTCTGTGCTCTCTGTGACTCTGTGGTTCAAACGGTTTTCACGGCGGGCATCCCTCATCCATCCATTGCTTGTAGAGCGCGATCAATGACGGATCGAGTGGCGGCATGGGCGGGGCGGGCATCTGGTTCCCGGTCGTTCCGGTGAGTCTCCCGTAGATCATTGCCGCGTTGGTCTTGACGGTCATGTAGTCGCCGAGGTCGAAGCGCCACATCATGTTGGCCTGGAACGGCGCGAACATTGGAGCGATGTCGGTCTGGAACGATGTCGCCACGGAGGCCTCCTCTTTCTCGGTTCAGGTTCGAGGGTCAATCCACATCATTGCGGCAATCACAATCAGGTAAAGGCCGCTGATCAACTCAGCGTGCGCGGGGATCCAGCGGCGGATGCGCGTGCCGCCGGCGATTCCGAACAGGCACATGCAGGCGCTCACGCTGCCGATGGTCAGCGCGGCCAGCGGCAACGGAAAAGCAAGGGTTCCGAGGCTGACGCCGATGAGCAGGTTGTCGAGGGAGAGCGAGAGCGGCAGCCCGACCACCGTCCATTTGTTGTTGACCAGCTTCTCCAACTGATCGTTGTCCTTGAGCGCGAGGTAGATGATCACGCTTCCGCACGCCACGAGGATCAGCGGCGATGCGCGGTCGAGCCATGCTCCGAAGCGGATGCGGAGCGCGGTCATGAGCAGGAGTCCGATCAACGGCGTGGAGACTTCGCAGGCGCAAAACGCCACCGCAAACAGCGCGCGGCGTCCTCGGCTTAGCGGCGTCATGCTGATGGCCGCGGCAACCTGCAGGTTGTCGAGTCCGGCCAGCACTCCGAGAAGAATGATTCGCAGCATGTGAGTTTTACGACAGGCTATAGATGTTCAACACGCCGCCGTTGCCTCCCTGAACCAGCGCGCCGGCCACGACGTAGTTGCCGGCGATTGCTGGCCCCATGCAGTAGCCGTAGCCCCCATTCATCCCGCCGGTTTGTGCACCAAAATTCACGACGTCGCTCCAGAGGAGCTTTCCGTCCGAGGCGTTGAAGGCGTAGAGAGCGACGCGGGTGGTGGACATGAAGACCACGTCGTTCACCACCGCCGGCACGCTGATCCCGCTCTCGCCCGCCATCTTGTACAGCGGATTGTTCGGATCGGCGGCCGCCACGTATCGCTTCGGATCGCCGTCATCGAGCGGCCAGGCGTCATCGAGCGTGTCCAAATCGAGTGCCCGGATGAACGGCGTGTTGTCGGAGTCGATGCCGGCGGCGATGTAGTGATAGTTGTTGCCGCCGACGCCGATGAAGAGCCGTTTCTGCGCCGTGCAAAGGGCGGCGGTGCTGTAGGTGCCGTGGTAGTTCTCGGCGTTCGTCACGTTCGACACGGCGTTCGATACGACGGCGTCGATGTGGGTGGGATCGTCGAAGGGTCCGTGCGGATCGACGGTCGCAATCTGGCTGCCGTCGTTCATCTTGGGCAGGAGCTGGCGGGTGGCGATGATCTCGAACGTGTTGGCGTCGAAGGTCATGTAGCAACCGTTCTTGCATCCGATGCCGACGACGTTCCTGCCGTTCGCTTTCCACAACGTCGGAGCGCCGCCGATGTCGATGTCGACGTCGCTGGGACGGTAACTCGTCGATGCCGGAATCTGGATGCAGGCTTTGTACGCGCCGGTGCTGGCGGAGAGCACGAGCACACTGTTCGTATAGCCGGCGGTGGGCAGCGGTCCGTCGGGCACCGGGTTGCCGGTGGCCGCGTAGAGTTGGTCGAGCTCGGGGTCGTAGGCGATGCCGGACCAGACCGACGCGCCTTTCGCCACCGGCTGAAAGAGATACGTCGTGAATCCGGCGGGAAGCGCCTGGCGGATCGTCTCGATGGGCAGTTGATTCGGCTGGTTCTGATCTTCCAGCAGGTTCTTCGGATTCACGTAGAACTGGCAGGTGCAGTAGATCCAGATCACGTTTCCGCTGTTCGCGTCGATGCAGTAGATGAAGCCGTAGAGGTATGGGTTTTCGCCTTCACCCATGCCGAGGTAGACGCGGTCGTTCACGACGAGCGGGGAGGACCAGCCGGACGCCTTCGCCTGCGGGCCGCCTTGCGCGGGCGTGGCATCGTTGCCGTTCGGGAAGTCGTTCGTGACCGGCTGGTTGTGGGGCATGTCGGCGTAGCGGAGATCGGTCACCCACGCCAGCGAAAGGTCAGACTGGTTGAGGCAGTAGAGCTTTCCGTCGAACGCGCTGAAGTAGACCTTGCCGCCGATCACTGCCGGCGTGCATCCCATGCCGCAGAAACCGTGCGTATCGCGGTCGGCAGGATTGATCGGCCAGTTGAATGTCGCCGTGGTCTCGCCGGAGGCCAGATCGACCTTGATGAATTGCCCGCCGTTCCCTTTCACCGCCTCCTCGAGGCTGTTGGCGAGGCCGCAGTAGACGAAGCCATCGACGACCGCGGGCGTGGAGAGGATCGATCCGTTCACGTTGATGGAGTACTTCAGTGTCAGGCCACTCACGTTCCCACTGTTGATCGCGCTGCCCGTGACCTCGCCGGTGTGGGCAGGGTCGCCGTGAAACATCCACCAGTTGCTGCTGACCGCAGGACTATTGCTCGACATTGATCGCTCCTTACTTTGCGGTCGACTTCATTTTCGATGTTGATGTCGGAGGCGCGTCCTGGTGCGGCCTCCTGGCAAGACCCCAACTGAAGTCGCGCAGACCGGCGCCGGCGTTGAAGTGACACGACATGCAACTGTTCCCGAAGGCGCCGGTGGCGAGTTGCGAGGACTGGAAGTACGTCTCCAGCGTCACGTTCACCGCGCCGTTCACCGGGAACGGAACTCCGGCATCCTCGGGGTAAACGCCACGATTCGCCGGCGCCTTGAACTGCTGCGGATTCGTCGGCCACTGTGTGATGACGAGCTGGTAGTTCTGCCAGACGGAGCTCTTCGGCAGAGCGGCGTGGAAGGCATTGTTGACGTCGACGGTCGAGGCGCCGGCCGGCGTGGTGGGAATGGGATTGAGGCGGTTGACCTGCACCGGCGTCGGCGCCGCGGGAAGTTGGCCGGGCGTCGTGTACGTGGGGCGGTTCGCGAATCCCTGCGTCCCGGTGGATGGATTGCCGGTGCCGTTGTTGAACGATGACGGCACGTTGTCAGCCATCGGTGGCACGTTGTCGACCTGTTCGAACGTCGACCAGATCCACTCCGTGAAAAGGCTAGTTTTCTGCGCGATGTGAAAGCCGACGAGGCCCATTACCGTCTGCGTGCATTGCGTCGTGGCGGAGTTGTAGACCCAGGCGTTGACGGTGTAGTAGCGCTGGCGCTGCGCCGGCTGCATGGCCGAGAGATTGCGCCAAGCAGCTTTGAGCATGATCGAGTCGCCAGGGTTCTGCTTGTTCGGTGGCAGGTCGACTCCGGCGCATGTCGTGTTCCGCTTGCACGGGGGCAGGTTCTGCATCAGATAGAGCCAGGTTTTCTTGTCGCCGTCGGTGCCGCGGATCCAGTCGTACTGCGGCTGGTTGTAGCGGACTTCGAAGTAGACGAAGTTGCTCTGCTGATCGACGAGCGGAAAGGAGAAGGCCTGCTGGACGTCGGAGAGCTCGGTGTCGCCCTTGGTGACCATCAACAACTGTTTATCCGTCTGCTTCGCCTCGGGGCAAACCGCCGGCGCGTACGGCGAGCCGTAGTCGTTCCAGACTGTGGGCCGTTTGTCGTACTGATCGAAAAGCTCCCAGTTGGCCTTGTACGTTCCCCACGTCACGGGCGTGGTGTTGGTCATTCCCGTAAAGACACTCGGGTTGTTCGGCTGATCAGGATTTCCCCGGCCCGTCCCCGACGCCGGCCAGTTCAGCGCGATGAAGCTCTCCCACGAGAACCAGTCGAAGAACGGCCGGAACTGCTCGCTGGGCGTGTTGGGCGGCACGACGTTCGGCACCGGGACATCCGTCGGAATGACGCCGCTGATGACGACGGGAGGGATCGTGCCGAAGGCGACGGCGGTGCCGGTCGTTGAGGTTGTGGCGGTCGTCGACGTCGTCGATGTGGTTGTCGACGTATCCGTCGTCGCCGTTTCCGGTGACGGCCCCTTGCATCCGGAGACGAGCGCCGTCAGAACGACAGACAGGAGAAGGACACGGCTGGTGGGCATGGCTGGTTCCTTTCGGCGCAGGATGAGTGGGATGTCTACGATAGGAGTGTTGTGAGCGGGAGATTCCCTACCTGGTTGCCATTTCGAATCGGCGAGACCGCGGGGGCGCAAGGGCGGGCGGGAGCGGTGTAGCACGATGAGAAATCCCCCGCCTCGGAGCGATTCGTTCTAAGCCGCAGGGGATTCCTCTCCGTGCTCCACCGCTCACACCCGCCCTTCCGCCCCCGCGTTCCGCCGGTTCGGAATGACAGGGCGCGATTTTTTCGTCCTTCTAAAACATCCACGTCGCCCCCAACCGCAGCGTCCGTCCCGGCGCCGGGAACCCGAAGCGGGTCGGACGCCCCTTGAAATCGAACAGCACGTAACCCAGCTCGTTGTAGTGCCCATCGAGTGCGTTGAGGGCGTCGAGTTGCAGACGAAACTTGCCGAGGTCGTGGGCGATGCGGAGATCGACGCGCGAGATATCGGGCTCGCTGAATTGGCCGGCGTCATCGAGCGTCATTCCGTGCGTCCAGCGCCAGATGACGTCCGCCCGCGTCGTTGCCGTGATTCGCGCGTGCAGCAGCAATTGCGCAACGTGCTCGGGGATGTTCTTGAGCTGGAGATCGGGCGTCGTCGTGTCGGCCACGCGCGTCCACGCGTAGGTGACGCGGGGAGAAATCCAAGCGTCTTTGGCCGCCGCAAAACTCGCCTCGACGCCGCGATGCAGACTGCTGCCGAGGTTGTGGTAGGTGAAGGTTTGGGGATCGAAATCGATCTCGTCGGTGACGGTCATGCGATAAGCGACGACCGACCATTCGTTGTGCGGGCTAGTTGAGCTGACGCCGCCTTCGATGTTGCGCGCCCGCTGCGGACGAAGGCTGGGATTCGAGATGCTGATCGATCCGCCGAAGCCATTCGGGTACGGACGCGGATCGAAGAGCTGATCGAGAGTGGCCGCCTTGAACGCCTTCGAAACCTGCACGAAGGCGGACAGCGGCGACTCCGCCGGCCCGAGTCGCACGTTGAGGCCCGCGCGCGGCGACCATGCCGCGTCGTTGTGACGGCGCGACGGCGCGCTCGATGTTTCACGAAAGTCATCGCGGATATCGTCGCGCCGCAGTCCGGCCGTGAGGCGGCATCGCGCGCACACGCTCCACCCACCGGTCACGAACACTCCAACCCGATCGCGCCGCCCATCCTCCTCCGCAGTGACACCGAGCTCGTTTCCGGCACTTCCAACAGACGAGTAGTGCCCCGAGACCGAGGCCCGCTCCAGATCCGCGCCGGCGCGGAGCGTCAGGCCAGCGATCTCGCGCGACGCCTCGAAGGTCGCGCCACCCGCATGCGTCGTGAGCGATCGAAGCGCGCTCGATCCGAACCCCGGCGCGAGGAGCAGCGTGCGCAGGTTGTCGCTGTCGCGCGCGATCGCGTACGCGGTCACATGCGAGGGCGTCGCACCGAAAGAGTCGTACGCCGCGGCCACGCGATAGCGATTCGTCTGCTCGCGATCGAAACGAAACAACGAATTCGATTGCTCGCGGTCATTGGCGATTTCGGTGAAGGTGAGCGGCCCCGGCTCGCGCCGGTCCTTCCGATCGCCGGCCGCGTCGAATCGCCATCGCGAGTGATCGGCGAACCGAAGAAGCGAGAGCTGGATCGCCTGATTGCTGTCGCCGGCATGATCGCGATAGCCGGAGGTCTCCGCCGTGTCGCCGTGCAGGTGAAGGCGCAAGTCGCCGAGGTCAGCAAAGTAGCCGAGATCCGCATTGTGCGTATCAAAGCTCCCGCCGCTCAGATGCAGTTCCCCGCCCGACCCACCCTTCGACTGCTGCCGCGTGAAGAGCTGCACCACCCCGCCCAGCGCCGTGTCGCCATAGAGCGACGACCCAGGTCCGTGCAGCACCTCGACGCGCTCGATGTCCGAGGCACGAAAGCTCCGCCAGTCAACATTCCCCGACTCCGCATCGCCAACCGGCACCCCATCGACGATCAACTTCACATACTCGACTTCCCCGCCCCCAAAGAACCCCCGCGACGCCACCATCGGCACCCCGCTGGCGTCCCCGTCGAACATCATCGTCACCCCCGGCACAAACCCCAGCACCTCCGACAACGACTCCGCCGGCAACCGCTCGATCGCCGCCTTGTCCAGGACAGTGACCGCCGCGCAAGCCTGATCCCGCGGCTGCTCCTCCCGCGCCGCAGTGACGACGATCTCCTGTTTTATCCCCGGCTGGGCTACCGGCTTGTCCTCTGCGGCGGCAAGGCTGGTGGCGATGAGAAGAAGCAGCGTGGCGTTCCACATTTTTTTCGAGGGCATCACTTGGGGAGTGTCGGACGCGGGAGAATCCCTACCCCGCGCGGCAACACCTTGACCCGATGCAGACTGCCGTAGACCTTAGCATCGGCGGCGATTTAAATTGCAGTACTCGAGGGTGGCGTGGAGGCGGCCTATGGAACATCGGCGAGCGGCGCATGGTGATCTGGTCGCGGCGGTTGACGCGTCCGCAGGAGACACGGCACGCGCCGGCCGCTTTTGAAGGTGCATCGATATTGAGGAAGAACTTGAGTGCTTCTCTAGCTGAGGCCATTCTCCGGCAGAATGGTCGCGATCCTGCCGGCTGTCTCGCCGGCAGGCGATGGAAGGAAGAAATGCAATGAGACTGCTCATTGCCAAAGGGCTTCGCGGCGGCGCGGCGCGCTTCGGTATCTGCGTGGGCGGCATCGCTGTGAGCACGATGCTGGTGTTAGTGCTGTTGGGCGCGTATCGCAGCGTATCCGCGGCGGTCATCCAATTCGTCGTAGGGTCGCGAGCCGCTCTCTGGGTGGGGCCCCGAGGCACCGACAACCTGATTCGCTCGTCCGGGTTTATCGACATTGGGACGCTCGACGAGATTCGAAGGATGCCCGGTATCGTGCGGGTCGATCCCATTCTCCGCGCGTTCGTAACCGCCAGAGCAAATGGAAGGCGTCTCACGCTTCTTGGAATCCAATTCCGATCGCCCCACGGTCTCGGCGGACCGGCTGTACTCGTCGCGGGAACGATGCCGAAAGGACGCGGCGAAGTCGCACTCGACCGCTCCGCCGCGCACCTTCTGGACACGCGACTCGGTGAAAGCATCTCTGTGAACGGTACCGCGATGAAGGTTGCCGGCATCACCGCCGGGACGAATCTGCTGGCAACGCAATTCGTTTTCGGCGACTTCGACTCCTCGGCTCAGGGACTTCCCGGCGCGTCGTTCGGCCTCATCGAGACCGCGGCCGGCGCCAGCATCGATCAGACCGGCGCGGAAATCCGCCATCGATTCCCGCGAATCGAAGTGAGCAGCAGCGACGCGTTCATCAAGAACAACCTGCGCGAGGCTGGCTCCGGTTTCCTGCCGATGCTTTTTCTCATTTCCTTTCTCGGGATCGCATCGTCGGCGCTTCTCGTGGCATTTCTGATCGAGGGCGTCGTCGAGGAAAAACGTGGAGAGTTGGCGGTCCTCCTGGCGACGGGCGCGACCCCATCCGCGATCGCCGCCGGCCTGGCCATCCACGCCGCGAAACTGCTCGGCATCGGAATCGTGACCGGCGCGCTCGCGGCACATCTTCTGTCCGCGGCGATCGACTTCGTTGCGCCGGTCATCCCACTGAGCTTCTCGATCGCGGACATGTCGATCGTGACGGGGCTGCTGGCGGTGTCCGGGTTTCTCGCTGCTCTCGCTCCTCTCTTTCGCTTGAAGGACATCGATCCCCTGGAGGCGTTCCGCTCATGAGCGCAATCCGCAACGCAATCTGCTTCAGGGGAGTGTCGAAGAGCCGCGGTTCGGCCAAGCGGTCGGTGCGCGTGCTCCGCGACGTGTCGTTTTCGATCAACGCGGGAGAGGTGGTTCTCGTCGTCGGTCCAAGCGGTTCGGGCAAGACCACTCTTCTCGGCGTCGCGGCGGGCCTGTTGACTGCCGATGATGGGGAAGTCGAGATTCGCGGGGTGCGCATCGATCAGGCGACGCCGGGAGAGCGGCGCGCACTCAGGGCAGCATCGATCGGCATGGTGTTTCAACGCCCCAGTCTCCTGAGCGGCCTGACAGCACGCGAGAACGTTCGCCTCATGGCATCGCTCGCCGGAATGGAAGCGAGCGACGCCCAGAACCAGACGGATTCGCTGCTCGACCGCCTCGGCATCGGCGCTCTCGTCAATCGCCTTCCGCACGAGTTGTCGGGTGGCGAAGAGCAACGAGTCGGAATCGCCCGCGCGCTCGTTCACCGTCCCGTGGTAATCCTCGCAGACGAACCGACGGCGAGTCTCGACAGCGCAGCAGGCGAATCGATCGCGGAGATCCTGGCCAGTCTTGCCGCAGAGCGACACACCGCGGTTCTCGTCGCTACGCACGATCTCCGCTTACGCCGGTTTGCTTCGCGCTGTCTTCGTTTGGTGGATGGCGTTTTGTTGGAGGATGCGCTGTCATCCACGCTGTCATCCTGAGACCGCCGGAGGTGTGCGATGTTTTTTAGACCCGCCGCCGGCAGGAATCAGGGGGTCCTTCGACCGTCCTTCGGCACTTCGTGTCCTTCGGCGGCTCAGGATGACACCTTGGATGACAGCTCGCCCTCAAAACTGCTGCAACACCCTCAAATCGTTCTCGAACAACGTCCGGATGTTTGGGATGTCGAACTTGATCATGGCGCAGCGGTCGAGGCCGAGGCCGAAGGCGAAGCCGCTCCATTGTTCGGGGTCGATGCCTACGTTGCGCAGGACCTGGGGGTGGATCATGCCGCAGCCTAGGATTTCCATCCAGCCGGTATTTGAGCATGTCCCGCAGCCTTTGCCCTTGCAGAAGACGCACGACATGTCGACTTCGGCCGAGGGCTCGGTGAAGGGGAAGAAGCTGGGGCGCATGCGCATCTTCGAGTCGGCGCCGAAGAGTCTCTTGATGAAGTGCTCGAGGGTGGCTCTCAGGTGGCCGACGTGGATTCCTTTGTCGACCAGGAAGCCCTCGGCCTGGTGGAACATCGGAGAGCGGCGCATCGTGATCTCGTCGCGGCGGTAGACGCGGCCGGCGGAGAGCACTTTCACGGGCGGCTCGTGATTCTCCATCGACCGGATCTGGACGTTGGAGGTGTGTGTGCGGAGGAGGTAGGGGAGACGTCCGCCGTTTTTTGAGGGGGCGTCGACATTTAGGAAGAAGGTGTCCTGCGTGTCTCTTGCGGGATGGTCAGGCGTGAAGTTGAGCGCTTCGAAGTTGTACCAGTCGCTCTCGACTTCGGGGCCGGGATCGAGCGAGTAGCCCATTTCGCTGAAGATCGTCTCCATCTCGCGGCGGATGATCGTGACGGGGTGGAGATGGCCGAGGTGCGGGGTGCGGGCGGGGAGGGTGACGTCGATGATGTCGCGGGATTGCTTGCGCGCCGATTCCTCGGCGATGACGCGCTCCGATTTCTCTTTCAGCTCTGACTCGAGGCGGTCGCGCAGTTTGTTGAGCGCGTCGCCGGCGTCTTTTTTCTGATCCTTCGGCACTTCCTTGAGGCGCGAGAAGAGGGCAGGAATCAGGCCGCCTTTGCGGCCGAAGTAGTGGACGCGAAGATCGTCGAGCGCGGCCGCGGTGTTCGCAGATGCGAGGGAGGAGTCGAATTCGGAGCTGATGCGTGTGATGTCGTCGAGCATGGCGAGCTGGCGATTGTACAAACAAAAACGCGGGCCCAGGCCCGCGTCTTCAGGATGAGTCGGTGATGAAGGTTTACGCGGTCGCCTGCTTCGCGGCGGGGCGCTTCGCTGCAGTCTCTTTGTCGAGCGCGGTGCGAAGCTGCTGTTTGTTCAGCGCCGCTTTGGCGCTTTCGACGAAGGCGGTGAAGGCGGCGGCATCGCGGACTGCGATGTCGGCCAGGATCTTCCGGTCGACGAGCGAGCCGGAGGCTTTGAGTCCGGCCATGAGCTTCGAATAGGAAATCCCGTTGAGGCGGGCGGCGGCGTTGATGCGGGCGATCCAGAGCTTCCGGAAATCACCTTTGCGATCTTTGCGGCCGGCGAAGGCGGAGTTGAGCGCTTTCTCAACCTGCTGCTTCGCGATCCGGTGACCGCGCGACTTCATTCCCCAGTAGCCCTTGGCGAGCTTCAGGATCTTGGAGCGGCGGTCCTTGCGTTTTGTACCGCGTTTGACTCTCGGCATTGTTTCTCCTCGTTTGGTTCGTTAAGAGCGGGCGGGTCAGGAGTGGTGATTACCACGCCTCGCTCGGGGTTTCGTGGGTGTCGGCTGTCGGGTGCCGGCTCTCGGGAGAGCCCAGACGGTGCCCCGAAAAGCAAACAACTCACATGTACGGAATCATGCGCTTCACGGTCTTCTCATTCGCCTTCGAGACGCCCGTTTCCTGTCCCAGCTCCGCTTTGCGGCCAGCGGACTTCTTGGTCAGGATGTGCGAATGGAAAGCGTGATTCCGCTGAAGCTTGCCCGTTCCGGTCTTCTTGAAACGTTTGGCGGCGCCACGGTGCGTTTTCATCTTCGGCATAGCTTGGTCCCTAACTTGGTGTGCGGTAATTGAATTCCTGAGGTTGCCGGCTGTCGGGCACCCGAGATCCCTACTTCACCGGCGAGATCACCATCGTCATGCGGTTTCCCTGGATGTCGGGATGCGCATTCTCGCCGGCGCCGTACTCTTTGATCTCGGTCAGGAGGCGGTCGAGAACGGCGCGGCCGAGCTCCATATGCGTCATCTCGCGTCCGCGGAAACGGATCGATGCTTTGACCTTGTCGCCGTGCTGCAGGAATCGGATGATGTTGTTCTTCTTGAAATCGAAATCGTGCTCGTCGATGCGGGGGCGGAACTGCACCTCCTTGACGACGATCACCTTCTGTTTCTTCTTGGCCTCGCTCTGCTTCTTCTTCTGCTGGAAAACGTACTTGCCGTAATCCATGACCTTGCAGACGGGAGGATTGGCCGTCGGCGAGATCTCGACGAGGTCGAGGTCCTTCTCTCGGGCCATTTCCTGCGCCTGCTGCAGGGGAACGACGCCGACCTGCGATCCATCAGCTCCGATGAGGCGAACCTCAGCGACGCCTCGGATCATGTCATTGATTCTGGACTCAGGCTCTGCGGGTTTCCGGTCGAATCGCGATCCTCGTCGTGGTGGAAAAATGCGAAATCCTCCTGTTTGGTGTTAGCGCGGAAGCGCGAAATCTACGAATAAAACACTACAAAGTCAACGAGCGGGACGTGATGACCGCTCTGGCCTGCGCCACGAATTCATCGATCGAGAGCGAGACCTGATCGCCGCCTGTCCGCTTCCGGACCGACACCGTTCCTGCCGCCACTTCCTTCTCGCCGACCACCAGCATGTACGGGATTTTCCTGAGCTGCGCGTCGCGGATTTTCGCGCCGAGCTTCTCGTTCGATTCGTCGGTCTCGACACGCAGACCGGCTGCCCGAAGTTTTGCCGCCGTCTCCCGCCCGTAGTCGAGAAACTTCTCCGACAACGGCAACACCGATGCCTGAACCGGTGCGAGCCAAACGGGGAAAGCTCCGGCAAAATGCTCGATGATGATGCCGATGAACCGCTCCAGCGAGCCGAGTATTGCGCGGTGGATCATCACCGGCTGATGCTCGCCGTTATCGGCGCCGATGTAGCTCAGCTTGAAGCGCTCCGGCAGCGCGTAGTCGAGCTGGATCGTTCCGAGTTGCCACGGCCGGCCGATGGCGTCGGTGACCTGGAACTCCAGCTTCGGCCCGTAGAACGCTCCTTCGCCAGGATTGATGTGGTAGTCGACGCCATTTTTCTTCAGCGCGCTTTCGAGCCCGCGCTCGGCGTTGTCCCAGATCCCGTCGGTGCCGAGGCGTTTTTCGGGGCGGGTGGAGAGGGCGATGCGGACGTCTTTGAAGTCGAAGATGTCGTAGATCTCTTTGATGAGACGCAGCTCGCGGTCGATCTCTTGCTCGATCTGCTCGGGAGTGACGAAGAGATGCGCGTCGTCCTGCGCGAACGAGCGGACGCGCACGAGGCCGTGCGTGACGCCTGAGCGCTCGTAGCGGTGCAGGCGCGCGAAGTCGGCGTAGCGGATCGGCAGATCGCGGTAGGAGCGGCGCTCCATCGCGAAGATCTGCGTGTGGCCGGGGCAGTTCATCGGCTTCACGCCGTACTCGCGCTCGTCGACATCCGAGAAGAACATGTTCTCTTTGTAGTTCTCGTAGTGGCCGGAGATTTTGAAGATCTCGGTATCCCAGATCAGCGGCGTGACGACTTCGCTGTAGCCGTCGCGGGCGTAGAAGCGGCGCACGAAGTCGATCAGCTCGTTGTAGATCGCGGCGCCTTTCGGCAGGAAGATCGGCATCGATGGGGCGAAGTGGGAGAAGGTGAAGAGGTCGAGCTGTTTGCCCAGCTTGCGGTGATCGCGCGCGTGGGCCTCTTCGACGCGCTTCAGGTGCGCCGACAGCTCGTCTTTGTCCGCCCAGGCGGTGCCGTAGATCCGCTGGAGCATGGCGTTGTGCTCATCGCCGCGCCAGTACGCGCCGGCGACGGAGGTGAGTTTGAACGCGCCGAGGCGGCCGGTGGAGGGGACGTGGGGACCGCGGCAGAGATCGAACCATTCGCCTTGGCGATAAACGGACAGCGGCTCATCGCCGGGGATCCCTTTGATGATCTCGACCTTGTACTTTTCGCCGAGCTTCTCGAACGTGGCAATCGCTTCGTCGCGGCTCAGCTCCTCGCGGCGCACAGGCAGGTCGCGTTTGACGATCTCCGTCATCTTCTCTTCGATGCGGCGAAGATCGTCGTCGGTGAAGGGACGGTCGGTGCCGAAGTCGTAGAAAAAGCCGTTCTCGATGACCGGTCCGATCGTGACCTGGGTTCCGGGAAAGAGCTCCTGTACGGCCATGGCCATGAGGTGAGCGGTGGAGTGGCGGATGGTGTCGAGTCCGGCCTCGCTCTTTGGCGTGATGATCTCGATTTTGGCGTTGTCGGGGACGGGCGTGTAGATGTCGACGGCCTTGCCGTTCACCTTGCCGGCGAGGGCGGCTTTCGCCAGCCCTTTGCCGATCGACAAGGCGACATCCGCGACAGTGGCGCCGTCCTGAACTTCTCGTTGGGAACCGTCGGGGAGCTGTACGTGCATGTGTGTGAGCCTCAAAAAATCAAAAGGGCCGATTGCTCGGCCCTGTCGGATTGTCGTGAACTACAAACAGACCATCATCGGCAGGGCAGGTTGGAGGAGCCCGTCGTTCGCGTGTTGCGCCGTGTGGTCGCCCGTCTCATAGAAGTCGCGGAGTATAGCTAACCGGCCCGAGGCGCGCCAGTCTAAGGATGCATGAGAACCGCGCCCATCGCTCTGGCAATCCTTCTTTTTGCAGCCACCGCCCCCGCGCAGCAGCCGCGCATCCTCCACAGCACCGTCACCTCCGTCACTGCCTCCCCAAACCTCGGTGCGCAAATTCGCGGCGCGAAAACGAAATTCATTGGGTACTCGGTTCCTGAGATTGAAGGCGAGCGCGTTATGTGCTGCTTCGATCATTTCGGCGAGTTTCGGTCCGGCGCGAAGTGCAGTCTCGACCACGAGGGAAGCTACTTCACCAACGACGACCGGGACGATCCGCATCCGGTTGGCAGCGGCGCGTTCGCCGTCTTCTACCGGATCGAAAACGGTGAGATCGCGAAGGTGCGCAGCTACTCGATGGAGTGTGTGCTCGACGCGAACGGCGCGGCGGTGACCTGGATCGAAGGCGTCGATCCGAAGAGGAGCGTGGCGCTTCTGGCGTCGCTCATCGGCCGTCCCGGCCAACGCTCCGACTCCGTGATGTCGACGCTGGCCATGCACGCCGATGCTTCGGCGACTACGGAGCTCGAGCGGTTACTGCGCTCGACGGATGCCTCCGATGAGACGCGCGGCCAAGCCGCCTTCTGGCTCGGACAGACCCGCGGCCGGCGAGGCTACGAGGACGTTCTCGCGCTGGCCCGATCGCAGTCGGCCTCGCCGCATCTTCGCGAGAAGGCAGTCTTCGCGTTGTCGCAGTCGAGCGAGCCGGGTGCGATCGACGAGTTGATTCACTTGGCGAAAAGCGACTCGTCATCGCACGTCCGTGGCCATGCACTCTTCTGGCTGTCCCAGAAAGCCGGCAAGAAAGCGGCGGGTGCCATCCGCGATGCTCTCGAGAATGATCCGGAAGAGAGCGTTCGCGAGAAGGCAGTGTTCGCCGTGTCACAGCTCCCCGACGATCAATCCGTTCCGATGCTCATCGATCTGATGAAGAGCAACCGCAATTCGAACGTTAGGAAAAAGGCGGCGTTCTGGCTGGGACAGAAACACGATCCGCGGGCGTTGGCGGCGATCGAGGATGTGCTGAGGAAGTAGGGATTCTCTCCGCGGACCAGAAAGAGGTGCGTAGAATCGTGGCGTGGTCAGGTGGGATACGTTCGAACCGGCCGACTTCGAATACGACTTCGAGAACGACAAGCTTGCGGCTCACGGAGTGACGTTCGAAGAAGCCGTCGAGACCTTTTTTCGCACATTCAGAATCCTCCGCAATAAGAAGGACCGCAATCGGTTTCAACTCTACGGACGCACGATGGCCGGGCGTCCTCTGGAAATCATTTTCGAGCTCAAGCCGGGTAAGATCGTCAGGATCATCACCGGGTGGCCGCTATGAACAAGCCGAAACCTTCAGCGACGCGAACAGGTGCTGTTCGTACTCCGACGAAGAAATCGCGGCAGGACCGAATCGACGAACGCGTTATTGCCGAAGCCAATGATGAGTCGGCGTGGGAAGCGCCCGTTGAGGTGAAGCGGCGCGGTCCCGCTGCTCTACAGGCGAGTCTTGCCCGGAGTGCTGCTTTCCGGGCCCGCTTGAACTACCGGCAAGGTGAAAAGGCGCCTTTCGATCGCCTCGAATCCGAGGACGAACTCAAGGGTGAAGCGAGCTTGATGATCGGGGATGGGTTGAGGAAGTAGAACGCGAAGAGAGACGAGCCGGATCGGCGAATGACTGGCATCCCCGGCGCGTTCTTGTTCCCGTGATCGACGCTGAGGAAGCGTTTCGTAGGCTCGCCGCCACCCCATTCCGTCGCAAGTTTCGCCTCGTCGGACGTGAGCGTGCCTACGTGGAAACGTGGGGACTCGCGGCCGTGATACAGCATGGCGCGAAGTTCATCGACGAGCGTCTGGCGCCGGCGTTTCCGCGCAACGATGGGAAGCAGATTCCGTGGCGCAACCATCCGATTTTTGTCGCGCAGCACGCTACGGCGACGTGTTGCCGCGGCTGTCTGGAGAAGGTTCACGAGATCGCGAAGGGGCACGCGCTCACGCCTGACGAACGCGCGTACGTGCTCGGCGTGCTCCGACGCTGGATCGCCGAGCAGGTAAACTCTGCTCATGCCGACGCACATCAAACAACCTTCCGTCATCGAAGCCGCGGGTAACAAACCCAAACGGATCGAGGAGTTCATCGGCCGCGTCAACTCCCAAAGCACGGGCGTCAGCGTGGCGCGCATGCAGAGTCCCAGCGGGTGGGTCGAGCCGGGACAGACGCCGGAGTTCGAGGAGTACACGCTCGTTCTGCGCGGATCGCTGCGCGTGACGACGCTCGACGGCGTCATCGACGTGAACGCCGGCGAGGCGATCATCACGGGAAGAGGCGAGTGGGTGCAGTACTCGACGCCAGGGGATGAGGGGGCGGAGTACATCGCGGTGTGCCTGCCGGCGTTCTCGATGGACACCGTGCATCGCGACGTTTGACGGTGGCGGCGCCGGAAACAGCTCCATCCTGTCTTGTGTGCGGGTCGCCGGTGCGGCACCGATTCGACTCCGTCGTCGAAGGCTTTGTCGTCCTGGGGTGCGATCAATGCGGATCGGCGCGCACCTGGCCGGCGCTCGACGATCAGGCCATCGGCTCGTGGTACCCGAAGAGCTACTACGGAACGAGTAACGTCCGCTTCAATCCTCTTTTCGAGAGGCTCACGCGCTGGTTTCGCCGCCGGCGAGTCGGTGTCGTGCGGCGTTTGACGCGCCCGGGTCCGGTGCTCGACGTCGGCTGTGGACGCGGTCTCACGCTTCACTTCCTGCGCGAAGCCGGTTACCAGCCGGTCGGTGTGGAGCTCTCGCCTCTCGCCGCCTCGCACGCGCGCGACCGCCTCGGGCTCGACATCCGCACCGGTGATTTTCTCGCGCAGGCATTTCCCTCGGAACACTTCGAGGCCGTCATCTTCTGGCACTCGCTGGAGCACATGGCCGATCCGGCGCGGGCGCTTCAGCGCGCCTGGGAGATCCTCAAGCCCGGCGGCCTTCTCGTCGTTGCTGTGCCGAACATCGCCAGCATCCAGGCGGTGTCGGCCGGGCGGGAGTGGTTTCATCTCGACGTGCCGCGGCATTACGTCCACTTCTCGGCGCGCGGTTTGCGCGATGCGCTGCGCCAGCGCGGCTTCCGCATCATGTCCGTTGCTCACTTCAGCCTGGAGCAGAATCCGTACGGCTGGATTCAGAGCCTCCTGAACCGCGTCTTCGCGCGCGACCTGCTCTATTCGATCCTGAAAGAGCCGGCGGCCCGAGCGCATCGCATTCGCGAGTTCCCGTTGCAGAGCGTTGCAACCGCGATTGTCGCGCTTGCGCTGCTGCCGGTCGCGCTTGTGCTCGTGGTTGTGGAAGCACTGCTCCGTCGCGGCGGGACGGTCGAGGTCTATTCGAGAAAGACGGAGCGGT
>JAXDGW010000068.1:0-11638 GCA_034664845.1 Thermoanaerobaculia bacterium | reverse complement strand
CGCCGGCTGGCCCGGCGGCGTCTCGCCGCCGAACCGCCCAAACCTCAACATTCGCTGGTAACACGACGCGGCGCAAGTCTCCGATTCGGCGGCGGGGACGCCGCCGAGCCAGCCGGCGAGACGCCAGCGTTCCGTCCGCAGATACCGCGCAAACGATCAAGTTGAGGACATTCGATGACAGGCGGTTGACCGTATCTCTCAGATCGACTGGATTCGGCGCTCCAACGGCACGTCGGCGGCGCAGAGTGGGCACTCTGCCGGCGCCCAGAGATCATTCGGAAGCGATGCCAGCGATTCCACCGCCATCGACGACTGGGCTGCAAATGCCGTCGTCCAATCGCCGAGGATCAGAAGCGCACCGATGGCGATCGGTTGGGCGCCGCATTGCCGAAGGCTCTCCGTCGTGCCTCGGACGGCGGATCCGGCGTTGATCACATCGGTGACGATCGCGATTCGTTTGGCGTGGACGTGGCGGTGAAGCGTGCGGGGAACGCGATAGACGAACGGATACAGCCCGCCGGAATCGGTGGCCTCAAACCGCTCCGAGTAGGTGAACGGCAGACGCATTCGCTGCGCGACCATCAACGCGAGAAACGCACCTTCGACCAAGGGACCGCAGATCGCCTCGGCGTTGTGTTTCGCCAGCCGCGCGGACAGCTCGTCAGCAAGCGGCTCGATGCGGTTCGGGTCGAGAAAGAGCGCCTCCAGATCCATCCACAAATTACCGTGATGCCCCGACTCCAGCAGGAAGTGACCCCGCTCCGGCGAGAGGAGCGCCATGACCTCGGAGGACATCGCAAGCGATGATAACCGGACGTTCGACCGATCACGGCGGGCGCAAGCACTCGATCAAGGCTTCATGTCGACTGACGGCGGAGCCCAGGTTTGCGGGTCGCCTACGATGCCGCCGGCCACGTCGACGATCTCGATTCGTTGAGGCGTGACCTCGAAGACAACGGCCGAGGCAGCGCCGCCGGGATAGAACGGCGCCCACTTTTCGAGCCACGACTTCTGTTTCGCCTCCGAATCCGCAACGACCCTGGCCGTGCCGATCACGGTCACGTAGCCGGGAGAATGCTCGTCGAAGTAGTAGAGCGTCACGCGCGGATCCCGTTCAATCTGCCGCACTTTTCTCGTGGCGGGATTGGTGACGAACAAGATGACCATCCGCGCATCGGGCGGCGACGGATCGATCGTTCTCGCCTGCGGCTGACCATCGTCACCGATCGTGATCAGCGCGCAGTAGCGCACTCGTGTCATCAGGCGGCGGGCTGCGGCGATGCGCGCGGTGTCGTCGTGCGGGGCTATCGCTGGACGAGTTGTGCATCCGATGAGCGTCGCGATTCCAAGGACGTGAAGCGTGCGTCGAACTCTCCGATTCAGTTTCATCGACGCAGAAGAGTACAGGAGGATCGTGGTTGAGCTGGCTAGGTAGTTCTCGGGCGGGACGCCCGAGAACCTGCGGGCGAGACGCCCGCACTCCTCACGAGCCAGAAGGGCTTGGAGGGCCATCGCTGTTCCATCTGGTAGTAGCGCGTTCGGAGGCCGAGGTACGAGTCGAAATCGTTGGCGATGGATTGGGCGTAGTCGAGAGCTGCGGAGTCGCCGGCGAAGTGCTGCGTGCTCGCGGCGGCGGCGGCGATTCCGGAATCGAGGGCTTTGACGATGCCTTGCGACGACAGCGGGTCGAACGCGGAGGCGGCATCACCGGCTGCGAGCCACGCTTCGCCGGACGCGCGATCGAGGCGGTGCGAGCCGGCGGAGGCGACGACGGGTCCGGAGAGGAGGCGCGCGCCGTCGAGGCGGCGCTGCGTGTGGGGCGCGGCGGCGATCCACGTTTGCCAGGTCGCGGCGTCGTGCAAAGCGTTCGCGTGCGCGATGTCGGAGTCGGTCATCGCTACGACTGCGAGCTGGCCGTTGGGGACGATCACCGAGTAGACCCAACCGTCCGGCCGCGCTTCGATGAGCGGGAACGAGCGCTCGATCGTTGCCGCGGGAGCGAACGTCCCGGCGACGCCGACGAGTTGGTCGAAGACGACTTTGCGCGCTCCGAGCCGGCGCGCGATCGCCGCGTTGCGGCCGGTGGCGTCGACGATCATGCGCGCGGCGATTTCGTTTTCGCCTGCAGTGACACGCCAGGCGTCGTCGCAACGTGCGACGTCCGTGATCGTCGCGTCCATCATCGTCACGCCGCGTTGCGCGCCTTCCGCCGCGAGCATCGCGTCGAATGCGTCCCGGTCGAGCCGCCAGCCATGGCGCTCGGGATGCGTCAGGTAGTCGGTGAAACGAATCTCATCTGTGCCCCACGCCGACATCGTTCCTTCGCAGCGGGCGTGGCCGCCGGCGGCGAACGCTTCCAACAGACCGAGCCGGCCGAGGAGTGGACGGCAGCCCGGCGGGAGCGTTTCGCCGGTGGTGATCCTGCGCCGCGATCGCGGCTCGACCACGGCCACGGAGAAGTGGTCGATGAGCTCGAGCGCGGTGGCAATGCCTGCCGGTCCGCCTCCGGCAATCACGACGTCGAAGGCGGCCGCAGAGCTCATGACGTTACGGTTTCAGCGGCGGCTTGTACGCGTCGATCGCGGCGGTCTTGCGCTCCGTCTCGATGAAGGTGTTGCCGGACTTTGTGACGAAGCCGAGGTCTTTCCAGTTGACGACCATCTGCATGTCGCCGATGTTCGGAGTGGCTTCTGTCGCCTTCGTCGGATTCTCCTCAAAGCCGCGCGTCCACTCCACCTGCAGCCCGGCCGGATCGACGAACACGTCGTACGGCCGCTCGGCCGGCCACCACCAGAAGTTTTTCTGCGAGCCCTTCGAATTCGATTTCGGGTCGTTCGTGATGGGCTGAATGGAGCATTCGTTGAAGTCGGCCTGCCACGGCTGGGCCATGTACTTGATGATGTCGCCGGGCTCGAGGCCCTTCGAGTAATCGTTGTTGTCGCCGTTCGTCTGGCTCAGTTTTCCGGGCTTGATGCTCTTGCTCATCCTGATCCGGAACGGCGCCGCGTAGATCGATTTGTTGCGGCTGATCCACGTCATCTCGATGCCGGGACAGAAGGCGCCACCGACGCAACTGTCGAGCGCGGCCTGATCGAGCTGCGCGGCCAGCGGCGGCGGCGCGGGCGGACCGGCCATGACCTTTCCGGCCACCCACTGCTGGATCAGAAAGTACTGCGTCTGCGTGACCGAGAGGTACTTCGAGATCGTGTCGTTGGTGATCGGATTGTCGCCCGCCAGGATCGGCATCTCACGGTTGTTCGCGTTGAGAGCATCCGGCGCGCGGAGCTGGCCGATCGGGAACCCTGTTGGGCCATCAGTCGGCAGTGCGGCGTGAGCTCTCGTACCACCCTTCGGGATCTGAACCAGCCACCGATAGCCTGCCGGCCGCCCGATGACAGGCGCGATCTCCGCGGCGAAGTTGACCTCGTAGTTCGTGTTGAAGGCGCCGCCGCTGAAGAGTTTCGGCGCGTAGTTCATCTCGCGCACGGCGATGTCGTACATCAGATCGTGCAGCGTAACGAGGTTCGAGAGCTGCGGCGCGTACTTGGGCGGGCCGCTGAGGCACCAGGCCGGCACGTCGACCGGCACCGTCTTTCCGTTGTCGAGCACGATCGATGCGGTCACCGGACCGTCGGCCGCGTCGTCGAACCAACCGTCGTTGTTCGCATAGGTCAGCAGAACGTATTGGTAGGGCGAGCCGGCCGGACTGGTATTGAGAGTGCCGGAGGCACCATCGCCGCCGATGACGAACAGATTGCCGTTGGCGTCGAGCTTGGCGGCACCGAGACTGGTGACAGGAAACGGCAGCATCTTCTTCGGATCGGTGACGTCGCCGGAGAGATCGAACGAGGCGGACGTTGGATTCCCCTTGCCGCCGACGGTGCGGGGGCCGGGATCGAGGATGAGCGCCTGCCGTGCTTTGGAGCTGGTGATCGACTTGTTGCGAAGCGGATTGGTTTTCGGGCCGTTGCCAACGTAGCCCTTGTCGCCTTCCTGACCCGAGCCGGTCAGTTGCTTAAATTCGTACCAGACCGCCTTCTTGTTCGCGAGATAGACGGTCCACTCGATTGCCTTCACCCCATTGAGCCCAGCCCTGACTTCGGTGCCTGGGTCATCGGGTTTCTTGCTGTCATACGAAAAGACCCGGAAGCGCTGCGCCTGTTTGAGAAGGTTGCCATCCTTGTCGCGCAGGCTGGTGACAGCCTTGCCCGTACCCGGGTCGGTCGGCAAACCGCCGGAAACTTCGGGGGTCACGCAAAAGTCATCACTCGTTCCAACGCGTGCAATCCCGATGGCAGGGTGAATCTTGTAGATCGTCGACATGGCGCCTCCTCTGGCGGTTGCTGGCCTCTTGCCGGACTGTGAAGGTGACCGCTGTTACTTAGGAGTGTTCGCGCGGGAGGAAACCCCTACCCCTCGTTGAGATGACGTTGAGATGATATGAACGGCAACATGACTGACCCGGTCTCTCTCGACGACTTCGAACAACTCGCCTGCGAGAAGCTGCCGCATATGGCGAAGGAGTTCCTCGTCGGCGGGGCCGCGGACGAGATTTCGTTACGTTGGAATCGGGAGTCGTTCGGGCGCATCCGGCTGCGGCCGCGCGTGCTCGAGGATGTGGCGAACATCGACACGAGCGTCACGCTGTTCGGCGTGACGATGCCGCACCCAATTCTCCTCGCGCCGGTTGCGTACCAGCGGCTCTTTCATGCTGACGGCGAAGTCGAGACGGCGCGAGGCGCGGGAAGTGCGCAAGCGATCTACGTCGTCAGCACAGCGACGACGACTGCGATCGAAGAGATCGCGAAGGCTGCGACGTCGCCGCTGTGGCTCCAGCTCTATCTGCAGAAGGATCGGGGCGCGACGCGCGAGCTCATTGCACGGGCGGAGGCGGCGGGTGTGAAGGCGCTCGCGTTCACGGTCGACACGCCCGTGGTCGGCACGCGCAACCGTCAGCAGCGCGCGCAATTCAAGCTGCCCTCGGGACTGGCCACGCCGCATCTCGACGAAACGAACCGCGAGCGTCTCACCGTCACCAGCAACGAGCGCGAGCCGGTCACCTGGCGCGATGTCGAGCTCGTGCAGTCGATCGCGCATGTGCCGGTGCTGCTCAAAGGAATCATGACCGGCGACGATGCGGCGCGCGCCGTGGATCGCGGCGTGGCCGGAATCATCGTCTCGAATCACGGAGCGCGAAACCTCGACACCGTTCCGGCCACGATCGATGCGCTGCCCGAGGTGGCGGCGCGAGTCGAAGGGCGCGTGCCGATCCTGCTCGATGGGGGAATCCGCCGCGGAACCGACATCGTGAAAGCGATCGCCCTCGGCGCAAACGCGGTCTTGATCGGCAGACCGTACGCATTCGGTCTGGCCGTCGATGGAGCGAATGGCGTCTCTCGCGTCGTGAACATCCTCCGCCAGGAGCTCGAGACTGCCATGGCGCTCCTCGGGCGGCGTTCGCTCTCCGCGATCGATAAGAACGTGCTTTGGTAATCGCTCGTTAAAACCGTTTCACTGCGCAAACGGCTAGACGACGACGCCCCCGCTGCGCGACACCCATCTCGCCGGCTGAAACGGAGGAATGGCCAGCGGCTCGATCTGCGGCATCCCCTCGCGCCAGAACGACCGGAACGGCAGCTTGCTGCCTGTTCGATAGAAGTGCATCAAGTAGGCGGAGTCACACGCGGCAAAGTCAGAAACCCACTGATCGAGGTCCCGGACGCCGGCGTCATGAAAGAGCTGCAAGCTGTAACGGCAGGCCTGCTTTTCGTACGCGGCGAGCTCTTCGAGAAACTCTTCGGTCGCCGCACTCACCGGCGTCGTCCCAATCTCCCGCGCCCTCGGGTTCGTATTCCATTGCACGGTGTGACCCAGCAGATGCGCAATGATGAACAACGCGTCCTCACACGATTGGTCATAGTCAACCGCGATCGACTCGCCATCCAGGTCGCCCGTGAATGGATCGGTAACATCGCTGATCACGACCTGAACAGAGTACCGCCGCTCGATGTACTCCTCAATCGTGTTGAAGGCCTCGCGAAAACGCGATTCGCCAGCATAGATCACGAGGAGATGGTAGCGCGCCTCCTTACCCTCGAGCACGTGCCTGTCATTTCGAATCGGCGAAACCGCGCGGGCGGGAGGGTGGGTGGAGCGGTGTAGCGCGATGAGAAATCCCCCGCCGACGGAGCAGTCATCGCGCATCAGCAGGCGATTCAGCGTTACGAAACATCGCGCTGCGCCACGAGTCCGCGGATCACCAATGGGTGCGCGACTGTCATTTCGAATCGGCGAAACCGCGGGGGTGGAAGGGCGGGCGGAGCGGTGTAGCGCGATGAGAAATCCCCCGCCGACGGAGCAGTCATCGCGCATCGGCAGGGGATTCCTCGCCGCGCTCCACCGCTCACCCCGCCCGCCGCCCCCGCGGTTCCGCCGGGCTCAGAATGACAAAGCGCTACGGACCATCACCGGTGCGTCACCACGCCCTCGAAACCTGCGCGGTGCAATCGCTCGCTCGCCGCGACGGCGTCTTGTCGCGCGCCAAACGGGCCGATGCAGACCAGCGTGAGGCCTCGGCGGACGACCGTGAACGGCTGTTCTCCGCTGCGATTCAATCGGTCGATGAGCTCAGCAGCGTAGCGATTTTGACGGAATGCGCCCGCTTGCACGACATGTGCGCCGGCAAGCGACTGCTGCGCCGGCGGCGGGCCCCACAAGGCGTGATCGGAAACGAAGATCGCGGTAAGAGCGGGAGTTGCGCCCAACACAACGTCGCGCATCATCACCGGCTCTGCCGGCAAGGCCACAACCGCGCTGACGATCCTCCCGCCGGTGCGCGCCGTGATCGTGAACGTACCCATCGGCATGGAGCGGAGCACGAAGTTGCCTTCAGCATCGACGCGCGACGATTTGCCGAGAGATGGGACCCGCACTTCGGAGGCGCCAACTGCGCGGCCGGACACACTGCGTATCGCAATCACATTGAAGGAGACGGCCTGCGGCTGGCCGGCCTGAACCACGACGCTCTTCGAACGCTCCCCCACAATTGCGTAGCCGGCGGGAAGCGACTCCGCCGCGAGCGCGATGCGAAACGTTCCCGGCGGAACGGCGAAAACAACGCGCCCTTCCCCATCGCTCGTCCCACCGATCGGCGCGCCATGCGAAGGCGTGGCCGAGAGTACGGAGCCGCCAATGCCCGCTCCGCTATCGCTGATCACACGGCCGTCGATTCGCGCGGCCGCCCACATCAATCCGAAGTCGATGTGCGCCGGCGCTTTTGTGCTCGTGTGGGACGGTGTCGTGAAAAAGGCGCGGGCCGACGAGGGAAGTTGCGCAACGATCTGATGAATACCGGGAGCGACATGTTCGAAGGCGTAGCCGCCGCTTGCGCTCGTCCGCTCCGTTCGCGCTCCATCCAGCGTGACGGCGAGATCCGGCAGCGGTTCCGTGCGCTGGCCTCTCCGGCCTCCCATCTCGGGATCGAGAAACGCAAAGCCTTCGATCGTTCCGCCGCGCTGCAGAAAGTTGGGAACGCCGTTGATCTGTTGCCGCAGCCCGATCTCCACGGCGGCGCCCGATTCCGGCCGCGCCGCGAGACCTGCACGCCACCATGAGTACGAGCCAAAGAGGTCGGTCGCCTGAAGCACGCGGCGGCTGTACGACAGCGTCGCGATCACGCTTTCGTTCCGCGTGCTGATGCCCTGATCCTGTGCATAGACGGCGAGAAGACGAAGGTGATCGCTATGCGCGCCCGATCCAAGCCAGGCCAGATTGACTCCCGCCTGAACGCGCCGCGGCGTGAGATTGACGTTGACGCCGGTGATAAATCCGAGGTCGATCAAAGCGGCGTTGTCGCGAAGGGCGCGCGCGACGTCCTCCGGTGAATGCGCGGCGATCCCGAGCCGCAGCAGCGCCAGCTCGAGGCCGGGCTCCGAGCTGAAGATGAGATCGAGCGTCGGCGCCTGACGCTGCCGTTCCGCCCACACGCTGGCCGTCAGCCGTCCGCTTCCGGCGTGGCCGCTGAGCCGGAGTGAATCGCCTCGCCGCGACGCAGACGAGTTGTCGAGCAGGCGGTACGACGCCGCCATCCCGAATCGAGTTGCTTCGTACGAAGCGCTCACAGGAAGCCCGATCGTACGAATGGAAGTGAGCGGCGTTCTGATCTCCGAGATGTCCGCTCCGCCTGTTACCGAGAGACGCCGGGTCAGCGAATAGCGCATGCCGGTGGTGGCCGCTCCAAAGGTTTCGTGCAGCCCTGCGAAGTTGAACTGATCGAATGAGCCGGTGGAGTTGACCGACAACCGATCGGTGGCGCGTCTGCTCCATTCGAGATCCGCGTGCGTACCGGGGACATCGGACAATCCGAGCGTGGGAAAGTCGTTCGCTTTTCGAGAAAGAGACGCGTGCAACTGGCTTCGTGGAGACGCGTATCGAACTTCGCCATTGATTGCGATGGAGCGGCTGACGCCGATGTCGCCGCGCACAAGGAGCGCATCGCCGTCACGATGCTCCGCCGAAAGCGCAGCCACGACGCCACGCCGCGCCGACGTGCCGGCGTGCTCGGAGAAAAATCCATAGACCGACGGCGTCCAGCGAATGCCGCCACGGTCGATCGCGTAGCCGCCTCCTGCTATCCATCGGCGATCGGTCGGTAGAAACAGTCCGTCGTAGACCGTCGACGAAGCGAAACCGCCGTGCAATTCGAGAGGGCCAGCCTGCAAATGCAGACCGCGAACTTGTGTGTTGCTCACCGTCGTCTGCGATACATCGACCATCTCGTCGAGCAGCGTCCAGGTCCGTCCGGGCGTGCTGGTCCGATAGAAGATCGATGCGATGACGTCGGACGGCACGCCTGCGACGGATCGCAGATCGTGGATGTGAAGAACATGCAGCTCCGATCGCTGCTCGCCGTCGTGCGTGATGACGTCCACCGCGTTCTGCACGCGCGCGATGCCGCTCGAGTAACGCCCTTCGTAACGGGCTTGCGGCGCGCCGGCTTCAGGCGCCGCGGAAGGGCGAAGCGATGCGGCGACGGTAATCAGAAATGTCTGCGTCCCGCTCGCGGTGATCACCACGAGTTGCGTCGTCCCGGAGCTGTGTCCGGTCACGGAGATGCGGCCCGCCGCGGCGATGGCGACGTCAGCAATCTCCGGGTTGGTGGTGTAGGCCGCCGTCGCGCCGGCGATCTCGACGAACGCCGTTTCCTGAACACGCACCGTGTAACTCTCCGCGCGCACGCCTTGCGCCAGAAACAAGCAGGTCGCGACGGCAAGGAAAGCTCTCACCGCACGTTGAACTCAGCGCTCGAGTTGAGCGTCTTGACGGTGAGGTCGTAGGTAATCAGTGCGCGGTACCGGCCGGGACGAAGCTCGCCGCCATAGTCGACGCGCACATCCGTCTTCTCCCCCGGCAACATGCGCCATTGCGGAATGGCCTGTTTGCCGGCCAGCGCGCCGGCGGCATCGAGAATGGCCAGCATTCCTGTCGCCACTACCGGGGCGGTGCCACTGTTCGAGACCTGCTGCGATGCAGCAAAGTTCGCGCTCGGCGTCGGTGCCCTCACGATCAGCGGCGACGCCTCGGCGGCAATCACATCCCCGACGATCGCAAACGTCATCAACGTACCGACCGACGCGGTCATCTGCATCGGTCCGGTGCCGAACCTGGTCGTGCTGTGGCACATGATCACGATGGCCCGTGCCGCAGGCCGCGCCGGAATCGTGACCGTGACGTTGATGTCGACGCTTTGTCCAGGCAGCATCGTCGACTGCTTGGGCGAAAATACGGCCGTCGCCGCGATGCTGCCGGGAAGCGCGCCGGCAGCGGCGAATTGCCGTTTCCCGTCGCGTACGACGACGTCCTTTGCCATCATCTCGAAGGAGAACGGTTGGGACGTGCCGTTCATGAACGTCAGCGTCTGCGTCGTGCTCTGTCCCGCTTCACCGCGCAGCATCACTACCGAAGGCGCGAGCGATACGGCTCCGTTTCCGGCGCTGGCGACGCCTGCGAATGCAAGCGCAGAAATCAACATCAGCCCCATCGTTCTTTCAATTCTTCCGATCATGTTTTTCCTCGATTCACTGCGTGGTCGCTTCCCACGAGATCGATGCCGCGAGCGGCCCCTCGGCCACGGTGCTTGCGACTTCGATCTCGAGAAGATGCACCATCACCGCACCGACCGCGGCGCGCGCGCTGACCACAAGAGGGGTAGCTGCCAGCGGCTGTCCGTCGATTCGAACGGACGAGCGGCCATCGGGCGAATCGAGCCTGGCAGTGACGATCGCTGTTCCCGACAAAACCCCACCGGCGCGAACGATCCGGATCCCAAAACGGCGCCGCACGCGCACCGACCTGCCTCCGTTCGATCCCGCCTGCTGGCTGATTGTTCTCACATCGATCCAGGCATCGGATCCGGCGGCGATGAGTGCTGCCCCCTGCTCGGGCACGTCCACAAACTCGATCGAGAGCGCTCCGGCCGAAGGCGCCGTCGCGCGGCGCCTCTGCGCATGAAGCGGCAGAGCGGCCAGCACCAGCGCAAGAACGACGATCGTGAGGGAGTTTTTCATTGCCGCTCGATTTCACATAAGGCCGATGCCGAAGGAGCGTTTCCACCCCTTCGGCATCGAAGAATGCTTCCTCTTGAATGACTCAGTTTGCGGTGGCGTCGAAGTGCATCGTGTTGGCAAGATCTGGGGTAACCAGAGCATCGGGGATGACGATGGTCCAGGCGTAGTTGCTTGCCGTACCGTAAGCGCCCGTGGACGTAAGGTTGTGGGCGGCGACTGCGACGTACGGAAGAGCCCCGGAGGTCCAGGTCACAGTGCCCGGATCCGCGTCGAGGTTCGTCACCAGCGTGTAGGTGGCGCTGGCGCTGTTCGCCTGTACGACTTTGACTTTGAAATCCGAGGCAAGCGTCCACGTCGTGGCCTGCCGGGTCTTCGTAAAGCCGGTCGGCGTCGTGCCGTACTTGCTGAACGTCGTGCCGAGGTCAATCGAGGCGGCGTTGGTTGTGGTGCCGGTAAGGACCGGACCAACCGTCCCCGTCTCCACGGTCAGCGAGATCGAGCTCGCGACCGTTCCGGTGACGGCCAGCGTGCCCGTGGCGGTGTCGGCGGCCTTGACGAATGTTGGAACTGCGAGCACTGCGACGACAAAACAACCGATGATGACTTTCTTCATTTGTATCTCCTTTGTGTTTCCTTCTGGCTGGCTCCATCTCAAGGGCTGAGCCATGACTGGCATTGGCGTAAGCAAGGCGTTCGCAGAGACTTGCGCGATTGCTCCTGTCAGCGGTCTTGTCCGGATTCGACAATGCGGCCGGTTTGTGGACGGAAGCCAATCCAGTCAAGGGCGCTCTTTGCCGAGCCCCGGCGTGACCTGCTGGAGAGACCGCCATCCGAGGATCAGTCTTGAAGGGATGGGGTATATCGCGCTCGTCGCGGAGGCAACTGCTCGATAAGCGCTACACATCGGCGGCGAGGACGCCGCCGAGCCAGCCGGCGAGACGCCAGCGTTCCACCGCAAGTGGCAAATGATCCTTTGGACGGAACGCCGCCGTCTCGGCGGCTGGCCCGGCGGCGTCCTCGCCGCCGATGTGTAGCGCTTATCGAGCAGTTGCCTCCGCGACGAGCGCGATATA
>JAXDGW010000067.1:0-26313 GCA_034664845.1 Thermoanaerobaculia bacterium | reverse complement strand
GAAGGTGAGGGAATCCCCGCTGTCATCCTGAGACCGCCGCAGGACACTAAGTGCCGGAGGACGTCTAAGGACCCCCCGCGCTGGTGCATTGTCCCCAGTTCCCCCCGCCCAACCCTGCACAAGCGCGGGGGGTCCTTCGACCGTCCTTCGGCACTTCGTGTCCTTCGGCGGCTCAGGATGACAGGAGTGCTCTCACTCATCTCCCCCCGCCTCTTCCGCAGCCGCCACCTCATCCTGCTTTTCCTTCAGTCGCGCGATCTGAATCTCCAGGAACTCGTGCAACGGATTGCGCTGCTCCGGCTCCATCTCGGCGAAGGAGATCGCAGTACGGAAAACGTACTCCGGTCCGCCGTCGCCGCGGCGCACCTGCACGAGCGAGCGGAGGATCTGACACGGGATGTAGATGCCGCCGTAACTCGGGAAGACGAGCGTCGCCGGCGAGCCTGCCGGAACCGGAGAGCGATGGATGACCGCGGCGCCGCTCTGGCTCAGATCGATCAGCTCGGCGTCGATGTCGGAGAGCTGCACGGGGATCGATGCCGTCGGGAAACGTTCGGAGCGGCGGCGGTCACGGCCGGAGGGCATGTCCGTATTCTGACACGGCAATCGGAGTTACTTCAGTCGTCCCTGCATCGTTTCCAGAAAATCATGCGCGATCTTCGCCCCCGCCAGCTCCGCCGGACCGGCATCCTCGGCGATCACGCCGAATGCGATTTTGGGCGATTCCACCGGCGCAAAGGCGAGGATGATCGCCTCCAGCCCGCTCTTCCGCTCGCCCGCGGTGCCTGTCTTCATCGCCAGCGAAATCCCCGGAACCATCGTGCGGCGTCCCGTCCCTTTCGGATCGGAGACGACCGCCTGCATCGAACGAACGATCGCCTGCGCAGCTGCCGGTGATGCGAGGCGCGACGACGCCTGCTTCGGAGCGCTCACGACCACGTCGCCGAGGATCGAGCGGCGCTGCATGAGGAGGCGTGGAGTCGTCAGCACGCCGCGGTTCGCCATCATCGATGCCAGCATCGCCACGTGCAGCGCATTCATCGACTCGTGCTCCAGACCGATCGCGAAAAACGCGGTCTCGAAGCGGTTGAACACCGGCCCGATCGTTTTTCCCAGGGGAACTTGAACGATGCCGAGGTTGGCGGTGGTGTCGAAACCGGCAGCGGTCATGAAGCGTTTCAGGCGATCGGCGCCGAGACGAATGCCTACGTCGGCGAAGAAAACGTTGCAGGAGACGGCGAGCGCGTCATCGATCGAGTGCAGCTCGCCGTGCCCGGCAGCGAGCCAGTCGCCGAAGTGACGGCCGTCGATTTCGAGAAAACCTTTGCATGTGTAGGGGAACATCGACGCCAGATCGACGCCGCCGTCTTCGGCGTTCAAACCGGTGAGCACTTTGACCACCGAGCCCGGCTCGTATTGATGTTCGAGCGCGAGATTCGCCAGCGGACCTTTCCCTCGGCTGCTGGCGATGGCCAGGATTTCGTTGGTGCGCGGATCGATGGCCACGAGCGATCCGCGAAAACCGCCCAGCGCTTTGAGCGCAGCCTTCTGTACGAACGGATCGAGCGTCGTCTCGATCGTGGCGTTTTCGCCGAGTTGATTGAGCTTCGCGCCGATCGTCAATTCGCCGGCGTCGCGCGAAATGAGCGGTGCGAAATCGTCATCGATCGATGAGGCGTCGTGCGAGCGAAGAACAGCGATCGTGCCGCCGTTGCGGTCGAAGACATACGGCGCCGCACCGCTTGCACGCGACGCGATCGTGCGTTGCAGCGCCGCGTAGCGCGCAGCGTTGACGTGCGGTTTGTCGATCGAGGCGAACGCTTTCTGCGCATCGGCCAGCCGGTTCGTCGCCACCATTGCAGCGGCGCGATAAAGCGGGACATCCGCGCTTTCGCCGGTTTCGCGCGACGCGGCGTCGTAGGAGAGAAACGCGTCGTAGCGTTCGCGCGCGAAAAGCCGGCGCGCCATCTCGTCCTTCGGAATCACGGAGAAGCGAACGTTCCCGATGCCGCCGAGGTGCGGGGCGGCGGCCGCGTCGTTGCCGGCGGTGAGGTAGGCCGCGGCGAGGAGTTGATGGTAGTGCGCTGGCCAGAGCTTGAGCTGCGACCATTTCTCCCCGATCGCGATCGCCTCCGCGTTCTGGCCGCGCATCCAGGCATCGCGCCCCTGCCGCAACGGCAGCCACGCCACGACGAAGAGAAGCGCGACGAGCACAACGAGCGCGATCGACAACGGCAGCACGAAGCGCCGCACACCGCGGCGTTGCCGCTGGACCTTCTGTTGGCCCCCCCGCGATTGGATGTATTCCGCTGTCATGCTGGAACGATCGTGACGCGATCCCCGCGGCTGAGCTGCAAGAGAGTTGCCGCGCTGCCGCCGGCAACTGAGATCTCGATGCAGCCGGTCGAGCCAACGATCGCGAATGCACCATCGCCAACGTAGGTCGTGCGGATGTTGTCGATGCGCAGATCACCGACGACGACCGCAAACGGGGTCGCCGGCGGGACGATGTCGGTCACGCAGTTTCCGAAGCGATCGATCCGAATGATCGCGCCGGGTTGGTAGCCGAGCAACACCGGATCATCGACGCGTGGCCCCAACTCGTGGAGCGGAGTTCCATTCGCAATCGCCGCAGCAACCGGCGCGAATCGATCGCGCCCGTGAAACGTCCTCGAACCTAGCGGGAGAAACAGAGCCTCGTTCGTTACGGAGACTGTGAACGCAGCAGACGTAGGTCGGACTCTCCAGTCCGACGGTTCTCTCTCCGCAACGTCAGGAAGTCGGACTGGAGAGTCCGACCTACGTTCCGCTCGTGGCAATACAAAATGCAGCAACCCATTATCCGGCGCCAGAAAAACCCGCCCCTCCCATTCCACCGCCAGAATCCTCCGCGACGTCCCCACCCCCGCATCGACGACGCAAACGAAGATCGTCCCCTCCGGCCAGTACGCGACGACGTCGCGAAGAAAAAACGCCGCCTCCCACACGTCGAACGGCGCGATGTCATGCGTCAGGTCGGCGATGCGCGCATCGCAGCGCGACGCGATCACGCCCTTCATCGCGGCCACATACGGATCGCGCGTGCCGAAGTCGGTGAGGAGTGCGATCGTGCGCATCGGAGCGCGGAAACTATACTTCCGCGGTGTTCCCCACCGTTCCACCACCGCAGCAGCGCCTCCTCGTCTTCGCGCGGCTGCCTGAGCTTGGCCGCGTAAAAACGCGCCTGGCCCAGTCGATCGGGGACGACCGCGCGCTGGCCGTGTATGAGGCGATGCTGCGCGATCTCCTCGCATCGATCGGCCAGTCAAACGCCGAAACCGAGATCGAGATCCTCTGGGCTCCCAGCGAGAACGCCAACGGCGAAATGCTCACGCGCGCGTTCGGCGATTTCCCTACCGCCATGCAGAGCGGACAATCCCTCGGCGACCGCCTTTCCATGGCCTTCTCGGAACGCTTTTTCTTTCACGCCACGCAGAAGATCATCGCCATCGGCGTCGACGATCCCCGCCTCCCGCGCGGTCTGATCGATCAGGCATTCGGCCTCCTCGACTCCTGCGAATGGGTCGCCGGCCCTGCCTCGGACGGCGGCTACTACCTCATCGGCTGCCGCGCCGCCGCATTCGACCCCGAGGTTTTTCAGGACATCGAATGGGGATCGTCGACCGTGTTCGCTTCGACGCTGGCCAAAATCCGCGACTGGGAGAACTGCGTCGCCGTGCTGCCGGTGCGCCATGACATCGATATCGCGGAAGACTTGGAGCGATACGCGTTGGAAGTCAGCGAGGGCCATCTCGCAGCATTGTTGCGCCCGTAACTGCGGTGGATGGAATCTCACTGCGCTGAACGCGTTCCCTGCCCTTCCATCCAGTGCCGCTGACGCGGCACGTGCATTGTGGATCCTTTGTTCCAGGGGTTGCTCGCTGCGCTCGCACCCCTGGCTACCTTCGTTTGCCGCTGACGCGGCAGACCCGATTTTGCAGAACTTTTCGTGTGCCGCTGATGCGGCACGTGCATTGTGGATCCTTCGTTCCAGGGGTTGCTCGCTGCGCTCGCACCCCTGGCTACCTTCGTTTGCCGCTGACGCGGCAGACCCGATTTTGCAGAACTTTTCGTATGCCGCTGACGCGGCAAATCCCGATTTTGCAGAACTTTTCGTCCGCTGACGCGGCAGATCCCGGTTGCAGACCTCGACGCGCACAACTCAGATCCACGAAACGCGTCTGGAACGAGACCAATGCACTCGTGCCGCGTCAGCGGCATGTGAAGGTAGCGAGGGGTGCGAGCGCAGCGAGCGACCCCTCGTACGAAGAGTCCACGAAGGAATCGTGCCGCGTCAGCGGCACTGGACCAGAACGATGTCCACGCCCAACAAGCGATATCGTTCGCCCAAGGCCATGCACATCCTCACCTCCGAGCAGATGAAATCGATCGACCGGCGCGCCACCGAGCGCTTCGGCATCCCGTCGATCGTGTTGATGGAGAACGCCGCCCTCGCCGTCGTCGACGCCATCGCCCATCACTATCCCGACTGCGACCGCGCCGCCATCTTCTGCGGCCTCGGCGCGAACGGTGGCGATGGTTTCGCCGTCGCTCGTCACCTCGAGCAGCGCGGCGTTGTGCCGATGGTGCTCATCGTCGGCGATCGCAAAAACGTCCGCGGCGATGCCGCCGCCAATCTCGCTATCTGCGAGCGCCTGGCGCTGCCGCTCTACGACATCGTCGACGACGATTCGCTCAACGAAGCGCTCGTCCATGCGGCGGACGCTGACCTCATCGTCGACGCGATCTTCGGCACCGGACTCAATCGGGCACCCGAGGGGCTGTATGCGGAGGCGATCGTATCGATGGGAGGCCTCGGGCTGCCCATCGTCGCCGTCGATCTTCCCAGCGGCGCGAACGCGTCGAGCGCCGAGACCTTCGAGCCGTGCGTGCAGGCCGCGCTGACTGTCACCTTTGCTGCACCGAAGGTCTGTCACGTATTCGAGCCGGCCGCGGTCAACTGCGGCGAGGTGATCGTCGCTGACATCTCCATCCCCTCGGCTGCCATCGAAGACGAAAACGTCACGCTGGCGCTGACGACGCCCGCCGAAGTTCGCCCGCATTTCCCGCCGCGCCTCGCGTCGACGCACAAGGGAACGTACGGCCACGTCGCCATCATCGCCGGCTCGCCGGGCCGAAGCGGGGCCGCGGTTCTGGCCGCCCGAGGAGCGATTCGGAGCGGCGCGGGACTCGTGACCGTTGCGACGGACGCGGAGACCGCGAAGCTCGTCAACGCAGGATCGATCGAGTCGATGACGTATTCAGGTGACGACATCATCGCGTTCGCGAACGGCAGAGACGCGGTCCTCATCGGCCCCGGCCTCGCCGATGACGATGCCGGTTACGCGCGCGTTCGCGAGCTTGTCGCCGCGATCGATCGCCCGCTCGTGATCGATGCGTCCGCGCTGAACGCGTTTGCGTCACGCGCAAGCGAGATCAATCCCTCCCGCCGCCCACGCGTTCTCACGCCGCATCCCGGCGAGCTTGCCCGGCTCCTCGGCACGACCGCGAGCGAGATCAACGCGCATCGCATCGACGTCGCCCGCGAAGCAGCGCGCATCACCGGATGCGTGGTCGTGCTCAAGGGATTCCAGTCGCTCATCGCCGAGCCGGACGGCCACGTAAACGTCAATCCCACCGGCAATCCCGGCATGGCCACCGGCGGCATGGGCGACGTCCTCGGCGGCATGATCGCCGCTCTCCTCGCCCGCGGCATCGATCCCTTCGACGCCGCGATCGCAGCCGTCTACCTTCACGGCTTCGCCGGCGATCTGCTCAAAGAGAAGATGGGCGACACGGGGCTGACTGCGGGCGATCTCGCGGAGCGGATTCCGCTGGCCATCCGGCGATTGCGCGAAGGGTAGCGTCGGCTCGCGTTTCGCGCTTCCTCGTTCGACTATCGACCTGCGCATGACAGCACTCGGGCGAGGACGCCCAAGTGCCCGCGGTCGAGACGACCGCACTCCTTACGACGTGCATGCCGAGGAGTGCGGGCGTCTCGCCCGCGGCCATCGGGGCGTCCCGCCCCGATGGTTGGATCCGGTCTGATTGATCCATGGTTCGAAACGGGTCCGGATCTGGAAACAAGCCTAGTTCTAAAGTCAACTTGGGACCCCGCTCTCCACGAGCGCGCCCCTCTCCAACCAATGCGCGACGAGCCTCCGTACCCGAAACGAATCCGTCGCCAGTTGCCGCTCGCACTCCGCGATGCTCGTGCCCGACGAGGCCTTGAGCCATACCTCGCGGGCGAGGGCTGGATCCTCCTCGTCTTCGTGCGGTGTCGGCTTGAAATTCGTTTTCGTCAGAGTCATGTCGTCGGGGACGAGGACGAAGAGGCGCTGCAGCTCATCGTTGCGGCGCATCCCCTCGATCAGCATTCCGAGGATCTCTTTCGGGACGGTGTCGCTGGCCAGCTTCTCCGGAGGATAGGGAACGAAGGCGAATGTACCGGCCACCGGCCGCTCCAGCGTCTGGTAAAGCGCCTCGTCTCCGCGAAGGTGCCCCATTTGCGCATTGAGAAACTTCCCGTCGATGAAGACGAGCTTGGCCACGGCCACTTTCTGTTTGTTCGAGAGTGTGAGCATGCCGGTGGCGCGCATCTCGCCAAGCGTTTGCATCACGGATGGCAGGCCGAAGAATTCGAGCTCTCCCGTGAGCGTGGCCGCCCCTTCAGCGCGTGGGGCGGCCTCTCCCGGCGACCACTTCGCGAGAATCTGCGCCGCCGCGCGGCCAACGTCGTGATCGGGAAAGCGGCGCGCGATGTCTTGAAAAACCTCCTCGGTCTGCTCGGATCGGGTTCCGGACAGCGCCTCCATCAGACGAACGGTCGCTTCCTGTTTCCGCGGCAGGAGGCGGCCCAGGAGCTTTCGGGGGATCTCCTCGCGCAGCGCTTTGAGCAAGAGATCCACAGTGCCCTGGTCAAACGAGAGATCGTGTTGTCCGAGGGCGGTCAGCCGGGTGCGCGCATCGCCCAGCAGCGGACTGGCCTTCATCCCGTGCCTCGCGATTGTGAGCAGCGCGGCAGACGTGCCGATCCGCGCTAGCGAGCTGATGATCCGGTCGAGCAACTTCCGCATTTCAGCCGCCGGATACGCCGAGGTTTCTTCGCGAAGGAGCTTTGCCTCGAACTGAGCCAGCCGCGTGGTGAGCAGCTTCGCCGCGGCCTCGGTCTTGATCAGCCCGAGGGCCGTCGTGGCTTCCTTGATGACGTAGATGAGCTGGCCCGGCTCCGAGGCTTTTGTCAGACACTCGAATTCCTGTTCGGCCGGCTCCTGCGATTCGCGCGGGATCCGATGCAGAAGGTAGATCAGGTTGCGGAGGTAGTAGGTGGCGTGCTCGGGCCGAGGGAGCTCGCGTTCGAGCTCGGCGAGCGCGGCATCGCGGCCGACTGCGCCATACGCCTCGATGAAGCCGAGAATCGAGCGTCTCCGTTCGGCGCGCGCTTCCCTCCGAAGATTCTGAAAAAGCGCGGGAAGGTGAAGCGCCGGGAAGAACTCGAGCGCGATCTTGACGGCGGCGTGCTTCGATCTCGTCTCCGCATATTTTCGCAACTGCGCCGCGCTGATCGTCTCGACGGCCTCGGCGCGAAACTGATCGACCGCTGCCATCTCCAGCTTCTTCTCTGAAATGGAGTCCTCGGCCAGATCGAGCATCCACAACGCCGCGCCGAGCGCGTTCTGATTGAACTTCTCGACCGCCGCGGAGACGAGCTCGCGAAATCGCTTCATGGCGACCTCGGGGCTCTCCGCAAGTCCGATGATCTTCTCCATCGCACCGACCTGCGCCGGGGGTCGCGCAGCGGACCCGGGCAGCAGGCTGGCCACATCCCATGACGGCATCCCGCCGCCGAGGATGACGAAGATGTTTGCGTCACCGCTGCCGGCGAGTGGACGGAGCTGTTCGAGATACTGATTCAACTGCTGCGCGTTCTGCGACCGCGTGGCGGCCATCGACAGAAGTTGCGCGATCGCCTGCGGATCGGCCGGCGCTTCCATCGATCCAGCATCCGCTTTCTCTCGGGCCAAGCGGTCGAAGATCAGCGAGAACTGCTTTGCCACGACCGCCTCGGCCTCCATGGCCGGTGACGGTCCGCTCATGGCCGGCATCCGCGCCGGAGCCACGGTTTCCTGCAGCGACGCCGAGGTCGCGCGCGACATCCGCATGGCTGAGACGTCGGTCCGCAATCGATCACGGTCCGCCTCCGGACAAAGGCGCACAGCCACGCCCGTGGCCCGGTCGAGATAGTTCGCCACCGCTTCCCGGTCGAGGAGATTCAGCTCTCCGGTGACGTAAATCTTTTTCAGTGCAAGGAGCAGCAGAACGCGAGGCGCAATCGAGCGGGACGTACTCTGCTCCGCGGTCCACGTGGCAACGCGCTGCATGAGAACATCCGGCGGCTGCGCCATCAGCGTCGCCAGCGCATGCGAAGCCGCGGCGGGCGGGATCTCATCATCGAGATACCGCTGAAACATCGCGAGCGCCGCCGCAACCGTTTCGGTCATTCCATCGGCATCCGACTGATCACGATCAAGAACGATCCTCTTTCTCTCGGAAACCGCTCGTCCGAATGCCTCGGACAAATCCACGCATTACCGCGATCGGCTTCTCGGGCACGAGCGTGATCAGGCCGCCCTTCGCCACGATCTGAAACTCGTCGCCGGGCCGGATACCGAGTTGGTCTCGGACGTCCTTCGGAATGACGATCTGATACTTCGATGAGACTCTTGCGCGGGCCATGCATCCTCCCACATGGGGCATCGACCAATGATCGTAATACGGTCAGACGCGACAAACCGCGATAATCAGCGCTCGTGACCCACTTCCTCTGCCGCACTGAATCTGAAACCGAGGCCGCTGGCCGCGCCCTCGCGCGCACGCTCGCACCCGATGCCGTCGTCCACCTCGTCGGCGACCTCGGCGCCGGCAAGACGTTTCTCGCCCGCGCCATCGCCGCGGAGCTGGGCGCGAATCCGCTGGACGTGGCTTCGCCATCGTTCGCCATCGTCCACGAATACCCGATCGCCGGCCGCGCGCCGATCATCCACATCGACGGCTACCGGCTCACAGACAATCGCCGCGAGTGGCTGGAGATCGGAATCCCGGAACTGCTTCAGGGGCCAGGAGTGAAGCTGATCGAATGGCCGAAAGGGGCGTTCACGGAGTTTGAGGACGGGCATGTCGAGATCACGATTCGCGTGCTCGATGATGGATCGCGCGAGATCAGCGTGACGTAGTCGGTCACGCGAAGGCGGGAAGACGCGAAGAAAAGATCATCAACCTCTTCGCGTCTTCGCGGCTTCGCGTGAGCCGCATTACCTCGTCACCACCGCGCGCAGATGGCTCGTTCCGCGGTCGAGATCGTCGAGCACGTCGTTGATTGCCTGCGCTTCGAGTGGGACGCGGCGCGTGATTGCGGACGATAGGTCGATGTCGCCGCGGCGGGCCAGGTCCATCAGCTCGGGGAGCTCGGTCAGCAAGTGATCGGAGCAGCCGATGATGCGGCGTTCGCGGGTGAGCACATCGGAATATGGGTCGAAGGTGAAGGGCTCGGGGCCGAGGGCGACGAGGACGAGGCGGCCGCCGGGGGCGAGGGACTGCAGCGCGGCGAGTCGCGGCGCCGCGATGCCGGCGAGGTCGAGGACGACATCGGCGCCGAGGCCGCCAGTGATGCGGCGGATCTCGTTTGCCAGATCGTCGCGGCGGGCGTCGATGGCGGCTGCGCCGAGGGCTTTTGCCGCCGCGAGTTTCTCCGGCACGACGTCGATCGCGGTGATCGAGCTGGCGCCGAACGCTCCGGCCAGTTGTAGCGCGGAGACGCCGAGGCCGCCGAATCCGATGACGGCGACCGATTCGCCCGGTTGGAGAGAGGCCAGCCGCAGCGCGTGGTAGACCGTCGCGGTCGAGCACATCATCACCGCGGCCTCATCGAACGGAACTGGCTGCGGAATGAGGACGGCGTTGCGCGCCGGGATGACGATCCACTCGGCGAAGCCGCCGTCGCGCTCTTTTCCGAACATCTCGCCGTGAGCGCAGAACTGCTCGCCGCCGCGCAGGCAGTGGGCGCACGTTCCGCACGAGACGAGGTAGTGCGCGGCGACGCGATCACCGACCGCGACGTTGGTGACGTCGTCGCCGATTTCGATGACGACGCCGGCGATCTCGTGGCCGAGGGTCAGCGGGAGTGTGATGCGGCCGCGTCCGGCGCGGTAGTGGGCGTCGCTGTGGCAGATTCCTGCTGCGTGGATCTCGACGATGACTTCGTCTGCACGGGCCTCGGGGTAGTCGATATCGATGTCTTCGAGTGGCTTGGCGGGTTCTGTCAAGCGGACGGATCGCATCTAAGAACCATACAACGGTCTCACGCGGAGGCGCGGAGGAGCGGAGAAAAGCAAACCCCGCGTCTCCGCGTGAAACGCCTTTATCCCGTGAACTTGTACCCAAGCCCGTGCACGGTGACGATGTACTCCGGCTTCGACGGATTCGCTTCGAGCTTCTGCCGCAGCGAGGCCACGTGCACATCCACCGTTCGCGTGACGGGCGTCGCGTCGTAGCCCCACACTTTGTCGAGCAACTCGTCCCGCCCGACGACGGCGCCGCGATGTTCGACGAAGTAACGCAGCAGTTTGATCTCGAGCGTCGACAGCTCTACCGGCGCGCCTTCCCGCCGCACCTCGGCGCTGCGAAAGTCGACGTGGATCGGACCGAACGCGTACGAGTCGGAGGCGTTCTGCGCCATCGTCCGCGAGCGGCGCAAGAGTGCTTCGACGCGCGCCAATAGCTCCAGCATCTCGAAGGGCTTCGTCAGGTAATCGTCGGCGCCGAGCTTGAGTCCGATGACGCGGTCGACCACCTGGCCGCGCGCGGTGAGCATCAGGATCGGTGTCTGGATTCCGCGTTGGCGGAGATCGCGGCAGACGTCGAAGCCGTTCTTTTTCGGCAGCGCGACGTCGAGCACGATGAGGTCGAACGGTGAGCGCGTCCCTGCCGCCAGTGCCGACTCGCCGTCGCTCTGCACGGTCACGACATATCCCTCGGATTCGAAACGGTCGCGCAGCGTGAGGATCAGGCTCTCTTCGTCTTCGACCAGAAGGATGCGGCGCTGCAGATCAGGCATGCTGCGCGATCTCCGGAGCGCCCCCTGCCTCCGCGCGCGCAGGCAGCCGGAGCGTGAACGCCGCGCCGCGCTCGCGCCGGCGATCGGCCGTGACGCTGCCGCCGTGAACGCTCGCGATCTGCTTCACGATCGTAAGACCGAGGCCACTGCCACGGACGCGGGCATCGTGGCCGCGGAAGAACGGCTCGAACAGATGCGGCAAATCGCGCGCAGCGATGCCCGGCCCGTGATCCTCGACGCGGATGACGACGCTGCTGTCGATCGCTGCCGCGCTGATGGCGACCCACTTGCCGTCCGCGCCGTGGCGGATTGCGTTGCCCAGGAGGTTCTGGACAGCGCGGGCGAGCGATGCAGCGTCGCCACCGACGAGTGGGAGTCCGCGATCGACATGCGTCTCGACGACGACGCCCTGCTCCTCGGCCATCCAGCGGCAGGCGGCAACAGCTTCATCGACGACGCCGCTGACATCGACCGGAGCAAGCGGCAATCTGCGCCGCGATTGCATCCCGCCGTACGCCAGCACCTGTCCGATCATCTCGGTCAGCCGCCGCGATTCTTTGACGATTGCCGAGCCGTAGCGCGCCACTTGCGACGGCTCGGTGATGATGCCGTCCGCTAGATTCTGGCCGGCCGCGGTGAGCGCGGCGACTGGCGTGTTCAACTCGTGCGTGACGCCGGCGACGAACTCCAACTGCTGGAGGCGCAACCGCTCCGCGCTTCGCAGCATGGCAACGAGCGCGATCATGGTGCCGGCGAGGACTGCGAGGATGCCGCCGGTGAGCATCAGATTGCGGCGCCGCGTCGCGCCGACGATTTCCTCGAGCGTGCCCGCATGGTGCCGCACGAGAAGGTGCCACTCCGGGGGATGGAGCGCCGGCTCGCGCAGCACCGCGCCATCGAACGGCTCACGCCGGAACACTCGCACGCTGAAAACCGGGACTACGAGGTCGGAGCGAAACGGTGACGTACCTTCGTCCGACCGGTACAACACCTCGCCGTTGTCGGTCGCGATGATGGCCACGTCGTACTGCCGTCCCGCCGGCGTATCGAAATAGCGGCGGGTGAGGTCCGGAAGCATGACGCGAGTGATGTAGTCGCGATCGAGCTGAATGATCGTATACGACGGTGTTGGCGGGCCAGGGTCGCCTCCATGGAGACCTGTGGGACCCGGACCGCCGCCATGCATCATCATCATCTGGGCGTGAATCCGCTCCATCTTGATGCGCGGTAACTCGCCGCACGGCACGATCAGAGCCGAGGCTTGCGGAACGATGGGTGGAACGGGATGCCCTGAGGCGAACGACTCCGCAATCATCGAGCGCACGCCGAGGAGCGAGAGCTGCCACTGTGCCGGAACTACGTGATGGGAGAGGGGTTCGACGAGCAGCGGATGATCGGCGTCGTTCGGCGGTACGAAGTAGATGGCCTTGACGATGCGCGTGTCACGCGTTGAGGCCGCCCACTCGTCGTAGCGGCGAAAGAGGTGTTCGGGGCGCGCTTCGACCATCGGCATTTGAAAGGCGAAGAAGGCCCGCGTCAGCTCGTGATCGAAGTCGTCGCTGAAGTGATGCGCGGCGAAGTCGATGCCCGCGCGCATCCGCTGGCGCTCCGCATCCGCCATCTCGCCAATCCAGCGGTATTGCAGCGTGCCGAGGACGATGAGCGCCGCGGCAAGAACCGCGAGCGAAATGAGTGCTGCGACGCCACTGCGGCTCCCCTTCATGCAGCCGAGTCTAGCATCGGCATTTGCGCGAAAATGCAGGCTGCAAGCGGGTTTTACGTTTCTTACAAACAGCTTGCGTGCTGTTGATCACTTCGAGGCGTACGATGCGTACATTGCTCCCCGAAAGGAAACACAAAAAATGAAAAAGACCGTCATCGTTCTCGCCGCCACACTCTCACTCGTCATTGCAACCGTTGCTTCCGCACAGGACCCCGAACGCCGCGTGTTCATGCGTCATCCAGGAGGCGGCGGCGAAGAAATCGCCTCCGCGCTCAATCTCTCCGTCGATCAGAAGGTGCAGTGGGATTCCATCCATCAGCAGCTCGAAGCCTCGGTGAAGCCGCTCTTCGAACAGCGTCACGCCGCCGAGCAGCGGTTGAACGCGGCGGTCGACGCGTCGAATCCTGATGCCACCGAGGTGGGCAGGGCGTACCTGGCGGCGCGCGCCATCGACAAACAGATCAAGGCCGCGCACGAGTCGACCCACGCGAAACTCTCCGCCCTCCTGACGCCCGATCAGAAGACGAAGTTCGACGCCATGCACGCCGAGATGCGTCACGGCGATCCGGGAATGATGATGTTCAAGATGCACGGTGGCGAAGCGCACGAGTAATCTCTTCGAAACGCAAGCTTGCAGGGCCGCCGCCTCGGCGGCCCTTTTTTTTGACAGAATCAGCGGCATGAACGAGCCGCGCATCACTCCCGAGCTCATCGCGTCCCACGGCCTCAGCTCCGACGAATACGCACGCGTCGAACAGATCCTCGGCCGCGCGCCGAATTACACCGAGCTCGGCATCTTCAGCGTGATGTGGTCGGAGCACTGCTCGTATAAATCATCGCGCGTTCATCTCCGCAAGTTTCCGACGACCGGACCGCGCGTGATTCAAGGTCCGGGCGAAAACGCCGGCGTGATCGACATCGGCGATGGCTGGGTGGCGGCGTTCAAGATGGAGTCGCACAACCATCCGTCGTTCATCGAGCCGTATCAGGGCGCGGCGACGGGAGTCGGTGGGATCCTGCGCGACATCTTCACGATGGGAGCGCGGCCGATTGCCTGCCTCGACTCGCTGCGTTTCGGTGATCTCGACGCGCCGCGCATGAAGTACCTCGTCGATGGCGTCGTGCGCGGCATCAGCGGATACGGCAACTGCATTGGCATTCCGACAGTCGGCGGCGAGACGTCGTTCCACTCGTCCTACAACGGCAACATCCTCGTCAACGTCTTCGCCCTCGGCGTGACGACGCGCGACCGGATCTTCAACGGAACTGCGAGCGGCGTCGGCAATCCGGTCATCTACGTCGGCTCGAAAACGGGACGCGATGGCATTCACGGCGCGACGATGGCCTCGGCGGAGTTCGACGAAGCGTCCGAGGAAAAACGGCCCACGGTGCAGGTCGGCGATCCGTTCACCGAGAAACTCCTCCTCGAAGCGTGTCTCGAGATCATGGAGTCCGACGCGGTCGTCGGCATTCAGGACATGGGCGCCGCGGGACTGACGTCGTCATCGTTCGAGATGGCGGGCCGCGCCGGCACGGGCGTGCGCATGCACCTCGACCGCGTTCCCGTGCGCGAGAGCGGCATGACGCCGTACGAGATCATGCTGAGCGAGTCGCAGGAACGGATGCTGATCGTGGCGAAGCGCGGCCGTGAAGACGAGGTCGTGCGGACGTTCGAAAAGTGGGACCTCAACGCCGCGGTCGTCGGCGAAGTGACCGATGACGGATTCGTGCGGCTGTTCTGGGGCGGGGAGGAAGTGGCAGCGATTCCTGTCGATCCGATCTCGACCGAGGCGCCGGTGTACGAGCGTCCGATGGCGAAACCGGAGCGCGTGCTGCCGGCCATTCTCGATCGTCAACGCGTCGACGACGGCGACCTCACCGACGAGCTGTTCCATCTCCTCGCATCGCCGAATCTCTGCTCGAAGCACTGGATCTGGGAGCAGTACGACACGACCGTGCGGACGAATACGATCGCCGGGCCGGAGCGCCGCGATGCCGCCATCGTCCGCGTCAAGGGCACCGGCCGCGCGCTGGCGATGACGAGCGACGTCAATCCGCTCTATTGCTTCCTCGATCCGTATGAAGGCGGCAAACAGGCAGTGGCCGAGGCCGCGCGCAACATCGCGGTGAGCGGCGGCCGGCCCATCGCGATCACCGACTGCCTCAACTTCGGCTCACCGGAGCGGCCCGAGATCATGTGGCAATTCGCCGAGTGCATCCGCGGCATCAGCGACGCATGCGTTGCTTTCAACACACCGGTGGTCTCCGGAAACGTCTCCTTCTACAACGAGACCGAGGGACGGGCGGTGCTGCCGACGCCGACGGTAGGCATGGTCGGAATCCTCGAGCACGAGAGCGACGGATGTGGTCTGGCGTTCCCCGAGGCCGGGCTGGACGTCGTCCTCATCGGAGAGACACGCGATGAGTTGGGCGGATCGGAGTGGCAGCAGATGCATCTTCCCGATACGTTCGCGTTACCGCCGCGCGTCGATCTCGATCGTGAGAAGGCGCTCGTCGCATTCTTCATCGAGGCTTTCGAGCGACGCCTTCTGCGCAGCGCACACGACTTGTCCAACGGAGGCCTTGCCGTCGCGCTGGCGGAGTGTGCGATGGAAGGCACTGGATGCCATGTCGATCTCGGCGGTCACGCCGACGATGTTGATGCGATTGCGCTGCTCTTCGGCGAGTCGCAAGCGCGCGCAATCGTTTCCACTGGTCACGTTGACGAAGTTCTCCGCCTTGCCAAGCAGCACGGTCTGAGCGCGATCCGTATCGGCCGCACGGAGGTGGGCACATTCCTGATCGAGCGCAACGGAATCCCCCTCATCCGCACGTCAACCCCAGAGCTCGCGCGCATCTGGCGCTCATCCTTCGCGCTACTTCTCGGCGGCGACACGATCGACGATGTCATTCGCGGCGTTGGCGAAGAGGCGGAGCTGATCGCGCGATGAGATGAGTTCTTGTCATTCCGAACCGCCGGAGCGCAGCGGAGGACGGAGAGGAATCCCCTTCGGAAGAACGAGTGTCGCTGCGAGGTGAGGGGATTCCTCGCCCCCCGCCCGCCCGCTCGGAATGACAAACGTTCGGGCGCGTCGCCCTTTACGACGACAGGATCGGCGTACCTGCCCCGAATACTGGCAACTCCAGCGCGACCGCCGCCGCATTCATCACCGCCGCGATGCGCACCGCGTCGACCACATGGTCCTCGGTCATGCCGCCTGCGATGACCGCGTCTTCGTGGGAGCGGATGCACATCTCGCAGCCGTTGATGGCGCTGACGGCTAGGCAGAACAGCTCGAAGTCGGGCTTGTTCGTGGCCGGCTTGGCGATGCGCTGCATGCGGAGGCGGGCGGGCTTTTGTCCGTACGACTCCTTGGCGATCATGTGCTTGAAGCGGTAGTAGACGTTGTTCATCGCCATCAGCGAGGCGGCGGCGAGGGCGTCATCGATCACGGCCTCGCCGGCTTCGTCGCGTGCGTCGGCGAGCATGGCGTCGAGCAACTCGCGGTTACGAGCGGCGGCCGCCGAAGCGACCGCCACCCCCCACCGCTGCGCCGCCGTGAGCGTGCCGGGTTGCAGCACGCTCTGCAGATTGAGCTTGGTGTCGCGCGCGTTCTCAGGCAAACGCGCGCGCAGCGATTCGACGGCGCTCATGATTCTTACGCCGCTCCCAGCGTTTCCTGGCCCGGACGCCAGTTGCACGGGCAGAGCTCGTCGCTCTGCAGGGCGTCGAGCGCGCGGATCACTTCATCGACGTTGCGGCCGACCGAGAGATCGTTCGCGTTGACCCAGCGGATGATGCCGTTCGGATCGACGACGTACGTCACGCGCAGCGCGGCGCCGGCCTCGGGATGCAGAATGCCGAGCGTGGCGGCGAAAGCAGGCGTGATGAAGACGAGCGGCGTCTTCACGTCTTTCAGATCGGGATGCGAGACGCGCCAGGCCAAATGCGAGTGCTCGTTGTCGGTGCTGCCGCCGAGGACGACGGCGTCGCGGTCGGTGAACTCGCTGTCCTTCTTGCCGAACTCGACGATCTCGGTCGGGCAGATGAACGTGAAGTCTTTCGGATACGAGTAGAAAACCAGCCATTTCCCCTCGTTGTCTTTGGTGCTGATGGTCTTGAACTCTTTCCCCTTCTCGGTACCGACCGACGCGGTCAGTTTGTAGTCGGGAAATTTGTCACCAACGGTAAGCATGGGCATGTGTCATTCTCCTTTTGATTTGGACGATGTCGCGATCTGGACAGCGTCTAGTGGATTGCCAAATTTTTTTCAGGTCCTGCGCCGCGCGGCTTTGCGGGTGCCGCGCATGACGACCTGGTAGTCGTGAATCTCGTATCCCTTCAAACCTTCGATGTTGCAAACCTGCACTTTGTCCCAGGCGATGTCGTGGATGGTGCCGCTCGCTTCATCGACGAAGTGATGATGCCGCTCCATCTTCGGATCGAACACCACACTATCCTCAGCCAGCGTGAGCGCCTGCAGCAGCCCCTTCTCGACGAAGAGGTTGAGCGTGTTGTAGACCGTGGCGCGTGAGATGTACGGCACGCGAGCCTTGACGCGGTTCCACACGAGATCCGCCGAGGGGTGCTCGACGGTCTGCAGCACGTAGTCGGCGACGGCGACGCGCTGCGCCGAAGGCTGGATTCCATGCTCCTGAAGAACGGTCACGCTGTTGCGCACGGTGATTAGACTAAGTCTAAAAGTGGATGATGTCAAGGGTATCGCGAGGGCGAAAAAGAGCGTGCTGGAAGCGCTGCTGGAAGACCGCCACTCTGACTGATGCCCTTTTGGGACTCGTAAGCTTTGGTTGCTCACTGACGCCGAGGTAAACTGCCGCCATGCGTAGCGCACAAGTTGCCGACTTAAGAGAAAATCTTGAAGAGGTTCTCGCGGCCGTTAAGAGCGGCGAAACTGTTGAGATCAGAGATGGCGGGAACGCCGTGGCAGCGGTCATCCCTTTAGCCGCCTCGGAAGACTACGAACCGTTTCCGGAAGATTTCTTCACGCGCGCTTTGCCAAAGGCTGAAGCGAGCGTTCTCGACCAACTGCTTGAGGATCGTCGGACCGGCCGTTGAGATTCTGGGACTCTTCGGCGCTCATTCCTCTCATCCTCGACGAGCCATCGTCAGCAACAGTCCGCGACTTGATGATGCGCGATTCTCACATCATCGCTTCCCATCTGACACCCGTCGAGATCACGAGCGCACTGTGGCGCCGGCGACACCATGGCAGACTCGGTGCTGAAGCGCATTTGCAGGCTGACGCTGCGTTCGCGGAGATTACGCGGCGCTGGTCAGCGATCGCTGCGCTTGCGGCAATCGAGCGTGCGATCAACCTTTTGTCGCGACATCCGCTTCGTGCCGCGGATTCCGTTCAGCTTGCGTCTGCTTTGCTTGCAAGGGAGCGCTTCGGTGCCCTCCCCTTCGTCACCCTCGACCGCGACCTTACTGCTGCCGCAAAAACCGAGGGATTCGCGGTGCTTCCGTAAATCCGCTTACTCGTCACTGCGATGGACCGCGGATTCGTCTAGAATCCGCCAACCGCAAGACGCGTATCAGTTTCCGGTAGTGGCGCCGAATGAACTGGGAGAAATTCTTCCTCGATAGTCTTCCGCTGATCGACCGCGCCACCGCGTTCGTCTGCCGGAAGTACGGCCTCATCGGCGCCGACGCTGAGGATTTCGCCTCCGCGGTCAAGCTCAAGCTGATCGAAGACGACTACGCAGTCCTTCGGAAGTTCGCCAACAAGTGCACTCTTTCCACCTATTTGACGATCGTCATCCAACGGCATTACGTCGACCAGAAGATTCACGAGTGGGGCAAATGGCGGCCCTCGGTGCTGGCGAGGAAGGGGGGCGATGCAGCGATTCTCCTGGAGCGTCTCATCAGCCGCGACGGGCTCAGCATTGGGGAAGCTTCGACAATCGTCCGTCAAAAATATACGGAGCTTGACTCACACGCATTGGAAACGCTGGCCTCGTCGATTGTGACGCGGCGAGCCCAACGCGCCTCGGAGATCGAGCGGACTGAGGAGATGCCCGAGCCTGCATCCGGTGTTTCAGCGGAGGACGACCTGTTGGCCAGCGAGCGCGAATCAACCGAGCGCCACACCAACGCGATCGTCAACCGAGAGCTCGGCCGGCTTCCGTCTGAGGACCGATTGATCATGAAACTTCGCTTCATCGACGCCATGAAAGTCTCAACCATGGCCAGGCTGCTGAAAGCCGACCAGAAACAGCTTTACCGCCGTATCGAACGGATCGTTGTGACGCTGAAGGCGGCTCTCCTTGCCGCCGGCGTGGCCATGAGCGACATTGGAGACATGCTCGTTCACGGCGCCGATGCCCTTCACTTCGACCTCGGCGATCCCGATACCGACCCAAAGGTTCCCCAATGACCACGCTCTCAACTCATCCAGCCGCCGAGGACCTCGGCTGCTTCATCGATGGAACCCTGGACGCCAGGTCCCGCGCCGCCATCGTCGAGCACATCGCCGATTGCGATGAGTGCCGGTTCACAGTGGTCGATGTAACGGCCTTTGGGGAGGAGCTGGCTCCGCCAGAGCGAGCGAAAGGGCGGTGGTGGGTGGCAGCCGCTGCCGCGATCGCCATTACCGTCGGAGGCACATTCGTCGTGCAAGCACGGCGCGATCCGCTGGCGCCTGTGATCGAAGCGTCCTCTCGCCAGAGCTCGCGTCTCGTGGAAGCGCGATTGAGCGGGTTTCCTCACGTTGTTCGGAAAGCTCAGATGCGCGGCAGAGGCAGCGATCCAGATTACGGCGTGGCGGACGTGATAGTCGCAGCCGACAAGGTGCTGCACCGTGGCGGCGACAACGCGAGAATGCAGCACGCAAGGGGCGTCGCTCAACTCCTCGATTTCGAGGCGCGACTCGCCGAGCGTGAAGGGGACACCAGCGACGAGGGTAGAGCCGAGCGGCAGATGCTCGTAGATCAGCGGAACGCCGCCATTCCCATCCTTCAAAAGGCCGCCAATCTTGCTCCTGACAATGCCGCCTACCAGAGCGACGTTGCTGCCGCCCTCATCGCAACCGGAACTACTCCGAATTTCAAAGCGGCAGTCGAAGCCTGTGATCGAGCGCTGAAGATAGAACCCAATTCAGCTGATGCGCTTTTCAATCAGGCCCAGGCTCTGGATTTGCTGGCTCAGAAGTCCGGCGAAGCTACAGACGTAACCAACGCAATCAAAGCCTACAACAAGTACCTCGACGTCGATCCCTCCTCGCCCTGGGCCGATGAGGCGCGCAAGAAAATTGCCGATCTTCAGCAGGCCCCCTAGCTGGTCTGATTTTTCCCTGCGCTAAACTTCTTTCGATGTTCGACAAGTTCCACGATGAGTGCGGAGTCTTTGGCGTTCTGAATCATGAGAACGCGGCGAACATTGCTTACCTCGGCCTCTACGCGTTGCAGCATCGGGGGCAGGAGAGTGCGGGGATTGCTTCGGTGTCGTCGGACCGGCGTCGGTCGGAGACGAACATCGGGGCGGTCAGCGGGGCGTCGAGCGGGACGGGGGAGCAGATCATCGCCGCCGGCGCGCCGCAGATTCACTCGGAGAAGGAGATGGGCTACGTCGCCGAGATCTTCACCGAGGAGCGGTTGCGGCGGCTGCCGGGGGACATTGCCATCGGGCATGTTCGCTACTCGACCGCCGGCGGATCAATGCTCTGCAACGCCCAGCCGCTCGTGGCGTCGACGAGCAAGGGACCGATCGCGCTGGCGCACAACGGCAACCTGGTGAACGGCGCCGACATCCGGCGGCGGCTCGAAGCCGACGGCGCGATTTTCAACACGATGTCGGACACCGAGGTGATCGTGCATCTGATCGCGCGATCCAAGGCGGCGGATCTCGAGCACGCGCTCGTCGATGCGCTCGCGCAGGTCAAAGGCGCGTACTCGATCGTGTTGCTCGCGCCGGGTCGCATCTACGCGGCGCGCGACCCGTACGGATTCCGTCCTCTCGTTCTCGGGAGGCTCGGCGACTCGATCGTCGTTTCCTCCGAAACCTGCGCGTTCGACCTCATCGAAGCGACGACGATCCGCGAGGTGCGCGCCGGAGAGGTCGTCGTCATCGAGTGCGCCGAGCCTGTGCCGCGCGTGCGCGTCGTTCACGAATTCACGGGACCGCGCGAGGCGCGCTGCATCTTCGAGCATGTCTACTTTGCCCGGCCAGACTCCGTCATCTTCGGGAACAACGTGGCCGAGGTGAGGAAGCGGTTCGGAGCGCAGCTCGCGCGGGAGCACAGCGTCGTCGCAGACGTCGTCGTGCCCGTTCCTGACTCCGGTGTCTTCGCGGCGCTCGGCTACGCGCACGAGTCGGGCATCCCGTTCGAATTCGCGCTCGTGCGCAACCACTACGTCGGGCGGACGTTCATCGAGCCGAAGCAATCGATCCGCAGCTTCGGCGTGAAAGTGAAGCTCAATCCTGTGCGCGAGATCGTCGAAGGGAAGCGCATCGTGTTGATCGACGACTCCATCGTCCGAGGTACGACCTCGAAGAAGATCGTGCGAATGTTGAAAGACTTCGGCGCGAAAGAAGTACACATGCGCATCTCCTCGCCGCCGACGACCGGACCCTGCTACTACGGGATCGACACGCCGCAACGGCGCGATCTGATCGCCAGCGCGCAATCGATCGACGCGATCCGCGAATTCATCGAGGCCGACTCGCTCGGCTACCTCTCCGAGGAGGGCATGCTGACTGCCGTTCGCAACGACGACGAGCCGCGCAATCTCTACTGCACGGCGTGCTTCACCGGAAAGTATCCGGTGCTGCACGAAGAGACGGAGCCGGCCGCCGCCTCGGTGTAGCCGTGCTGTCATCCTGAGCCGCCGAAGGACACGAAGTGCCGAAGGACGGTCGAAGGACCCCCCGCGCATTTGCCTTGGTTGTTTTGCCGCCGCCCGACCCTGCAAATGCGCAGGGGGTCCTTCGACGTCCTCCGGCACTTCGTGTCCTTCGGCAGTCTCAGGATGACAGCTTGTGCGACTGCTACACGTGCAGTCGCAGCGCGGTCTCGGCAAACGGATATTCGCTCAGACGTCCGGGCAACGCAGCGGCGGACACCGGCCGGCTGAACAGGTAGCCTTGCGCGGCGTCGCAGTTGCGGCGGCGCAGGAACGACAACTGCTCCTCGGTCTCGACGCCCTCGGCGATCACGCGAAGCTTCAGCGCGCGGGCGATTCCGACGACGGCGGAGACGATCGCGGCGTCGCCTTCGCTCGTGGCCAGATCGCGGATGAAGGCGCGGTCGATCTTCACCGCGGTGATCGGGAAGCGCTTCAGGTAGTTGAGCGATGAGTAGCCGGTGCCGAAGTCGTCGATGGCGATCGAGACGCCGAGTTCCCGAAGCGCCTGGAGCACATCCACCGTCGTTTCCGCGTTCTGCATCGCCGCGGTTTCGGTGATCTCCAACTCGAGCGCGCTGGCGTCGAGGCCAGTGTCGGCCAGCACGCGCCGGACGGTTTGCACGATGTCGTTTTGCTGGAACTGACGCAGCGAGAGATTGACCGCCATCAACGGAAGATCGAGCCCCTGATCGCGCCAGGCCCGCATCTGCACGCAGGCGGTGTGGAGAACCCACTCGCCGAGGGGCAGGATGAGACGGCTTTCCTCGGCCAGCGGAATGAAGGCCGATGGATGCACGAGCCCGCGCTCGGGATCGTTCCAGCGAACCAGCGCTTCCACGCCGATCGCCCCGCCGCTCGTCAGGCTGATCTGCGGCTGATAGTGCAGGACGAGCTGGCCGTCGGTGATGGCGCGACGCAGGCGCGTTTCGAGCGAGAGCCGCTCGACGGCGCGGCGCTTCATGTCGTCGGTGCAGAGGTGATAGGTGTTGCGGCCCGACTCTTTGGCGCGGTACATCGCGCTGTCTGCATTGCGCAGCAGCGACTCGGCGTCGGCGCCGTCGTCGGGGAAGAGCGCGATGCCGATGCTGGCCGACACTTCGACGGATGTGCCCGCGATCGACAAGGGTCGCTCCACCGCTTTGATGAGCTTCTCCGCAACCGTGACCGCATCCTCGGGCTGACGAAGCTCCGCCAGGATGATCGTGAACTCGTCGCCGCCGATCCGGGCCACGGTGTCGTCGTCGCGAACGTTGGCGCGAAGGCGGCGGGCCATCTCCAGCAGCAGCTCGTCGCCGGCCTCATGGCCCAGCGTGTCGTTGATCGACTTGAAGTGATCGAGATCGACGAACATCACTGCCAGCGACTTGTGCGAGCGGCGTGCGCGGGAAAGGCTGTGCGTGAGGCGGTCGGTGAAGAGCTTGCGGTTCGGCAGGTTCGTGAGGATGTCGTGATAGGCGTGAAACTCGATCTGTTCTTCGGCGCGCTTTCGATCGCTGATGTCGACGACGGTGGCGTGGATGCGGTCTCCGACCAGGGTCAGATTCATCAGCGCCCACATCGATTGCTCGTCTCTCTTTTGCAGCTCGACCTCGACGCTGTTGAGCGTCGACGAATCCATGAGCAGCGAGACGATGTCGTCCCTGTCCGAGGAACTCACGTAAAGGTCGCCGGCGTTTTGGCCGATGAGCGAGGAGCGCGAGTAGCCGAGCATCATGGCGAACGTCAAATTGCAATCGAGGATCGTGCCTTCCACTTCGGTGACGCAGACGCCGGCTGCGTTTTGCTCGAACAGAAGGCGGTACCGCAATTCCGATTCTCGCAACGCCGCCTCGGCAGCAAACCGCGACGTCACGTCGCGGAAGCTCCAGACGCGAACGTTGGCGACGCCTTCCACGGCCCGCCCGATCGAATAGCGCTCGAAGCGGCGGCCGTCTTTGAACTCGAGTAGCTCGAAGCTCTCCGCGTTGGGCTGCGCGTAGAGGGTTTCGACCGTACGAAGAAAATGCTCGGGATCGACGAGCTGGTCGAGGACGCGGGCGATGAGACCGTGGTCGTCGCGCGCTTCGAGGAGCTCGGGCGGGATGCGCCACATTTCTGCAAAACGCTGGTTGTAGGTCAGCACGCGGCCACCGTCGCCGATGACGAGGATGCCGTCGGCGGTCGAGTCGAGCGTCGATTCGAGCAGCGTCACCGCCTTCCTCACCTCGCGCTCCGACTCTTTCTGCTCGCGCATGTCGCGGCCGAGGATGATGATCCCTGCGGGCTGGCCGTGCTGCAGAACCGGCGCGAGCGACATCATCAGATCGACCTGACGGCCATCGCTTGCGACGAAGCGGCGCTCCATGTTGCGGATGCTGCTCCGCCGGAACGACTCGGCAAAGCTGTTGTCTTCGCCGGCGACGAGCAACTCCTCGAACTGCCGTCCCACCAGACTCTCGGCGCGGTAGCCGAGCACCCGCTCCGCCGCCGTGTTGGCGAACTCGATGCGCCCATCACGGTCGCAGACGAGCAGTACATCGGCCATCGTGCCGATGATCTCGCGGGCAGCGAGCGACGGCGGGATCGCCACGAGGTCGTACTTGCGAAAAGCGACGGCGACGATGACGACGAATCCGAGCAGCGCGGCGTAGCCGAACGGATAGACAGCGATTCCGAACTTCGGCAGGTAGTCGACGCAGCCGAGGTAGGCGACGCCGAAGGCGGCGATCAGGAGACGGATGCGCTTCTTCTCCACGCCGCGCGACTTCGGGTACGCGCGGACGAACTCGACGAGCGATGCGATGAGATAGCCGAAGAAAAACAGGAGGAATGGCGGCGCAACGATAACGCTGTAACGCGGATAGAAGCCCCACCAGAAGAGCTGCACGCGCTCGACGAGCAGTCCGGTGACGGCGACGGCGGAGAAGACCGCGGCCATTCCCCACGCTGCGCCGATTGCACCGCGGCGCTCCTTGGCGATGCGCAGCATCTCCGCGGTGAAGTGATAAATCGTCGGGGCGAGGAACGGAACGCCGAGGTAAGCGGTGCGCGACCAGAACAACGCGATTGCGGCGTTCTTCGCGCAATACATGAATGTGAAGGCGATCAGCCACACCGAGGCCGCCGCGGTCATGGCGAAGAACGCACCTGCCACGCGCGACATCCGGCGCGCCATGACGCCGGCGCCAAGGACAAGCATCAGTACCGCTGTGACGAGCGTTGGGACGGCAAACGGCGAGAAGCCGTAGCTTGACGGATTGAGGATGTATGGCACTAAACCTCTCATTTAATGGGAGTTGACAGTTTGATGGACTCGGACGCGTTTGTCGAACGCTACAGGCGATAATCGCGTTGCATGCCGTCAATCGTCATCGTCGGAGCGGGCGTCATCGGGTCGAGCATCGCCTGGCATCTCGCCTCGCGCGGCGTCAAAAACGTCGTCGTGATCGACCGCGGAAGCGAGCTTGGCGCGGGCAGCACGCCGCGCGCGACGGGCGGCTTTCGGGCGCAGTTCGCGACGGCGACGGACATTGCGATGTCGCTGCTGTCGCGCGAGAAACTGATTCGGTTTGAAGAGGAGATCGGTGTCGATTCCGGCTACCGCCCGTACGGCTATCTCTTCATCGCACGAAGCGACGCGGCGATGACGCAGTTGCGGCTCGCCAATGAGCTGCAGCATGCGTGTGGGTTACCCGAGGCGCGGCTCATCAGCGCGGATGAGGTGCGCGCGATCAATCCGGCAGTCGAAGATGATGCGATCACCGGTGGCACGTTCTGTCCCACGGACGGTTTCATCCGCGCGATGAAAATCACCAACGGATATGCAGCGGCAGCGCAACGAATGGGCGTCCGCTTCGAATTCGGGGTTGCTGTTCAGAGTCTTCGAACCGAAGGCGATCGCGTAATCGCCGTGGAGACCTCGGAGGGAGAAATCACCGCCGACGTCTTCATCAACGCCGCCGGCGCATGGGCTTCGACCCTCGGCATCGATCTGCCCGTAACGCCGCTGCGCCGCCAAGTGGCAGCGACCATCGAGCAGGATGTGCTGCCGGAGTCGATGCCGATGACCGTCTGGGCCGACGACGGTTTTCACTTTCGCGTTCGCGACCGGCGCATTCTGTTGCTCTGGCCCGATTCACCGCCAGCCGGTTTCGACGCGACCTTCGACGCCGCCACGTGGCTTCCGCGCGTCCTTGACTTCGCGCGCGCACGAGCACCGCGGCTCCTCGATATTCCGATCGATCCGGCTGCATGCTGGGCCGGCCTCTACGAGATGTCCCCCGACCACCACGCCATCCTCGGCCGCGCTCCCGCGCTCGCGAACCTCTACCTCGCCAACGGCTCGTCGGGTCACGGCGTCATGCACGCACCCGCGATCGGCCAGTTGATCGCCGAGTTGATCGTCGATGGGCGGACATCGATCGATATTCATGCGCTACGGCCGGAACGATTCGCGGAGGGGAAAGCGAACGAAGGGACGACGCTCCTGTAGCTTCGGAGATCACCGTTGCAGGATGCGCCGCCTCCCAGTTCTGTCATCCTGAGACCGCCGTAGGACACGAAGTGCCGGAGGACGTCGAAGGACCCCCCGCGC
>JAXDGW010000066.1:0-38761 GCA_034664845.1 Thermoanaerobaculia bacterium | reverse complement strand
AGTGCAGGGTCGGGTGGCGGCGGAGAGAGACCTAGCACATACGCAGGGGGTCCTTCGACGTCCTCCGGCACTTCGTGTCCTTCGGCAGTCTCAGGATGACAGCGATTGGGTTGCCGGCACGACCCTCTCTGTGCTGTGGTAATCGGTTCTCGTTCGATTGGAAGCGCTCCACTGTACGTATGAGCAATGCCAACGCTCATCGAAGCCCCCCCGCCGATCCTGACCGCACCCGCGACAACATCCACCGTCTTTTCTCCAGCACTTCATCCGCCCGAACGTCGAGCTGGCGAAGTGCAACCGCCGGCGCCACCGCCCCCCGCGCCGCCGCCTCCCCTCGGTCATAGATGGCGGTCGCGACCTGCTCCCACTCCGGCACCTTCGGCAGCGGCGCGACACGCTCGAGCTGCGCGCGGAACGCCGGGAAGTGCGTGTCCTTCGCCAGCAGCGGCGACTGCCAGGCGGAACGCCGCGCCGGCAGGTCGCCGACGATTTTGTAGAAACGCAACTGTTGCGCCGGCTCGGACAGATAGTCGATCAACTTCCGCGCGGCCGCCTTGTGCTGCGAGGCGCGAAAGACGACGAGGCTGCAGCCGCCGGCCATCGAGATGCCCATCGGCTCGCTGGCATCGCGCGCCGGAAGCGGCGCCGTCGCCCACTTGTCCTGCATTTCGGGCGGCAGCCGTCTGCGAAACGCATCGACGTTCCAGGGGCCGCTGATGTACATGGCGAAGTCGCCCTGCGCGAACTGCTGGTAAAGGTTGGCGATCTCGCTGCTGCTGACCGCGGGCGCCCAGCGCTGCTTGAAAATATCGACATAGAACGCGAAGGCATCGGCGAACGGCGGCTGCGAAAACGCGCCGTGGGTGGCGTCCGACGTCAGCAGCGTGGAATGGTTGGAAAGCGCGAGCATGGTGATCGGCTCGAACTCGTTCGTCGGCATGAGAATCGCCCAACGGCATTTCTTCTGATCGTGAATCCGCTGCATGGCCACGCGCCACTCCGCCCAGGTGCGGGGGCCGTGCGGGAAACCGACCGCGGCCAGCACGTCACTGCGATAAAAGAGAACGCGCGTATCGACGTACCAAGGGATGCCGTACAGCGTCGCGTCAACGACATTCGTCGCCCAGATTCCGGGAAAGTAGTCGTCCTGCTTGACGACCTTCGACGCCGCGACGAACGGGCCGAGGTCGTCGAGAGCGTGGAGCGCGGCGAACTCCGGCATCCAGGTGTTCCCCATCTGCGCGACGTCGGGCATCGCCTCACCGACAAACGCGGTGACGAGCTTTTCGTGCGCCGCGGAGAACGGGATCTGCTGCACGACGACATCAATGTCCGGGTTGCGCCGCTCGAACTCAGGGATGAGCGCGGTGACTGCTTCTCCCTCGCTGCCGAGGGCCCAGAACTCGAGGGGTTCGCGATGGTCGGAGGGTTGTTCCGCGCAGCCGGCGATGAGTAGGCTGAGGAGAAAAGCCAATGTTGAATGTTGAATGTTGAATGTTGAGTGTTGAATGTAGCGGCGCGCACGCCGGAGTGCCGCTTTCCCATTCAACATCCAACATTCAACATTGAACATTTCGCCTTTACTTACCAGACAGCCATCCGCCGCTGAAACCAGCCCGTTGAAGTCCCCGAATCACGTGCGCGTTCTTCCGCATCGTTTTCCAGACAAGCTCGCTGCGGTGGTTCTCAATCATCGCGACGATCGGGCCTTCGTCGATGCCGAGGTAGTCGACGTCGAACCAGCCCAGTTCGGGATCGACGCGGCCGTGCTTCAGTTTCTCGGTCGTTCGCAGCGTCGGGTTGAAGGCATCGAGGAAGCCGTATTGGGCGTACAGATTGGCGCCGTAGCGCGTCGACATCTCGCGGATGGCGCCCATCGAAAGCTCCGGCGTGAAGACGATCGATGAGGCGGCGGCGGTCGGCGCGATCGTGCCGTCGTCGCGGATGTCGGTCGCGGCGACGCCGCGCGCGGTGTAGGAGTGAAACGTGCGCGCCTTGCCGTCGATCGTCACCGTCGCGTCCATCGGTCCGTCGCACGCGGAGAGGCCCCAGATGCGATCGCCATAGTCCCGCCAGCCGTAAGGGTTCGCGACGGCGTACGCATGCTGCGCCAGCGTGGCGCGCCGCGAGTTCTCGAACCAGTCGATTCCTTTCGCGGCAATGACCGGCTCCCTGATCCCCCTGAAATCGATCCATACCTCGGAGTATTGATGTCCGAACAGCGGCGCGAACTGAATGAAGGGCTCACCGTTCGGCGAGCCCCAAGTATCGGTCGAGTGATACGTCGTCCATGCGTCCGGCTCGACGGGATGCGTCGGCGAGCCGAGGGCGAGGATGACGAGAATCATCGCTTCGTTGTAGCCGCGCCAGTCGTAGGTGTGAAATCCGCTCTCGGGAGTCCAGCCCATGCTGACGGCGTGCGGCCGCACTTCTTCCCAGGTCCACTCGACGCGCTCATACAACGTCTCCGCAGCAGTGCGAATCTCCGCTTCGGTCGGATTGTCGCGGTCGAAATACGACTGCGCGAAAAGCGCGCCGGCCACGAGCAGCGTCGTGTCGATCGTCGACAACTCGATGTGGCCGCCGTCGTTCGGCAGGAAGCGCTTCCCCGTCTTCATGTCGAGGAAGTGATAGTAGAAACCGTGATAGCCGGAGACACCGCTCGGCTCCGGACCCTGCTTCATCGCCAGCAGTGACCGCAGCGTGGCCAGCGTCCGTTGCGCGGCGGCCTCGCGCGTCACGTAGCCGCGCTCCGCGCCGATGCCGTACGCGGTGAGTCCGAAACCGACCGCGGCGATGCTCGAGAATGACGGCGTCGGCCAGCGGTCAGGAATCAACTGCGTTTTCGGATCGGCGAGGTCCCAGAAGAAGTGAAAACTGCGCTTCTCGACGTCGTCCAGAAGAGCCGCGTCCGAGGGGGTGGGCACGACCGCGCGTTGCCGCACCGGCGCGTTCGCGCAGGATGCGAGCATCGAACAGAGCGCGAGAAGTGCCGCGAGTTTGGGCATGAGGACGAGGTGGAGCGCCAGCGCTTGCCGGCGCCCCACCATGTCACGTTAGAAATTCAGCCGCAGACCGACCTGCTCGCGCCGGCCGAGAGAAATGACGCAATTCGGCTGACCGAGCGTGGAGCGGTCGTTGTTGTCGCCCACGAAGTCGTTCAGGCAGCCGTAGTTCGTGAAGTTGAACGCGTTGAAGACTTCCGCGACGAGCGTGAGGCTCGTCGGACCAAACGATTTGAAGTCTTTCTGCAAACGGAAATCGACATTGCGATAGCCGAAACCGCCGCTCTTGGTCGGATAGACAGCGCCGTTCTTGACGCCCGTCTGCAGCCGGCCGGCCAGACTGAAGCCCTTTGAGAAATCGGTGATCGGTGTTGCTCCGCCGGTGCCGAGGGTGACGCTGGTGCTGAAGCGCATATCCCACGGGATGCCGAAGATGCCGGTGGCGTTGAAGTGATTCGGCTCCGAGCCCGGAACCGGATGCTTCGCATACGCCGCGGCCGAGGGGAGATCGAGGCTGAAGAGGTCATTTCCGTTTTGCTGCGATTTTGCGTGCGTGTATGTGAACCGCGCGCCCCATCCACCCTGGGAGTACGGATGGTCGAGAACGAAGCTCTCTGCGTCGTACCAGAAGCTCTTGCCGACCGGATCGTTGATGATGACGGCGTTGTAGCCGGGAGCAAACGCGCCGCAACACGTGCCTGATGCTGCGACGTACGTGATGCCTCTCTTGGCACGCACGGCGTTATAGCTTGCCGAACCGAGCCAGCCGCCGAACGCCTGACGGAAACCGACGTTGTATTGCGTCGAATACGGCGGCTTTGTGTTGTTGCTGAGCAGGTAGATCTCCGGATGCGTGCTGCCCTGCGCGATCAAGCCCTGAAGGCCGGCGGGCGTGTAATAGGTATCGTTCCATTTGATCGTTCCGGGACGACCGTCAGAGGAGAATTCGAAGCGGTAGACCGGGAACTGCTGGCGGAACCGCTCATCGAGAGTGGAATTCAGGAAGAGGCGGTCGTAATACTTGCCCCAACCGCCAAAGACGACCGACTTGCTGTCGCCTTTGATGTCGTATGCAAACCCGACCCGCGGCTGAAACTCTTTCTTGAAGGGCTTTCGCTCGTTGCCGGTCGAGAAATACTCGTCTGGAATCGAAATGGTGCGGCCGTCAAACTGGAATGTCTTTCCCTTCAACGCCGCCACGATGTTTGCCGGAGTGACGAAATTTTCGTCCAGCATGTGCGACTCATAGTCCCAGCGAAGCCCGAGGTTTACGGTGAGGTTGTTGTTGACGGTCCAGTTGTCCTGTCCGTAAATGCCGTATTCGCTGTTGCTGATCTGGAGCTTCGGATTGCCGATCCCGTAATCGACTTCGAAGGGCTGCGCAAATGTGTTTCCGTTCGGAGGTTCGTCGATGAACTTATAGAGCGCATTACCGTTCAAGCTCTTATCGATGTTGTAGTGCATCAAATCGAGGTTTGCCCCGAGCTGGAAGCTGTGCGTTCCGTGCATGTCCCACGGCGCGAAGTTGTAGTTGTCGCGAAACTCCAGCCGGCGTTGCTCGAACTTCTGGGTGCTGCTGTTGCCTCCGATCCGCACAATGGTCTGGAAACCGGGGGCGAAATAGAGCTTGCCGACCAGGCCCGGATTGCGGGGCGTCGGGTTCCAGCCGAACGTCTGCACGCTGGCGCTGGCTTCGTTCAATGAGCTGGCGTTGTTCCATTGGTCACGTACGGTCGCGCCATAAACCCAGTTGACGAAATCGGTTGCCGACTCGAAGCTCGTCGTACCGCCGAAGTCGCGGACTTCATTTTCGTGGCGATAGTTCGCGCTGAAATCGAGAAGTTGGTTTTTCGCCGACTGCCAGCTCAGTTTCCCGAAGGCGAGATTCGACTTGAACGGATTGCTGAAATTGCCGGTGTATTGCGAGAACTGGCTCTTGTAGGCGGGCACGGTGACGGCGACAGGCGTTGAGGCCGTCTCGTCGTCGCCTTCGTACGTGACAAAGAAGTTGAGATGATCCTTGATGATCGGCCCGCCCAGGCTGATGCCGGGCTGGGTACGGTGGTATGAGCTATTGCCCGTCAGTGTCGAGTATCGGAAGTTTTTCTTCGTCGCCGCAACCCACTGCTTCGGCTGGTAATAGACAAACGCCTGACCCTTGAGATCATTCGTGCCCGATTTCGTCACGCCTGTAATGATCGCGCTCGAAGCGTGGTCGTATTGCGCGCTGTAGTTCTGCGTGATGACGCGGAATTCCTGGATGGCACTCTGTGGGAAGGGATTGCCGCGGCTTGAATCCTGTCCGACCGTGCCGCCCTGCAGAATGTCGTTCTTCGTGCTGACGCCATCGATGAAGATATTCGTCTGCTCGGGATCCTGAGCATCGCCGGCAAACGTTTTTCGCTGCGGGTCCGTCGACATGCGGATGCCGGGCGCGAGCGCCGCGAAGTTGAGAAAGTTGCGGTCGTCCTGCGGCAGATTCTCGATCTGCTGCGTGGTGACGTTGGTCGCAATCTCACTCGTACGCGTCTCGGCGATCTGATCGGCCACGACCGTGATCGACTCTTTGAGGACAGCGGTCGTCGACACTTTGAAATCGAGGTCCAGCGACTGCCCGACGAGGACGGTCACGACCTGCGTCTTCGGCTCGAAGGAGGGAGCGGCGACGACGATGTTGTACGTGCCCGGCGTCAGACCTGCCAGCGAATACGTACCGTCGTTCCGCGACATCACGGTCTTTACGAAACCGGTCGCGGTTCCCACGGCGTTGATCTCCGCTCCCGCGACCGGGTTTCCGGTGTCATTGGTGACTCTTCCGCGAAGCGCCGCCGTCGTTGATGTTTGCGCAACTACAGTCGTCGCGGCGATCAACAACGCCACGCCAACTACTACCCAAAGGGCTCGTCTCATGACACCTCTCCTTTTTTTCGGCCACTTGCAGGGATACGGACCGCACGATGCGGAGGCGTATGTTTTGTGGATGGATTTTTTGCTCCGCCGCATGATCCGCGGACGACGAGCGTCGTAGCCACGCGCTCGCGCCGCGGTTTGTGGCCGGCGCGATTACTGAGCAGGTCGAGCAGCAGCGCGAAGGCGCAGCGGCCGAGCTCCGCGATGTCGACGCGCATCGTGGTCAGCGGCGGTGCGATGTAGCGCGCGATTGGGATGTCGTCGAATCCAACCACGGTCATCGACTCCGGCACGCGAATGCCGGACGCGGCGCACGCGGCGAGCACTCCGACTGCCATCGAGTCGTTCGCCGCAAACACCGCCGTCGGCCGCGGCACCGCCTCCGCGATCTTGCGTCCGGCCGCGAATCCCGACTCTTCCGTGAACGCGCCTTTGAACTCGAGTGCGCGCACCGAGGGGGCGGCGAGACCGCGCATGGAGTGACGGTAGCCTCGCAGGCGCTCGCGCGCGTCGGCGTTATGCGCGGGCCCGCAGACGAACGCAATGCGCGTGTGCCCGAGCTCGTGCAGGTGCCGCATCATCGCCCGCGCGCCGCCGAAATTGTCGATGGTGATGGTGTCGCTATTTCCGGCGGCGGCGTTGAGCAGGACGATGGGGAGGTCGCGCGCGCGCAACTCCTCGATCGGCGCGAGCGTCACGTCCGGAGCCATGATCACCAGCCCGTCGACGCGGCCGCGCATCGTCTCGACGACCTCCAGCATCTCGGCGGGATCGCTGTGCGAGCCGGAGACGAGGATGTGATACCCCTCCCGCCGCGCCGCCAGGTCGATGCCGCGAATCACTTCCGAGAAGAACTCGCCGTGAACGTCGGGAAGGACGATGCCGATGGTCTGGCTGCGGCGGATGCTGAGCGAGCGCGCGGCAACGTTCGGGACATAGCGCAGGAACTTCGCCGCGGCCTGCACGTCGCGCGAGGTCTGCTCACGCACGACGGCGATTCCGTTGAGCACGCGGGAGACGGTGGCGACGGAGACGCCGGCACGCGCCGCGACGTCATGGATCGTCGCTGCCGCGGTGTTGCTGCGGTGTCTCGTTTTTCGCGCGGTCCGTGCAATCGGCATGAGTAGTGATGTGCAGATCTCGGGGATGGATGCGTTTGCGAAGTAGCGGTCTGAAGAGTTGAGATTCTGCTGAGGTTTGATTTCGAAACGGACTACGTCATGATCACGCTGTTGTATGTAAACGTTTACATTTCTGCGGTACGCTACTCACAATTCGCAGTGCTGTCAATGAGGAGAAATGATGACCGGTGTCCGCTTCCCTGCTGAGTTCGTCTGGGGCTCCGCCACCGCGGCGTATCAGATCGAAGGCGCGTCTCAGGAAGATGGCGCGGGCCCCAGCATCTGGGATCGCTTCAGTCACACTCCCGGCCTAATGACGAACGGCGACACAGGCGATGTGGCCTGCGACCACTATCATCGCTACCTCGAAGACGTCGCCATCATGCGCGACCTCGGCATGCAGGCCTACCGCTTCAGCATTTCCTGGAGCCGCGTTTTGCCCGAGGGCACGGGCCGCGTGAATCAGAAGGGGCTGGATTTCTATCGCCGCCTCGTCGATGCATTGCGCGAAGCCGGCATCCGTCCAATGGCCACGCTGTATCACTGGGACCTTCCCGCGGCCCTCGACGATCGCGGCGGCTGGCTGAATCGCGACGTCGCCGACTGGTTCGCCGAGTACGCGTCCGTAGCCTACAAAGCGCTCGACGATACGGTCGAATGGTGGGCCACGCTGAACGAGCCGTGGGTCGTCACCGACGGCGGCTACCTGCACGGCGCTCTGGCGCCGGGCCATCGCAATCTGTTCGAAGCGCCGATCGCCACCCACAATCTGCTGCGCGCTCACGGCCGCGCGGTGCAGGTTTATCGCGCCGAAGGGAAGCATCAGATTGGATTGGTGGTGAACCTCGAGCCGAAGTATCCGTTTTCACAGAGCGACGACGATCTGGCCGCGAATCGCCGCGCCGACGCCTACATGAACCGTCAGTATCTCGACCCGGCGTTCAAAGGCGCGTATCCCGAGGAGATGAAGGAGATGTTCGGCGCGGCGTGGCCCGACTTCCCTGCCGCCGATTTCGATCTCATCAAACAACCGCTCGATTTCGTGGGCATCAACTATTACTTGCGAGCGGTGACGAAGGCCGACCCGACGAATCCGATCGAACGAGCCACACGCGTCCGTCAGACCGGCGCGATCTACACGGAGACCGGTTGGGAGGTTTACCCCCCCGCCCTCACCGCCGTCCTGCTCTGGTTCAAAGAAAACTATGGACCAACGCCGATTTACATCACCGAAAACGGCGCCGCCTTCTACGATCCGCCAACGGCAATCGACTGCACGGTCAACGATCCGCTGCGCATCCATTACCTGCGCGAGCACCTCCTCTCCGTCCACCGCGCCATCGAACAGGGCGCCGACGTCCGCGGCTACTTCGTCTGGTCGCTTCTCGACAATCTCGAATGGAGCCACGGCTACACAAAACGCTTCGGCATCGTCCACGTCGACTTCGCCACGCTCAAACGGACATTGAAGGAGAGCGCAAAGTTTTATCGCGAGGTAGTGCGGACGGGGGGCGGCGCGTTGGGGTGAAGTTTCGCCTGTCGCTATAATCCCTCTATGACCGCCAGGGAGCATCTACTGATTGAGATCGACGGGCTCAGCGACCCTGAGCTCGAGTACGTCGCCACGATCGCCGCGTCCCTGAGGACAAGGCCAACCGAGGCACCGCTTCCGTCGTTCGACCCGGCCGTTTATGGGGCTCTCTATCAAGAGTTCGCCGATGAGGACCGGGCTCTCGCGGAACTAGGCATCGACGACTACGAACACGGTCTCAAAACTGAGGATGGCGCTTGAATCCATCGCGCGGTGAGCTTTGGTGGGCTCATCTCGATCCCGTCGTCGGTTCTGAACAAGCGGGAACCCGCCCTGTTGTCGTGCTTCAACGTGACGCCATATCGAGGTTCACAACGACCGTGCTCGTCATACCGCTTACGTCGAACCTTCGCCGCTCCGGCCTCCCCTCGGCGGTTCTTATCGGCACCCAAGGCACAGGCCTTCCTCACGACTCCGTAGCCCTTTGTCATCAACTCCGGGTTCTCGACAAGTCTCGACTCTATCGGCGTCTTGGTTCCGTCATGCCCGACGTTCTACTGCAAATCGAGACGGCAGTTCTGTTTACTCTCGGAATCTCGACGGGTTAGAGCGCGAACGGCACTCGGGACGGCCAATCCAGGCAGAGAAGAATTGCGGCGTTCGAATCAAACGCCAAGCGATCAAACCTCAATCTTTCTCCCGAAGGCTTCGTTCACCGCCTTCGCAACCTCGCGTCCAGAATCCCCGTCGAGAGAGCCGGCCAGCGCCATCCATGGCTGGTGTTCATGCACCGAGGAGTCTTTGATCTCGACGGCAACCTTGGCGTGATCGCGCACGCCGGTGAGAGGCTCAGTGAGTTTGAGCACGTTCTCGTCCGCGAGATACTCGGCCTCAATCGTCCGGGTCATTTCCTTAGGATAACAGTCCCAACGAATTCGATGAAGTTGCTAACACGCCTGCTACGCCTCTTCCCCGTTTGCAAGCCGATCAACATCCTCGACCGTCAGCGGAGGAGCACCCGGCCGCCGCTGAAAAACGGGGACACCGCGATCGAAACGGATATCCGCTTCCGCGACGCGCCGCAGAAACCCTTCCACGAAGTCATCGACCCCTTGTCCGGTCTGGTTGGCCAGTTCCGTGAGGCGGGCTTTGAGGTTCACATCAACAGTGATCGTAGCGGTCGTCATCGCTCAACCTCCGTACTCTTTGTATATCGTCGCACAAACGAGCCAAATCGGAGATCGATGGCACGCAATCCGTCCTGAAACCGCACGCCTCTCGTGAACCCGGACGCCTCATCAAAACTGCTGATTCGCAGTTCCACCCGTCGTTGCAATCACTTGCATCGCCTCCCTCCTATGGTCGCCCGATTGCTAATGAGCACGACGGGAGATGCCATGAGTGAACCTGACCGGCGTTCGGATCGTGTAGTGAGCACAGCAATGTTCAGCAGCCGTCGTTCGCGCACGTATGTCACCAGAGCGGAAATGCTCGAGATCCTTCAGAGCGACGAAAGCTTCGTCGATGAAGTGGTCGCCATGTTCTTGAGGCGTTTTCCCATCCTGCTCGACGAGATCCGCTGCGGGTTCGAAGCGAGCGACGTGGCCGCAATCTCTCGCGCCGCCCTGTCGCTCGCTGGATCGATCGCTTACTTTGACGAAGGCGAAACGTGCGAAGCGGCAAAGCGGGTCGAGCGGATCAGGGCCTCCGAGCTCACCCGCATTCCCGCCGCCCTGAGCGAGCTGGAACAACGCCTCGACGACCTATCGCACTACCTGAGCGGCGAGTTTTCGCAACGGCGTGCTGCGCCGGCTGCCCGACGGTCCTACGCGAGCGGGCAAATGTAGCGGTCTGTCATTTCGAGCCGGCGGAACCGCGTGGGTGGAAAGGGTGGGCGGGAGCGGTGAAGCGCGGCGAGAAATCCCCCGCCGATGCGCGATGACCCGCGAAATGACAGTCCATTCAAGCTAAGCTCCATCGAAGACCAATGGAGCGGACCATGCCGAGCACTCGATGGAATCGCATTCTCTGCTTCGTCCTTAGCTGCCTGATCCCCGCACTTGCGACCGCCCATCCCGGATCCGGCATCGTCGTCGACCGCCTCGGACAAACATATTTCGTCGACATGGTCTCCGGCATCTGGAAACTCGACGCGCGCGGCTCACTCACCCATCTTCGCGGTCAGGCATTCCACTGGATGACTCTCGATGCCACCGACCGCTTCGCCTCCACCCATCTCCCCTCTGGCTCGGACGGCGATTTCGAACGGATCGGCAAATCGCCTACGCTCATTCTCACCAGCGACTTTCCCATCGTCATCGGCCGCGACGGCAACCTCTACTTCCCATCGCACAACGCCGGCACTCCGTTGCAGATCCAGAAGATGACTCCCGCCGGACAACTTTCGATTCTGGCGGTACTCCCCTTTTCCAAAGCGCGCCCGCCGGTTCGCGATCTGAACGGCCTCGCCGCCGGCCCCGACGGCTCGCTCTACTACACCGAGGACAACGCCATTCGCAGGATCAGCAAGGAGGGCCGCGTCGACACGGTCGCCGAGAATTTCCGCTGCACCTCAAACGCCGTCCCGCTGCTTCGCGGCCTGGATATCAGCGCCAGCGGCTCAATCTACGTCGCCGCAACCGGCTGCCGCAGCGTGCTCAAAGTCACCCCTGCCGGAGTCGTCACTACGTTCTTCGCCATTCCAGACTCCTGGTCCCCAACGGGGATCGCCGTCTCCGGCAACAACGTCTACGCGCTCGAGTTTCAGCACGCGGATTCGGACGATCGCCGCGAAATGCTGCCGCGCGTTCGGAGGATCGGGCCGGACGGCAGGAGTGCCGTCATCGCCAACGATACGCGGCATTGAGCAATTCACCTCGGTCGGACACGCTGCCAGAAAGGCCCGCCACGCATGTTTGCCGGGGGACAGTTTGAGAGTGGTTTCGGTCAAGCGATGGCGGAGTTAGGCCTTCGAAGTCGCACTGGCGCCGCGTAGACTTTCAGCTTCAAACAGGGTGAAAAGAACGTGAAGAGCTGGGCTCTCAGGAATCGTCCATCTCCAACCGCTATCTCTTGTAGAATAAGCCATTAAAGATGGCTGCAACCTTACCGCGCGAGCTCATCCCCATTACCAAGTTGCTGGAGAAAGACGAGCCGAGGGTGCTCGTGGCCGTTGGCGCCGGCGTTTCGATCGGGGCGACGGGCGCCTCCCATGCCTCCTGGCTCGGACTGCTCAAGCATGGTGTAAAGCACCTGGTCGAGACTGAGGTATTCACGTCAAAACAGGGGGATCGACTAAGCGAGACGCTCGATTCCGCGTTTTCGCCGTTCGATCTACATGCCGCCCTGAATCATGCAGAGCTCGTTGAGCAGAATCTCAAAACTCCTGACACACTGGCCTTCGCGCGCTGGCTCGAAGCCGCCTTCAGCGACTTCAGGGTTCTGCCGGAAAGAAGCGAGACACTTGGTGCCATTCGCGATCTCCAGCAGTCGGGCGCGTTGATGCTGACTACGAACTACGACAGCTTGCTATCGGAAGTTACGGGATTACCTCCAGTTACATGGGAAGAACACGACGAATTCTTGCAGGTAGTCAGGCGGCAGCGCCGTGGAGTCCTCCATGTTCATGGTCACTGGCAGCGTCCCAGCTCCATTGTTCTGGGAAAGAGTTCGTACGACCGAAATGCGGCGGACGAGGACTTTCAAGATCTTTTCAGGATCCTCTGGCTGGAACAATCATGGCTCTACGTAGGATTTGGCGATGGACTCGCTGATCCCAACCTGGGAAGGCTGCTGGAGTGGGGCAAAAGGTGGAACAAAAACGCACCGTCCGACTACTTTCTCGCCAAGAGCGAACAGGCGATCGCTCTAACAGACCGGCCTGACAAGCCGGCAAGTCTCATCTGCATCGGCTACCAAGATCATGACTCAGACCTGCCCAGCCTTTTGCAGTCACTCACACCGTCCGCTCGCTGTTGGCCCTTCGTGCCGGTGGATGCAGACTTTGCACTTTTCCGAAGTCCAGGCTCACCTCTCAACATTCCGTTCCCTTCGCATCAGGAATATCTTGACGGTGCCGTTCCCGTACTTACCGTCGACCCCGAGGTCCGCGATCGACTCGAAAAGCACGGATGGGCGTTCGTCCTCGATGTAGCTTCTGTCGGAAAGACAACACTCGCAATGCGAATTGCAACGGCGCCGGGCCAACGCGACTATCCAAGCTTCTATTTGGACCTTGCCACTGTTGACGCTGACGACGCCGATGGGGAGGTTAGCTCCTCTTTGCAGCGGTTGTCTCGTTCAAATGCGTTACTGATCCTAGACAACGTTCATCACCAGCCCGAGTTCGCGCGCCAACTTTGGGATCAGTGGCGGCAACGACCCGGAGGCAGCAGGCTCCTGCTAGTCGCCACACGGATACAAAGACTAGTGACTACGGCCCCGGCGCAGGATGTGAGTTTTTTTGAGCACTACGCCACCAATCCCGCGGTTGGGCTGCGTCCCATGCCAAGCGACTTGGGTGCCATCGCCAAACACCTTTACGAGCGGGTCGGCGGGCGGCGAGCCACACCGCTCGAGGTCACCCCATCAGTTGCTCTTGAACGTTGGCACAGCGACTACGGGAGTGCGCTTGGTGCTTTTTGTCTCGCTGCTCTTGGCCGCCTCGCAGACTTTCAGCGCGGTCAATGGGAATTACCACTGGAGTCTGCATCGGACTGGGTACGAGAGAAGTGGCTCAAACCTCTCGATGAGGAGAACCGTGAGAATGTACTATGCCTTGCCGTTTTTGGAGGACAGGAACTTGAGTTGCAAGTCCAGAATGAGGCGCTCCCTTACCCAGGCCGCACTGAGCAGCTGTTGCGCATGGGCCTAGTCGCAGAAACACAGCGCGGCCTGTTCGGCCAGTATCACAGTTTCAGCCTGCGCGAACCAGGCTGGGGCGCGCTTCTCCTAGCCGCACAGGTTCCTGACGTGGATGAGGAGAGGCTCCTTCTCGAGGCCGCCGCTCGACATCCGATGGCGGCACTGCTCTTGAGCGCGCGCCTACGCCGCGAGAGGTCGTTCGAGTTGCTCGATCGGCTTTGGGCCTATCTAGCTCTTAAACCAGACCGACTTCTCGACCTCAGCCCTGATTTTCCATTGGGCCACGTTCCGAACCTTGCGAAGGAAGCAAGAATCGGGAAACAACCTCAACTCGCGAATCGGTTATGGGAAACTATCGAACTCGAACCGGAAAACTTCGCCGAACGCGCGTGGGAAACGTCGCTGCAATCGGTCGCTTCGTTCCTCGACGCTGCGAAGGGAAACGGTCGCGACACGACGCCTCTGTGGGCGGCTATAGAGCGCGATCCGGACAAGCTCGCTGAACGCGCGTGGGAAACGTCGCTACAGTCGGTTGTGGAGTTTTTCGACACTGCGAAACACCACCGACGCGATTCCGTGTCCTTTTGGGCGGCCTTCGAGCGCGATCCGGCAAAACTCGTCGAACGTGCGTGGGAAACGCCACTGTTCCAGATCACCTTATTCCTCAACGCGGCGAAACGTCACCACCGCGATACCGGGCAGCTTTGGGATGCCCTTGAGCGCCTGCCGGCCAAGCTCGTCGAGCGCATGTGGGAAACGCCGCTCGACCATGTCGCCTTCTTTCTGGACACTGCGAAAACGCAGGGTCGCGACGCGACGCCTCTGTGGGAGGCCCTTGAGCGCGATCCGGACAAGCTCGCCGAGCGCATGTGGGAAACGTCGCTCGGCTATGTTGCCTCGTTTCTCGACACCGCGAAGCGACATAAACGCGACACGACGCCCCTGTGGGAGGTCATCGAGCGCCATCCGGACAAGCTCGCAGAACGCGCATCGGGAGCGTCCCTGCATGTCGTCGGCTTCTTTCTGGACACAGCGAAGCGACATGGCCGCGACACCCTTCCTATGTGGAGTACCATCGAGCGCGACACACTCAAACTCGCCAAAAGCGTGTGGGAAACAGAACTCGGCGATCTCGTTTCGTTCCTCGACGCCGCGAAGCGACATGGACGCGACACTGCGCCTCTCTGGGAGGCCATCGAACGCGAACCAGATAAGCTGGTCGAACGCGCGTGGGAAACGCCCTTGGAAAATGTCGGCTCCTTCCTCGCAACTGCGAAGAAGGACCAGCGGAGCACGGCTACGCTGTGGGAGGCCATCGAGCGCGAACCGGCCAGGCTCGCCAAGCGCGCGTGGGAAACGCCGCTCGACCATCTCGCTTCGTTTCTCAAAACCGCAAACCAGGACCAACGGAAAACGGCTACGCTTTGGGAAGCCATCGAGCGCGAACCGGCTAAGCTCGCTGAGCGCATGTGGGAAACGCCGCTCGGCCATGTCGCCTCATTTCTCGAAACCGCGAACCAGCAAGGCCGCGACACGTCAGTATTGTGGGCAGCATTAGAGAGTCTTCCGGACAAGCTCTCTGAACGGGTTTTGGAAACGCCACTGAACGGGCTCGCTACTTTTCTCGATATCGCAAAGAAGCAGGAACGCGACACAGAAGCGCTCTTACGAGCATTCGAAAGCAGGCCGACAAGGCTTTCTGAATTAGCAAAGGAGAGCGACCTTGGCAACCTCGCCGGCTTCTGTCACTATGCGCCAGATTCTCTAGTAAGAATTGCGTTAGCCGATTTTCACACGACGCACTGGGACAAAATCTCAATCACCGTGCCATTGCTCGGTGCGACGAAGTTGGCAGCGCGATTCGGAAACGTTGGCCGAGAGGACCTTAAGTCAGCGCTAATCCACACCTTGCTTCGACGTGCCAGCCGACTGGACTTTCCGCTTCAGAGCTCGGGATTGGCCAACGTTGCGTGGTTACTATCGCAAACGACCGCAGTTGATCGGACACTCGTCGCCGTATTCCTGGATATTCTCTGCACGAACAGTTGGCTTGGCAATCAGTTCACATTCGAACGTTGCGGCTTGCTGGCGAACGGCCTTGGCATACTGGCCTTGCATCAACCAGAACAGATCCGGAATCGCTTCAGGAACCCCAGCCTCAACATTCGGATCCGAAAGGAACTCTCTCGATTTGGTGAACTGACAGGCACCGAAAGGAGCCAAGTCATCCAGCTCCTCGGTTGGGCAGCGCTCTTTGGAGCCACTGCGAAGAGCATTTGGTTCAATAACGTAGCTCTCAGCACAGTCGGATCGCTCCCCGAAGAGACGCTCCCACATCGTGTTGAGGCTGACAAAGTGGAAACCTGGCAATTTCAGCTATGGCTTGGCCTCCGCGCCGTAACAGAAGTCACAGGCAAGCCGCTGGAGATGCCATCGGCAGTTATCGACAAGACGCTCGACCTCTGGCGATGCAACTTGGCAGAGACTTCAGTCAAGCCGGAATCTGCGGAACACTTCGTGAATCAATTCATGGTCAGGTGGTTGGAGCGTTGCTCCCGCGAGAACCGAGGTCTCCTTCCGCCTTCGACGTAGAAGAACCGTAAAGCAAGCCGACTCGTGCTCCGGATCGCGTTGCACATTACCCGAGAGCGGGGGTCCCAGGCCCCTAGACCTCATTGACGCAGAGCGCTACAAGAGGAATAGTTCGTGCCGCAACAACGAAGGAGGAGTGCGATGGCTGCAAAGAAAACGAGCAAAGCAAAATCGAAGAATAGCTCCAAAGCCGCGGCGAAAAAGCCCGCAAAGAAAACCGCCGCAAAGTCCGCGAAAACGAAGAAGGACAACGCTCTCCGTCTCACCGCCGCGTCACCCAGCTTCACCGTCAACGACGTCGAGAAGAGTCTGGCCTGGTATCGCGACGTTCTCGGCTTCACCGTTGGCGATCGATGGCAGAGCGACGGGAAGCTCCTGGGCGTCGAGCTGTCTGCGGGCAGTGTGCTCTTCATGATCGTGCAGGACGATTGGAAGAAAGGACGCGACCGCGTCAAGGGCGAGGGGATGCGTTTGTATTGCGACACGGATCAGGACATTGATCGCATCGCTGCACGGATCAAGGCGGCGGGCGGGACGCTGGCGCAGGAGCCGACGGATCAGCCTTGGGGCACGCGCGATCTGTCGGTCGACGATCCGGATGGATTCAAGATCACGATTGGGAAGGATCTGAAGAAGAAGCGGTAGCGGCGCTACACCTTCTCCAGTTTCCACGCGGCGCGTTCGATCCACGCGGGGAGTGCGGAGGAGCGCATCGGGTGAGCCAGGTGAAAGCCTTGTACGAAATCGCACTCCAGCTCGCGTAGCCTCTCGTTCGTCTCTTTGTCCTCCACTCCCTCGGCCACCACTCGGCGTCCGAGGTTGTGGCAGAGCTGGATCGTGGAGTGAACGATCGCATCGTCGGCCTCGTTCGTCAGCATCCCCAAGACGAATGACTTGTCGATCTTGATCTCGTCGACGGGCAGAAGCCGCAGATGCGTCAGCGATGAATAGCCCGTCCCGAAATCGTCGATCGACAGCCTCACGGTCAGCGCGCGCAAACGCTGCATCACATTTAGGGCGTGATCGGGATCGGACATGATGCTGCTCTCGGTGAGCTCGAGCGTCAGGAGGGAGGGATCGAGACGCCATCGGTGCAGCGATTCAGCCACCAGATCGACGAGCCCGGGATCCTGAAGCAACCGGCCGGAGAGATTGACCGACACGCCGAGGGGAATCGACTCGTTGTGCCAGGCGCGGCACTGGCCGAGTGCTTCGTTCAGAACCCACGACGTGAGCGGGCCGATCAAACCGGTGCGCTCGGCGAGCGGGATGAATTCGTCGGGAGGGAGAAGACCGTGTTGCGGATGCTCCCAGCGCACCAGCGCCTCGACGCGATTGAATGTCGCGCGGCGCAGATCGACCTCCGGCTGGTAGTGGAGCAGGAGCTGGCCGTGATCGATCGCTTGACGCAGCTCGCTCACCAGCGCGAGGCGCGTCGGCGTGTTGCGATCCTGCTCGGCCGAATAGACCGCGTACCGGCTGTTCGATTGCTTGGCGATGTACATGGCCACGTCGGCGCGCCGAAGCAGCGTGGCAGCGTCGCTCCCGTGAGCGGGCGCGAGGGCGATGCCGACGCTGGCTCCGATGTGAAAGGCGTGTTGCTCCACGAGGAACGGCGCTTCAAGCGCGCGAATCAGCTTCTTCCCCGCGGCGATGGCTGCCTCCAGATCGCCGATTGCCGGCATCAGAATCGCGAACTCGTCGCCGCCGAGGCGGGCGATCGTGTCGGAAACGCGGACCTGCTTCCGAAGCCGCGGACCGACCTGCATCAACAACTGATCGCCGATGTGATGGCCGAACGTATCGTTGACTTCCTTGAAGCGGTCGAGGTCCATGATCATCAGCGCCAGCGACGTGCCCTGGCGACGCGATCCGAGGATGGCCTGATCGAGCCGGTCGAGCAGAAGCACGCGGTTGGGAAGATCGGTCAGCACGTCGTGCAACGCCTGATGCTCGAGCGCCGCGAGCTGCGCCTTGCGGTCGCTGACGTCGCGAAGGATGCACACCCAGTGCGTCAGCGCTTCGTGCCCGTCGCGAATGGGCATGACGTGCATCTCCAGGACGTAGCGTGACCCGTCGCACCGCGAGGCGATCGCTTCTCCTTCGAACGGCGTCTCGTGGTGGAGATGACTCCGAAGTCGCTCCATCAGTTCCGTTTCGTGGTCAGCAATTCGAAGAATCGTCAGCGGCTGGCCGGCGACGTCCGCCGGCGCGAACCCGGTCAGCGTCTCGAATCCGGAATTGGCGAAGAGCACGCGCGGTCCTTCCAGCGTCTTTTCGTTGGTCAGCAGAAGAATGCCTTCGATTGCATTCTCGACCGCCGATTCAAACAGGCGGAGCTGCGTTTCGACCGCGCGGCGCTCGGCGATCTCCGCGACCAGTTCAGCCGTTCGCTGCTGCACCTTGCTCTCCAGATCGTCGTGCGAGTGCCGGAGCTCATCCTCCATCCGTTTTCGCTGAAAGAACTCCGGGATGGTGATCGATGCGCTGGAGAGGAGATGGTTGACCGACGGGAGGCCCTTCTCCAACGCGTAGGCCTCGAGGTGCGCCTCGATGCGCGACGGGGGGGCCATGATGAAGCGGCAGTGCTCCCCTCCCGAGGCCGTACATTCCACCTCGGCGGCCACCAGCGAAAGCCCGAAACTCTCCTCACACCATCCCGACGAGTAGCCGGCGTTCATCACGCAGACGGGGAAGTCGCTCTTCTGTTTCCGCTTGCGCCACGCGTCCGATTCAAACGAGAACGGGTGGTCGTAGATGAGGTAGTAGTCCTCGTTTGGCGCGGGATTCGACTCCGGAAAAATCTCGACGAAGGCCCATCCGCAGAACGAGAAGTGGACGGGACCTGCGGAGAGTTTGTCCACGGGATCGGTGACCTGCATCCGCTCGTGGAACGTTTTCGCATCGGCTTTTCCGATGGCGTGAGCGATGTCGAAGAGCAGGTTGCTGGCTGCGCTTCTCGCCTCCGCCGCGCCGCGGTCGCGGTAAAGCGAGATCACCAGATCGAAGAACTCGACGGACATCGACGCCGCCCGCACGAGGATGTAGCGCTCGCCGGAGATCGAGATCGTGCTTTGCCGGGGATTCACCACGCTGTCGGCGAAATAGCCCGATACGTGCTGCTGCGCACGAAGGAAGATCGGCGCAAACTGCTCCGGAACGCTGACGGTCTCGAGGCGATCATTCGACACCGACCATCCGCTTGGCCCAGCGGGATCTGGAAACCTCGGGCGATCCTCGCCAGGCATCACTTCATTATGCGCTTGAGGATTTAAATGCGCTGTGATCGCGGCGCGACTTTCCAATTTCTCACGCGAAGCCGGGAAGTCGCGAAGGGGAGCATTTACTCAAACCTTCGCGTCTTCGCGTCTTCGCGTGACGAGCGTGGCTGCGCGCTATCATCCGCCGCCTATGAAAGCGATCCTGATCCGCGAGCACGGTGGCCTCGACAAATTGACGCTGGCTGAGGTTCCCGATCCCCTCCCCCGCCTCGGCGAAGCGGTCGTCCGCGTACGCGCCGTCGCCCTCAACCATCTCGACATCTGGCTGCGGCGCGGCGTTCCCGGGCACACCTTTCCGCTGCCGATGATCCCGGGATCGGAAGTGGCCGGCGTCATCGAGAGCGTCGATGATCCGCGCTGGAGCGTTGGCGACGAAGTGATCGTGGCGCCTGGCTACTCGTGCGGAAACTGCGTCGCCTGCCTCTCGGGAAACGATCCGCTCTGCCGCCACTTCGGCCTCTTCGGCGAGACGACCAACGGCGGCGCAGCAGAAAAGATCGCCGTTCCGGTGCGCAACTTAAGTCGCAAACCGGCCTCGCTCTCGTTCGCCGAGGCGGCTGCGTTCCCGCTCGACATGCTCACGGCCTGGCACATGCTGATCGCTCGCGCGCAACTGCGCCTCGGCGAGAGCGTGCTCGTTCACGCCGGCGGCTCGGGCGTCGGCAGTGCCGCCATTCAGATCGCGAAGTTGTTCGGCGCGACTGTCTACACAACGGCGGGCACCGCCGAGAAAGCCTCGCGCGCCCTCGCCCTCGGCGCCGACGCCGCCATCGTCTACACCGAGGTCGATTTCCTCGATGAGGTACGCCGACTGACCGGCAAGCGCGGCGTCGATGTCGTCTTCGAGCACGTCGGCGGCGATACCTTCGAGCGCTCGCTCCGCGCCCTCGCCCGCGGCGGCCGTCTCGTCACCTGCGGCGCAACGACACGTGCCGAGGTCAATGTCAATCTACGACTCGTGTTCTTCAAACTTCTCTCGATCCTCGGCTCGACGATGGGCAGCCTGGCCGAGCTGCACGAGATCGTGAAGTTGGTCGAACAGGGGCGGCTGCATCCTGTGATCGACCGCGTTCTTCCGCTCGAGGAGGTCGCGGAAGGGCATCGATTGCTCGAAGCGCGCGAGGCGTTTGGGAAGATCGTCTTTTCGTTGCAGTAGCGGGGTCGCGGCGCTGATCCGCACATGACGCAGATGTACACAGCGAGGGTTCTGCCCGCAACCCAGTCGCTGTCATCCTGAGACTGCCGAAGGACACGAAGTGCCGGAGGACGTCGAAGGACCCCCCGCGCTTTTGCATTGTCACTAGTTCCTACCGCCCAACCCTGCGAAAGCGCGGGGGGTCCTTCGACCGTCCTTCGGCACTTCGTGTCCTTCGGCGGCTCAGGATGACAGGCTTGGTGATCTTCGCGTCGCGCGTAGAAATCGTGGTTAGTAGTACAGATCTTTTATCTGCGTTCCATCTGCGCCATCTGCGGATCGGTCCCCAAACCGCGCGATAATCCACCCGTGCCCCGCATCCAACTTCTCCCCTCCGATCTCATCAACCAGATCGCTGCCGGTGAGGTCGTGGAGCGGCCGGCGTCCGTCGTCAAAGAGCTCGTCGAGAATGCCATCGATGCGGGAGCCACGGTCATCGATGTACTCCTCGAAAACGGTGGAAAAAAGCTCATCGAGGTGCGCGACAACGGCTCGGGAATGGCACACGAAGACGCTCTGCTAGCCCTCGAGCGTCACGCCACATCGAAGATCCGCGGCTTCGATGATCTCGCGCAAGTCCACACCCTCGGGTTTCGCGGTGAGGCGCTGCCTTCGATCGCCAGCGTTTCGCGGTTCACGCTGATTACATCGACTGGCGAGGCCGAGGGGATCGAGATCGAATGCGACCCGCTGACCGGCTCGCGCAACTCGCGGCCCGCTGCGCGCGATCGCGGCACGACCATCAGCGTGCGCGAGTTGTTCGAGAACGTTCCGGCGCGGCGCAAGTTTCTCAAGTCCGCCGACGCGGAATTTCGCGCCATCGTCACCATCGTTTCGTCGTACGCGCTGCCGCTGCCTTCACGAGCCTTTCGCGTTGAGCACAATGGACGGACGGTCGTCGATCTGCCGCCCGCGGCGACGATGCGCGAGCGTGTCATCCAGATCGTCGGCGACGAGTCGGCGGCCTACCTCGAGGAGGTCGACGCCACGATCGAGCACGTTCATGCCGCCGGCTTCGTCACCCGAGGGCTGCGTTTCGGCAGCAGGCGCAACCAGTTTTTCTTCGTCAACGGGCGGCTGGTGAAGGACCGTGTGTTGACCCACGCGGCGAATCGCGCTGCCGACGCCTTCGACTTCGACGGCCATCCCGCAATCGTCCTCTTCGTTGGCGTCGAACCTGAGTTCGTCGATGTCAACGTGCATCCTGCGAAGACGGAAGTGCGGTTCCGCGATTCCGGCGTCGTCCACGTCGCCGTCGAGCAAGGCATCAAGCGCGCCCTCGGCGGCGCAGAAGAAGGATCGCAGTTGCTCCAGCCAGCCGGCCCGCCGTCAGCGACAACATCTTCCGGCAACTCATCGCCGCTATTCGCCCCGCAGCGATTCGACGGCGCGCCGTCCGGCTATCGTCCCGAGTTCACGCCGCTCTTCCAGCGCCAGAGCCTCGTGCAGCCGCCGCTCCGCGAACAGACGGCGTTGATCGATGCGCCTGCCACTGCGCACGAAACTGCACCGCAGCTGGGCGATCTGCAGGGACGCGTCATCGGCCAGTACCGGATGAGCTACATCGTCATCGACACGCCGACGGGCCTGCGCCTCATCGACCAGCACGTCGCGCACGAACGCGTTCTCTACGACCGCTACTTCAACCGCGCCGCAGCGCACGCGCCGGTGAGCCAGCAGCTTCTGACGCCGATGCTGTACGAGAGCGGCGCCGCCGAGAGCGCGGTGCTGGAGTCGCACATCGACGAGCTGCGCGCGGTCGGCTTCGAGATGGAGCGCTTTTCCGGCAACGTCTTCGCCATCGCCGCCGTTCCCTCGGAGCTGGTGAAGAAGGATGTCGACGCGTTCCTGCGCAAGCTCGTCGACGCTTCGCTCGAGGACCGTTCGCATCTGCAGCATCTCCGCGAGAAAGTGTGCGCCTCCCTCGCCTGCCAAGCCGCGATCAAGGTCCATCGCCCGCTGAGCGGCGAAGAGATGGCGCGCCTGACGGCCGAGCTTCTCGATTCCTCGAACCCCTACGCCTGCCCCCACGGCCGCCCGATCATCGTCGACATCAGGCACTTCGACATCGAAAAGCACTTCCACAGGAAGTAGAACCGGTTAACCACGGAGACGCAGAGGACACAGAGTTTTTCTCTGTGCTCTCTGCGCCTCTGTGGTTAAAGCCTTTCCACCAACAGTAGAACTTCATCGCGATGTTCGTAACCGAGGGATCCTCGGTGCATGCGTATCGCGTCACGAGAGCTCGGCGCACGCGGCGAACGGCGCGCCGCCTGGTTCTACCGGCTGCGCGGCTACCGCATCGTCGCGCGCAACGTCCGGCTACGCGCCGGCGAGCTCGATCTCATCGTCCGCCGCGGCGGGTTGCTGGTCTTCGTCGAAGTGAAATCGCGACAGACTCTTTTCGCCGGACATGGAGTCGATGCCGTCGATCGCCGCAAGCAACTCCAGCTCATCACTCTCGCCAGCGCGTACCTCGGGCGCCATCCGCATCCCGGCGAGATCCGCTACGACGTCCTCTCCCTTTTCTGGACCGGCTGGCGCTTCGCCATCACGCACTTTCCCGATGCGTTCCGGCCGGTCAGCGATTCGATTAGGCCGTGGAGGTGGAAAGTGTGATTCAATTGTGGCCTTAAATCATAAACAGGAGAACATCATGCCGGTTCCAAAGTACGGAGTGCTCGCGGGACACGTCGTCGAACGGCGTCTGGCCAGCGGCGACAGCAATCACTACGAGATTCACGTGCAGGCGGCGGCAGAGCATTTCCGCATCGCCGTGAACGTGCAGAGCGTGGACGGTTCGGAAGTGCTCTATCACGTCGATGACGCATTCGATCATCCGGTCACGGCCGCGCTGGCAGCGCTCGCGGAAGGACATCACCTCGTGCCGGCGCAGCCTGACGGACTGGCCGTCGACTACGTCCGCGCGGGATACGTTGCCAGGGCAGACATGGCGCCGCTGCCCGTGGAGATGGCCGGCGACGACAACGATCTGAATGACAAGATCGACAGCCTGGTGCAGCGGGCCATGACGTCCGACGGCGCGCGGATCTATGCGTACGGAAGCTTCTTCAAGGATCCGCCGAACACGAAAGACAAATACTTCGACTTCAAGCCGTCGCAGGGCATTCATGACGTGCACATGAATCAGGGCAATGACCCGGGGCACAAGGGCGACGACGGCGTCTGGTCCGATGGCGCGCTGCTGTTCCATTACCCGGCCCGGCGACAGTGGGTGGCCGTTTTCCTCGCGTTCCAAAACCAATCGTGGATGACGGATGCGAACGGCCACGCCACCGGTGCGCCGCCGCCGGTGATCCACCCGCCGGTACATCCACCGGTTCAGCCGCCCGTCCAACCGCCGGTTCAACCGCCCGTGAACCCGCCCGTTCAGCCGCCGCCCGGCCCGTCCTCGGTGCGCATCATCGCCCTGCTGGCGAACTCGATCGAAGATCCGGAGATCGAGACCGTGACGCTGCTCAACGCGGCGCCGCAGGAGGCCGATCTCGCCGGCTGGGCCTTCGCCGACAAGCAGCACAACCGTTTCGCATTGTCGGGCAAGGTGGCCGCCGGCAACTCCGTGCGGATCGTCATCGCCAAGCCGTTCGAGCTGTCGAATAAAGGCGGCACGGTCACACTCCTCGATGCGGCCGGCAAGGTCGTCGACAACGTCTCCTACACGAAGGCACAGGCACAGAAGCCGGGCTGGTCGATCGTGTTCTAGATCATCGCGATTCCGTGCGTTGGCGGTTCGTTCGTGCAGTTTCGGACACACAAAACCAAATCACCACAGAGACGCAGAGGTCACAGAGACAGGCAGTAACTCTGTGATCTCAGTGCCTCTGTGGTGATTGGTTTTGTTGTAACCGTCAACGATGGACGTCGTTGAACCGAAGCATCGCGAAAAGCCTCTGCTCGCGTGCGTCGTCGAAGCCGCAGGTCGATTCGAACCGCTGCGGATTCTCGTACGTACCAAAGAGCATGTCCCACCACACGAAGTCGCCGTAGTTGTTCTTGTGTCGTCCGTGCTCATGGTGAATACGATGCATCTCAGGACGCTGAAAGATGTATCCCACCCAATGCGGTGTCGTGATGTTCGTGTGGTAGAAAAACTCGCCTAGCGCTGTAAACGCGGTGTAGATCGCTCCAGCCCGGAGGTCAAGACCGAGGAGCGTGTAGACGATCAGCGAACCGAGGATTGAGTTCACCGTCATCTCCAGTGGATGTTTGTAGAACGACGTGATGACCTCGATCCGCTGCGGGCTGTGGTGGATCTGATGAAATCCGAGCCAGAGCAGATCACTCTCGTGCCGCCAGCGATGCCACCAGTAGAAGACGAAGGTGGCAATGAAATACGCAACGAATCCTCCCGCGAACGGATTCAGGTGCGCCGAGAGATGCAGTAGGGACGCCGATGACAGCCAGCGCTCCCACCAAATCCCTGCCAGCACGACCACTCCAAGCTGCACGACATTGATTGCGATCACGCGCAGCGGCCACGTACGCACCTGCGGCAAATTCCAGCCGGGAATCATGCGCTCGATGATGAAACAGAGAACGAAGACGCCAAGGATGAGTGCTAACATACCGATCAGTACGGAAGCGCATATCCAAAGGTTGCAGTCACAAGCGCCGATCAGTTGTGAAGACCCGCGTCCCGTCCGGCCTTGGAGAGCGAGAGGCAAAGATTGCGCAATTGTGCGACTCGTCCGATGCTGAGTGAGACCGGCCTGGCGGTCGCATCCCCTTCGGTCTCCATCCGCCCAATATCGACAAGATCCATGGCCGTCCCTCGAAGTCGCTTCAGCGTGATCAATCCGTCTCGTGACACAACCGGCAGCGGCTTATCACGCCAGGTCAGCAGCTCGCGGCTGTTCCAAACGTCGCTCGTCTCCGGAGACACGAAGAGTAGGTCGACGGCAAGGTTGTCGTGATCGTTTCCGTCGATCTTCGACACGCGCTGGATCTTGACGACGCCAATCAAAGAGATCCCTGGCTTCGATTTGAGCTCATAACCGAGCACTCCCAAGGCCTCCTCTATCGCTTCGGCCTCCTCCGGCCGCACCAGGAGATCAAGGTCCTCGGTCGCGCGGGTGAACCCATGAATGGCCATGGCAATCCCGCCGCAAACTGCGAATTCAAGCCCTCGTGCGGCCAGTCCATCTCGGATGGCGTCCAACTCCTCCGAGAGGTCAAACACGCTTACACCTTCGCCCCCAGCAACTCGCGCAATGCTTCCGGAGCTTTCGCGATCGCTTCGTCCAGCTTGTCCGGATCCTTCCCCCCTGCCTGGGCGAGATCGGGTTTGCCGCCGCCTTTTCCGCCGACGATCGGAGCGAGTTTGTTGATGAGCGTGTTGGCCTGGACGCGGTCGAGCAGGTCTTTCGTCACCGCCGTCAGCAGGGTGACTTTGCCCTCGGCGACGGAGCCGAGGACAACGACACCGGACTTGATCTTCGAGCGGAAGGTGTCGGCGAGATTGCGCAGATCGCCGCCGCTGACGTCGTCGAAACGCCGGGCGACGAGCGCGACACCATCGATGTCGACTGATTCATCGGCTGATGAGGAGGACGACGATCCGCCGCCTCCCGTTGCCACGCGCATCTTCAGTTGCTTGAGCTCTTTCTCCAGGCTCTTCTGGCGCTCCTGCATCGTCCGCAACTGCGCAGGAACATCTTCGAGCTTCACGTTGAGCTGTTGCTGCAGCTCGTGCGCGGCGTCTTCGATGGTCTGAAAATACGCGAGCGCGCCACGGCCGGTCAGCGCTTCCATGCGCCGCACTCCGGCGGCAAGCGAGCGGTCGCTGACGATCTTGAAGAGGCCAATGTCGCCGGTACGATTGACGTGGCAGCCGCCGCAGAATTCGCGCGAGAAATCGCCCGCGGTCACGATGCGCACGTTCTCGCCGTACTTCTCCCCAAACATCGCCACCGCGCCTGTCTTCTTCGCCTCGGCGATCGGCATGACGGTCTTGGTGACCTCGAGGTTCGCGCGAATCTTGTCGTTGACGATCTCTTCGACGCGGCGCAACTGGCCCTCCGCCGGCGCCTGATGGTAGGTGTAGTCGAACCGAAGCCGGTCGGGCGCGACGAGCGATCCCGCCTGCTGCACGGTCTCGCCGAGGATGTCCTTGAGCGCCTGATGCAAGAGGTGCGTGGCCGTGTGATTCGCGGTCGTGTCGAGCCGCGCCGGGGCTGGCACCGACGCGCGCACCTTCGCGTTCAACGTCAGATGCCCCTCATCGACACGAACGCGGGACACGATCAGATCGCCGGCCGGTTTCTGCGTGTCGAGCACCGTTGCCCGGCCGCCCTCCCACTCCAGCGTGCCGCCGTCGCCGATCTGGCCTCCCGACTCGGCGTAGAACGGCGTCGGCGAGAGGACAACCTCCCCTTCCGCACCGTGATGAATCGCATCCTGCTCGGCACCGGCGACGACGATCGCCTTCACGGTCGAGGGAACGTCAACATATTGATCATAGCCAACGAACTCGCTCGGACCGACCCGATCCGCGATCGGTGCGAAGACTGCAGCGCCGGCGGACATCGCAAACTTCGATGACGCCTTCGCACGCACGCGCGCATCGGCCATCATCGTTTCGAATCCTTCCCGATCGAGGGTGACCCCTTCTTCCTCCGCCATCTCTCCGATCAGATCGACCGGGATGCCGAACGTGTCGTAGAGGCGAAAGAGCTCCTCACCCGAGATGGTCCGCTCGCCGCGCGCGCGAATGGCATCGAGCACCGCGCCGACGCGCTCAACACCTGAACTGAGCGTTTTTGCAAAGCGCTCCTCTTCGGCGTGTAGCCAGTTGAGAACTGCGGGGCCTGTCTGCGACAACTCGGGATAAGCGAATTTCATAGCGTGAAATACGCTGTTGGATAGATCAGAAAGCAGAACAGGCCTCGGCAACTTGCGGCCAAAGCGGATAGCGCGGCGGATGATGCGCCGCAAGACATAACCTCGTCCTTCATTCGACGGAATCACACCGTCGGAGATGAGGAAGGTAGCCGCCCGAGAGTGGTCGCACAGCACGCGCACAGCCGTATCAAGCTCGTCATCCATCTTCCCGCTGTACGCATAGCCGCTCACGCTTTCGATCTTCTGCATGATCGGCGTGAACAGATCGATGTCGTAATTCGTCGATGCCTTCTGCAACACGCTGGCGATCCGCTCCAGCCCCATGCCGGTATCGACCGACGGCGCCGGAAGCGGCGTGAGGACACCGTCGGCGCCGCGGTCGTACTGCATGAAGACCAGGTTCCAGATCTCCATCGTGTCGTCGCCCTCGCCATTGACGAGCGCGGCGACGTTCTTCGACATGTCGTCTCCGCGGAAGTAGTGCAGCTCGGAGCACGGCCCGCATGGGCCGGTATCGCCCATCGACCAGAAATTGTCCTTCTTGCCGAAGCGCAGCACGCGGTCGGGCGACGCGCCCGCTTTCACCCAGAGCGCGGCCGCCTCATCGTCGGCAGGAACGCCGTCGCCTCCTTCAAAAACGCTGAACCATAGCCGCTCCACTTCGAGGCCCCAGACGTTGACGATGAGATCCCAGCAGAGCTTGATCGCATCCTCTTTGAAGTAATCGCCGAACGAGAAGTTGCCGAGCATCTCGAAGAAGGTGTGATGCCGCGCGGTGCGGCCGACGTTCTCGAGGTCGTTGTGCTTGCCGCCGGCGCGAACGCATTTCTGCGACGTCGTGGCGCGGTTGTAGTCGCGCGGCTCACGCCCGAGGAAAACGTCTTTGAACTGGTTCATCCCGGCGTTCGTGAAGAGGAGCGTCGGGTCGCCCGCCGGGACGAGCGAGGAGCTCGACACACGGCGGTGCTGGTTCTTCTCAAAGAACTCGAGAAACTGCTGGCGGATCTGATTGGTGGTCGGCAAAAAGGACTCTCCTGAAAGCGCGAGATCGTAACAGCGGGGGTGGACGGTGTCATCCCTGCATCGTTTCGCGCCACAGGCGCGAATTGAATTGCGAGCGATCGGCCACTTCGCGCTACCAGGTGGGAATCGGGACCGGCAGTCCGCAGTAACCGTGGACGATTGCACTTGGGGAGCCGTAGTTAGCGTATGAAAAGCGCGAGATCAGCAACGCTGTTTCTGGCTCTCATTCTTGCCCTCGTGGCGGTGCGCACATTGGGCGGAGAACGGCGCCGCGCCAGCCTGCCCGTGAGCGGACTAAGTCACTACCACATTGCTCTCGATGGCATTACCGCACTGGCTACTGCGCCGGATGGCTCGGTGTGGGCTCTTCCAAACTTTTTTGGACCGGAAGCTGCCTATCACCTTTCAGTCGACGGCACGATTACCAGCATTGCAGTTGCAGGAGCGGCAGACTATGCGGTTGTGGACTCCTCCGGGTTGCTGTGGCTGGGGGCATCGGAAACCATTGCTCGAGTCAGGGAAGGTGAACCCCCAAGGTCGTTTCCTCGCGCAGGCTTCATCTCAGGGTTGGCTTTAGACCATGACGGGCGGCCCTGGTTCACGGATCGAGCGCAGAATCGTGTTGGGTTCGTCAGCGTCGAGACCGCCACCACAGTTGAATTCTCGCTGACTGAATCGCTAGCCCGCCCAACTCTTATCGCCGCTGGTCCGGATGGAAAGATGTGGTTCGTGACCGAGAGCGGCCGCGTCGGGTCAGTAGACGCTGAAGGAGTTCTCGTGGAACATCGGTTCCCAGAGCTGGAAGGCAAACCAATCAGCGCAGTAACTTCCAGCCCCGATGCCTTCTTGTTGGCGGTGGCTTGCCGACCGTGCAACCGCGTTGTCTGTCGCTATCCTGACGATCATGGCCTGATCGTTCGGATCACAGGCGACTATGCCAGCCAGACTGTCGCCGATGTCGGACATAACAACCTTTATGCCCTTGCCTCTGGCCCGTCGGGTACGATTTACGCACTAGAAGGCTACCTCTCGATCTTTCTTGGCGGAAAGACGTTTGCTGGGCCACTCCTCGTCATTAGACCAAACGGAACCACGAACGTCATTGACACCGGAGCCACTCTGAGCACTCCGACAGCAGCAGGATTTCTCGCGGCGTCGCCCGACGGTAGCCTTTGGGTCGCCCATAGTGTTGGCGGCGGGGGCGTTCTCAGGTTTCCTGCGGGGCTATTGCGATGAGCTCACGAATCGGCACTAGAGCTTCGTCAGAGCATTCGCGGATCCTCGAAGCAATTGAAGAGACGCCTCTCCCGGAAGGGACTTAAGTACTTTTCTCCCAGAATTCGCAGATGGTGCAACTTGTGCCCGGCCATGTGGAAGGCAGGTCCGCGCACCGAGGCCTCCTAGCCGTTGACGTTTCCTGCCGATCAACTCCTCGGGAGTGAGGTTTCGAACAGCGCGATGTTGCCGCGCGCACGCTTGCGGTATTCATCAGGAGAGAGCGAGCGTTCGCGACTCGAAATCGCTCGCAGCGATGTACTCGCTCTCATCGAATCAGGAAATGGCCGGGTATCGCCCATCGCCACGTGGCACATCCGTTGATTACCTGGGCAAGGTGCACATCTTCGCTCTCGCTCTGGCGCTCGCCACGCTCACCAACGTCTCGCAGCCTCGCATCATCATCCTCGGCTACCACGAAGTTGAAAAAGACGGCCTTCCTCCTCATGCCGTGATTCCTCGTCAGAACGCCTCGGCGCCGGCCGCCGACGAGATGGCCCGCTACACGGTCAGCACGGAAACGTTCCGGCAGCAGATGGACGCGCTCGATACGCACGGCTACGAGGTCATCGCGCTGGCAGATGTCGTCGACTACCTTGCGGGACGGCGGCCGTCTCTCCCGGCGCGCTCCGCCGTGATCACCATTGACGATGGCTGGCGCTCGACCGGGAGCGAGGTCGCGGCGGAGTTGTCGAAACGCCACTGGCCCTTCACCGCGTTCGTCTACCCGCGCGTGATCGACCGCCACTTCAGCCATCCCTACAACCTGACGTGGGCCGAGGTGGCTGCGCTGGCGAAGAAGGGAGTGGACATCGAGAGCCATACCTACTCGCACCCGTTCCTGGCCCGCGCACGCCACCTGGACCTGGCCGGCGACGACTACGCCGCCTTCCTCGCCGATGAATTGCGCTGCAGCCGCGGCTTGATCGCCTCCGCCACGGGTCAGCCCGTGCGATTTCTCGCATACCCATACGGCAACTACGACGACGATGTGATCGCTGCCGCCAAGGCCGCAGGTTACGAGGCGGCGGTGACCGTCAAACCGGGCGTCGTCACGATGCGATCCAACCCGTTGGCGCTGGAGCGCTACCTCGTGCAGCACGACACTGCGATGCGGGAACTGGAGGGGTGGTTGGAGGGGCGGTAGTCGTGATTCTTTGACCTACGCACCTCCTCACCAAATCGCTGTCTTCTTGAATCTTTTCCGTCGAACTCTCATCGCTCGCCTTCTCCCCCCGCGCTTTTCAGCAGGGGGAGAAGGTGCCGAAGGCGGATGAGGAGACTTGCCGATGACCAGCACGATCTTCTTGCACGAGGAACGCACCCGTGATCCTGCTCATGCACAGATGAGGTCTGCGAATGCCCCCTCATCCGGCTTCGCCACCTTCTCCCCCCGCTGAAAAGCGCGGGGGAGAAGGCGCTCGACGTTCGGGCGATGCGAGAAATCCGGGGCGAGTGAGAGCGCTGACTACGGCAGATACTTTTCCCGCAACGTGCGCAAATGATGCAGCTCGTGCCCGGCCATGTGGAAGGCCAGTCCGCGCACCGAGGCTTCGTAGCCGTTGACGTTCCCTCGGCGCACCCACTCCTCGGCGGTCAGGCTTTCGAAAAGCGAGAGTGTCGCGGCGCGCACGCTGCGATATTCGTCGATCAGCGACGCGATCGTGCGCGACTCGAAATCGGCCGCAGCGACGTACTCGTTCTCGTCGAATCCCGGAAGCGGCCGCGTATCGCCGCGCGCTACGCAGAGCGCGCGATACGCGAAGATGCGCTCGTCGTCGATGAGATGGCCGATCACTTCCTTGACCGTCCATTTGCCTGGCGCATAACGCTGCGCGCGAATCGTCTCCTCGTCGAGCGACGCGAGGAGTGCCGCCACTTCCCTTCCCTGCGCGACGAGCGCTCCGACCGCGTCGTCGCCGGCCACGTAATCGATGTCCGTCTTTGCGTAGGTTGCAAACTCGTCGTCCGAGGGGCGGCCGCTAATCATCGTTGATCCCCTTCCGCGTCACTTCGCGGACGACATCCACCGCAAGGCTGCTGTCGTAGCCCTGGCGAAAAAGATAAGCGACGAGCTTCTCGCGGATCTTCGCAACATCCTCTTCGCGCCTGCGGATGACCGCCAATCGTTTGCGCGCTGCCACCACGGCGGCCGCGCGCTCATCGTGATCGGGAACGCTTTCGTCGAGTGCGCGGGCGATCGTTTCGCTCTCCACGCCGGCCGCCGTCAATTCGCGGCTGATGCGATGGCGCCCGAGACCTTTGCGCACGCGCGTGCGCACGAACGAGGCCGCGAAACGCGCATCGTCGAGCCACTTCTCCCGGCGCAGTTTCTCGATCGTCGCAGTGACTACCTCGGGCGGGAACTCTTTCAGCGACAGTTTGCGCTGCAACTCCGCCTCGCTGTTGAAGCGATGGTTGAGAATACGCATCGCGGCGAGGTAGCAGGCATTGATGTCCACCCGAGCCTCAACCATCTCAACGCTGCAGAAGATTCTCGGGGCGAGGCCGAAGGTCACAGACGAGAACATCCACGCGCAGCAGAGGCACGCCGGGCGGATCGAAATGGAAGCGCCGAATAGCCATCGCCTCCAAAAGCGCACGGGCGCGCGGTGAATACCAGCGATAGCGCGGCGACAGAACGACGGTGAGCTCGCGCACGTCCGCCGCGCGCAGAGTGGCCAGCGCAGCGAGAAGCTCGCGGTCGTCGGGCGGCTGCATGAACTTCTTCTCGAAGTAAAGCGCGCTCAGCTCCTCGGGCAGCCAATAGACGTCGCTGATGACGGCCTGCGGCGCGGTGCGAACCAGCGCTGCGAGTCGCGACGTCGCATCGAGCTTGCGCCGGAGAAGGATCAGACCGTGAATCTCCAGCGCGAAGCAAACCGCGATCAAAACCACCGCCAGCTTCGAACGCCGAAGCGACAGCACGACCAGCAGCGGAATGATGGTGAGGAAATAGCGCGGACCCCAGACGATGCCGCTCCAATTCGCGCGCAGCATCAACGGCATGAGCAGAATGTAGATCGCCGCGATCCGTGCGATCACGGCCATCGCATCACTGCCCGTGACCAACTCACGCCATCGGATCAGGAAGAGCGCGGTGAGCGGAAGAAAGAGGAAAAGACCCTGCGTCCAGATCGTGCTGACGATGGGATCGGGGTCGATGATGCACAGGATGCCGCCGATGAGCGAGGCGAGGCCAGCGAGGGCCGCCGGAATGACGCCGCGCCAATCCTCAGCGTTTTGTGGACCGGCGCGCCGGAATCCGACGACGATGGCCGACGCCGCTGGAACCGCGAGAAGCGCCGCGATTGCCGGTCGGTCGTGAAACTGGAAGAGGAAGTAGAAGACATTCCGAAGAAGGCGTAGAGGGAGCACTACGCCTTCATCCGCTGCGTGGGCAAGGATGTGTAGGCCGAGCGGGTTGCCGAAGATCATCCATTGCGCAATCCAGTACGGCGCCACCACGATCGCGGCGCCGGCGAAAACCGGTGCGGTCAACACGCGCAGTTCTCTCGAAACGGCGAGAGCGATGATCACGGCGCCGAGAAAAACATAGCCTTCGTCGCGAATGACGATCGAGGCGCCCGCTGCAAGTCCCGCCAACCATGGGGCGCGGCGCAGCAGCAGAACCACCGCCGCGGTGGCGAGAAGTGTGGCCAGCGTGTGCTCCCAGAAGTCGAGCGAATAGAAGGCCAGCGGAGTGGCGAACGCGCTCACGAGCACCGCCAACGCAGGATCGGCGTCACTTCCCGCCGCTCGCAGCAGCGCCGGCACCATCATCAGAATCCCGATGCCCGCGGCAAGCGGAATCCAAGGTGTGCCGAACGGCGCGGAGAGCAGCGGAAAGACCCACGGCACGATCGAAAAGTAGTGCCCGCCGAGGCGGCGAAAGTGGCCGCCGGCGGCAGGGAACCAGCGGAAGGTGGGATCGATGTCAGCGGCCGGATAGCCGATGGAGATGTGGCGATAGCCGCCGGCGGCGAAGTTTTTCGCGACGAGATTTTTATTGCCGGCATCGCTGATCCAGAAGGCGCCGGATGGCAGCGTGATGCGGATGGCCACGAGCAGCGCGGCGACCGCGAGGATCGTCAGACGTGTACGTCTCACCCTTGATGGAACCTGAGTCGCGGCCGCAGAATCACCTTGCACGGCCGGAGTTTAGTCGCGCCGCTGCTCGCAGCCCAGACAGAGGGACATCGCTGTCATCCTGAGCCGCCGAAGGACACGAAGTGCCGAAGGACGGTCGAAAGACCCCCTTCGCATGTGCATCGTGATCTTGCCGCCCGACCGGCACATCGGGAGGGGGTCCTTCGACCGTCCTCCGCCGCCGATGCCTGCCGGGGCGAGCGCAATGAATCGAGGGGCGGCTGCGGCGGCTCAGGATGACAGCCGCGCTTGGGCAACTCGCCCCCTCACACCGTATTCGAGAAATCGAACGGCGACTCGTCCGCGAATGGATCGCTGTCGCTGCTCACCGCCAGCTTCGAATCCATCTCCTCGCGTGCCATATCCGACGTCGACTGGATGCCCTGCAGTTTGAGGCGGAACTCATCGGGGTTCGAGGCGCGGCGCAGCGCTTCGTCGAGCGTGATCAGACCGTTCTTATAGAGCACGTACAGCGACTGATCGAACGTCTGCATGCCGTATTGAGAGGTACCAGCGGAGATCGCGTCTTTGATCAGCTTCGTCTTTTCCTTGTTCTCGATGCAGTCCCGGATGTAGCCGGTCGAGATCATGACTTCGGCAGCGGGCACGCGGCCCAGGCCATCGGCGCGCGGCAGGAGGCGCAGGGAGACAACGGCTTTGAGCACCGCCGCGAGCTGCAGGCGGATCTGTTTCTGCTGGTGCGGCGGGAAGACCGAGATGATGCGGTTGATCGTCTCGGTGGCGTCCATCGTGTGCAGCGTTGACAGCACGAGATGGCCGGTCTCGGCGGCGGTGAGCGCCGTTTCGATCGTCTCGTAGTCGCGCATTTCGCCGACGAGGATGACGTCGGGATCCTGACGCAACGCCGACCGCAGCGCTTGCGAGAAGGACTTCGTATCGACTTCGATCTCGCGCTGATTGACGATCGATTTCTTGTCGCGGTGCAGGAACTCGATCGGATCCTCGACCGTCATGATGTGCTCGGTGCGATGCGCGTTGATGTAGTCGATCATCGCCGCGAGCGTGGTCGATTTGCCTGAGCCGGTCGTACCGGTGCAGAGGATCAGCCCGCGCCGCTCCTCGCAAATTTTCTCGAGAATGTTGGGAAGCATCAGCTCGCGGATGGAGAGGATCTTGACCGGGATGACGCGCAGAACCATGCCGACGGTGCCGCGCTGCTGAAAGATGTTGCAGCGGAAACGCCCGAGGCCCGGGACCGAGTAGGCGATATCGATCTCGTAGTTGTTCTTGAACTTTTCCTTCTGCCGCGATGACATGATCGAGAAGGCCATGGCGATCGTGTCTTCCTGCATGAGGCGCTTGAGCTCGACGAGCGGCACGAGCTCGCCATCGCAGCGGATCACCGGGTGCGAGCCGACTTTGATGTGAAGGTCCGACGCGCGGCGTTCGGCAGCGATCTTCAGCAGGTCATTGATGTGCACTGGGATCTCCTCGGAAAACCGGCATTTTACGCCATCCCTGCTTACAATCCGCGCCTCATGACCCTCACCCACCACGACGACCTCTCCCTGCGTTACGTCCTCAACGTTCCCAGCGGCAAACCGGATGATGCGGCGATGCCGCTCGTCATCGTGATGCACGGCCGCGGCGCTGATGCGCACGACCTGTCCGACCTGGCGCCGATGATCGACGACGGCTACCGTTTCGTCTTTCCGAATGCCGCGAAACCGTTCGAGGCGGCGCCGGGCTACGTGTTCGGCTGGTCATGGTTCGATGGCTGGCCGCCGAAGGGAAACTCGATCATCGACTCGCGCACGAAACTGATCGCGCTGATCGACGAGCTGGCTGCGCGCTATCCGACTCCCGAGGGAAAGCTGGTCGTCGCAGGGTTCTCGCAGGGCGGGATGATGGCCATCGACGTCGGTTTTCGAACCAAGCAGAAGGTCGCGGGCGTCGTCGTGATGAGCGGCGCGATCTACGAGGCCGGCATGCCCGACCTTCGCGCACAGAAGGATCTGCCGGTGCTACTCATCCACGGCACGCAGGACGAGATGATCCCAGTGCTTGCCGCCCGCCGCACGCGCCACATCCTCGAAGAGCACGGCCTGAGTGCGGAGTACCACGAGTTTCCGATGGGACACCACGTGACGCCGGAGTCGATGGAAGTGGTGCGGGAGTTTTTGAAACGAATGCTCGCCAATCCGCCGGTATAGGGCCATACGAAGGGCTTTCGGCTTAGACTGAACGCTCATCAACATGCGCAGAACAATCCTGGCCGCTGTTCTCCTTACGCTGACGCCGCTGGCACACGCGGCGAAACTCGGCCCTGCCCGCCGCGTCGGGCCAACCGGAAACGGATCGGCACCGGCCTCACTGGGAACAATTCTTCCTTTCGGCGATGGCCACATTGCGTTCACTTCACAGCCGATGCCGGATCAGCCATCGCGATCCAAGATCGTGGCGACGCCGATCGATCGCAGCGGTGTCGTTCAGTACGACAAGGCCAGGACGCTCGTCACGGGTGTCACCTCCACGCCCTTTGCCGCGGCGACCGATGATGGCTACGTCCTGGGCTGGACCGTGCAGCAAGAGATCTTCACGATCGCGGTGACCCCCTCGTTAACGCTGCGCTCGGGTCACGCGAATGCACTCGGAGTGACTAACGGAAGCATCGGGTTTGCGTGCAATGGTTCGCGCTGCCTGATGGTCATCGCTGACGGAACGAGCGCGAGCACCGCGGTCCTCGTGCTGGACGCCACTGGCGCGCAACAGTCGCGAATCTCCGGCCCGGCGTCCGCCGTCGCCTCGAGCCTGGCAGCAGTGAAGGGCGGCTACGCTATTGTTGGCCGCGGCGTCACCTGGCTGGATATCAATGGCAACGTGACCTCGGAAGTACCGGTATCCTCCGTGGGCTTTTTCCCCTCTCTTGTGGCGCATCCGGACGGAGTACTTCTCGTCTCGTCGTCCTGGTACTACACGCGAATCTCGATCGTTTCGCCGGGCCGCGGTGTGCTGAAGACAGCGGACTTCATGCAACCGCAAGGACAGGAAATCGGGGAAGCGTCAGTTGCCGGTGACGGAACGAACTACCTCCTCGCAGTCTCGGAGACGGCCTCCCAGGTCCATGGCGGATGGCTCGATCCTCACGGCATCGGCGGGTTTCTTCTGGACCGCGATCTCAATACTGTCCGTCCCTGGTTCGAGATCGCGAAGGAGGATTACGAATTCAGGCCCCGTGCCTCTGCCAACGGAGGTGAATATCTGGTGGCCTGGCACAGCTATTACGATGGATTCGATCGCGTTGCCTCTGTGACATCGGCCGGCGCCGTGCGAACACCAGACGGGAAGGCGATCGCTACCGCGCCAGTGTCTCAGGAGGGCATCATCCTCGGCGCGTCGAATGAGGCTGCGCTGCCGGTCTGGAACGATGTGAAAGGTGAGTCGTTCGCGGCAAAGTTTACGCGCATTGATCGCACAGGGATCACGCCCAGTACGACGCCGTCGGCGACAGACATCAGCGTCAGAAGTGTTGTATGGAATGGGTCCGATTTCGCTCTTTTTGGCGATATCAATACCGGCGATATCAATTCCTATGATGCAGCCGTCACCGGCGGACATGTTGACTCTTCCGGCGAGCTGCATCCGGTTTTGATTCGCCAGCACATGCGCTTGATGCGCGCGTGGTGGGACGCCGGGGCGTACGTGGCCGTAACGTTCGTCAGCGGTGTCGAGCATCACTATCTCCGCATCGCGCCGGACATGACCGTCCTGTCCGATGTGCTCCTTCAGGCCGACATTTCCTCTACCGCAGGAATCCCGGGCCGAACTCTCATCGCTTCCAAGAGCGGCACCACATTCGCGATCACGATTCTTGACGAACGCGGTGCGCCCGTTGCGTCAACACCGATCACGCCGCCACCATCCACGTACCTCGTGGCCATGTCGAACGGGTATGACGAGTTTCTTCTCCTTGCGCACGAATTCGCGAACTTCGAGGCGCCTGCGCAGAAAGTGTTGACCTATGCGGTCCGCGTCAGCCGTGACGGAAAGGTGCTGGACGACTTTTCGGTGCCTTTGATGCGGTCCAACGCCCTTCCCCTGGTCGAAGCGTTCGGCAACCGATGGCTGATGGTCAGTGCTGAAGGAGCCATCGAGATCCCTGTCAAACCCATCGATCTCAGCGGCGCCGGAACAGTCGTAGCCATGGCCCGCGCATCCTACGATCGTCTCGTGCTGATGACGCGCGAAACGGTGACTGTCGATGGGAGGGACTTGCAGTTGCTCATGCTTCGCGACCTCGTCGATGACACGCCCATTCGCCGGCGCGCCGCACACTGACTCCGTTGTATCCTCGCCCCGCCATGAACGACCGTTTCGCCGCGCTGTATCCCGCCCATCTGCAGACCGTCAAAGAACGCCACGACAAGGCGCTGGCCGAGGCGGGGTTCGATCACATCATCATCTTTGGCGGCGAGATTCATATTCAATTTCTCGACGACTCGTACTATCCGTTCAAGGTCAATCCGCACTTCAAGGCGTGGTTGCCGATCGTCGACAACCCGCACTGCTTCATCGTCTACACGCCCGGCAAGACGCCGCTGCTCGTCTACTACCAACCGATTGATTACTGGTACAAGCCGGCGGGCGCGCCGAGCGGATATTGGACCGATCACTTCGACATCCGCGTGATCGGCAGCGCCGAGGCGGCGAAAGAATTCTTCCCGGCGAGCGGACGCACCGCATTCGTCGGCGAGGCGAGCGATCTTCACGGCGGCGAGGTCAACCCCGAGGCGCTGCTGAACGCGCTGCACTTCGAGCGCTCTTGGAAAACGGACTACGAGATCGCCTGCCTGACGGAGGCGAATGTTCGCGGCGTGCGTGGCCATCGCGCGGCGGCGCGCGCGTTCCGCGAGGGGAAGTCGGAGTTCGAGATTCACATCGACTATCTTCTCCACTCCAGTCAGGCCGTGGAAGAGCTGCCATACGGCAACATC
>JAXDGW010000065.1:0-33936 GCA_034664845.1 Thermoanaerobaculia bacterium | reverse complement strand
GATCTCGTCAAATCCGAACAGTGGGAAGAGATCGGACGCCGCGCACTGCTGGCGACCTCCATCGTGCAATCGCGCAACGTCGACATCGAGTCCGACTCGTACGTCCACTGATCGTGAGCAGCTTGATCCAGAAGGCCTACCTCGTCCCGGGCCAGCCGCACATCCTTCTCGGCGCGGACCGCAACGCCGGATGGGCATCGCTCAAGGCGAGCTACGAGGCGGTCGGCCGCGAGATCGAACGCTCCGGCGCCGAGTTGATCCTGCTCTATTCGACGCAGTGGTTCTCCGTCATCGGCCACCTCTTTCAAACCGACCCCAATCCGAAATGGACGCTGGTCGATCAGAACTGGTACGAGCTCGGCGAGATCCCCTACTCGTTTCGCGTCGATCCCGAATTCGGAGCGCTTTACGCCGGCATCTGCAAAGAGCTGGGGATGCAGACCGCGACCGTCGCGTATCACGGCTTCCCGATCGACACCGGGACCGTCGTCGCGCTCAAGCTCCTCACTCCGAACAACGCCATTCCGGCGTCGATGGTCTCGTGCAACATCTACGCGGAGCGCGACGAAACGCGCGCCCTCGGCCGCGCCGCGCGCACCGCGATCGAGCGCTACGGCAAGAAGGCGATCGTCGTCATCGTCTCGAATCTCTCGAACCGTTACGAAGTCGGCGATATCGATCCGGCACACGACAAAATCTCGTCCTCGAAGGACGACGAGTGGAACCGAAAGATCCTGGAGATGCTCGGCGAAGGACGGCTCGAGGACGTCGCGCAGGTGGCTCGCGAGTTCGGCCGCGAAGCCAACGCCGACATGGGCTTCAAAGCCATCTGGTGGCTGGCCGCACTAGCCGGTGAGAACAACAAATACGATGGCAAAGTATGGGATTACCAGCCGGTCTGGGGCACGGGCAACGCCATCGTCGAGCTGACGCCGAATCCGAACAAAGCGCTCGATTTCGAGAAGGAGTTCGATGAAGGGCCGGCGGAACAGGGAACTGGACTCGAATCGCATAACGTGATCGAAGCAGGGCCGGATGTTCACCGCGAGAGCGAGATGACGTCGGACCCGGGCATCGTCCCAAGCGCCAGCGATACGACTCAGGTGACGAGCGACACCGTCGTTACCTCGCGCGCCGCCGCGCCCGTGGGCGCCTATCCGCACGCGCGGCGCGTTGGCGATCTTCTCTTTCTCTCAGGCATCGGTCCGCGCCGTCCGGTGACCAACGAAATCCCGCTCGGCATCGAGGCGCAGACGCGGGCCACGGTCGACAACGTCCGTGTGATTCTCGAAGAAGCGGGCAGCTCGCTGGAGAAAATCCTCGACGTGACTGTCTATTTGACTGACATGAAACGCGACTTCGACGCATTCAACCGTGTTTACGCTGCGCTCCTCGGCCACATTCAGCCCACACGAACCACGGTTGGTGTCGACTCGCTGCCGACGCCGATCGCGGTGGAGATGAAGATCATCGCGGCAGCCCGATGACGCTCATCGATATCTCGCCCATCATCGACGCCACGATCAACGTCTGGCCGGGCGACACGCCGTTCGTACGGACGGTCAACGCCGATATGAACGACGGCGCTAATCTCACGCTGAGCGACATTCGCGTCTCGCTGCACGTCGGCGCGCACGCCGATGCTCCCAGCCACTACGTTGCCGGCGGATCTGATATCGCCATGCGCGGGCTCGACCTCTACCTTGGCCGTTGCGTCGTCGTGCACGTCGATGTCGCTCGCGGCGAGCGAATCACGTCCGACCACGTTGCCGACAAAATCGACACGATCTCCGCCCCTCGGGTACTTTTCCGCACCGGCACGTTTCCCGATCATCGCCGCTGGAACAACGACTTCGCCAGCCTCTCGCCGGAGCTTGTCGATGATCTCTACCATCACGGCGTGCGTCTCATCGGCATCGACACCCCCTCGGTCGATCCATTCGATTCGAAGGCGCTCGAAGCGCATCACGCCTTCGCCTGGAACGACATGGCCATCATCGAAGGTCTCGTGCTCGACGGTGTCGACGAGGGCGAGTACGAACTGATCGCGCTACCGCTGCGCATCAAAGGGGCCGATGCGAGCCCCGTCCGCGCGGTCCTGAGGACGCTATGAAATCGTCGTACGCTTCGATGAGACGCTCCGCCGCGCGCGGATAGCCGAACTTGTCCGACTGCTCGTACGCGCGCTTCCGGAGACCGGCGATATCGCCGCGCGCGATCGCGGCGACCGTTTGCGCAGCGGCTTCAGGAGAACCGGCGCTCGCGATCAACGAGTCGCTGAGATCGCCGAGGAGCGCAGGCATTCCGGCGATGGGAAAGGTGACCGGGATGACGCCACACGCCATCGCCTCCAGAACGGCGCGATGCCCTTCGTCGGATCCGCGCGCGGTGAACAAGAGGATGTCCGCGGCGCGATAGTGATCGCCGAGATCGTCCTCGTGATAGCCGGCCCAGATCACATCGATCGCAAGCTCGCGCGCCAGCGCTTCGAGGGCGGGCCGGTGCTCGCCGTGGCCGATGATCATCAGCCGCGCGTTGGCGTTCTCGCGCCGCACCAGCGCGTAGGTACGCAGGACGTCTTCGAAACCGCGATCCTTCGACAGCTTCCCGATTGCCATGAGCAACAGCGTGTCCGGACCCAGTCCGTACTGCGATCGCACGTCGGGTCCGTCGGGAGTGAACTGCCGCTGATCGAGTGGTGGCGGTGTGAAGCGCGGACGGCGATCGCGAATGGGCGCGAGATCGGCGAAGGAAGCGTTGTTGACGAGGATGCCGTCGGAGCGGGCGATGAGCCATCGCGCGAACGGATCGGAGCGAACGACGCGCTGAGCGTGAAACGTTCGCACAATCGCCGCGCCGGTCCCTCGGCACGCGAAGAGCGCCAGCCAATGGTCGTACGTGAGATGCGCGTGGACGACGTCGAAACGATGATGGCTGATCAGCCGCGCCAAGCCATCAACGGTGCGTGCAAACGACCACGGGTTCTGCGCCTTGGCCACAAGCGGATGGGCAAAGTCGTGATGCCCGATCTTCTGCTGCAGCTTGTAGCCGCCGACGTATGCGTAATGCGCGTCCACACCGGCCTCCCGCAACGCCGCGGTCTCAGCGAATGCAGGCGCGGCGGCGCCAGTCCAGCGGTTGCCTGCGGCGAGGTGGAGGACTTTCATGCGGTTTCGAGGTCGCGCGGTTTTCGAGGTTCCGCGGGTAAGCCCCCACGACCTCGCAACCGCGAGACCGCGATGTTACACTCCGCGCCGCCATGGCGATCCAGCCCCAACTGCTCGAGATTCTGGCCTGCCCGATCTGCAAGGAAGAGGTGCGTCCGGTCCCGCTTTCGGAGGCCAGGCGCGTCACCGTTCGCGACAAGTTCCGCGACAAGATGCGCGGCGAGGAGCTCGTCGTCGAAGAAGGGCTGCAGTGCGTGAAGTGTCACCGCGTCTACCCCATCGTCAGCGACATCCCGGTCATGCTCGTCGACGAAGCGTTCGAAGAAGCGTGACGAAGCGCCGTGTTCCTCAAGCGTCGTCTGGACGTTCCTGAAGAAACACCGCTCCCGGTCGCACTCGCTCTCCTCTTCTACGTCGGACACCTTTTCTGCGCCGGATGGGTCGCGTCGTCCGAGGTCTTCGCGTTCGCGACGATGGCGATGGTTGGCTGGTGCGTTTGGAAGCGCCTGCTCGTGCCGTCGTTTCACATTCTCTACGTCCCGCTCGCGCTCTACGGACTGGCCTCCACGATCTCCGCGCTAGTGGCGACTCGGCAGATTCATTCGTTTGGCGAGGCGGCGCTGTGGGGCAAGATATTGCTCTTTCCTGCTGCGCTGATCCTGCTCCGGAACGTTGCGCGATTTCGAGCGACTGCGGTGCGGATGGTTCTCGTGTTTGGTGCTACCGCCTCGTCGATGGGACTGGCGCAGTACCTCACCGCGGGCGGCTTTCGCGATCTCGAGCATCGCATCACCGGTCCGACTGCGCATGTGATGACGCTGTCCGGCCTCTTGCTGCCGGTGGCGCTGATCTTCATCGTGCTCTGGATCTACGAAGCGGGGAACATCTGGCTGATTGCCGGAGCGGCCGTGACGAACTTCGCGCTCCTGATCACGTTCACGCGAAGCGCCTGGCTCGGATGGATCGTCGGCATCGCCGTACTGCTGATCCTCAAGTGGCCCAGGGCGCTGGCTTGGGCGGTGCCGCTGGCGATCATCGCGATCAGCTTCGCGCCATTGCCGCTTTTCAGCAGGGTCATCTCCAGCTTCGACACGCGGCAGTCATCGAACCTCGATCGAATTCGCATGGCCGAGGCCGGAGTCGAGATCATCAAAGACTATCCGGTGTTCGGAGTGGGGCCGGCGAACGTCAAGGAGATCTATCCGCTCTACCGCAAGCACGACGCGCCGCGGTTTCGGATCCCTCATCTGCACAACAACGTCATCCAGCTTCTGGCCGAGCGCGGTGTTCTCGCACTGGTCGCGTACCTGTTTCTGCAAGGCCTTTTTCTACGGGATTGCGCGCGGGCCTGGGGCGGTCCTTCAACGAAGTTCGCTGAGATCGGAGTCGTCGTCGTGGCCAGCCTCGGCGCGGCCGGTCTTTTCGAGTTCAACTTTGGCGATACCGAGGTCTTCTGGGTGATGCTCGACCTCTTCGCGATCGTCATCGCATTCATCGAGCGGCCTGATCCGTCGAATGAACCCGCGGTCGCTGTTGTTGCGCCAGTCCGTCCGTAACCTTTCTGTGATGACTGCGTCGAATGAACGAGATCGGGAGATGAAACACCTGAGCGATCAGGAGTTAATGAGCATCGTTCAGGCGGGTGATTTTTCTCCCGCTTCAGAGCTTTACGATCGTTATTCGAGTCGGATCTACAACTTCGCGTACCGCTTCCTGAAAAACAGCGAGGCGGCGGAAGACGCGGTTCAGGAAGTTTTTGTCAAGATGATGAAGCATGCGAACCAGTTTCATGGTGGCGCGAAACTGTCGACCTGGCTTTTTTCGATCACGGCCAACTGGTGCCGCGATTACCTGAGAAAAGCGGAGAACAGATCGAAGGAAGGGGAGGACGTTCTGATCTCCCTTCCGGCGCCCGCCGAGCTCTCTCCCGAACGGAATCTGGAGCGGCGGGAAGACGAACAACGGATACAGAAAGCGCTGACGTTGCTCTCGCCCGATCAGCGCGAAGCGATTCTCCTGTCGCGTTATCAGGGGCTGTCGTATGCGGAGATCGCGCAGATCTCCGGCTGCTCCGAAGGGGCGGTGAAAACGAGAGTGTTTCGCGCCATGGAAGTGCTCAAGAAAGCACTCACCGGCGATGCCCGTGGAGGTGACCGATGTCTGAATGCAGTGTGATGACGGAAACGATGCCGTTGCTGCTCACCGAGGCTCTCGACCCGGCGCAGCGTGAGCTGACACACCAGCACATCGAGAACTGCGCCGCTTGCGCGAGCGAGTGGTCGGCATTCAAGGAGACCTGGCTTCTCCTGGAGACGTTGCCCTCCGTCGAGCCCCCGGCGCGCGCGAAGCAGCGATTCCTCGCCGAGATCTCCCCTGCCTCGGTAGTACGGACGAACGTGGTTCCTTTCCGGCGCCCCAGTGCCGCGCGCTGGCTGGCCGAGGCCGCAGCGGTCGTCATCGTTGGAGGCAGCGCGTTTTACGCCGGCCATCGCGCAACTCCTCAGGTCGCGCTGACGCCGACACCGGCGCAGGTCACGGCGATTCAACAGGCTATGCCCGCCGTTCCGTCCTACTCGATCGCCGAATCGCGAGTCCTTCCTGCTGCTTCCATCAGCCCCACGATCGAAGGCCGGCCGGACATCCAGAACGTCCAGTTCAGCGATGCCTCGCCTTCCAATCAGCAGATTGGCGTCTCGTTCGACATCACTTCGCACGTGACGGTGACTGGCCGTCCGACGGACAAGAGCATGGTCCGGCTGCTGCGCTACGTCCTCGAGAACGAAGACAAGATGTCGCCGTCGCGCTCGCGTGCGATCGACTGGGTGCGCGCGACGTACTCGCGCGTCGGCAATCCCGACCCCGAGATCACCGAGGCGCTGGCGAACGTGCTTCGCAACGATGAGCACCAGGGCGTGCGCATCAAGGCGGCGGACACGCTCCAATCGATGCAGTCGGCGATGACGGACGGCACGCGCGACGCGCTCGTCGAAGCACTGAAAAACGATCCCAATCCGGCCGTCCGCGTGAAGGCGGTCGAAGCGCTTGCGAAGCTTGCAAGAAGCGGTGTGGCACTCAATCCCGAGATGGTGGACACGCTGCGCAAGAAAGCGTCGCAGGGTGACGAAAACGTCTACGTTCGCGTCAAAGCGGCAGAGGCTCTGAGCAGCATTCAACCCCGATGAAACCTGGTCTTCGAATCCTGATCGTTGTCGCGGCGCTCTTGCCGGCGACGCAACTGATGGCGACGAGCTTCGCGCCCGCCAACCGGATCGTGCGCGAGTTTCCGGTCGATCCGACCGGCTCGGTCTGGATCGATAATCCCTTTGGCAGCATCGACGTCATCGGAGGCGAGGGCTCCGTAATTTCGGTCACCGCGGAGCGATCGATTACCGCGGCGGATCCAACTGCGTTGCGAGAAGCGGCAGATGCCGTGGTCATCAGCTTCGAGGGCGACTCGAGAGTCCGCCTGATCCGCACCGTAATGCCGCCGCTGCGCAACGCGCACGCCACGGTCGATTTCACCGTTCGCGTTCCGAAGAACATCGCCGTGAAAATTGGATCGAAATCGGCGGACCATATCCGCGTCGCGCACGTCCACGGCAGTGTGACGGTCAACGGATTCTTATGCACGCTGATCATGGAAGACGTGACCGGCGCGTCGGCCATCAGCATCGTCAACGGCCGCGTCATCTACGACTATCAGGACAGGCCGATGGCCAAGGCGGAGGTGCAGGCGGTCAACGCCGACATCGACGTCTATGTGCCGGCCTCCGCGAAGTTCGACTGGATTGCGGACACGCTCAACGGCGACATCCTGACGACGTTTCCGATTCGCGCACCCCGATTTGTCGGAACGATTTTCCGAGGCCAGATCAATGGACCGGGCGGACCGACGATCAATACCACGACGATGATGGGGCGGGTGCTTCTGCTGGCCAAGGGCTCGAACATCAGCCAGGCCTCGTCCATGCGCAATAACCCGCCGGAGCATCATCGTGCGCAGAGCGACGTGCTTCTTCGTCCGTCCCAGAAGATTCAACTGCCGTTCGTTACCGGCGATTGGACGTTCGCCGCGTCGGTTGCCGACGTGGCGGTCGGCGAGGTTCGCGGCAATGCGAACGTCGAGACCGGCGCAGGCGAAGTGGAGTTGGGCACGGTATTCGGTCAGTGCAACGTGACCTCGATGGGCGGCCCTCTGAACCTCGGCGATATCGTCGGCCCGCTCTTCGCCCGCACCGGGGCGGGAGACATCCTCGTACGCGCCGCGCGCGCGGGAGGGGACGTGGCCACGGCCGGCGGCCTGATTCGCGTGGTCTACGCCGGCGGTCCGATGACGCTCCGCTCCGGCGGCGGCGACATCATCGTCCAGCAAACGTCAGGCGCGATCGAGGCGGAGACGACCTCGGGCGACATCACCATCACCGGCGATCCCCGTCAGCGAACTCTCAAAATGGCGGCGCGTACGAACCAGGGGAACGTGATTCTCAACGTGAGCCCGCGCTTCGGCGCCGACATCGACGCCACGATCCTGACTTCGAATCCGGACATGAACCAGATCACCATCGACTTCACCGGCCTCACCATCCGCCGCGAGCAGGCCGGCACCAAAACCCGCATCCACGCCACCGGCAAAATCAACGGCGGCGGCGAGCGCGTCGACCTCTACGCCGAAGAAGGCGATATCCACATCTCCGCGCAGACGATCAGCCCGGTCAGGCTGGCGAAGCCGCGGCGGTAGGGGACAGTTCTGGGGGCGTTCTAGTCTCCTGTCGAGCGGTAGAATTGTGAGGTGCCCGAGGTCAGCAGATTTTTCGGAATCGTGATCACGATGTATCACGACGAACATCCTCCTCCGCACTTTCACGCCCGATACGGAAACGGGAAGATCGCGGTCGAAATCGCCGACGGTAATGTCAGGGGCAGGTTGCCGCCGAGAGCTGTCGGGCTGATACTTGAATGGTGGAAACTTCATCAATCGGAACTGCAAGAGAATTGGTTGCTGGTTAACGAAGGAAAGCCACCAAAGAAGATTGAGCCACTGGAGTAAGACGATGGACTTGGTTGATGTTGTCGATGTCCGCCACGTGCGTGACCACGTTGTCTGGCTGCGATTTGAGGATGGCACCGAGGGAGAAGTTGACCTCAAGGGGTCGCTTCGTGGACCTGTCTTCGAGCCGCTCCACGACGTCGAGTATTTCAAGCAGGTCCGAATAGATCAGGAGCTCGGAACGATCACGTGGCCGAACGGAGCTGATATCGCGCCTGAGACGCTCTATGCGCGCATCGGAGTGGCGGTGTAACGAAACCAGACGAATCCGCGCATGCGGCCAATGGCGCGTCCGGGGTTGACATTCTGAAGTTGCGGTCAATACGCTGCTTCGAGCAACAGCGCCAACGGCTAATCCCGATGGCTTTTATGCGGCCCCGCGAGGGGCCGCTGTTCGTTTCTGGCTGAGACGGGTCTTACGCCTTATTCGCCGTCCGCCGCCGCTTCGCGTGCAAGCGGTCAATGAGCTTCGTCGTCGAACGTATCTGCTCGAGAATCTTTTCTTCGAGGCCTGCTCCCTGTGCTTTGAAGCTCTTGGCTCGGCGGAAAACCTGGCGGGCGCGATCTTTCTGGCCGCTTTCGAGGAGGGCCATGCCGAGGTGCATGAGGTTTGTGGCGGTGGGGCCGAGGTCGGCAGATTTGTTCAGGAAATCGACGGCGTTGTCGAACTCGCGGCGTTTGAAGTAGACCCAGCCGAGCGCGGCGAGCGGGAACTGTTTCAGCTCTTTTGGTGAATAGCGGAGCGCCAGTTGCGCGGATTCGAGAGCCTCGTCGAGGTTCTCTTCCATCTCGGCCAGGTTATAGGCCTTTTCGTAATAGGCGATCGATTTTGCGTAGTTCGATGTGTAGTCGCGCAGCATTTCTTCAAGCGCGCGATTGGCGTCCTTGAAGTTCCCCTCGGCGCGCAGCGCTTCGACGAGCGTTGTGTACGCGGCCGCGGCGACGACGTCGGTCGGGCGCTGCCGCAGCACGTGGCGCGCCGCGGCGATGGCCTCGGTGTTCATCTCCAAGTGCGAGCAGAGCAGCGCGTACGGCATGAGGATGTTGATGTTGTCGGGGTCGACTGCCGAGGCGCGGCGGTAATGATCGAGCGCTTCGATGTAATTGCCGCTCGTCGCCAGCACCTCGGCGCTCTTGAACTCGTCGGCAGCCGGACCTTCGAGCGGGATGTGACCCGAGATCCCTTCGTAAATCTTCACGGCCTGCTGGTACTCGATCTTGTTCGGATTGAGCTCGAGCGCTTCCTGGAAACAATCGATTGCTTTGCGGTTCCAGTTGCGGTCGAGATAGCAGAGACCGAGGTGATAGATCGCCTCTTCGTACTCAGGATCGAGCTTCAGCGCGGATTGAAACGACTTGATGGCGCGCTCGAGCTGCCCCTTGTCGTAGAAGATCGTGCCGAGCAGGTAATGCGCCTGCGGCAACTGCTCGATCTGGATGGCCTTCTCCAGGAACTTTTGCGCGCGGAGCAGCTTTCCTTTGCGGGCGTAAATCGCGCCGAGGGAGAAGTAGGGGAGGAAAGACTCCTGCGAAATCTGGATGGCGCGCCGCAGCCACCGCTCGGCGCCTTTGAGATCCTGACGCTCATGCAGTAGTACGCCGTAGAAGACCGCGGCATCGAAATGATCAGGCTGCACTTCGAGGGTGCGCTCGAGGTAATGCTTGGCGCGGTCGAGATTACCGTCGTTGAAAAACATCTCGCCGAGGAAGAAAGAGAGCTCGTAATTGTCGCGGTCGAGTTTGAATGCTTCTTCCAGCGCTTTGATGCCGCGGTCAGGATCAAACGCATCAATCGCCGATTCAGCCTCGGCCACGAGCTGCACGAATCGCTCGCGCCGCTCGCCGCGGAAGAGAGACATGATGCGGTCTTTGCGCTCGGTGAAGCGCTGCTTCTTTTCGAGTGCGAGCATCTGCTCGCCCATCTTCGATTCCCACAGCTCGACCAGTTCGTCCGCGGAAACGACGTTCTTCCGTTCGAGCAGTTCCTTGACCGACAGCAGGCCGGTCTGGTTGATGAAAATCGCGCGCTCGTGTTTCTGGATGGCGTCTACGACACTGCGCAGCGTCTCGGCGCTTCGCTTGACGATCTCCTCGAGTCCCGAGACGCGCTCGAGCAAATGCTCGTCGAGCGATACATCGCCTTCTTCGTCGTACTCCTCGACTTCGTCCTCTTCGAACGAGTTGACTCCGGAGAGAACGAGAAGTTTGGCCTGACAACGAAAGCAGTACTCGCGCTCGTCATCGTTCAACGCGCTACAGGTCTGGCAGAGCATGTGGTGGCGATTAGAACACCGAGCGGACGATCCGTCATCCCTGTTATTCAGGACTTCCGATAGTCGTAAAAACCGCGTCCGCTCTTGCGGCCAAGCCATCCGGCATCGACCATCTTCACGAGCAACGGACAGGGACGGTATTTCGGATCGCCGAATCCTTCTTCGAGTACGCGAAGAATGGCCAGACAGACATCGAGTCCGATGAAGTCGGCGAGCGTGAGCGGTCCCATGGGATGGTTCATGCCGAGCTTCATCACGCCATCGATCGATTCAGCCGTGGCCACTCCTTCGAACAACGCGAAGATCGCCTCGTTGATCATCGGCATCAGCACGCGGTTGGAGATGAAGCCGGGATAGTCATTCACTTCGATCGCGGTCTTGCCCATCTGCTTCGAAAGCGTTTCGACGCGGCCGTACGTCTCGTCGCTGGTGGCGATGCCGCGGATGACTTCCACGAGCGTCATGACAGGCACGGGATTCATGAAGTGCATGCCGATGACTTTGTCGGGCCGTTTGGTGGCCGCGGCGATTTTTGTAATCGAGATTGAAGAGGTGTTGGAGGCGAGGATGCAGTCGGGGCGTGTGATCGCGTCGAGTTGCTGGAAGAGCTGCGTTTTGGCGGCGAGGTTTTCGATGATCGCCTCGATGACGAAGTCGGCGTCTGCCGCTGCCGCGATGTCGCTCGTGGCGCGAATCCGTCCCAGCACCTGCTGCTTCTCGTCGGCGGTCAGCTTTCCTTTATCGACGCCGCGCTGCAGGTTGCTGGAGATCGTTGACATTCCGCGCTCCAGGAACGCCTCGGCGACATCGACGAGCGTGACGTCAAACCCGGACGCGGCGGCGGTGTGGGCGATGCCGTTTCCCATGGTGCCGGCGCCGATCACGACGATCTGTTTCATGGGGTCCTCCAAAGGGCGGCGAAGCCTATCATGCGGGCCGTGGGTCAATAGGAGCCGGAAGTTGCAGCTCGAAACTGACCCGTGAGCTATCATGTTGCGGCTGTGTAAGTAGCGGGCGTAAGATCTCCCGGCAAAGCTTGTCCCATGGCCTCCAAATGTTTCATGTGCGGTGCGGTGATCACGCGGGGAATCCTCTGCGAGCGCTGCGACAAGCCCAGGAAACCGAAGCAGGCCGCGCCCGCAAAATCGCCTGAACCGGTGTCCGCTCCGAAGGTCTCCGCGCCTTCGCCCGAAGCGCCGCGAGCCAGTGCACCGCCTCCTCCGAAGTCGAAACCGCAACCTCCCGCACCCGCTCAACGGGAAGCGCCGTCGCCGGCGTCTCGCGGCCAGAATGCGCAGGCTGCGGCCGCGATGGCTCACGCGCCGGAGCCGGAGCCGTTTCCGAAAGCTCCGCTGCTGCCGTTCCCTGTCGAGTCTTCGTCGCCGGCGATTACGAGCCTTGCGAACGTCATCATGGCGGCCGGCGCACCGGCCATCGTTCTTGCCGCGGACCGCAGCGTGAAGTTCATCACCGAGGAAGCGAAGCGCCTCTTCGGAGTGCCGCAGTCGGACCTTTCTACCGTCAAGCAGATCGAGGCGCTCAGCGGCGCGCGCATCGGCGAGCTGTCGATGCCTGCGTCGACCGCGCTTCGCATCAGCAACCGCAACATCCTTTTCACACTCGTTCCAATCTCCGGCGGCGCGATGGGTGCGGTGCTCATGTTTCGCGAGGCCGATCCGATGGATCCGGCGCACGCGTCGTTCGTCGCCTTCGTGCGCGAGACGGTTTTTACGCCGCTGCGATCGTTGCGGGAATCGGTGCTGGCCTCCTCGCGCTCCGGTCAACCTAATCCGCTTCTTCATGACTGGGCGGCGACGATCGATCAGATTCTCTCGTCGCTGGAGATGGCGCCCGAGGTAAAGGAACCGGCCCCAGCGGCGCGTCTGCCGCGAGTCGTCGACATCATCCACTCCGTCGCCGAGCGTTTCGGTCCGTTTGCCGATCTCAAGAACGTCCAGCTCCAGCGCGACGTGCCGGAGCTCGAGGAACGTTTCCGAAATCACGAACAGCTTTCCGACGCGCTCAGCGTGCTGATGGACAACTCGCTCCATTACGTACCTCCCGGCGGGCAGGTGGTGATGGGCGTTCGCTGGATGGAGCACAAGAGCAAGCCGCTGCTGCTTTTCTTCGTGATGGACAACGGGCCGGTCGTGCCGGAAGCCCTTCGAACGGCGATCTTCGAGCCGGGTTTCGCCTGGAATCCGCAGGGTGTGGAGCGCACTGGCCGGAGCTTGTTCAAAGTTCGCGAGTTCGCCGTGGCGCACGCCGGCTCCGTGTGGGTGGAGTCGAAAACAGGCAAGGCGTGCACGTTTTTCCTGCGGGTCCGGCCCGACGGCGCGCGGTAGGAGTGCGAGCGCTCCTGGCCGCATTTCTTAAAACCATGAACCACAGAGGCGCAGAGGACACAGAGGGTTTTCTCTGTGCTCTCCGCGCCTCTGTGGTGCTTGGTTCCCTTCAATTGAAACGCAACGCCGGCAGCCTCGCTGGAAGAGTGAAAAATGCAGCTAGCGGCGGCGTCTTGCGCCCAAGTGCATGCGGAGGGCGGCGAACTTTGTGCGCTGGTCGGGTGTGAGGACCGCTTCGATCTCGGCGTTCGTGGCGTCGAGCTCCTGACGCACTTGCGGGCGAACGTTGCTCATGGCCGCGTCGATTTTCGCGCGGTGCCGCTCGATGATCTGCTGCACTTGCGTTTTCTGTTGTGCGCTGAGCTGCAGCTCATTGGCGAGACGGTCGGTCATGCGGTCGGCGGCGAAGTGGGAACCGTGACGCGGGAAGAGGCGTCCGCTGCGGATGAGGTACAGGTGATCGCCGGCCACGCCGACGAGAATGCCGGCCAGGAAGGCAACGATCACGACCACGACGGCCGCGGTTCGGGTTCTACTCGACACTGAAAACGTCTCCTGCGACCGCGATGTCGACGCTCTGCGTGCTGGTCATCGATTCAATCCCTGCCGGCGCCGCCTCGGGGGACTGCTCCAGCCAGCCGACGCCGATCACTGCCGCCAGAGCGAGCGCAGCCAGCGACGCCACCATCGGCCGGAACCAGCGGGCCAGCGTCTGCGCGACGCCGCTCTGATTTTCATCGGCCAGACGCTCGCGCACACGGGCCGCGAGACGCGCCGTCATGATGTCGCCGGGCTCGAATCGAAGTTGCTGAGCCTCATCGCGCAAACGCTCGAGGAAATTGTCGTCAGTCATTGCTGCCCCCGTGAAGATCCGCCAGTTTCTCTTTCAATTTTCCTCGGGCCAGCGACAAATGCGATCGCACGGTGCCCTCGGTCAGTGCCGTCATCGCTGCAATCTCCGTGTGGCTGAACTGCTCGACAAGGTACAGACGCGCAACGATACGCTGCATTTCCGGCAGCGACTCGATGGCGTGATCGATCCGCTCCGCGAGCTCGTTCGCGATGGCGGGCAGGTCAGCGCGGTCCCGCCGTTCTGCCGGTGCCGCGTCGGTGATCTCCTCATGACGAAAGCGCTTTCGATGTTTGATCAGGTCGAGGCCTAGGTTGGTGACGATGCGATAGATCCACGGCCCGAACGGTTCGCCGGTTTTGAAACGGCGGATGTTTTCGTACGCCTTCACGAACGCTTCCTGCGCCAGATCCTCGGCGTCGGTGCCGTTGCGCACGATGCCCCATGCGATCGAAAGGACCCGCTTCGTGTACTTCGAGACGAGGTAATCGAACGGGCTCGCATCGCCTGCTTTGACGGCAGCGATCGCACGCGCTTCGATGGGGTCTTCGTTTGTTGCGCTTCTCGTCTGCGCCCTCTCCGCCGCGAAAACCGATCGATCGAGCGCGAGGAAGCCGGACGCGGCTCCCTCGAACATCGACGTGGCACTCGTCATCTTCTTACTTCTCGGCCTGTCTGGCTATCCGCTGCTGCAGGAACGTTCCTGCTTTGGCGCGCTGGTCGGGCGAGAGAACGTTGAGTGCCTTTGCGGCGGCGTTGAGCGCGTTGGTCTTCATGACGCGCTCCGCTTCGATCTGCTTATCGAGGAGCGCCTGTGCGGCGGCGACGTCATTCGGATTCGCGATCAGAGCCTGCGCCACGGACTGCATGCCGCTTCGCATCGACGCGCGGTAGGGCTCGTTCTGCGCGCGCAGGTCGGTGAAGATCTTTTTGATGTCGGCGGCCTGCTGATCGGAAAGGTTGAGGGCTGCTTTGGCGCGGCCGAGGTGACCAAACATCATCATGCCGCTTCTGCCGGCCATACAGCTGTGGCCGTGACGTCCGCCGAGGCGGTGCTGCGCGAGGGCGAAGGGGACGACGACGAGCATCGCCAGAATCACGACGGCCGTCAGGATGAGGGTTCGCTTTTTCATGGGTTCTCCTTGTTGGCGAACGGGTTACGACGATGCCAGATGAACGTTGAACATATAATCGAGACGACTCGCGCCGCTCCCATGCGTACCCTCTTAGCCATCATCGCGCTTGTTTGCGCGGGCCTCAGCTCCGCTCTCGCGCAGCCGCTCGCCTGCCCGCCGGTCGCGGCCGCCGCGGGTCGCCCGTGCGAGATGTTTCACTATCACGTGCAGCTTTTTCGGCCCGACACGCGCGGATTCGTGGAGCTGTACGGCATCAACCAGTTCGCCTCGCAGAGCGCCTGCGACCGCGCCCGCGACGCGCAGTTCAAACGCAATATGGCGGTCGTCGAGTTCTTCCACACGCAGCGCCGAGACTGGTGGCAGGCCGATAAGTTCGGGTCGTGCCACTGCGACATGACGGTTGAAAAGACGAGTCCCAACTGGCTCTCCGACACCGCGCGCTGGTCGCAGATACAGATGGCCGAGGACATCCGCCAGCGCGTTCGGGAACGCTTGCTCGATGCCGGTTCGCTTTCCGATGCCGAGTTGATTCGCGGTCTCTTGCCCACGCCGGCCGCGACGCCGCTCATCGGCGGCTCGAAGCTCGTGACGATGCCGGCAGCGGTGGCGCCGTCGTCGTTGTTGAATGCGCCGGACGACCTGCGGATCACGAAGGCGGCCGACACGACGGCGACTTCGACCTCATCGCTCGACTTGCCTCTCGCCGAAATCCCGCTGGCGGGGATCGCTGCACCGCAGCCGGTGAGTGTGGCGGCAGCGCCGCTACCAGCGCCTGCGCAAGCACCGGTCGCCGACACGCCGCAACCCGCACCCGTTCCCCAACCTGCGCCGCCTCCGCAACCGGCACCAGCACCTGTCTCGGCGGTCCCGCAGGCTCCTCCCCCGCCAACTCCGCCGATCATGCCTCCGGCACTCGAGCCTGTCGCCGTCGTCGCCGCCGATGAGTCCGATCTTCCGGCGCCTGAGGATGTCGCGGATGCATTCATCAGCTACGAGTCGCAGCGCATCCAGAACGTGCTGAAGGTCAGCGGATCGATCGGCGACGAGGCGGTCAAGGCGCAGGTTCTCGATGCTTGCACGCAGCGGATCCAGCTCCTTTCCAACCTGCGCTCGATCATCGTCGGCTCCGGCGCCAGGAGCCGCCTGGTCGCGGCGGCAAATGGCGCGAAGAAGGAGAGCGAACGGCTGGCCGTCGTGTCGAAGCTTTTCGGCAGCGACATCCCGCCGCATTGGGCGCCGAAGGATGCCGCGGACGTGATCTTCGACCCCGGCATCACCGATCCGGAGCGCGTTCTGCGCGACGCGACCTCCTCCGATCAGGAGAAGCGGCACGCTCTCTACGTGTTGCTCGCTACCTCGTCGCCGACCGAGCAGCAGCAGATGTGGCTGACTTCCGTAATCGAGGCGCTTCTGAAATGAACGTCCGGCGGACGATGAGAGTGGCGATTGCAGCGAACGCCTGCCTTTTGCTTTCTGCGCTCTGCCTTTCCGCGCAGGAACCACCGCCTCCGGTTCCGGTTCAGACGCCGGCAACAATCCAGCCGGCCGCATCTGCAGCCATGCCTCCGAGCGAGGAGTTCGTGAAGGCGGTCTACTTCGGGAAAAAGTTCGCGGAGATGAAGGACTACGCAACGGCGTATCAGCAATTCGCGAAAGCCGATCTCCTCCAGCCCGACGAGCCGGGCGTGCTGTACAACATGGGCGTCCTGCTGGCGCGTACGGGGCGATTTTCCGAGGCGCAGGCGAAGGTTGACCGATACAACCAGCTCTTCCCCAATGGGGCAGAGAAGCCGCTCGTCGCCAAGCTGCAACTCGATCTGGAGTTCGAGCGGGAGTTGCAGAAGAAGCGGCAGATCGATGAGGAGTACACCGCGCTTTTCACGCGTGGCCGCTATCTGTACGGCCGAGGCGATCTTGTGGGAGCGCTGAAACTGTTTCAGGACGCGGAACAACAGCGCCCCACTGATCCGACTGCCGTCTTCAATCAGGGCGTCGTCTACGAGAAGCTCGGCGATCTGGCGAAGGCGTCGGAGCGTTTTCATCGCTACGAGGAGCTGGAGCCCGACGCCAACCTTAAGTCCGCCGCTGACCAGCGCCTCCTCGGCATCGAAGGCGAGATGGCCGACATGAAGACGAAGATCATCTGCTCGTTCTGCGGGTTCCGTCTGCCGATCGGCGCGATCTGGTGCCCGCACTGCTGGCACGGTCCCTACCTGACGTCGCAATCCGCCTGGAACTCACGGCCGTGTGCCGACGGCGCGACGGCGACGCGCGCGACGTTCTACTCCGACAACCGATTCGCGAAAAACGAGTCGCTGCCATGTCTCTTCAACGGCACGATGCTCGAGGCGCTGCGCTACACGCCGGCGCGCCAGCATCAGGTGCAGGACGCGCGCAAGGCCGAGGGCTGGTCGTACAGCGGTGACATCATCCAGTCGTGGCGCGACAGGGCGGGCAATGAGGTTCGCTACGTCCAGGGCCTCGACTACCTGGAGAAGATCATCTCGCCGACCGCCGGCGACGTCTTGACGTTCGCGGCTCACAGGACGGCAGACGCAGGAGTCTTGTTGCTGGACCGCGAGGACGTGGTCATCGATGGAACGAAGTACACCGCGCGCTACACGTTCGATGCGCAAAACCGGATCGCGCAGGTGCAGGTGACCTATCAAAATGCCGCGGGCTGCAACGACCTCATCTCGATGACGGCGGACGCCTCATACGCGAACAACAACCTCGCCGCTCTGAAGATCCGCGGCGGCTACACGGGCACGTTCGTGCAGGGATCGCCGCGCTTCGATTGGGAAGCGAACATCGTCTACAGCTACGACGCCAACGACCGCTTGACGAAAGAAGAGCTGGCAGTGACGTCGATGGCCAAGACGTACATGGAGCGTCCGTATGGCGCGGAGCGTCAGGAGATCAGCACGCTGTACCAGGACATGCGCACCCGCCGGCCGATCGAACGAATCCTCAGCCTCGGCGACCGTTGCGGCGTCTCCGGCACGCAAATCCTCGGCAATCCGATCGACCTCCGCCCGTTCTACGCGCTCACCCCCAGCCTGGCCATGGTCCTCGGCAACGGAGTCGCGCGCGCAAACGTGAGCTTCACGTACCCTGATTCGTACAGAGTGCGATAAATCAGAGATCAGGGATAAGAGAGCAGAGATCAGAAACCAAGACGAGCATTCCTGATCTCTTATCTCTGATCTCATATCGCTGATCTCTTATCTCTTATCTCTTACCCCTGATCTGTCTCTCCATGAAATCGAGCGCAAACGAATAATGCTGACTCTGATCTCTAGTCTCTTGTCCCCTGATCTCTCGCTATGACCTGGTATCGCGAATGGTTCGGCGAGGAGTACCTCGAGCTGTACGCGCATCGCGATGAGCACGAGGCGAGGCAGCAGGTCGTCTTCTTTCGCGAGCATTTCGGCGATGTCGACGGAGTAATCCTCGATCTTGCCTGCGGCATGGGGCGCCATCTCACGGAGCTGAACGGCGCCGGCTTCGACGCGGTCGGCTGCGATCTCTCATTCACCCTTCTGCGTGCCGGCATCGACGAGTACGGTCCTCTTCCGGTCGCCCGCGCCGACATGCGGTCGCTCCCGTTTTGCAGCGGCAGCTTCGCCGGTCTGGTCAACTTTTTTACGAGCTTCGGCTACTTCGCCACGGAAGAGGAAAACCTGAGCGTGGTGCATGAGATGGCGCGCGTGCTTCGCCCCGGCGGCGTCTTCCTTTTCGACTATCTCAATGTCGACCGCGAGCTCGACAAGCTCGTCGAGCGTGAGACTCGCGATACGCCGAGTGGCCGCGTCGAGATCGAGCGCTGGTTCGATCCGCGTGACCGTTCGTTCAACAAACGGATCACGATCGGTCAAAAGCGTTACCTGGAGCGCGTTCGCGGTTACGATCTCGACGAGATCTCGACGATGTTCACTTCTTCGGGCCTGTCGATACGCAAAGTCTTCGGCGACTTTCAAGGCGCGCCGTTCGACGCCGCCTCGCCGCGCCTCATCCTGGTCGGGAGCAACGCGCGATGAGCAGCGCCGCCACGGAGCCCGCCTGTCTCCGCTTCCCGCTGCAAAACTATCCCGGCCTCAGCAAATTCACTCGCGACTGGCTCGCCGGCGAAAAGAACGCAACGCAATTCCTCGAACGGTCGGAACGCCGGCGTCCCGCCGGCTGGCCCGGCGCCGTCCCGGCGCCGAATCTCGTCAACGCCCTCAAAGAATCCAACCGCCGCTGGAACCACAACGTCGACGCCGAGGTCGCACGCTGGGCCACCGGCGAAACCTTCACCGTCATCGCCGGCCAGCAAGTCGGCTTCGCCGGCGGCCCGATCTACACCCTCGCCAAGCTTGCCGGAATGCTGAAGCTGAAGCGCGACAACGAGGCGAAAGGCATCCCCACTACTGTCTTCTTCTGGCTGGCCACCGAAGACCACGACTTCGCCGAGGTAGCAACGCTCGCGCTGCCGAAACGCGATCCGAAGCAGCAACTCGACCTGACAAAACTCAGCGCGCGGCGGCCCGACTCCAGACGCGTCGTCGGCTCGCTGCCGATTCCGGAAGAGCTGACGCGCAGCCTCATCGAATACCTCGACATCCCACGCCCGGCGTGGCTTCGCGAAGGAATCACCTTTCGCGACTCCTTCGCCGAGCTCCTCGCGTCCGCGGCTGATGAGAAGTTCATCATGGTCGATGCGCTACTCCCCGAGCTTCGCCGCGCCGGTCAGCCTCTCTTCGACCGCATCCTGAAAAACTGGGACAGCATCCAGCACGAACTCGCCGAACGCTCCGCCGCGCTGACCAGCGCCGGCTACGCGCCGCAGGTCGTGCCACGCGACGGCGAGCCATACACGCTGCTCTTCGAGCTCGACGGGCACGGAGTCCGCGAGCTGCTCGAGAATGCGCGGCCTCTCGCATCGCCCGAGCGGACCTCGACCTCCGCGCTGACTCGCCCCCTGCTGCAGGATTTCGTGCTGCAACCCGATCTCTTCGTCGGCGGTCCTTCCGAGGTTGCCTACTACGCGCAGATCGCCCCGCTTCACGACCTCCTCGGCGTTCCGATGCCGCGCGTGGCGCTTCGCGCGCACGAGCTGCTCGCGCCGAAACGAATCTTCCGCACCATCGCCCGCTACGAAATCAAGACGGAGGAGATTTTCGCAGGCGCGGATGCGCTCCTGGCGACGCGCGAGCCGGCCGGCGTGCGCGAAGTTCAGGATCTCGCCGCCGAGGGGCGGCGTGCGCTCATCGAGAAGATCGTCCGCATCGGCGAAATCGCCCTTCCCGCCGAACATGCATTGGCCCGCGCGATCAACCGCTCCATCGGCCACATCGAATACCACTTCGACAAACTGACCGAGCGCGCCATCCGCGGCCTCGCGCGGAAAGACCGCGAGCGTTACGCCGCGATCCGCGATCTCGTATCGACGCTCGTTCCTGACGGCTCTCCGCAAGACCGCGTGACCGCCTGGTTCGGCTACTGGAACGATCACGGCCGGCACCTGATCGACCGAATGATCGAGGAGGCGGAACAGGATGAGGATGTATGCAAGGTGGTGAGTTTGTGATGCCTGTCATCCTGAGCCGCCGAAGGATGACAGCGTTGTTTGAATGGAGAAACGCCATTGCTTGAACCAGTTGACATGATCTTCTTCGGCGCGCATCCCGACGACATCGAGCTCTCCTGCGGCGGCACGATCGCCAAAGCGGTAAGCGACGGACTGCGCGTCGGCATCATCGAGTTGACACGCGGCGAGCTGGGCACGCGCGGCACTCCCAAAATCCGCCGCCGCGAGGCCCTCAAGGCCGCCGGGATCCTCGGCGCGCGTTTTCGCGACCAGCTCGATTTCGGCGACGGCGGCATGCGCACAGGCCGCGACGAAGAGATGCAGATCATCTCCGTCGTCCGTCAATGCAAGCCGAAAGTCGTTTTCACGATGTGGCCGGACGACCGCCATCCCGACCACATCCGCACGGGACAGATCGTCGCCGGAGCCTCGTTTCTCGCCGGGCTGCGTGCGCTCAAGACGGACCTCCCCGCGCACAGGCCGCAAGTGACGATTTACTACCCGCAGAACTACCTCGTCACTCCCAGCTTCGTCGTCGACGTGACGAAGACATGGAAGACGAAGATGCGCGCCATCGCCGCCTTCAAATCGCAGTTCTACGATCCGAAATCGAAGGAGCCGCCGACGTTCATCGCCGACAAGAAGTTCATGGAGATGATCGAAGCGCGGGGCCGCCACTTCGGCGCGCTGATCGGCACCGAATACGGCGAGGCGTTCATGACCAAACAACCTCCGAAGGTTGATGACGTGATCGCCGCGTATGAGGGGAGAGAGCCGTGAGTGCGGTTACGAGGTCTCGCGGTAGCGCGATCTCGCGGTCCTCTACCGCTGACGCGAAAGCGCACACTCACAACGCCGCGACCCCGAAACCGCGCTACCCCGAGACCGCAACCATGAGAATCGGCATCACCTGCTACCCCACTTTCGGCGGCTCCGGCGTCGTGGCCACGGAGCTCGGCCTTGCGCTCGCGCGCGGGGGCGACGACGTTCACTTCATCAGCTACCAGATGCCCTCGCGCCTCGGCGCGCTCCACGAGCGCGTGCGCTTCCACGAGGTCACCGTTACACCGTATCCGCTGTTCGATCCCTATCCTCCCTACACGCTGGCGCTGGCGACGAAGTTGGCCGAGGTCGCGGACTACGAGAAGCTCGACATCCTCCACGTCCACTACGCGATTCCTCACGCCATCAGCGCGCATCTGGCGCGCGAGATCGTGTCGTCGCGCAAACTCCACTTCGTCACCACGCTCCACGGCACCGACATCACGCTCGTCGGCCGCGATCCCAGCTACCTCCCGATCACGCGCTTCGGAATCGAAGTCTCCGACGGCGTGACGGCGGTGTCGGAATGGCTGCGCACCCAGACCGCGCGGAACTTCGGCACGAAGAAAGAGATCGAAGTCATCCCGAACTTCGTCGACCCGACGCGGTTCCGCAAGCACGACAGCGCGCTGTCGCACCTGTTTTCATCCAACGGCGAGAAGCTGCTCTGCCACGTCTCCAACTTCCGTCCCGTGAAGCGGATCATGGATGTGCTGGCCGTGTTCGAGCGCGTGACGCATAGTGTGCCGAGCCGCCTCGTGATGATCGGCGACGGCCCCGAGCGCTCGGTCGCCGAAGCCTTCTGCCGCGATCACGGCCTCCGCGAGAAAGTCTTCTTCCTCGGCAATGTCCCGAACCTGGAAGAGGTTGTCGGCGCCGCCGATGTCTTCCTGCTCCCATCCGAGGCTGAGTCATTCGGCATGGCCGCGCTCGAAGCGATGGCCTCCGAAGTCCCTGTCATCGGCAGCCGCGCCGGTGGCCTCCCCGAGGTCGTCGTCGAAGGCGAGACCGGCTACCTGCTTCCGGTCGGCGACATCGAAGGCATGGCCGACCGCGCCATCGAGATCCTCTCCGACCCCAACCTCCAACACCGCCTCGGCCGCAACGGACGCGAGCTGGCCGAGGGGAAGTTCAACGTGAATCGGGTCGTGCCGCGGTATCGGGAGTTTTACGAGAGGGTGATTGGGTAGCACACGCCAGCCGATAATCGCGCATTTACAGGGTCGGGTGGCGGAAACAAAATCAAACACAAGCTCAAGGGGGCCTTCGACCGTCCTCCGGCACTTCGTCCTTCGGCCGCTCAGCTGACAGCGCATTTGTCTGTGCGACATTGAGGTAGGGAACGACACGTCTCGAACCTCTCCTGCATGTAGGAGGCATCATGCCGCTATCGCAGCTCACCAATCCCAACATCATCTTCTTCATCACCGACGAGCAGCGTTTCCCGCAGCACTGGCCGGAAGGGTGGGCGGAACAGAACCTGCCGTCGATCGTCAGGCTGCAGCAGAACGGCCTCACGTTTCTGAACGCCTTCACGGCTGCGTGCGAGTGCTCGCCGAGCCGCGCGTCGATGATGACCAGTACGTATCCGCAGCAGAACGGGGTCGAAGTCACGTTCACGACCGCGCTCAATCCGGACCATCCCACTCTTGCCAATGTGCTGGCCGCGGCTGATCCGAAGTACCCGTTGATCTGGAAGGGGAAGTGGCATCTCTCCATGCCGGTGAAGGGTTCGACCTGGACCGAGGCGGACATCGCCAATCTGGCGCAGACGTATGACGTGCAGCAGTGGAATCCGCCCGACGCCGGTACCTCCCTCAGCGGCACCGCCACCCTCGGCGGCGGCAACGGCCAGAACGATCAGCGTTACGTTTGCGGACCGGCAGCGCCGGGCATCCCCGCCGAGAGCGTCCTCGATTTCATCAACAACTGCGACGGGAGCGAGCCGTTCTGCCTGGTCGTGTCGCTCGTGAATCCGCACGATATTTTTCTTTACGCGCAGCAGTTCGAGGGATCGGGATATGAAGACGCGCCGTTCGAGCAACTCTGCATCGAGCTGCCCGACAATCAAACGGATGACTTGACGACGAAGCCCGGCATCCAGCTCTCGTTTCGTACGAGCTACAACCAATCGAATCCGCTGACGCCCGCACAGCAGGCGAACTATGTGAAGTTCTACGCCTACCTGCAGACGCTCTCCGACGCGCTCTTCTGCAAGATTCTCGATGCGCTGGCGGCGAAAAATCTGATCGACAACTCGATCATCTTCCGCTTCGCCGATCACGGCGAGATGGCGCTCTCGCACGGCATGCAGGAGAAGATGTACAACGCCTACGAGGAGTCGATGCACATTCCGCTGATCATCTCTAACCCGGTGCTCTTCCCCGAGCCGGCGGTAACGACATCGTTGGCATCGTCGCTCGATCTCGTTCCCACCATCGCCGAAATCGTCGCGTCCGGCGCGACGGAGACGCTCCGCGGAACGAGCCTCGTCCCGATCATCAACGACCCCGGCTGCTCCGTTCACGAATACGGCGTCGTCTACACATACGACGACCAGTTCAATCAGCCGGCGACATTATCGGGACACATCCGCTGCCTTCGCACGCCACAGTGGAAGTACGCGGTGTACTACTCGCTGGCGGTGACGGGAGGACAGTTCGAGTACGAGCTGTACGACATGGCCAATGACCCCGGCGAGCTAACAAACCTCGCTTATGGCACAGTGAGCGACCCAAATCAGCAGCAGTGGAACACGCTGCACGAACAGCTCACCAACCTGCTGACGACTCTCGGGCCATTGCCAACGGGCAATTTCACCTGGCCTGTGAATCCGGCAGGATCGAATGTGTGGAGTCCAGTAACGGCGGCGGCTCCGATATCAAGTTGATACAGGTTTGTCATTCTTCGAGTGGGGATCGGCGGGGCTTGAGGATGAAAGCAGAGAAAGCAAACAGACTCGAAAAGGCAGGCTGGACGCTTGGTGATGCGAAAGACTTCCTCTGTATGAAGTCCGATTCGAAAGCAAGGAGCCCGCGGAAGACGAACAAACGGTAGTCCCCTTTCGCGAGGCCCAGGCACCAGTCATTTCTGTCGCTTCCAGTGCCGCGACGCGGCACGACGCGAGGCGACATCGTAGCGAGGGGTTGCTCGCGCTGAGAAGCGCGCTCGCACCCCTCGCTATCCTCTTTAGCGCCGCTACCGCAGCGAGAGATGTTTCTCGTGACCGCGTAAAGAGTGCAGAGAGACTGTGTTGTAAGCCGCGTAGCGGCACAGGGAGGATAGCCAGAGGTGCGAGCGCGCTTCTCAGCGCGAGCAACCTCTGGTCACGAGATCTCTTTGAGATTGTGCCGCGTCAGCGGCACTGGATCGTCATCGTCGCTCAACGACTTATTACGTCGGCAAGAACGATTATCGGTCTCACGGCCGTAACCGAGCGCGAACGTTTGGCGCCCCGTTGTGGTTCGCAACGCAGGATACGTGCGACAAGCGTTACGCTTCTGCGCCATGTTCCCGCTCCTTCTCTTCCTGGCAGTGGCCGCGCCTCATCCGTGCGACGCGGGCATCGTGCTGACGGCACGCCCACTCACGATTGAAGAACACCGAGCGAAGTGCGTCCAGTATTCGACGACCGCCCTCGGAGACTCAACCGTGGTCGTCTACGCAATCGATGCGGTTGACCAACAGAGATCCAGCGACTTGCCGCATCGGGTGTTCGTCGCCATCGGCAAGCGGCGTGCGAACCATGCGTGGAAGCTGTCGGGCCGCCGCGATGTAACGGCCAAACTCCTCGACACCGGCGAGCTCGGATACTTCGAGACGATGAACGTCCTCGTGAATCGATTCACCGTCGGCGGTGCCGCGTTTCTCGACGTCGCCGTGCGGACGCGAATCAGCGGCAGCGGCGGCATCACCGCAACGAAAGACCTGATGTTTCGAATCGAAGGGGAAAAGCTCCGACCGGCCGCCACACTCGAAACGGAGGGATATGCCCGCGGCGGCGTGAGCTTCCTTCACCAGATCACTTCAGGGCTGTTCGTAGGCAAAGACCAGCTCGTGCAGGTCAAGCGTGATCGGCTCGCCCGAGGCAAGAATCGAGGAAAGCCGCTAACAGTGCATTGCAAAGTGTCGCGCACAGTCTTCAAAGTAATCGATGGACGCTTGGAGCAATCGGGTGAGATCGAAGCCAGCGAACTTAAACGATTGCGGCTCGGACTTCGGCCGCTTCCGCGCTTCGATCGTCAGGAAATCGTTCCGTGTTGCGCCGGCTGTTCAATTGCGAACTGATTCGGCCTGGTTTTCAGCGAACGGAACTGGGGCGGGTCTGAAGTATGATGTGACGGTGTCAGACTGTCGCAAGAAACCAGGAGCCGTCATCCGTCACTTCATACTTCAGACCTGACCCCAATTCGGGACCGCTCCTCGCGCGCCGAGAACGGACCGATTGTCGCTTCCTAACGATGTGTTAGGCGGCGTCGATTTGGAGGGCCGAAACGAGCCGGCGAAACAGCGCGCGAAAGCGCTTCGGTTCCCGCCAGTCCGAGAATTCTAACACCTCAAACTGCGAAAAATACTCACCAAGATCAGTTCGTCGCCACGACCGATCGATCGCCACCGCTGTAATGAAGGGGCGGTCCGCACGTACTGCCCGTTTCATTGCCTCCATCGCTTCCGTTGCGACAGCATCACTATGCGTTGACGCACCTGATAACACCAAAATGAAATTCGACGCCTGGGCCAAAGATTGGCGCAGCGCGCTGAGAGCACTACCGCCACCGCCCAACGCGAGTGGGTAATTCCAGACGGCAATGCCCGCTCTAGTGAACTCGTGATGCAGGCGATGTAGAAACTCGGAATCGTGAAACGCACCTGAAATGAACACCCGCGAAATACGCGCAAGCACGGTTTCGGCGCTGTCCGCTTTGTTCACGGGATAAGACGCCGGCACTACGATATGAAGTTGCGGCGGAACACGGCGCGAAAACATCTTCAACAATGTGTCGTACGGCAACAGCTCGACACCTGCTGGCAACAAGTCACCGAATTGGGCGCGCTGAATGTCAGAGATTACCTTCCTTCTGATCTCATCCGAGTGACCGACGATCAGAAAAATATGTGCACGTGCGCCAACCATAAGTAAGCGTTCAGATAGGCCGAATGACTCTCGTGTCATCTGAGCTGCGTACAGTTTTGCCTGCGCATGCGCGGTCGCAGCGTCAGCTGACAATCTTAGAACTTGATGACGCGGACTGCTAAGTATCGACGTGGAAGGACGTTTGAGCTCAATCACTCCATAAGTTGACGGCGCCGAAGCTCTCGCTTCCGGATAGAAAACGAAATCTGGCTCTGACCGTCCTCGACGGCCAAGCGGAACGAGTTGAGACGGAAGAAGCCGCAACGGTAAAGACTCGGTGAGGATGAGGGGGTGCTCCGCAAAGAGATGCTGCCACTCACCCTCGAGCGACTCTCGATTTCGGAGGAGTTCGGAGAACCGAGCGTGCGCTTCTCGCAACTTGGCCTTCGACGGCATCGTCCAATACTACCTCCGTCGGAACGGTCGGTTTCGTTCGGCTAACCGATTTAAGTCCGGGGCAGCGCCGAGTTATCCGGCGCCGCCAGGAACAAGACCTACCTCCGGTGCATATGCTGCTCGGATGATTACAGAGGGCATTTGCTCGTTGAAGAACGTATGAAGTTGCAAGAGCGGAATAGCGATGCCCGAGGTGAACATGTTCAGCAGGTGCACGAACTGGGTGAGATCAATTGCCGATGAAGACCCTCGGGGATGAATGGCCTCTTCGTTGCGGTAACGCTGCATCGCAACGAGGTCCCGCCAGAATGGACTTTGGGGATCAATTCGGTTACCGCCCGTCATACGCGGTACCCATTTGTTCAACTTCTCACGGGTCTGGACGGGGCGTTCTTTCGTGTCCTCAAGAGGATCACTCGGGTGCTCTGCGGTCCAGAGTCTGGCCTTGGAATTCAGATACGCTTCGATGGCGCCGAAACCATCGCCGACAGCGGTGAGCAGATCGGCTGGGTTCGTTCTCGCAACCGCGCGTCGCCACGCTTCGACTGCGGTGCCCATGCGTCCTACGTAGGTGGCGAGTTCGATTACTCCAGGGCCGGTGAGCACGTGCTGCTCACCAGAGACCGGATTCTGAACGGTGGTGCCTGCAACTTCGCCGAAGACTTGCCATGTTGTGCCGAGCAAATTCTCGAACCACTTTACGGCATGGCCCGAGCGAACGTCAGCTACGATCTGTGCGTAGTCTGGGAGCCGACCTCGCATTTCATCGATCGACCATCGTCGAGCCTCATCGTAGGGATGTTCGCCCCATCGTACAAAAGTGAAAATGCACTCTTCGACGTCGGCGACTGCGTCAGGCCCAATCGTGAGCTGGCTCATCGATACCTATGTCGCGACTGGCTAACTACGGTTTAAGCAACATCGGTGCACTCTTCGCCAGCATCTTCTTCAAATACTCGCCGGTTGGTGTTCCACGAGTTTTCGCGATCTGCTCCGGTGTTCCTGTCGCGATGATGTAGCCGCCGCCGTCGCCGCCTTCGGGGCCGAGGTCGATGACGTGGTCGGCGGTTTTGATCACGTCGAGGTTGTGCTCGATCACGACAACGGTGTTGCCGCGGTCTACAAGGCCGTGCATCAGGTGGAGGAGTTTGGCGATGTCGTCGAAGTGGAGGCCGGTGGTGGGCTCGTCGAGGATGTAGAGTGTTCGGCCCGTGGCGCGTTTGGCCAGCTCTTTGGCGAGTTTCACGCGTTGTGCTTCGCCGCCGGAGAGTGTTGTGGATGACTGGCCGAGTTTGATGTAGCCGAGGCCTACTTCATCGAGAGTGCGGAGGATGTTGGCGATTCTTGGGATGTTCTTGAACGTCTCCAGGCCCTGCTCGACGGTCATGTCGAGGATCTCGGCGATCGAGCTTCCTTTGTATGTGACCTGCAGCGTCTCGCGGTTGTAGCGCTTGCCGCCGCAGACGTCGCAGGTGACGTAGATGTCGGGGAGAAAGTGCATCTCGATCTTGATCTGTCCGTCGCCGCGGCACGCCTCGCAGCGGCCGCCTTTGACGTTGAACGAGAAGCGGCCCGGCCCGTAGCCGCGCATTCTGGCTTCCGGCGTTTGCGCCATCAGATTGCGCATCTCGGTGAAGAGCTGCGTGTAGGTGGCGGGATTCGAGCGCGGCGTGCGGCCGATCGGCGACTGATCAATGTCGATGATCTTGTCGATCTGCTCCAGCCCTTCGATGCGGTCGTGCTCGCCCGGCGTGTCGAGCGCGTCGAAGAAATGGCGCGATAGTGCTTTGTAGAGGATGTCGTTGACGAGCGTCGATTTGCCCGAGCCGCTCACGCCGGTGACGGCGATGAAGACGCCGAGGGGGATGGTGACGTCGAGGTTCTTGAGGTTGTTCTGGCGCGCGCCGCGGATGACGAGCTTGCCCTGAGCCATCGGACGCCGGTTCGCCGGAACGTCGATGGCCGCTTCGCCGCGCAGATACTTCGCCGTCAGCGACGACGGGAATGTCTTCACCTGCTCCAGCGTCCCCTCGGCCACCACTTCGCCGCCGTGTACGCCGGCGCGCGGGCCGAGGTCGATGATGTGGTCGGCCATCTGGATGGTCTCCTCATCATGCTCGACGACGATCACCGTGTTGCCGAGGTCGCGGAGCTCGAGGAGGGAGTCGATGAGCTTGCGGTTGTCGCGCTGATGCAGGCCGATGGACGGCTCGTCGAGAACGTAGAGAACACCCATCAGTTTCGAGCCGATCTGCGTGGCCAGGCGGATGCGCTGCCCTTCGCCGCCGGAGAGCGTGGCCGCGCTGCGGTCGAGCATCAGGTAGCCGACGCCGACGGCGCAGAGGAATCCGAGGCGGTCGCGCACTTCTTTGAGGATCTTGCCGGCGATCTTTTCTTCGCGCGCAGTGAGATCGATCGTCGAGAAAAACTTCTCGGCGTCTTTCAGCTGAAGCGCGACCACCTCATCGATCGGCTGGCCGCTCACCAGCACCGCCAGCGCCTCGGGTTTCAGCCGCCGCCCTTTGCACTCCGGGCAATCCATCGGCGTCATGAAGCGCTCGATCTCTTCGCGGATGTCGTCGTTGTCCGATTCTTTGTAGCGCCGCGCCAGCATCGGCACGAGGCCTTCGTACGTGCCGCTGTACGAATACGTGCTCTCAGCGCCGCTGAACTGGAATTTGATCTTCTCGTCGGAGCCCTGAAGGATGACGTTGCGCGCCTTCTCCGGCAGCGACTTCCACGGCACGTCGAGCTTGAACTTGTAGTGCTTGGCCAGCGTGTGAATCTGGCGAAGGCGCCAGTTCTCGGCCCCTTCCTTCCAGATGGAGATGGCGCCGTCTTCGATCGACTTGGTGACGTCGGGGATGATTTTCTTTTCGTCGACTTCGAGCAGGACGCCGAGGCCGGAGCAGCGCGGACAGGCGCCGTAGGGCGAGTTGAAGGAGAAGAGGCGCGGCGTGATCTCGCCGATGGAAACGCCGCAATCGGGGCAGGCGTAGCTCTGCGAGAGGAGCTCTTCGCGATTCCCCTCCTGGTAGAGAATCTTGACGAGGCCTTTCGTCACGCGCGTGGCGGTCTCGAGCGAGTCGGCCAGGCGCTGCTCGATCCCTTCCTTGACGACGAGTCGGTCGATGACGATGTCGATGGTGTGCTTCTTCTGCTTGTCGAGCACCGGCGGATCGGCCAGCTCGATCATCGAGCCGTTGACGACGGCGCGGGTGAAGCCTTCCTTCACCATCTGCAGCATCTGCTTGCGGTACTCGCCCTTCTTGCCGCGGATGTAAGGCGCGAGGATGGTGAACTTCGTGCCGGCCTTCAGCGTCATCAACCGATCGACCATCTGCTGGATCGTCTGCGCCCGAATCTCCTTGCCGCAGCTCGTGCAGTGGGGGACGCCCACCGATGCGTAGAGGAGGCGCAGGTAGTCGTAGATCTCGGTGACGGTGCCTACCGTCGAGCGCGGATTGCGCGAGGTCGTACGCTGTTCGATGGAGATGGCCGGCGAGAGTCCTTCGATCGAATCGACGTCCGGCTTCTCCATCTGCTCGAGGAACTGCCGGGCGTAGGCGCTGAGCGATTCGACGTAGCGGCGCTGGCCCTCGGCGAAAATCGTGTCGAACGCGAGCGACGATTTGCCCGATCCGGAAACGCCCGTGATGACGACGAACTTGTTGCGCGGAACGACGACGTCGATGTTCTTGAGATTGTGCTCGCGGGCACCTCGGATGATGATGGATTCCATGGATAGGTTGCTGGGTTCTGAGTTTCTGAGTTGCCGGGTGGTTCGGCCGCAACTCTAACTCCGTCGCGTCAACCGCTCTTCCCACGCTACGAGAGGTAGAGAATTTGACAAACGGACGTAGACGAGAGCTGTCATTCCGAACCGGCGGAACCGCGGGGGCGGGAAGGGTGGTGGGAGCGGTGGAGCGCGGAGAGGAATCCCCTTACCGATGAGCAGAGGGCCGCGCAGTAGGCAGGGGATTGCTCATCGTGCTCCACCGCTCACGCCCACCCACACACCCCCGCGGTTCCGCCGATTCGAAATGACGGCCGCGCGCTCAGCAACGCAGCAACCAAGCAACCTCAATCCGGCGGCCAGATCGTCAGAACGCCTTTCGACGCGTCGAAAGAAAACGCGCCTCCGATTTGATCGGCGAATTCTTTTGAGGCGGCGCTGACGCTGCCCGTTTCGTTATTCGTCGTCAGGTCGTGGACTCCCTGAAGCGTCATGTTCGGCGGAACGCCTCCGGTTTTTTCTGGCGGGAACATCACCGTCGCCGTCAGGATCGACGCCCGGAAGCCGGTGCAGCAGTTGGCGTTTTCGCGTTTGGTGGCGATCAACTGCGCCGTCTTCTTAGTCTTCTCGTCGACGGCGTTCGCTCCGGCATATTGCCAATTCCCGCCGAGGTCGTCGATGCGTTGGTTGAAGAGCAGGGTGAGTGTCAGCTTGAACGTGGTGGCCATGATTGCCGTCCTTTCGATGCGGAATGATAGAACCATTTATCCGCAGATGACACAGATGAAACGCAGATAAGACAAACGAAGTCGTCCTCCATCTGCGTTTGTCTGCGTCATCTGCGGATGAAGCTTGACGCTCTCATAGCTTGCGCGTATAGCTCCGCGGCTTGGCCGCCATCCTTCTCTATCTCGCCACGACGATTGGCGTGATCGCGCTCTGGCGGCGGTTCGTTCAGCCGGTGTCGCGTACGGCGGCGATCGTTTTGATCCTTCTGCCGCTGTGCTTTACCGGCCGGGCGCTGCTCACCGGACGGGTCTACGCGCCGATCGATCTGCCGTTCATGTCGGAGCCGCTGGACGCCTACGCGGCGGAGTTTGGCGTGCCGAAAGCGCACAACGGAACGCTCTCCGATCTCTACTGCCAGATCATCCCGTGGCGAAGCGCGGTGCGGACGGCGATCTTCAGCGGGCAGTGGCCATTGCTGAATCCGTACATGCTCTGCGGCGACATTCTGGCCGCTGCCGCGCAGCCGGCGCCGTACGATCCGTTCAACCTGATCGGGATGGTGATTCCGCTGCCGCCAAGCCTGACGTTTGCCGCGGCGATCACGTTTTTTCTGGCCGGCTTCGGGGCATTCGTTTTCCTGCGCGCCCTCGGATGCGGAGAGCTGGCAGCGCTCATCGCCGCAGCAGGATGGATGTTCAGCGCAGGCATCGCGTTCTTCGTCGGATGGCCGCTGGCCCGGGCGTGGGCGTACCTGCCGCTGATCTTTTTCGCCGTGCGCCGCCTCGTCGAAGAAGCGAGCGTACGCGCCGCTGTGCTTCTGATGATCGTGCTGACGCTGCTCATCCTCAGCGGTCATCCCGAATCGCTGTTCCACATCACGGCTGCCGGCGGTGCGTACGGTATCTTCGAGATCGCCGCAACGCGAAAGCGCGTCGGCCGGGTGATGGCGCTCGCCGTCGCCGCGGGCATCGTGGCACTGCTGGTGACGGCGATCTTCCTCTTGCCGTTCCTGGAAGCATCGCAGCAGACCGTCGAGCTTCAGACGCGGATGACGTATTCGTCTGCTCCACCCGGTATAGAGGTCATGCAGCGCCGCGCCGGAAACACGTTCCTTCCCTTCTGGGGCGGGCAGCCGTGGCGCGATTCGCTCACTTCGGAGTGGGATCCGCGCACGGCGCGAACGGGCAGCATCGTGCTGGCATTGGCGCTGTCGGCGCTGCTCGTGGCTTGGCGGCGCCGGGAGACCTGGTTCTTCTTCGGCCTCCTTCTGCTATGCCTCGGCGCCGGATTCGATGCTCCGCCGGTCGTCTCCGTTCTGCGCCGGCTGCCTCTGTTCAGTCTGGCGCTGAACGACCGGCTTTCTTTCGCGGCATCGTGCGCGTTGGCGATCCTGGCGGCGCTCGCGGTCGACGCGCTGACCGTCCACGGTGGTGACCGTTTGCGTCAGCGGGCGGCGATCGTTGCGATCGGTGTCGCTACGGCCCTCGGCGCCGCGACGTGGCTGGTCTGGGCGCACGAGATCAAGGTGGGCGTCGCTGCGGACATCATCCGCATCAACGCGCTTGCCGACCTGTTGCCTCTGGTCGCCGTGGCAATCCTTCTGGCGGCGCGCACACCGCTCCGAATCGCCCTTCCTGTCGTCCTCGTCCTGCTCCTCGGCCAGCGCGTCGTTGAAGATGGCTCGATCTACCCCTCGCTTCCGCAGCACGTTTTCTATCCGAAGGTTCCGCTCATCCGCGCCATCCCGGACGAGGATCGCGAGCCGTTCCGCGTCGCCGGCTCGCATTTCGTGCTGATTCCCGATTCGGCAGCGCTGTATCGACTCGAAGATCCGCGCGGCTACTCGGCGATGACGTTCACGCGCCTTGCGGCCACCTTCGCCATCTGGTCTTCTCCGCAGGCTGTATCGTTCAACGCCATCGGCGATCTCGCGCCGCCGTTTCTCTCATTTCTCAACGTCAAGTACGCCATCGTCCCGATCAGCGAGAAGCCGCCTGAGGGCTGGCGGGAGTTGATGAAGGACCGGAGCGCGAGGCTGTTCGAAAACATGCGCGTTCTGCCGCGTGCGTTCATTCCGCGCCGCGTGCGGTACGAGAAAAGCGTGGCGCCGGGGCTGATCGGCATCAGTACAGCGAACGACTTTTCGGACGTTGCCTGGATCGAAGTGCCGGAAGGGAAGCCTCACGAAATCTCGAACGGGCCGGGAGCACTGGCGATTCACCGTGATGGTTTTGGACTGGCGATCGACGCAAACATGGCGGCCGATGGCTGGATGGTCGTGTCGCAGTCGGCGTGGAAAGGATGGCGCGCCTACATCGACGGAAGGCGCGTGCAGACTCGTTTCGCAAATCATGCGTTCCTCGGTGTGTTCGTTCCTGCCGGGAAACACCACGTCAAGCTGCAGTACCTGCCGGAGTCGTTCACCCGGGGGCGGACGATCTCGTTCGCAACGCTGGGGTTGCTGATTCTGGCGGGCGTCTTTTGGTTCGCTCGGAATCGTCGTGCAGAGAAGGCTCCGCTCAACACGCTGTCATCCTGAGCCGCCGAAGGACACGAAGTGCCGGAGGACGGTCGAAGGACCCCCCGCGCTTGTGCACGGTTCTTTTCCACGCCCACCCCCCGGCAGGAATCGGGGGTCCTTCGACGTCCTCCGGCACTTCGTGTCCTTCGGCGGTCTCAGGATGACAGTCGGCTGGCGGTCCAGGAACCACGCCTGATTGCCGCGCCAT
>JAXDGW010000064.1:0-111223 GCA_034664845.1 Thermoanaerobaculia bacterium | reverse complement strand
GCCGAGGTTGACGGCGATGCAGCCGGCGTCGAGATAGTTCTCGATCGTGTCGAGCGGAACCGGGCCGCCGGCGAGCATCGGAACGTCGCGGATCGGACCGCGAAGCGTGCGGATGAAGTCGGGCCCGCCGAGGTAGAGGGCGGGAAAGACTTTGACGATGTCGCAACCGGCTTCCCAGGCGCGAATGATCTCGGTGGCCGTACCGGCGCCGGCGATGGAGAGGAGGTCATGCTCGTTCGCGTACTCGATCACGCTCGCGTCGGTGTGCGGCGAGACGATGAGCTGCGCTCCGGCCCGGCGCGCCTGCTCCGCATCGCCCGCGTTGCGCACCGTGCCGGCCGCGATCACGACGTCGAGCGGCGCGTACGTTTGCGCAAACCGCGAGATGAGATCGAAGGCCTGCGGCGTGGTCAGCGTCACTTCGATGATTCGAATGCCGTTCCGCGCATACGCCTCAGCGACCGACTCCGCCGCTTCGACGCTCTCCTCGCGAACGACTCCTATGATCTGCTCCAGCGTGACTTTCTCGAACAATTCTTTGCGCGACATGGAGAAACGATATCAGGTCTCGGCGTTGCGGCGACGGAGCGCGGCTGTCATTTCGAATCGGCGAAACCGCGGGGGCGGATGGGTGGTGGGAGCGGTGCAGCACGATGAGAAATCCCCCGCCTCGGAGCGAGTCATTCATACGGGCAGGGGATTCCTCTCCGCGCTCCACCGCTCCCACCACCCTTCCGCCCCCGCGGTTTCGCCGGTTCGGAATGACAAATACCCATCCCGAGACCGCGCGACCGCAATCAGGTAAGCTAACCGCCGTCATGGTCCTCATCAACAAAGCGCTCAACGAGATCACGGTCAAGCTCGTTTACTACGGGCCGGGGCTGTGCGGAAAGACGACCAACCTCGAGAAGATCTACGGCAATCCGAAGCTCGACAACAAGGGCAAGATGATCTCGATGTCGACGGAGACGGACCGGACGCTCTTCTTCGACTTCATGCCGATGGAGCTCGGCACGATCGCGGGACAGAAAGTACGCGTGCAGCTCTATACCGTGCCTGGCCAGGTTTTTTATGACGCCACGCGCAAGCTCGTTCTGCGCGGTGCGGACGGCGTGGTCTTCGTGGCCGACTCGCAGTCGTCGATGCGCGACTCCAATCTCGACAGCTTCGAGAATCTGAAGACGAACCTTCGGATCAATCGCATCGATCCGGAGAAAGTCGCGCTCGTTCTTCAATACAACAAGCGCGATCTGCCGAACGTCGATTCGGTCGAAGAGATGAACGGATACCTCAATCCGACTGGCGCACCCGCCGTCGAAGCAGCGGCGATCACCGGCACCGGCGTCACGGCAACGCTTCGCGCGGCGGTGACCCGAATTCTCGATAACCTGAAGCGCAACGTCGACACGACGCTGCACGAAGAGCCGGAGCTGGCGCCGCCCGACATGTCTGCCAAATCTGGCGTTACGACGATGTCCGCCGGCACGCCGAAGCTGTCGATGAAGACGACGCCAGCGTCGCCTGCTGCCCCTGCACCGGAGCCCTTCGATGCCGAGGCGACGATGGCGGTATCTCCCTTTGCCGTTGAGCCGTACGAGCCCGAGCCGTACGAAGGAGTCGCCGTCGTGGAAGAAGAAGATCCCTTCGGCGCGATGGCGATCATGGAGCCCGAGCCCGATCATCCCGACGACCCGTTCGGATCGAGCGCAACCGCAATTCACGACACGACCGCGGAACAGGCCGAGCTTCAGTCGCTGCTGGCATCGGCGAGCGAAGTCGTCAAAGCGCTCGAGGAGGCTCTCGATCGCGCGAGGGCACACGAGTCAGCGGTGCGCGCGAAGCTGGTGTAGCGCGGTCGCGAGGTCTCGTGGTTGCGCGGTCGGGGGCAGATGGTGACTCCCGTTTTCCGGCGCGCTCGATAACGGCGGCGGCCGTACAACTCAGCAACCGCAATCTGCAGCCCGCGAAACCTCGCGACCCCGAAACCTCGCAACCGCAAACCTACTTCGCCTCCCCATACGGCACGCAGTACGGGTCATCCACGTCGCACGTCGCGAACTCGAACTGCACCGTCGTGTGGCTGATCCCGTACTCGGCTGCCAGCAACTCGTTTACTCGCGCCAGCAGATTACCGGTCGAGCGCACCGGGACGTCGCCCACCATCAGATGACATGACAGCGCCGGCCGCGATGGGGCCAGCGCCCAGATGTGGAGATGGTGAACGCCGTGAACGCCGTCGAGGCTCGCGATCGCGTTCGTCACTGCGTCCGGATCGATGCCGGCCGGCGTTCCTTCCAGCAGCAGATTGATGGCCTCGCGCAGGATGCCCCAACTGCTCCAGAGAATCAGCACTCCAATCGCAATCGAAACGGCGGGGTCCCAGAACAACGCGCCTGTCGTCCGGATCAGAATCGCCGCCACGATGATGCCGGCGGAGGAGAAGGCGTCGCCGAGCATGTGCAAAACAGCGCTGCGGATATTGAGATTCGAATGTCCGTGCTCGCGCAACCAGAGCGTGATCGCGCCATTGAGCAGCAGCCCTGCGATCGCAGTCACGAGCATGGCCGTGCTGTTCACCGCCGCCGGCGCACGCAAACGAGCCACCGCTTCGACGAACAGAAAGATCGTGAACGCTGCCAGCGCCGCTGCATTGATGAACGCCGCCAGCACGCCGGCGCGATGCCATCCGTACGACTTCGCGCTCGTCGCCGGCCGCCGCTCCACGCGCACCGCGAACAGCGCGAGCAGCAGCGCCAGCGTGTCGGTGATGTTGTGCAGTGCATCGCCGACGAGGCCCAGCGAATTCGCCGCGATCCCAACGGTCAGTTCGACCGCGACAAACACGCCCGTGGCGATGGAAGCGATGAGCAGCTTCCGTGAGATCTCGCGGTTGTGGCCGTGATCGTGATCGTGGGACATGCTTTAAATCATGAACCACAGAGACACAGAGATCACAGAGTTGCGATTGGTTCCTCTGTGCTCTCTGTGTCTCTGTGGTTAAGGCCTTTTGGGAGAGCTCACCGCGTCGATCGCTCAACCTTGGAAGACTTCCGCGCCACTTCCTCCGCCATCGCCGCTCGCTTCTCGCGCAGCCGCGCAGCGAGAGACTCATCCGTCAGCGCGATGATCTGCGCCGCAAGAATGCCGGCGTTCCGCGCGCCGCCCACCGCCACCGTGGCAACCGGAATCCCCGGCGGCATCTGCACGACGGCCAGCAACGCGTCGAGTCCTTGCAGCGCTCCACCGACGAGCGGCACGCCGATCACCGGCTTCGTCGTGAATGACGCAACGACTCCCGGCAGGTGAGCCGCCATCCCCGCTCCGGCGATGAAGACCGCGGCGCCGTCGCGCTCCGCCTTCGTGATGACCTCTTTCGTTCGCTCAGGACTGCGGTGCGCCGAGGCCACGCTCATTTCGTAGGTGACGCCGGCGTCGTCCAGTGCCGCACACGCCTGCGACATCACCTCGGCGTCCGAATCGCTTCCCATGATGATGCAAACCCAGGACATGGAGGCGAATGGTAGCAGGGGTCGGGGAGTCAGAGGCGCGGCGCTTCTGCCTCGCCAAGGGGCGTCTCTTCGGCGCGCGTCTGAATGGCGGGCTGCAGGCAGCTCCGCACGAGTGCGCTCAGCGCGCCGATATCAAACGGCTTCGGCAGAAACGCACAGATCCCTTTATCGACCGCCGTGGCCACCTCGGGGGCGCGATTCGCGCTGATGATGATGATCGGAATCTCTTTGAGCTCCGGCTCCAGCTCGCGCGCCTGCAGCACGTCCCAGCCGGAGAGGATCGGCATCATCAGGTCGAGGACGACGACGTTGGGACGCTCGCTCCGCATCAGCTCGAGCGCTTCCTTCCCGTTCGGCGCCTCGCGGAAGACGTAGCCGTCGCGCCGGAGCGCGGCCACGATCATCCGGCGGATGCTCGGATCGTCATCGACCACCAGCACGCAAAAGGGACGTTTACTCTCTACGTCTTCACCGGTTTGGACCACGGAGTTTCCTGCATGCACGAAAAGTGCCCTCAGGAATATCGTACTCACAGCGGGCGCTTCTCGAAACCGCCTTGAAAATCGCCGTAGCCATGTCGGGCGGGGTTGATTCGTCGACCGCCGCGTACATCCTCAAGTCGAGCGGACACGAGGTCGTCGGTCTGTCGATGCAGATGTACGACAACCTCGCCAACGCCGACACGACCTACGGCGGATGCTGCACCATCGATGACCTCACCGATGCGAGACACGTGGCCTGGAAGCTGGAGATCCCGCACTTCACGCTCAACCTCGAGCAGAACTTCCACGAGAAAGTCATCACGCCGTTCGTGCAGTCCTACCTGAGCGGCCTCACGCCCAGCCCGTGCGTGCTCTGCAACACGCATGTGAAATTCGATCTCTTTCACGAGAAGGCCCGCGCCATCGGCGCCGAAAAAATCGCCACCGGCCACTACGCCCGCATCACCCGCGACGCCTCGGGGCGCTTCGAGCTGCGCAAGGCGCTGCACCGCGAGAAGGACCAGTCGTACTTCCTTTTCGAGCTCACCCAGGAGCAGCTCTCCGGCGCCCTCTTCCCCCTCGGCGAGATGACGAAGCCAGAGGTTCGCGACGTGGCCGAGGAGGCCGGGCTGACCGTGGCGCGAAAGAAGGAGTCATACGAGATCTGCTTCGTCCCGCAGACCGACAGCTACGCCGCGATCGTCGAGCGCGAGTCCGGAGTGACCCCCGGCGAGTCGGCGGGCGAGATCGTCGACCGCGACGGCAAAGTCATCGGCACGCACGACGGCTACTACCACTTCACGATCGGCCAGCGCCGCGGCCTCCAGGTCGGAGGCAGCGCCGACCGCATGTACGTCATCGACGTCAACCCTTTCACAAAGCGAGTCACCGTCGGCGACGCCGCGGACCTGGAGCGCGAAGAGCTCACCGCCGAGCGCGTCCACTGGATCAGCGGCTCCGTTCCCTCCGGTCCAATCGAGGTCCAGGCTCGCGTCCGCTCACGCGCGGCTGACATCGCCGCGACAGTGACGCCACTACCCGATGGCCGCGCGCACGTGCAGTTCGCGCAGAAGCTTCGCGCGGTGGCGCCGGGTCAGGCGGTTGTCTTTTATGACGGGGATCTGTGTTTGGGTGGGGGTTGGATAACCAAGAGTTAGTCCGACGGCTCGACACGCTAAGCCGCGATTGAAACCGTTTATTCGGAACCCGCCAATGCTGCGCTCGCACCGCCTTCCGCCTGCGAAACACTCGCTCGGTGTGTGACAAAACGCCAGAAGTCATGCCACCCCTTCTCTGTACATGGAGGGGCATCGACACTCGCTATCTTCGCCACTCGCGAGTATGTAACGCAGTTCTGTTTCACCAAGCCTGGTCTCAACAACTGGTTCGTGAGGTGATCATTCTGCGCGTTTAGCGCTCGCAAGTACTGTAATGCATCCACAGTTGTCCCATGTGACTGTATGTCAGTCGCTTTAGCCAGCAAACCGACAGACTCCTTGATTGCAGTGTCGGTATTCTTCATCTGCGCCACATCATTTTCAAGTCTAATGAATCTATCTGTCGTCGGTTGAAGCGCCACTTTCATTGCAAGCTCGGTATTTCGCTTTTCAAGGTCGATGGCTTCTGCAACCAATCGGTCTAGTCTGGCATCGTGGTCGCTCTGGCTTCTCAGCGCGTCCGAAAATCTCGCCATCGCCGCCGTGAATTCCGTAAGTGTTGTGCTCTCGATTGGAATTTGCGGGAAGTTGAACGCCAAGGGAGGCACGTCCGTGTTTACGTGAGGCGGATTGATCGCTGCCGAAGGTACATCCACTTGCATGCGCGGTACGCGAATATCTATGTCCTCTATCGTGTACTTTGCACTAGCGGACGGTGGAGTAATCGTCGCTGTCACACTTCGTGAAGGCACCGTAATCGTGAGGGCGCCCATTATGACCGCGACACTGGCCCCAGCCACCGTCGCAACAAGCGCAATCGGCGCCGCGCTGAGCATAGGTGACGTTGCGGGCACGGCGGTGGAAGCCGCGGCGCGAGGCTCGGGTGAATTGCGCGGCCGCGGGTCGGGCGGCTCGAATGCCTTCTCGAATAGTTTGTCCACCTGCTTCCGGACCCATGGAATAAGGGCGGCTGCGAGTGCGACTAATATCGCGAGAAAGCCGAGTATGACCAAGCCGGCGCAGATCTTGCGCACCACGCTCAAAACAATATCGACGAAGGGCGCAAGCCGCGCCAGAAACTGATCGTGTGGCTCAACCAGATTTAGTTGTCCCTTAGCGCGACGTATCTCCGTCTCAATTACGTCCTCTCTGGCTCGTTTTTCCGGCGCTGGGCTCGTAACCGTCGCGATGAGCCCCTGCAACCGATACTGAGTCGCCCAAGCCTCAACGGCGTCTGCGCGTCGCTCATACGCGCGTCTTGACGCGCTTGCGGCTCGCACCTTCCCTTCTGTCCAGTCTGCGAAGAGCAACGCTACGACCGACACGATTAGTGCGGCTGTTGCCACGATCAAAAGTCGCCATGAAGGGTGCGTAGCGGTTTCAGGAACCAGCACGCTGGACGGACCGGCTACAGAATTCGACTCGTTTTCGGCTTCCTCAGGCATCGGATTCTCCTTGAACCTCTTTTAATAGGTGTGTCGCCATAGCAACTTTCCCTACCCGCTCGCTCGAGGATATTGGCCGGGGCTCTACTACTTTCTGACTCCATTCATCGTCGGAGAAGCGGCGAACAGTCATCAAACCGATGCCGAAGCAGCGGGACAGCAGCATCCACTTTGGTTGGATCAGCTGGTTTGTGAGCATCGGTTGACCCTCCTTTAGTTGGACGGCCACTAGCGGTCAGTTCCGACCTCCGACCTTAGAACAGCGTCTGCCCCGCCACCCGCGCTTGGAGCAGAGTAGTCGCCGCTTCACATCCATTCCGCCGCCGAAGCCGGTCATGGAGCCGTTTGCGCCGATGACCCGGTGACAGGGGATCACGATGGGGATGGGATTGGCGCAGTTGGCAGCGCCGACGGCGCAGATTGCGGCTGGTCGTCCGATTCGCTCGGCGATTGTGGAGTACGTGGTGGTCTCGCCGTGGGGAATCCGGTTGCCGCGCCCTCCAGACGGATTGTTGAAACTCCGTTCGGCGCGTGCGAGAAGCAAGTCAAATGAGCAGCGTTCGCCGGCGAAGTAGGCGGGCAATTGGTCCGCGGCTTCGCGCCGTGCATCGTCGTCACGAATCCAATCCGGTTTTTGCTTCGCGCCAGAGAAGTGGATTCGACGATGGCGTCACGCTCACCAGCGGCGAAGCGCTCACCCCAACTGCTGCAACTTCGCATCAACGTTATCCGCCCACTCCGGCGAGCAATCAGGGTGGTGGCGGGCTTTCGTCAGGGCGTCGCGGGCGCCGGCGATGTCGCCGGACGTCTTGCGCAGGATGCCCAGTTTTACGAGGGAGCCGATGGCGTTCGGGCCGGTCCTTTCGACGTCGCACAATGACTCGTAGAGGGTGATTGCCCAATCGCGCTCGCCGCGGCGCTCCGCGAATTGGGCCGCGCGGGACAGGAAGTGCGGCAGCGGCTGCGCTTGTAGTTCGCGAATCAGATCGGTGGCCAGATCGTCGTACTTTTCTTCGATGTCGCGAATCAGGAGTCGTGTGGCGTAGCCGTCGCGCGTTTTGTCATCAGGGGCGGTGTCGACCGCGAAACGCAGCGCGTCGATGTTGCGTGGCTGCTCTTTCAGCAGCGCCTGGATTGCGGCTCGGGCACCGTCCAGGTTTCCTGCGTTCCTTGCCGCCACCGCATTCACCAGCCGCGGATCGGCGTTCGATGTCGTTTCCTCTTCCACGACCGGCGCGACGTACTTCTCCTCGAATCCCACCAGTTTCACGATGAGCGCGAAGACGGCGCCATAGACGAATCCGCCGACGTGCGCGGAGAAGGCGGTGCCTCCGCCGGAAGCCTCTTGCGTCGTTTGCAGGAACTGCTGGATGAACCAGGCCGGGAGCACGATGAAGGCCGGAATGTGAAAGCGGAAGTTCCATCGCCAGCGCAGCAGGAAGGGGATGAAGATGAACTCGACCTTCGACGTCAGGAAGCGGACGAGGTATGCACCCATCACCGCGGCGATCGCGCCCGATGCTCCGGCCAGAGGGATCGTACTGGCCGCATGCTTCGCCGCGAAGGTGAGCGTCGCCGCCACGCCGCCGCTGAGGTAGAGAAGGAGAAAGAGCGGACGGCCGAACACATCCTCCACAAACGGGCCGGTGATGAAAAAGAAGAGGAGGTTGCCGAAAAGGTGGGCGAAGCCAAGATGGATGAACATCGCCGTGAAGATGCGGACCGCACCACCCTCGGCAGGGATATACCCGAAGCGGACGCTCGCCAGCGCGTGGTACGCGCGCAACAGCTCGTCAGCCATGCCATTGAGACTGGCCTGCTCGCTCTGGATGTCGACAGAAGCCGCGGGCGGCGTGGCCGAGGCGGCGATGCGCGCCTCGAGTGTGCCGGGAACGAGAAACTTGATCGTCTCCGGCAGCTGCAGGTAGGGATGCGCGGCATAGAAGCGCATGGTCCGCAGCCATTGCCTGGCGGGCGCGTCGCCGATACCCCGCGACTCGTACGTCGTAGTCGCCATGAAGACGAGGATGTTGAGCGCGATGATGGCGTACGAGACCCATGCGTGCCGTCGAATGACCGCGTCGTCACGCCCGATCGGAAGAAGGATCATGGATGCGCAAGTTTACGGCAGTCACGCTAACAAGAGGTGCGGGCGCCATGCGCAGATTCGAAAGCAGGCAAGTTCGACCAGCTCTCGGCGGAAGCCCTTGCGGAGCTCAATTGCGGCGAGACCAGCGAGCTTTGAGTCATCGCGCATCGAAGCGGTTCTGGCGGGAATTCAGCCTACTTCCGGAATCCGTTCAACAGCTTGCCCGCGAACAGTTCGACTTGCTGAAATCGAACCCAAATCATCCGTCAGTTCACTTCAAACGCCTCGGCCGCCATTGGTGCGAAGGATTCATGTTTGCCATGCTCTCCTTCGCGACCTTCGCGGCTTCGCGTGAGAAATCGGTTGCAAAAGATCACTTCCCCTTCGGTTTCCTTGCTTCCCGCATCGCCTCCGCGACTCCCATCGGCACGTTGCGTTGTTCCAGATCGATCTCGCGGAAGGCGATGCCGCCTTCGAACTTCCAGTGGTGCTTGGGGCGGTAGACGCCGATGTCGTGGATGCGGGAGCCGGCGACGAAGCGGATGACGCCGCGGCGGTAGTCGAAGGCGCGGCCGTTGCGGGTGTGGACGGCGGCGTCGATGCGGTAGGTGCCGGCGACGAGGTCGAGGGCGGGCATGACGAAGCGAACGCGCCCGTTGGTTTCGAGCCGCTCCGGCATCAGGCCTTCGAGGTCGGTGTTCGTGCCGTACACGCACGTGCCGTCGGCGTGGTAGATGCCGATGCCGAAGACGTAGTCGTCCTGCGGTACGCGGACGGTGACATCCATCTCGATCGAAACCGGCGTGCCCGGGCCCAGGGCGACCAGCTCGTCTCCTCGGCTGTCGACAAGCACGACACGCGAGAGCACGACTTCGCCGGAGCCCCAGCGCTCTTCTTCGCCGGCATCGTCGCGCGGCGCTTCGGCGACGGGCACCTTCGCATCCTCCACGGCTGCTTTGGCGGGAACCGTTTGCGTCGAGGAGACGGCCTGCAGATAGGCGTCGACGACGCGCACCGGATCGCCGATCGTTTCCGGCTCGCCGTGATCGATCCAGAGCGCGCGATCGCAAAGATTGCGCACCTGGTCGAGTTGGTGCGTGACGAATACGAGCGTGACGCCGCGATACTTCATCTCCTGAATCTTGGCGACGCACCGGGCCGAGAACTCCTCGTCGCCGACCGACAGCACTTCGTCGATCAGCAGCACGTCGGGATCGACGTGAACCGCGACCGCGAATCCGAGGCGGACGTACATCCCCGAGGAGTAGGTCTTGACCGGCTGGTCGATGAACTCGGGGATGCCGGAGAACGCCACGATCTGATCGAAACGGGCGTCGATCTCGCGGCGTGAAAGGCCGAGCATGATGCCGTTGATGTAGATGTTCTCGCGGCCGGTGATCTCCGGATGAAAGCCGGCGCCGAGCTCGATCAGCGCGGCGACGCGCCCATTCACGCGCACGCTCCCGCTGGTCGGCTTAAGGATTCCCGAGATGAGCTTGAGAAGCGTCGACTTCCCAGACCCATTGCGTCCGATGATGCCGAACGCCTCGCCGCGATCGACTGCGAACGAAACGTCGCGCACCGCTTCGACACTCGTCTCCGGCGTGAGCGCCAGATCGCGCTTCAGCAGCGCGCTCTTCAACGTCGCGAATTGCGAGCCGCGGCCCCAGAGCCGGTACGACTTGGAGACGTTGGTGAGAGCGATGGCGTAGTCGGACACTGTGTGGATTATGTCGCGGTTGCGGTCATGCGGTCTCGGGGTCTCGTAGTTACGCGGTCTCGCGGATCTCATCTCCTGCGAGACCGCGAACCCCCGCTACCACGCAACCGCCTAGATCGCCTCCGCCAGCGTATCGCGCAGCCTTCCGAAGACCATCACGCCCATCGCCATCGAGCCGAACGCGTACGCGACCATCAGCAGCATGTCGGCGAGTCCCGGCAGGTGACCGAAGAAAAGAACGTCCTGATACGAGACGACGAACGGCGTCATCGGATTCAGGCGCAACAGCGCGCGCAGTGGTCGCGATTGGACGCGGTCGACGAGATAGAGAATCGGCGTGACGAAGAAGCCGAGCTGCATCAAATTCGTGAGGATGTCGCGCAGGTCGCGGAAGAGTACCGAGGCCGAGGAGACGGTCATGGCGATGCCGGCAACGAAGAGCGTCTGCAGGATCATCAGCACCGGGACGAGCAGGATTGTGCTGGTGATCACGATATCGCCGTGCAGGGCGAAACCGAGGGTGGCCAGGAACAACACCGGCATCGCCAGCACGAAATGCACGAGGTGCGATGCCACCGTCACCAGCGGCAGCGCCTCGGCGGGGAACATCACTTTCTTGATTAGGCCCGCGTTCGACGAGATCGATGACGTCGATTCCAGAACGGCGGCGGAGAAGAAGGTCCACGGCAGGATTCCGGAGAATAGAAACAGCGGATAGGGATGGATGAGGTTCGACGGAAAGAAGAACGTGAAGACGATCGTGTAGACGGCGAGCAGCAGCAGCGGATTCGCCATCGACCAGAAAAAGCCGAGGATCGAGCCGCGGTAGCGAGCCTTCAGATCGCGCGCCGTGAGCGCGGCGATGAGCTGGCGGTAGCGGTAAAGCGTTCGGAGGGATTCCACGAGTGGATCGAGTTTATCCCGAGAGACGCCGCACCTCTGTCACGCGTTCTGCGTCTGCTTCCTTCTCAGTCCGAAGTCTTTTGATCCGAACCATCGGGGCGGGACGCCCCGATGGCCGCGGGCGAGACGCCCGCACTCCTCAGCGCGCCGTTGTAAAGGGAGTGCGGTCGTCTCGACCGCTGTCAGGCGGCGGGCGAAATTCGTGGATTCCCCTACGACGAAAACACAACTCGAAACTCGGCCCCACCGCCTTCCCGATTCCTCAACGAGAACGGCAGGTGATGGTTGGTCAGGATCTCGGAGACGATCGTCAGGCCGAGGCCGCGGCCTTCGCGTTTCGTGGTGAAGAACGGCGTGAACATCTCTTCGGTTGCCGAGGCGTCGATGCCGTGGCCGCTATCCGTGATCGAGAGCACGCCGCCGCTCCAGAGCACCGCGATCTCGCCACGCTCGCCGATCGACTCGACGGCGTTGCGGATCACGTTGATGATGACCTGCTCGAACTGGCTTTGATCGACGCGCACCCGAGTGCCGGCAGGGACGTCGATACGCAGCGCGATCTCGCGATTCTCCAACTCGGGACGGAGAAGTCGCCCAATGTCATCGACGATCGGGCCGAGGTCAACTTCGCGGGGGTGGGGAGGCGGGAGGCGCACGACGTCGGCGAAGCCGGTCATGAAACGGTTCAGCGACTCGATGCGTGCCGCAGCGATCGTCAGCGCGCTGGTGAAATCGTCGCGATCGTCGGTGCCGATCTGTTCGGCGTAATGGAGCACGGACTCCAGCAGCGACCGCACCGCGCCGACCGAGTTGTTGACCTCGTGCGACATCATCCGGATCAGCTTCTCGTACGCGGTCTTTTCGGTGAGCCGCAGCTCTTCGGTCAGCTCTTCGAGCAGATAGAACGTCTTCGGAAAGCCACGGTCGCGAAACTCGGTGCGCCAGATTTTCAGCCGCCGCGCGCCGGCGAGCGTGACGAGCCGCGACTGGCCTGACTCCAGCGACGGCAGCGACGCGGCCACCGCCGGCTCGCGCAGCAATCGCGCCGCGGCGGGATTAGCCTGCTGCACGACTCCTTCGAAATCACAAATGACGATCCCCGACGGCGAGGCCTCGACGATCTTCTGCAGGAGGTGCTGCTGCTCTTCAGCGCCGAGCCGCTCCTCGCGCAACCGGTCGATCATCACGTTGTAGATCTCGATCAGCCGGTCCATCTCCGGTTGCCCGATCGGCACAAAGCGCGAGGTGAAATCGCGCTCGGTGATCAACTCCGACCCGGTGCGAATCAACTCCATCGGAACGAACAACGCGTTGACCATGCGATAGCTGACGACGATCGAGACGACAAACCCGAGCTCGACCACGAACAGCCATTCCTGATGCTCCATCAAGAGCAGCACCGCGCCTGCCGCCAGCATCAGGTGCAGGACGATGAACCAGAGGAGGAGTTTGGTGCGAAGGGTCATTGTGGTTTCGAGAATCAATGAACCACAGAGCCACAGAGATCACAGAGGTTTCTCTGTGTCCTCTGCGTCTCTGTGGTTCATGGTTTTGTGATCACACGGCAATCCCGTACTTTTCCAACCTTCGATACAGCGCCGCGCGGCTCAGCCCCAACGCGTCCGCGACGCGAGACAGATTGCCCTCGTAGTGCTTCAGGCACTTCACGATCATCCCGCGCTCGATCTCGTCGAGCGTCATCGTTCCGGCGTCCGGCAGTGACGCGTCGCGTCGCTGGCGCGACTCCAGATCGCGCACGGCTACGAAATCATCGAGGGTCAGCTCGCCTCCATTGCTCATGACGACGGCGCGTTCGATCGTCTGCCGGAGCTGGCGGATGTTGCCCGGCCAGTTCTGCGTCTTCAGCCAATCCATCGCGCGCGGCGCGATCCCTTCGACGCTGCGCTCGTAGATCTGCGACGCCAGGCGGAGGAAATGCGACGCCAGGCGCGGAACGTCGGCGCGGCGGTCGCGCAGCGGTGGGAGCGAGATCGTGATCAGGTTCAGGCGATAGAGCAGATCCTCGCGAAACTCGCCGCTGGCTACCAGCTCGTGAAGCGGCCGGTTGGTCGCGGAGACGATGCGCAGATCGACGGAGCGCGTGCGGCTCGAGCCCAGCACCTCGTACGTCCGGTCCTGCAGAACGCGCAGCAGTTTCACCTGCGAGGCCGGATCGATCTCGCCGATCTCGTCAAGAAAAATCGTTCCGCCGTCGGCAACTTCGAAACGCCCTTTTCGATCCTGCCGCGCGTCGGTGAACGCGCCGCGCACATGACCGAACATCTCGCTTTCGAAAAGTGTGGATGAGATCCCGCCGAGGTTGACTTTGACGAAGGGACGGCCGCGGCGGCGGCTGTTGCCGTGGATCGCTTCGGCCACCAGCTCCTTCCCCGTCCCGCTTTCCCCCATGATCAGCACCGACGCCTCGGTCGGCGCGACGCGCGCGATCAGCTCCAGCACGCGCAACATCGTCGGATCGCTGCCGATGATGTTGGAGAAATCGAAGCGCGCATCGAGATCGGCACGGCTCGGTGTTTCCAGTGAAGCGTCGGGCGTCTCGGCCAGCTTTAGCGCCGTCTCCACCGACTGCACAACCAGCGCGTTCGACCACGGCTTGGTGATGAAGTCGGCCGCGCCGCGTTTCATCCCTTCCACCGCCAGACCGATCGAGCCCCAGGCCGTCATCAAAATCACCGGCAGCTCCGGATGCTCTGCGCGAATGGCCGAAAGAAGCCCGAGTCCTTCCTCGCCGGTCGTGCGGCGGGAGAAGTTCATGTCCTGAATGACGAGCGAAGGGCGCTCGGCGCGAATGCGTCCGAGCGCCTCGTCGACACTATGCGACGACACCGATCGATGCCCGTGCTGCTTCAGGAGCAGCGCCAGGGAAGCCGTGATCGAAGGATCGTCGTCAACGATGAGAATCATGTGGTGGAAGAGATCAGAGACTAGAGATCAGAGATCAGGAGAACTATTGGCATCGGTTTCCTGATCTCCGATCTCTGCTCCTCTGATCTCTGGCCCCTATTCGTAATGCAGCGCCTGCGCAGGTTGAACGCGGCCCGCCAGCCAGCTTGGATAGACGCCGCACAGTAGCGTGAGGCCGTAAATCGTCGCAAGCGCACCGGCCAATCCGATTGAGAACGCGGGCACGCTGACGAAGCGGAAGATGCCGAGGAGCGGCAATTGCGCGACGACGATCACGCCGACGACGATGGCAAGTGTTGACAACAGCGCGACCTCGATCAGGATCTGCCCGTTGACCTCGCCGCCGGTGGCGCCGAGGGCGCGGCGGAGACCGATCTCGCGAGTGCGGCGGGTGACGGTTTGCCAGAGCACGCCGGAGAGTCCCAGCGCCACCATCGTGATGAGGAACGAAGCGATGATGCCGCCGATGACCGCCGGCGCGATGAAGATCTTGTTCATCAGCTCACGCATCTGATCCATGTGCTGGATGCGCACCGGATAGTCGGGCGCCAGCCCGTGCAACCGCTTGATCAGAGTCTCCTCGAAATCCGCAGGAGTTCCGGGGCGGACGCGGAAAATGATGTCGCGCCCGACGCGGCCCTGTTTCTGCGTCAGAGAGAGACGATGAAACATCATGTTCTCGTGGTCCGCCGACAGCTCGCCATGCTTGCGGAAAGGCGCAATCACGCCGACGATCTGGTACGACGTGTCCTTGTCCGGCTGCATCGTTTTGCCGACGACGTCGAGCGTTCCGAAGAGTGAATTCGCAATGTCGGCATCGATGATTACATGCTCGTTCGCGGCGGCGGCAGCGTCATCGTCGACCGTGAACCAGCGGCCACGAAGAATCGGCACGTGCAACACCTTCGCGAAACCATCGCTCACGGTGTCGACGTTCACATCGATGGAGTGGCCGTTGACCTTCAGATCGCTGGTCCAGGTCGACGTGCTGTAGGGCGGGCCGCCCGAGGCAGCGACCGCCTCCACCTGCGGCTGCGATTGAAGCTCCCGCACCATCGCCGCGACCGTGGTGCGCCGCGAATCGTCGTTCTCGTCCAATCCCGGGGCAGGCGGAAAGCTGACGCTGGCGCGCCAGACGTCGTGATAGTCGAAGCCGAGCGGCTTGTTCCAGCGGATGATCATCGACGTGGCCATCGTGATGACAGCGAAGACCACGAAAAACGAGAAGAGGATCTCGACGATCAGCAGGCCATTGGCGCGCTTCCGCCGCCACACCAGTTTCAATAGATGACGAATCACATTGCACCTCCGCGCAGAGCAGTGACGGGATCGAGCCGGGACATTTTCCAGGCGGGGTAGAGACCGGAGAAGACGCCGAAGAAGGCCGCAATCAGCATTCCCCAGCCAAAGACGCGCAGGTTGAGATCGAAGTGCGCGCCGGGGATGAATTCGACGGAAGCGAATGCCTGAAGCATGACAAACGCGAGCACGAATGCGGCGCCGCCTCCGATCACCGTGAGCACGATGTTCTCGAGGATGAACTGGCCGATGAGCATCCGCCTCGGCGCGCCGAAGGCTTTGCGCACGCCGACTTCCGAGGCGCGCTCGAGGATGCGGCTGAGATTCAGCGTGACGAGATTGAGCGCCGGCAAGGTCATGAACAGAAGCGCCAGCGCGACGAACACGAGCCGCAGGACCAGCGGTCCGCGAGCGCCCAACTCATTGTTCGTCAGGCCGCGTGCGATCGACTCGAACGGAGTGTCGAGCCCCGACGTGATCTCGTTGTAATTCTTCGGGTCATCGATCGGCAGATGCGATACGCGGGTCTCAAACTCCCGCTGCATCTTCGGGATATCCGCAGCGCTCTTCGCCAAAACGGAAACCTCGAAATTGCCCATGAACTCTTTCTTTTCCCGGTCGCTCGGCGGTCCAAGCGGGACCCACAGCGTGCTGTAGGCGATCTGCTGCGTGAAGGGCACCGTCGGCACGACGCCGATGACGCGGTGGCGCTCGCCGCCGATGTTGACCATCTTCCCGACCGCGGACGTCCCTCCGAACAACTTCTGTCGAACGTCTTCGGTGATGACGACGACCTGCCGGTTGGCCGCTTCATCCGCCGCGCTGTACGGACCGCCTTCGAGAAAGCGGAAGTCGAGGACTTTCCAGTACTCCGCGTCGGCACGGCGGTAGGGGAGCTCGAGACGCCGCTCGCCGTCGTACACGACCACCGTCTGGATCTCTTTGTAGTAGGTCACGCGCTCCGCGCCCGGGAGATTCGGAATGGTTGGATCGAGAAAGCCGTGACCTGGATTGCTCTGCTCCGTCGATCCCGGCCCATGTTTGCGAACGCGTTGGACCGAAACGATGCGATCGAGATTCGACTGCGGCGCCGGCGGCGAGAGGATGTTGTCGAGGACTGCCGTGGCCACCATCAGCACGGCCAGCGTCATGGCGATTCCGACGAGCGAGATGGTCGTGAAGACCTTGCGCCGCGCCAGTACTTTGATTGCGAGTTTCAGTGAGCTTTTCAGCATTGTGTGGTTCCTTTTTGCCTGTCATTCCGAGCCGGCGAAGCGCGGCGAGGAATCCCCTGCTTCACGCGACTTGTCTCCCATCAAAAAGCCGGATCGTTCGCACGGTTCGCTGCGCGAAACGGTCGTCGTGCGTGACCATCACCACGGTCGTCCCGTCCTTCTCGTTCAGCTCCTCGAGGATGCCCATGATCTCGTCGCCCATGGCGGAGTCGAGATTGCCGGTCGGCTCGTCCGCGAGCACGATGCGCGGCCGCCCGACGATGGCCCGCGCGATGGCGACACGCTGCTGCTGCCCGCCGGAGAGCTGGGTCGGAAAGTGATGGACGCGCGAGGAGAGCCCGACGCGGTCGAGTGCCGCAAGCGCGCGCGATTTGCGCTCCGAGGCCGCCATCTTCCGGTACAGAAGCGGGATCTCGACGTTGTCAAGAACCGTCAGATCCGGCACGAGGTGAAAGCTCTGGAAAACGAATCCGAGCTTCTCGTTCCGCATCTTCGCCAGCGATCCGTCCTTCGCGCCGTTGATGTGCGTTCCGTCAATCGATAGCTTCCCGTTGGTCGGCTTGTCGAGCAGCCCGATCAGGTTGAGCAGCGTCGATTTGCCGCAGCCCGACGGCCCCATGATCGACACGAACTCCCCGTCCGCGATGTCGAGATTGATGTTCTGCAACGCAAGCGTCTCGACGCGCTCCGTGCGGTAAACCTTGTCGATGTTGTTGAGTGTGATCATTGTGTGTCTCCTCGTTTGATAGCGTTTGATCGCGTTGTTCGTGTCTTGTGATTAATGCGTCGCGTTGTCATTTCGAGCCGGCGAAGCGCGGCGAGAAATCCCCCGCGATGTGCGCTGCTCGCTCCGTGGGCAGGGGATTCCTCTCCGTCCTCCGCTTCGCTCCGGCGGTTCGGAATGACAAAGTCGTTGTTTGTGGTGTCGGCTCACTTCAACCTCACTTCCCGAATCCCCTCGTAATCCTTCATGTTCGAGATCACGACTTCGTCGCCTTCGCGCAATCCGTCAATCGGCTGGACGAGCTCATCGCCGGCGAGGCCCCAATGGACCTGCGTGCGCACGAGCATCCCGCCGCGGACGACGAATACATCCTCACGCTCGCTCTGCCCGAGTGCTCCTCGGCGAACTCGCAATACGTCCTTGCGGCTGCCGAGGATCGGGAAAACATCGACGCGGAGGTTGTTGCGAAGGCCGGGATGCGCGCGCTGATCGAGCGTGACGTAGAACTTGGCAATGCCGCTCTCGATGCGCGGATCGATGCTGGAGATTGTCCCGTCGATACTCGTCGTATCGTCCAGCTTCACATGCGCGCGCATGCCGGCGGAGAGCTTGGCCGCGTGTACGTCGGAGATCGTGGCGACGACGCGATACGCCGAAAGATCAGCTACCCGCGCGATCACGTCCCCTTTCCTTACCGTCGCCCCCACCTCGGGTAACACCCATGTGAGGATGCCGTCCTGATCGCTGCGGGCCATGGCCAGATTGAGCTGCCGCGCCGACTGATCGCGCTCGCGCTGGGCAGTTCTTAGATCAAGCTGCGCGGCCGCGATCCGCGCTTCGGCCGAACGCCGCACACGCCCGAGCGCATCGCCCAACTGCGTCAGCTCGATGTCGTTCTTCTTCTTCGCCGTCACCGCCACCAGTTCGTCCTGCGACGACACCAGCCCCTCGGCATGCATCCGCATGTTTTCTTCGGCCTTGAGTTTGAGGATGTCCGCGTCGAGCTGCTTCTGCTCCAGCGCCGCACGCGCCCCCGCGTTGTCTTCTTCGCTCTTGAGCCGCGCCTGCATCAACGCGCTCTCTTTCTGCGCCACGGCATCGTTCAACTTGTCGAGATCGAGTTTGGTGGCCGAGGTGTCGAGCGTGAGGATGGGGTCACCAGCGCGAAGCCGGTCGCCCGCTCGATGCTGAATCTTGAGCGCCCGCGCTTCGACCGGACTAGAGATGACCGTCTCAATCTCCGGCACCACCGTCCCCGTAGCCTGCAACGTCGCATCAACGGATCCGCGCTCCACGCGAGCAATCTGCAGCTCCGACCGCCGCGCCGAAGGCCGCAACCAATTCACCGTCGCCGCAAAGCAGAAAACGATCGCCGCTACGGCGATGACCGCGATGACAACCCGCTTGGTCGTGCGCCGAGTCCGAACTTCCTGTGCGATTTCCCGATCCATGTCCGGATCGGTCTATACCAAGCCGGGTGCCACGCTTCCGTTGTTGAGAACAAAGGGGTTACGACCTCGACCCGAGACCGTTTGCGTACGCTATTGGGAAGCGGTGTTCGGAATCGGACATCCCCATCCCCCGGCCGATCCGACTTTGGGGGAACACTACCTCCTGAACCCGACAAGGTACCGTCCCGCCTTCACTCGCGCCGGATAGTGAGCATCGATCCATGTCGCGATCGGCGGGATTCGATTGCGGTTGGCGATGCCGTCGAGCGATCCGAAGACCTTCATTCCTTCGAGCACGACGAAGACTGGCGGGCGCGCTTCGAGCTGGCGTAACGCTTCGGCGCTGAGCTCGGGCGTGGAGAGCATGGCGATGTCGGGGCAGCGCGTGGCGGGGCGGCGGTCGAGGAGGTAGTAGAGCGCGCGTTCGCCGGAAAGATCGAAGATCGGGCCGGGGCCGGCTTGTTGCGCGAGGTCGCGCAGCGCGGCGAGATCGGAGGCGTTTTCGGCGTAGGTGTAGATGCCGCGGCCGCGCGTCATCGGATACGGAACCATCCCTTCGTGGCGCTGGCGGGCGGGCCAGCCCGCGATGAACTTCCATCCGAGAGTGACGTTCAGCGCGACCTCGAAATAGCGGAAGGCAAGAATCGCGAAAACGATGATGGCCACGGCGCGCCAGGCGCTCTTTCGGCGCCGCAGCCAATCGCGGCAAAGCGGCTCGAACAGAAACGCCACCACGGCGATGCCGAGGAGTGGGAGGCCGAAGCGAGTGTGGCTCCAACTGCATCGGCCAGCGGCGGTGCGAAAGAGGATGATCGAGAAGATGGCCACGATGGCGATGCGCATGTCGCGTTTGCGCACTGCCAGGGCGAGTAGAAAACCGAAGAACACCGGCGGCAGGTAGTAGCGCGCCGCCTCGGATGCCAGCCATTCCCAGAGTTGTACGGGATGAATGAGGAGCGCCGGCGACGGAAGCGGCTTCGCCGGCAGCGACCAGATCGCGTCGATGGCCCGCGGAATGATGACGAACGAGTCGCGGAAGAAGTGCGGCAGGTCGGCGCGCGCGGCGAGCAGCACGAGGAGCGGCGCCGCGATCGCGACGAGACCGATGAGCGTGACGCGGCGCGTGTAAATCAGGATGACGATCGCGGTCGCCGCAACCGCGCAGATGCCAACGTCGAGGCTCCAGAGAATGCCCAGCGAGGACGCAATGGCGGCGACGTAAAGCGCGGCAGGGGCGGCGGCGCGGGACGCCGCCGAGCCAGCCGGCGAGGACGCCAGCGTTCCATCCGTTCTGGCGCGACTTCGCGCGTATCGAAGCAACGCCCACACCGCGATCAAGAGCGGAAGCCATCGGAAATACGGAAAGACCGGCACCTCTCCCGCGCCGATCGCGCATAGCGCCAGGATCACGGCGACGATGAGGCCACCTGTCGAGGCGGTGACCTCTGCCGCAATCGGCACGAGCATCGCCAGTGCCGCGGCGTCGAGCACGCTCTCCAGTCGCCGCGTCTTTTTCGGTGATGGTTTGCTGCCGAGGACGAGCGCGTCGAGGCCGCCATCCGTGGCAAATCCGTGAAGAAAAAAGACGTCGCTGTACGGCCGCCCGCCGTCGAGCATCACCGACGCCGGCGTCAGATGCTCCCCTTCATGAAACATCTCCATGAACGAGTACGGATGATCGTGAATGACGAACATCACGACGAAGACGATGATCGCGGTGATCCAGGTGGCTATGCGCTTGGCTGGTTCGCGTTCCGGCGTGACGGTCGTCGCAGTCTGGCGCACGCTCATCGCCAGCGCGCCGAGGGCACCGACTACGGTCAGAGCAAAGACGACGAAGTAGTCGAAGCCCTTCGGGTACTTTGCCAGCGTCACCGCGCCTATGCCGCCTGCAGGAACGGAGAACCAGCCGATGCAGTGCGGGGCGATGGCGAAGACGAGGAGGGCGCCGAGGAGGGTGCCGATGAGCGGGAGGAGGCGAGTCGGCGATCTCACTCGGCCCTCTCCCGCAATCGCATTGCGGTCTGGCGGAGATGAGATCCGCATTCGAAGCCTACGACTTGGTCACGCAGGCGCTTCACGGCGTCAGATGTAAACACCCGTGTTTAAGGCTTCGAGTGCGGCGAGCACCCGATCGGTTTCGTTCCGCTTCAGGCAATCAATCGGCCGATCGCCGCTCAGAATGGGGTTTGGTAATCGCAGCCAACGATCGGACACGCGGGAAGACGTGAACGTCTCGGCGAGGGCGCTCGCAACCGCAGGGTCGATCGTCCTCGACACGCTCATGCAGGCATCCATTCTAGCGACATCGGCGGGCTGATGACTCTCTCACGCGAAGACGCGAAGGCGCGAAGATTTGATTTGCGACGTTCTCCTTCGCGACCTTCGCGGCTTCGCGTGAGAAACGGGTTTGCGAGAAGTCGGCTCTGCGATCAAACGAACTCCGTGGTTGAGCCTTTGGCAGCAAACGCCGCCGGCCGTGCCCGCCTACTTCACATCCTTCTCCGGCAACTGCTGCTCGGGGTTGAAGTCGTGCGTCGCCATGCCGCCGGGTGGGATGTTTGGACCAGCCCCGCGATGCCGCAGGCGGCTGTGCCGATAGCCGTACGCGAGGTAGACGACCATCCCGACCAGGAGCCAGATTCCGAAGCGCCACCACGATTCTTTCGGAAGGTATTTCGCCAGGAAAAGACACGAGAGCGCGCCGAGGACGGGGAGGAACCAGGTGCCGCCGGGAACCTTAAACGAGCGCTCGCGGTGCGGGTCTTTGACGCGAAGAATGATGATGCCGACGCAGACCAGGAAAAACGCGAAGAGCGTTCCGATGTTCGTCAGATCGACCATGGCGTCGAGCGACGAAAAGAGCGCGGCGATGCCGACGAAGATGCCGGTGATGATCGTGGCCACGTGCGGCGTGCGGAACTTCGGATGGACGCGGGCGAAGAACGGCGGCAGCAGACCGTCGCGCGACATGGCGAAGAAGATGCGCGGCTGGCCGAGCTGAAACACGAGCAGGACCGCGGTGTGCGCGACGACGGAGCCGAAGGCGACGACGCCAACCATCCAGCTCGGCATCGCCGCGTATTTCATCGCCAACGTGAGCGGCTCGGCCTGTTCACTGGAGAGTTTTTTCACCAGGTCGCCAAACGGAATCATGCCGGTGAAGACCGCCGCGATGACCGCGTAGATGACGGTGCAGATGATGAGCGAGCCGATGATGCCGATCGGCATGTCCCTCTTCGGATTCTTCGCCTCCTCGGCAGTCGTCGACACCGCATCGAATCCGATGTAGGCAAAGAAGACGATGGCCGCGCCGGTAGCGATGCCTTCGAATCCGTTGGGCGCAAACGGGTGCCAGTGCGCCGGCTTCACGTACTTGAAGCTGACGAAAACAAAAAAGGCGAGCACGGCGAGTTTGATGGCCACCATCCAGAAGTTGAAGCTGGCCGCTTCGCGGATGCCCCAGACCAGGACGATCGTGATCAGCGTGACGATGCCGACCGCGAGGATGTTGAAGATGATGGGAACACCGAAGATGTGCGGCGCAGCGGCCACGACCTGCGGCATCTTCGACATCGCCGTGCCGTAGTCGACGGTCAGCCAGCCGGGAAGGTTGATGCCGAAACCCTCCAGCAGCGTGTTCATGTAATTCGCCCAGGAGATGGCGACGGCGACGTTGCCGATGGCGTACTCGATCATCAAATCCCAGCCGATGATCCAGGCCACGAGCTCGCCGAGCGTTGCGTACGAGTAGGTGTACGCGGAGCCGGAAACCGGCACCATCGACGCGAACTCGGCGTAGCAAAGCGCCGTGAAGCCGCAGACGATGGCCGTGAGTACGAACGAGATCATCAGCGCTGGACCGGCGCCGGGCCGGTGAGCGTCACCGGCCGCGGCGGTTCCGATCGTGGCGAAAATGCCGGCGCCGATGATCGCGCCGATGCCGAGTGCGATCAGGTTCCACGGGCCGAGGGTTTTCTTGAGCTGATGCCCCTCTTCCTGCGTTCCGGCGATGAGGTCGTCGAGCGATTTGGTAGCGAAGAGGCGGCTGATCACGGACATGTGTGCCGCGAATCATCGTCGTGTGGCGGCAGAGGGTCAAGTGTGTCGCGCGTATGATGCCCGCGATGCGGATCGTTACGGCACTCCTCGCGCTGGCGGCGCTGACGTGCGCGTCGCAGCCGCAGGGACCGACCTGTATCAACCTCTCCGGCTCGTACACGCTGGCGGAGCAACCGCTCCGTAAAGGCACAGGCTCCGCGGCGTTCGTTTTCGGCGAAGGAGCGTCGTTGGTGAAGGTCGAATCACTGACGATCGCGCAGCCGGGTTGCCGTATCGAACTGAAGGTGCGCGGCGACGGCGGTAAGAGTTACGACGCCGTTCTGGAGAACGATCTCGATTGGACGGAGGACGGCGTGTCTGCCACCTGGTCGTCGCAAAAGAGCGGCTCGGGGATCCTCGCAGGGGCGTCCAGCCGCACGCGAACTCTCTCGATGCGGCTCTCGGCGGAGCGCGACAAGCTCACCCTCTCCTCTGAATTCGACGAACGCGGACTGGCGCTTCTGTTCATGCCGTTTCACGATCATGGCGCGGCCACTTGCGTCATGAAGCGCGTGCCGGAAGCTCAGGCCGCCAATCCCGTTTCGCGCTAAACCTGTCATTTCGAATCGGCGGAACCGCTGTCGTCGTAGCAGTATCCAAAAAGCTTTTAACCACAGAGCCACCGAGTGCACAGAGGTTTTCTCTGAGTCCTCTGCGTCTCTGTGGTCGATCGGTTTTCGTCCGCCCGCTCGGAATGACAGACCGTCAAACTTGATTCTTCGCCTCACACGGATAGAGTTCCGCGCACAACAGCCGAGGAGACGCTATGACCACGATGGAAAGCCCTGCCCGCACGCAATATCCCGACGTTCGCAACTACATCGGTGGCACGTTCGTCGAAGGCGCGGATCGATATCTCGACGTCTTCAATCCGGCCGACGGCGCAGTGATCTCGCGCGTTCCGCTGTCGGCGGCGAGCGACGTCGATCGCGCGGTTGCGGCGGCGAAGAAGGCATTTCCAGGCTGGTCGGCCACGCCGATCAAGGAGCGCGTCCAGGTCTTTTATCGATTCAAAGCGCTCCTCGAGCAGAACATCGACGAGCTGGCGCAGGTCGTCACGGCGGAGAACGGGAAGATCGACAGCGAGGCGCGCGCCGAGGTGCTGAAGTCGGCCGAGTTGTGCGAGTTCGCCTGCTCGCTGCCGCAGATCACGGCAGGCGAGATTCTCGAAGTGTCGCGCGGCGTCGAATGCCGTGTCGAGCATTTCCCGGTCGGCGTCGTGGCGTCGATCACACCGTTCAACTTCCCGAACATGGTTCCGAACTGGACCATCCCGAATGCCATCGGCCTCGGTAACTGCATGATCCTGAAACCGAGCGAGCTCGTTCCAATCTCGTCCGGCCGCATCGCTGAATTGCTGCGCGAAGCGGGCCTTCCCGACGGCGTGCTCAACATCGTGCACGGCGGCCAGGAGACGGTCGAGGCGATCTGCGACCATCCCGGCATCGAAGGCATCAGCTTCGTCGGCTCGACGAAGGTGGCGAAGATCGTCTACCGCCGCGGCACTTCGAACTTCAAGCGCGTCCTCGCCCTCGGCGGCGCGAAGAATCACCTCATCGTGATGCCGGACGCCGATCCGGAGATGACGTCGAGCAACGTCGTGGCTTCAATGTCAGGCTGCGCCGGTCAGCGCTGCATGGCCGCGTCCGTGATGATGGCCGTCGGCAAGAGCGATCACATCATCGAGCGGATGGTCTCGATCGTTCAGTCGATGAAGCCGGGCGTTCACATCGGGCCGGTCATTTCGGCCGAAGCGAAAGCGCGCATCGAGGGCTACATCACCGAGGCCGAGAAGATGGGCGCGAAGGTGTTGGTCGACGGGCGCGGCTACAAGGTGGACGGAAAAGAGAACGGCTACTACGTCGGCCCAACTCTGATCGATCGCGTCACTCCCGACATGCGCATCGCACAGGAAGAAGTGTTCGGGCCGGTGATGGTCATCATCCGCGCGAATGATGTGGCCGAGGCGATCGGCGTGCAGCAGCGCTCACCGTACGGCAACGCGGCCAGCGTCTTTACCGAGAGCGGCGGCGTGGCGCGCTACGTCATGGAAAACGCCAGCGCAGGCATGGTCGGCGTGAACGTCGGCGTACCGGTGCCCCGCGAGCCGTTCAGCTTCGGCGGCTGGAACGATTCGAAGTTCGGCGTCGGCGACATCACCGGCCGCGGCTCGATCGAGTTCTGGACGAAGTCGAAGAAGATGACGACGAAGTGGAACAAGGAAGCCGGCGTGAACTGGATGTCGTAAGCGGCGGCCCAGCAGGACGAGAGCTGCGGTTTCACGCGGAGATGCGTAGAAAAAACTCTGCGTCCTCCGCGCCTTCGCGTGAAACGGCTCTTACACTTCACCAATCGAAGTCCCTGATCCGTTCCCAATCCCGAACACGCCACGGTTCCCTTCTTCCGCAACCCTGTATAATCGCCGCCTGTCTCCACGCATATGAGCGAGATCGTCTCGGCGGAACAGCCGGTCGTCCCCACGCCGCGCCTCGGCGTTCAGGCGGTGCTGCGCACGGACGTGGGGCTGGTGCGCTCCGAGAATCAGGATTTCGGCACCTACACCACGCCGCGCGAAGAGAGCCACAGTCATCCCGGCGGACGGTTGCTCGTCGTTGCGGACGGCATGGGCGGGCATCGTGGCGGGGCCACCGCATCGAGGCTCGCCGGCGAGACGGTCAAGGCCCAATACCTCGGCAGCGAGACCTACGACATCTCCCAAGCCTTGCGCGAGGCGCTGGCGCGGGCCAACGCGAGGATCTTTTCGGAAGCCCAGGCGAATCCTGATTTGAGAGGGATGGGGACGACGACCTCCGCGCTCGTCGTCAAGAACAATCAGGCCTGGTTCGCACACGTCGGCGACTCGCGCATCTACGTCGTACGCGGCGATGACATTCGCCAGATCACCGAGGATCACTCGCTCGTCGCCTCGATGGTGCGGGAGGGGCTGCTGACGGCGAAAGAGGCCGAGACGCATCCGCGCCGCAACGTCCTGCAGCGCTCCATGGGAGTTGCTGAGGATGTCGAGATCGATGTCTTTGGTCCGTTCGACGTACAGAAGGATGACGTCTTCATCCTCTGCAGCGACGGCTTGCACGGACTCGTCAAAGAGCCCGAGCTGAAAGAGATCGCCGCGCTCCCCATCGATCAGGCCGCGACCGAGTACGTGAAGCGGGCGCTGGCTCGCGGCGCGCCCGACAACGTCACCGTGATCGTGGCGAAGATCGTCCCGGTTGACGATGTTGGTGACGCCACACTCGTCGATGCCGACGAGACGCTGGCCGATCATCCGCTCGATGAGACCCAGCGCGACACCGCGCCGATGGCGGCGTTGCTCGAGGCGCTCGAAGCGGAGCAGGCAGCGGCGGCAAATCCAGCGGCAGACGCTGTAACGGCACCGGGCGACAAGCCTGTCGAACATGCAGGAGCAGCGGTCTCCGATGTCACGCTGGAGATCGAAGACCCGATGGACAAGACGGTCGAGACGCCGGTCCGTGCCGTTCCGAAGCCGGCACCGAAGCGCTCCATGCTCGGTTGCGTGCTCGCTCTCGTCCTCTTGCTCAGCACTGCCGGCGCGTGGGTCTACTGGTATCAACAAGGAACCGCCAGAACTACCGCTCCCTCCCACCGATAATCGCGCAATGGCCTCCCTGTCCCGGCTCGTTTTCATCCTGCTGCTTCTGACGGCGCTCGGCTGCCGCGGTGACGTGGCGCACCTCGACGACGTCGGCAAGATGGCCTACGAAGTGAAGCCGGCGGTCGTCCGCATCAGCGCATTTGCGACGGCGCAATTTCGCTACTCGCCCGCCGCGATCGCGGGGATCGCCGCCGCACTAAAGAGCGACGGCTACGACGTTGCCGCGCAGCGGGTTGCCCAGATTGAGATGGAAGTGCCGACCGGCGCCGGCGGCTCCGGCAGCGGCTTCATCATCAATCCCGATGGCTTGATCCTCACGAGCGGACACGTCGTCGAACCGACGCGCGACGCGGCTGCGCTCGACCGCGAGCTGCTGCGCAACGGAGCCATCTCGGCGTTGTTGAAGCACTTTCCGGTCGACGAGCTTCGCAAGCTCTATCGCAGCGATGCACTCGATCGCTACATCGGCACTCTCGTTTCCAACGGACATCTCGTGGCGCGCGTCGTCACGAACGAGATCGATCTCTCCAACGGCGAGAAGCTGCCCTTCACGATCGAGCGCTTTTCTCCGGCGTTGGCGCAGCACGGCACCGATCTCGCCCTCCTTCGCGTGAAGCGGAAAAACCTCCCGGTCCTGACCCTCGGCGATTCCGATTCCACGCGCGTCGGCGAACCGATCTGGGCGTACGGCTATCCGGCGGTCGCCAGCAGCACCGACGACGTCATCGGCGGCTGGCTGTCGCGCGACAGCGACCTCGAGGCGACGTTCAGTCCCGGCATCATCACGGCCATCAAGCGCAACGTGGCGAACACGCCGGTGTTCCAGTCGAACGTCGCCATTTATCGCGGCAACTCAGGCGGGCCGGCCGTGAACCGGAACGGCGATGTGATCGGCATCTCCACCTGGGGCCGCAGCGACGCCGAATCGATCAAGTTTCTCGTTCCGGTCAACGTGGCCAGGAGCTTCCTCGCGGAGACGAAGGTTCCCATCAACGAACAGGGTGAGTTCGACCGGCACTACCGGGCTTCGCTCGATGCGGCGCAGGAGGGCAAGTGGACGGTTGCTTCGACCGAGCTGGCCAGCGCGAACGCTCTTTTCCCTAACTCGCCCGACCTCATTCGCTTTCGTCACGACACCGAGCGCGCGCTGCAATCGATGCCGCTCTGGCGCAAGCATCCGGTGGCGACTGCCGGCGCCGGCGGCGCGATCGCAGCGCTGGCGCTCGTGCTGACTCTCCCGCACGTTCGCCGCCCGCGCATCGCCGCCGACATGCTCAAAGTCACGACCGAGCGCGTCGTCTCGCCGGCCAGCGTGCCGCCCGGCGCGCCGCAGATGCTCGGCAAGCTCACGATTCTCAACGGATCGCGAGCCGGCGAGCGGCTCGGACTCGGTGGTTCGGGCATTCGCATCGGACGGGAATCGGCGATGTGTGAGATCGTATTGGAGAATCCCAAGGTCTCCCGGCTGCATGCGGAAGTGGTGTCGATCGACGGCAAGGTGCTGCTGATCGACAGGAACTCGTCAAATGGGACATACGTCAACGACCAGAAGATCGACAAACGGTTCCTGAAGGACGGCGACATCATCTATTTCGGCGGACGCAACGCGGTTGCGATCGCCTTCCATGCGTGAGGCGCTGAACGTGGCTGATAAGCGGTGTGAGAACGGGCACTTTATCGATGAGAGCTGGGATCTCTGTCCGTACTGCCCTGTGGAAACCTCCGAGCCCGATGTCCCGGTCGTACGCCCGACGCGTTTCGGTCTGCCGGAAGCGCAGCGGCCCGCGCCCGTTCCGGGCGAGCCGGTGCGTAGGCCGACCGCGGTTCCGCCGCCCAAAACGATGGCCCGTGTCGACGCCGCTGCCGCGGTTGGCGTTGAGCCGGAGGCGGCCGACCGCACGGTCGCGGTGCAGAAACTCGATCCCAATGCCCAGCCCAAACGGTACGTCGTCGCCTGGCTGGTCGGCTTGAATGGCACAGCACGCGGCGAATCCTTTCCCGTGCGCATCGGCCGCAACGTCCTCGGCCGCGACCGGCGCTCCGACATCGTCGTCAACGACGACCAGGCCTCCTCGCATCATGCCGATCTCGTTTTCCGCCCCGAAGAGCGGCGATTCATTCTGATGGACCACAACTCCACGAACGGAACCTATGTCAACGAGACCGAGATCGAGCCGCGGCGCGATCTCGCCACGAAAGACATCGTCCGCGTCGGCTCCCACAAATACATCTTCGTGCCTCTCTGCGAAGAAGGGTTCTACTGGGATGAAGAGGGCGTTCTGAAATGATCGGCAACGTCGTCGGCAACTACCGCATCGAGCGCGAGCTCGGCGAAGGTGGGATGAGCCACGTCTATGTCGGCCGCACGGTCGCCCGCAGCGAGATCCTTCCGGAGGACTATGTCGTCGTCCTCAAAGTGATCAATGAGGAGCTGGCCGGTGAAGTGACCGCCCGGAAGCGCTTCGTGAAAGAGGCGCACATTCTCGAGAAGCTGCGCCACCGCTACATCACCCGGTTCTACGAGTTCATCAACAAAACCGATCACGCCGTGCTGGTCATGGAGTTGGTCGAGGGCACTCCCGTCGATGTGCTGCTGACCGAACGCGGCGCGATGCCGATCGCCGACGCCATTGGGACGGCGCAGTGTCTGCTCGAGGCGCTGGTCTACGCGCACGGCAAAGGCATCGTTCACCGCGACATCAAGCCCGCGAATCTGATCCGCGAGAAAAACGGCGTGGTCAAAGTGACCGACTTCGGCATCGCCAAGATCAAAGAAGGGGGCGCCGGCAGCGGCCAGACCGTCCTGACCAAGTCCGGCTTCCTCCTCGGCACTCCCCACTACATGTCTCCCGAGCAGATCCGCGAGCCGAAGGATGCTGGAGCGAAGAGCGATGTCTACTCGTCTGGCGTCGTTCTGTACGAGATGCTGACCGGTGCATTGCCGTTCAACAGCCGCTCGCTGCCGAAGCTGATCGACGCCATCTACCGCGGCGAGAAACAGCAGCCGCGCGCTCTTCGGCCGGAGATCGACGCTGAGCTGGAGGCGATCGTGTTGCGCGCCATGCATCCGCGCATGGAGCAGCGCTACGAATCGGCCCGCGCGTTCTTCGAGGCGCTCGAGGAGTACAACCTCCGCCCCGGCTACACGCCGACCATGCGGCCGATGCCTGCCGCAGTCGCCGAGGCCGCCGCAAAAGCGCCGGCGCAGCAGCAGTGGCAGCTCGTCCACGTGAAGCCCGAAGCGAACGAGAAGCACGCGCTGCAGGGCGACAGCATCATGGTCGGGCGCGACCGCACCTGTTCGGTGGTGCTGACCCATCCGGCAGTCTCGCGGCGCCACGCCCGCATCACAATGAACGGCGGAGCGTGCACGCTCGAAGATCTGAAATCCGCCAACGGAACGTATGTGAACAACACGCGTGTCGAGAAGACGGCGTTGAAGCCTGGAGACGTCGTGCGGTTCGGCGCGGACCCGGCGTGTAGTTATGTGTTGAGAAATCAGTGATGCGGTAGCGAGGTCGCGAAGTTTCGCCGTCGCGCGGCCTGTTCCCCGCGAGACCACGAAACCGCGAGACCCCGCGACCGCGAACCCCGGAGCAAACATGAGCCAAATCAACTGCCTTCGCTGCAAACAGCCGATCGATGTGAATCTGGAGCAGTGTCCCGCGTGCGGTGAGCGCGTGACGATGTTCCAGAGGACCTACTCATCGAAGCTGCTCGACGGCAAGTACCAGATCCTCGACCGCCTCGGCGTCGGCGGCATGGGCGAGATCTTCAAAGTCCGCCACATCCATCTCAACGAGCTTCGCGTCATCAAAATCATGCGGCCGAACGTCGCCGCCGACGATCAGGGCATGCAGCGCTTCCTCCAGGAGGCGCGCACGTCGACGATGATCAAGCACAAGAACCTGGCGATGCTTTACGACTTCGCCCAGCTCGACGACGGCTCCTACTACATGGTGTGGGAGTTCATCGACGGCACGAACATTCAGAAGTGGATCGCGCAGAACGGAGCGATGCCCTCACGTTTAGCCATCGAAATTTCGATTCAGGCGTTGAGCGGACTCGATCATCTCCACTCCATGGGCCTCATCCACCGCGACATCTCGCCGGAAAACATCATGCTGTCGCAGGACCACCACGGCAAACTGCTGGTGAAGGTCATCGACTTCGGTATCGCCAAGCAGCTGGCAGAAGGGGAAGGCGGCCAGGGGCTCACGCAGACCGGCATGTTCCTCGGCAAGCTCAAATACGCATCGCCCGAGCAGGCCGGCTTCCTCAAAGAAGGAGAGCACCTCGACCCGCGCTCCGATCTCTACTCGTTCGGCATCGTCATGTACGAGATGCTGGCGGGCCGCGCGCCGTTCCAGGCCACCAATCCCCACGGCTACATCCTCAAGCACGTCACCGAGAAACCGCTGCCGATTCACGAGCTCAATCCTGCCGTGAAAGTGCCGTCGCAGGTGGAGTCGGTGATCATGCGCTCGCTCGAAAAGAGCCGCGACAACCGCTACGCCACCGCGGCTGATTTCGAGCACGCCCTCGAGGCGATCCGCAACACCGTTCCGCCCGACGCCAAGTACGGACTCGGCGAGCGGATGATCACCCTCTCCGGCGCGCAGACGCTGGCCGAACTGCCGAAGTTCATGACCGGCCCCGGCGGCACATACAGCGGACAACAGGCCACGCAGCAGACGATGACCGGCCAGCCGACGCAGGCCGAGGTGCGTGTCGGGCCGACCGGGACGCGAGTCGGCAGCGATGAGGCCACGGTCATGGAGCGCAACCTCGGCGCCGCGTCGTTGGCTGGCGCTCCGGGAACACGCACCGGCAGCGACGAGGCGACGGTGATGGAGCGCTTCAACTCGCAGGCCGCACCGACCGCGGCGGAGCAGAAGTGGAGCGGCGGTCCGGGCGCCGAGGCGACGATGATCGAGCGCCAGATCACGCCGGGATCGCTCGCTCCGAAGAAGAGCAACAGCGGGATGATGATCGGCATCGCCGCGGCCGTCGTGATCGTTCTCGGCGTCGCCGGTTTCCTCATCTGGAAAAACAGCCAGAGCGCGGCACCGACCGTCGCTGCAAGCACGACGAGTGTGACGGCGACGGCTCCTACATCCACCGCTCCGATCGCCGCGGGACAAGGTGCGCTCCTCCTTTCGGCCTCGCCCTCGGGTGAGCTGGAAACGATCATCGACGACAAGGGCAAGTCGATCGACCTGACCGATGAGAGGAGGGACATGCCAACGCGTATTGATCTCGAGCCGGGCCGTTACAAGGTCACGGTGGCCGGGCCAAACGGAACGAAGCAAACCGTGACGGTCGATATCGAAGCGGGAAAGCGGAACCGGAAGATGATCAAGACGGAGGATGTGAATTTCGAAGAACTGGAAAAGGAAGTCGCGAAACCATGAGACTCACGCGAACCTTCACGATCGGAATCCTGGGGTTGCTGCTGGCCACGGCAGCGCTGGCGTCGTGGTACGACGATTACGATGCGGGCATCGCCGCCGCCAACAAAGGGCAGTGGGGGGTTGTGATCCAGAAGATGACGGCGGCCATCAACGGCCATCCGAAGGAAAGCGACCACGAACGGACGTACGGCGCGATCTTCATCACCTATCACCCCTACTACTACCGCGGAGTGGCGTATCTCAATTCGGGCAAGTACGAACAGGCGGTCTCCGATTTCGAGAAAACGAGCGGGCCTGGCGAAGCGGATCTCGGACCTCTCGGCGAATTGATGCGCCGCGCGAAAACGAAACTTGAGGCGGCGAGCACGCCCGAGCCGCAACCGCAGCCTCAGCCTGTTGCACCGCAGCCTCGTGTTGCGCCGCCGCCCGTTCCAGTGCCGGTGCAACCCACCGCGCCGTCGATCGATCCCGCGCTCCGGCAGAAGGCAGCGACGGCGATCGATCAGGCCAAGGCGCGGCTCGCGGCCGCGCAGAAACGGAAGGCAAACAACACCCCGCAGTACACGCAGGCCACGCAACTCCTGACTGAGGCTCTGACACGAAGCGCCAACCCGAGAACCAACGACGATCTGAACATCGCCATCGCCTCCGCCGGAAACGCCGCTCAACTCGCCGACATCGCGCCCGCTCCAGGCGCGCCGATTCCGGCGCCGGTCGCCATCGCGACGCGCCCCGCGCAAGCGAGCGCCGCCGTTCTCGCCGATCCGTCCCGCCGCGTGCGCGATGCACTGGAGAGCTATTTCCGCGGCGAGTTCGACGACGCCTCCACGAAGTTCAAGGGTCTCAGTCAGGAGATGCCCAAGAACGCCTGGATCTGGGCCTTCCTCGGCGCCTCGCAATACTCCCAATACGCCTTCGAAGCCGACGACAGCTACAAGCGCGACGCGCTGGAGTCGTTCCGCAAAGCCAAGAAACTCAAGACGTGGAGCGGCGGCCTGTCAGCGAAATACTTTTCGAAGCGGATTCGGAAGGTGTTCGAGAGCGCGGGCTGAATCCCGATCGAGACGCCCACACTCCTCGCGCTTCGGTCATAAGGAGTGCGGTCGTCTCGACCGCGGGCACTCGGGCGTCCCCGCCCGAGTGCTGTCAGAACGAGCGTTACGGGTTGCTCTGGCCGCCGCCGTTGTCGCCGCCGGGCATGACGTTCGAGACGGCGTGACCGATGTCGGTCGCCGTTCCCTTCACGGTCTCGACCACCTTGCTGATCACGCTCTTGGCGCTGGCGATCGCGCCGCTCTTCTTTGCCGGCTTCTTCTTCGCGGACTTCTTCGGAGCTGCTTTTTTCGGGGCAGCTTTCTTCGGGGCCGCTTTCTTTGCCGCTACTTTTTTCGGAGCAGCTTTCTTCGCGGCCGGCTTCTTCGCAGCGCTCTTCGCCGCGGGACGCTTGGCGGAGGCTTTCTTCGCCGAAGACTTTTTGCCGGACGACTTCTTCGCCGCGGCCTTCTTCGCGGCCGGCTTCTTTGCTGCGGCCTTCTTCGCGGGCTTCGCGGACTTCTTCGACGACTTCGCGGACGACTTCGCGGACTTCTTTGCAGACTTCTTGGCAGCCATGGATTCTCTCCTATTCAAAACTGGTCGGTGGGGAGCCGTACGTTTGAATGAAAATTCTTGCTGCGTGGCAACAGCGTTGCACAAATTTCAATGTAGACGAAGATGTCGCGATTGTCACGCATGCAACAGCTTCCGCGATGGATCGCGGCGATCGCCGTGCTCGCGTTCGTCGCATTCGCGGCGTTCAGCGTCTACCTCTTCATCCTCAATCGCCGCCTGACGCGGCAGCTCGTGAACCATTCCTGGCGCGCGCCGACCATCATCGTCTCCGCGGCGCATCAGGCTCCGGTTCGTGTCGCCACGCTCTACGGCATCGACTGGCGCACAACCCCACCCGTCACGCTCGCGTCGTTGCCCGACTACGTCTCGCGTGCCTTTCTGGCCGCCGAAGATGTTCGCTTTCATCACCACCTCGGCATCGATCCCATCGGCATGGCCCGCGCTCTCTTCACGAACATCCGCGCGCACGGCATCGCCGCGGGCGGCTCGACGATCGATCAGCAGATCATCAAGGCGCGCTTTCTCTCGCAGGAGCGAACGTGGCGGCGGAAGATCCCCGAGATCATCCTGGCCGTGCTGCTCGACGCGCGGATGTCGAAGAACGAGATCCTCGAGGTCTATCTCAACGACATCTACCTCGGCCACAGCGGCGGCAATCCAATCCTTGGCATCGATGAAGCGTCGCGGCTCTACTTCAACAAACGTCCTTCGGAGCTTCGCGTCGATGAAGCCGCGGTACTGGCCGGCATGATCCGCGCGCCGAACCGCGACACACCCGAGAAGCGTCCCGACGTCGTGCGCGCGCGCCGCGACGCGATTCTCGCCGTCATGCACGATCACGACTGGATCAATGACGCGCAGTTCTCGGCCGCGAAGAGCCGCGGCGTCGACTTTCAGGGCGGTCAGATTCCGCGGGCGCCCTATCCGTTCTACCTGCGCGCGCTCCGCGCCGACATCGTGAAAGAGATCGGTGTGAATCCGATCATCGAGGGCGGTCTGACGATCGTCTGCGAGATGGATCCGGCCGCGCAACGCAATGCCGAGCGCGTCGCCATGCGTGCTCCGGCACAACTCGAAGCGTCGCATTCCTGGCTTCGCGCGCAGGCTCGCTCCGAGCCGCTGCAAGTTGCGCTGCTGTCGGTCGATCCGCGCAACGGCGGCGTTCGTGCGCTCGTCGGTGGGAGCGACTACGCAGTCTCGCCGTTCGATCGCACCTCGGCCATGCATCGCCAGCCCGGCTCGGCGTTCAAGACGTTTGCGTATCTCGCCGCCATCGTCTCGAAGAAAGCGACGACCGCCTCGCTCCTGCTCGACTCGCCCGTGACGGTGGCGGTCAGCGACAAAGAGAGCTGGCAGCCGCACAACTACGATGGCCGGTACCGGGGACGCGTCACGCTGCGCGAGGCCTTCGAACATTCGCTCAACGTTCCGACGGTGCGGCTCACCGAGGAAATCGGCGTTTCGCGCGTGGTCAGCACCGCGGAGTCGTTCGGATTCGAAGAGAAGTTCGCCAAAATCCCGGCGCTGCCGCTTGGCGTGACCGAGGTGTCGATGCGCGAGCTGACGGCGGCGTACACGCCGTTTCCGAACCTCGGCATCCGCGTCGAGCCGTTCCTCCTCCGCGAGGTTCGCAGTCGTGATGGCAACACGCTCTACGCGCATGACCTCGTGCAGAAGCGCGTCGCGAATGCCGACGCGACGTACGTTCTCCACACCCTGTTGCGGGGCGTCGTGCAGCGCGGCACGGCCTCGCGTCTCAAGCGCTACGGCCTCGACTACGTCGCCGGCAAAACAGGCACGACGAGCGATTACCGCGACGCCTGGTTCGTCGGCTACGTTCCCGACATGGTCACCAGCGTCTGGGTGGGCTTCGATCACGGCGCGCCGTTGCGGCTCTCGTCCGGCGAGGCCGCCATTCCGATCTGGGGCGCGTACATGAGCTCGATCCCGCATCTCCACACCGAGCCGAAAGCTCCCTCGGGCGTGACATTCCGGGAGATCGATTCGGAGACCGGCATGCTCTGGCAGGATGGCTGTCCGCCTCCGATTCAGGAGGTGTTTCTCAGCGGCACCGCGCCGACGCACAAGTGTCCCGCCGGTTTCTTCGGCGGGATCGTCCGCCGCGTCTTCTTCGACCGCGACAACTTCGACGAACCGGCGGCGATCACGCTCGAGGAGTTCCGCAAATGGGCCAACGACGTCGATCGCAGCCGGCGGGAGGTCGAAGGAGCGTGGGGGCGATTGCGCCGGATCTTCGGACGTTAAACCAATGAACCACAGAGACGCCGAGGACACAGAGATTGAAAAGCTTTTCTCTGTGTCCTCTGTGCCTCTGTGGTCGAAAGGTTTTAATCCAAGTTGACAAACAAAGGCGTGCCGCCTACATTCGCCACTCGCTGGATTGATTTGGGGTCGCTTGCAACCAGGGTAAAAAAAGCTAAATAGCCGGCAAGTTCGAATTCGTTTTTTCGATTTGGCCCCACGTCGATTCCGGCGTGGGGCTTTTTTTGCGGTTACGAGGTTGCGGGGGCTCGCGGTATCGCGGTCCCGCCCGCCGCGTAACCGCGCGACTTCGAGACCACGAGACCGCCATGCGCGACTTCATTCAAGCAATCGCAGACGAGCACGTTTATCTCTTCGACGGCGCCATGGGCACGATGCTCTATGCCAAAGGTGTCTTCATCAACAAGTGCTACGACGAGCTGAATCTCCGTAATCCGGAGATCGTGCTCGAGGTCCACAAGCAATACGTCCGCGCCGGTGCTGAGATCATCGAGACCAACACGTACGGCGCGAACCGCATCAAGCTGCGCAGCTTCGGCATCGAGGACGAGCTTCGCGCCATCAACGAGCGCGGCGCGGCCATCGCACGCGAAGCCGCGGGCGACTCCGTTTTCGTAGCCGGCGCGATCGGCCCTCTCGGCATCCGCATCGAGCCGTATGGACCGACTGCGCTCGACGAGGCTCGCGAGTACTTCCGCGAGCAGGCTGCCGCGTTGCGCGACGCAGGCGTCGATCTCTTCGTTCTCGAGACGATGTCGAACATCGCTGAGATCGAGCAGGGCATCAAGGCCATCCGCGACGTCTGCTCGCTTCCGATCGTGGCGCAGATGACGATTGGCAACGACGGCCGTACGATCTACGGCGATCTGCCGCGGACCATCGCGCAGCGGCTCGACCTCGCCGGCGCCGACGTCATCGGCCTCAATTGCTCCGTCGGCCCAGACGTCATGCTCGATGCCATCGAAGAGATCACCGCCGTCACGGCGAAGAAGATCTCCGCGCAACCGAACGCCGGCCTTCCGCGCGAAGTGAACGGCCGGCAGATGTACATGGCCTCGCCGGACTACATGGCCAAGTATGCGAAGCGCCTCATTCACAAAGGCGTGAAGTTTCTCGGCGGCTGCTGCGGCACCACGCCGGAGCACATCAAGATCATGGCCGATGCCGTGCGGCCGCTTTCGCCGCGCCGCTCATTCGTCGTCATCGAGCATGATGCCGAGGGAAAGCGCGACGAGTCGAAGACCGCGGTTCCGTTGGCCCAGCGCTCCAACTGGGGAAGGAAGATTGCCGCCGGCGAATTCGTCACGACGATCGAGATCACGCCGCCGAAAGGACCCAATCCCGACAAGATGATCGACTCTGTGCAGGCGATCCGCCTGGCGGGCGTCGACGCCGTCAACGTTCCTGACGGTCCTCGCGCACAGAACCGGATGGGCGCCATCGCCGTCGCCGTGCTCCTGCAGCAGCGCGTCGGCATCGAGACGGTTCTCCACTATTGCTGCCGCGACCGCAACCTCCTCGGCATGCATTCCGACATGCTTGGCTGTGCAGCGCTCGGCCTGCGCAATCTGCTGCTCATCACTGGCGATCCTCCGAAGATGGGCCCGTACCCGGACGCGACTGCCGTGTTCGACATCGATTCGATCGGGCTAACGAACATGGCCAACCTGATGAATCACGGCCTCGACCTCGGCGGGAATCCATTCGGCGAGCCGACGAAGTTCACGATCGGCGTCGGCGTCAATCCCGGCCATCTCGATCTCGATTACGAGCTTCGCCGCCTCGACTGGAAAGTGAAGGCGGGCGCCGAATACGCCATCACCCAGCCGGTGTTCGATGTCGTCGTGCTCGAGAAGTTCCTGTCTCGGATTACCGATATGCATCTTCCCGTGGTGGCCGGGATCTGGCCGCTGCTCTCGTACCGCAACGCCCAGTTCATGAACAACGAAGTGCCCGGCGTCTCCGTTACCGACGAGGTGATGGAACGGATGCGCATCGCCAGCGAGAAGAGCAAAGAGCACGGACTGCGTGAGGGGATCGCCATCGCGCGCGAGACGCTCGAGCGCGTACGCGATCGCGTGGCCGGCGTGCAGGTCTCCGCGCCGCTCGGGCGCGTGGATCTGGCGTTGCAGGTGTTTGAAGGATTGGTGGAGACGCGCGCGGTTAGCTCGTAGCTTTCAGTGGCCAGTCGCTGAGCTGATGTTCTGCATCACGATCTTCTGGAACTTCGCTCCGGCGGCATCGAACTCGAGCGTCGCGCGGAGCGTCACCGGGCCGTTCGCGCCGGAAACCGCCGGATTGGAGACATACGCCGGTGCCCAGAACTCGACGGACTCAGTTCCTTTGGAAGTGATCGTCTTATCGAATCCCTGCGAGTACGCGGGAAGGTCGTAGGCTCCGCCGCCGATCGATTGCACGCTAACGCGGGCGAGGTGAATCGGTGCATCCGCTGGGTTCCGCACATCGACACGAAAGTGTACCGATACCGGCCCGGCGTCGTATTCGGTTCCAGCGGCGACGTGGGAAAGCTGCACGAGAGTGACTTCCGGCTCGTTCGCCGATGCCGGACTGCTCATTGTCGATATTGAGTCGTCGGACGTTGCGCAACCGAGTGTCAGGAGGAGCGCGGTCATCATCAGAACGTTTCGCATGATGGTCTCCAAAAGCTGACGGGGAGCGTTTCCGCCCCCCGTCATCCTCTAACAATCGAGTCTTGAAGTTGTTTCACTTCACGTAATTCAGCATCTCTTTGGCCGTGGCGGCGTCTTTGCCGTTCGGCTCCAGCTCCAGGTACTTCTGGAGGTTGGTCTTGGCGTCCGCGTTCTTGCCGGTGCGAACGTAGATCATGCCGAGCTCGTAGTAGGCCTGCCCAAACTTGTCGTTCGCCGCGATTGCGCTCTTGAGCAAGGGCTCGGCTTCGGAGTCCTTGCCGCTGTTGATCAGCTTGGCGGCATCGTTGAACATCGACGTGGCGTCCGCGGGCAGCTTCTTGCGGTACTCAGCGGCTTTCGTCTTGTCGCCTTTTGCCGTATACGACTGGGCCAGCACGGCGAACAGATCCTGGTTGTCGTTGTCGACTTCGAGCGCCTTGTTCGCGCGATCGATGGCCTTGTCGTAATTCTTGGTTCGCACGTAGAGCTTGGCGAGCGCCTCATAACCTGCCGTGAGATCCGGCTTGGCGGTTACAGCCTCTTCCATCTTTGCGATTGCCTCGGGGAGCTTTCCGGCGTTGGCTAGCTCCGCCCCTTCGTTGTAGGCGGCAACAGCCGGATCGGCTTTTGCGCTAGCGGGCGCCTCTTTGCTGCCGGACACGGCGGCGCCAGCGGGCGCCATCGTCACATCGCGGGTATTGATATCGCCCAGAGTGAACTTGACCTGCTGTTGCTCGACCGGCGCGTAGCCGGGCGCCGAGTACGTGACCTTGTAGAGAAGGGTGCCGTCGAGCACGATGAACCGGTAGTTCCCATCTTTGTCCGATTTGTACTGGGCGTGGAAGCTGTGACCGGTCGTGGCTTCCAGGGCGATCACGGCATTGGCGATCGGGGTGTGAGTCGCCGCGTCAGTGATTTTCCCCTGAACGCGCGCTTCGCCGAGGGCGAAGGCGTTGCCAGCCACGACTAAGAGCGCCAGCGCGCACAGCGCGAATGTCTTACGCATCTGCATCTCTCCTATCGAATTGATGTTCGTCGAAGTGAACGCCCGGTCTCCGCTACCGATTCCGGCTGCTCCGTGGACGGTTATTCCATCGATCGCCGCGTCATCCTGCCGTGAGAGTCAGCGTGGATTGTGCGGCGTATTCTCATCTCGTTCGCTGGCGCCTGAACGTGACGCATGCTTCACTCGATCGTGAGATACGTCTGGTCCTTGAGCCCTCTCTCGAACTCCTGGAGCAGGCGCATTCCTTCGTTGGGGCGGACGATGTCCTGCTTGATGGCGGCATCGATCTGCGCCTTCATCCGCTTCTCCAGATCGCGCCAGTCGTACTGCGTCATGGCCAGTACTTCGCCGATCGTGTTCCCGGGGATTTCTTCCTCGATGTAGAAGCCGCTTTCCTCGTCCGCATCGAGAAAGACGTGGACTTCGTTGACGCGGCCGAAGAGGTTGTGGATGTCGCCCATGATGTCCTGGTAGGCGCCGGTGAGGAAGATGCCGAGGTAGTAGGGAGCGCCGTCGCGCAGCTCGTGGAGAGGGAGCGTTTCGCGCACGTCGTTGCGGTCGATGTACTTCGACACCTTGCCATCCGAGTCGCAGGTGATGTCGACCAGCGTCGACTCCAGTTGTGGCTTTTCGTTGAGTCGGTGAATCGGCACGATCGGAAAGAGCTGCCCGAGGGCCCAGTGATCGAGCAGCGACTGGAAGACGGAGAAGTTGCAGATGTGCTGATCGGCCAGCTCGATGTTGAGCGTGCGCAAATCTTCCGGCACCTCTTCGGGATCCATGTGCAGGATGATGCTCTGCAGCTTCTCGGCGATCTCCCAATAGAGCGTCTCGATGCGCGCCTTGACATCGAGCGGCAGCAGGCCGAGCTCGAACATCTGCTGCGACTGCTCCTTGATCTGCTGCAGGTCGTGCCACGCTTCGTTGATGTTCTCGTCGTTCAGACCCTGATCGATGTCGAGAATCTCGCGCGTTAATTTGTGATCGCTGGCCTGCACGGTTCGGGGCTCGATCGGCGTCTTCTCGATCGCGCCGAACGCCTGCACGACGAGCACGGAGTGATGTGCGACGATGGCTCGCCCCGACTCCGAAACGATGTTTGGATGCGGCACTTTCTCGTCGTCGCAGACATCCATGATGTTGTAGACGATGTCGCTGGCGTACTCCTCGAGCGTGTAGTTCATCGACGAGTGGAACTCCGAGCGCGAGCCGTCGTAATCGATGGCCAGACCGCCGCCAACGTCGAGATACTCGAGAGGGTGGCCGAGCTTGTGGAGCTTGGCGTAGTACATGGCCGCTTCTCGCACGGCCCGTTTGATCGTCAGAATGTCGGGGATCTGCGAGCCGATATGGAAGTGGAGCAGCTTGAAGGCCGACTCCATTTTCGCTTCGCGCAGGATGTCGATCGCTTCGAGGATCTCCGCGGTGGATAGACCGAACTTCGCATGCTCGCCGCCCGAGGTGGCCCACTTGCCTTTGCCCTTGGAAAGCAACCGGACACGCATGCCGATCCACGGCTCGACGTTCATCTCCGCGGCGATAGTCGTGATCGCCCGCACTTCGGAAAGCTTCTCGGCGATGAGGATGACTTTCTTCCCGAGCTTGCGGCCTAGCAGGGCCATGCGGATGAAGGTCGTGTCTTTGTAGCCGTTGCAGACGAGCAGCGCCTCGGGGTCGTTGTGGATGGCCAGTCCGGCGAACATCTCGGGCTTGGAGCCGACTTCGAGGCCGTAGTTGAAGGGGCGTCCAGCGTCGAGAATCTCTTCGACCACCTCGCGCAGCTGGTTGACCTTGATCGGGAAAACCCCGCGGTAGCTGCCGCGGTAGTTGTGCTCCGTGATCGCCCCGTTGAACGCGTTGTTGAGAGTCTCGACGCGATGCCGGAGCAGATCCTGAAAACGGATGAGCAGCGGGGTGTTCAGGTTCAGCGCCTGCGCCTCGCGCAAGACATCGATGATGGGGACCGCGATGCCGCCTTCCTGCAGCGGGGAAACGGTGAGATCGCCGGCCGGGTTCACATCGAAATACCCCGTACCCCAGCGGTCGATCATGTACAGCGACGACGAATCGTCGGCCGTCCACGGCGGCTGCTCCTCAAATTGTTCGGGCTTCGCTTCCATTGCGCGGAAGGATAGAACATCGCGGGTCGCGCTGTATTGCGCAATCGTCGTCAGCGAATGCGCAATGACGCATGGGCCTTCGCGCCGCTGTCATCCACGCTGTCATCCTGAGACTGCCGTAGGACACGAAGTGCCGGAGGACGTCGAAGGACCCCCTGCGCTTTTTGCCTGGTTTGTTTGCCACCACCCGACCCTTGCAAAAGCGCGGGGGGTCCTTCGACCGTCCTTCGGCACTTCGTGTCCTTCGGCGGCTCAGGATGACAGCGCGGATGAACGCCGCTCAGTGCTTCGCCGAATCCTTCTTCTTGACGTCGTCCTCGGCCTTCTTCCCCGCTTCCTGCAGTTCTGCGCCCGCTTTCTGCGCGACCTGGCCGAGGCCTTCCTTCACGCCGCGGCCGAGCTCGACGGAGCCGCTCTTGATCTTCTGGACCGCGTCGGACTTGCCGATGTCGTTCGACGTTTTCTTGATCTGTTCGCCCGATTGCACGGCGTTGTCGTGGGCCTTTTTCGCGGCATCTGACATGGCGGTGCTGGTGGTGGCGCGATAGGTTCCGTCAGCCTGCTTCTGCATGCAGGCGAACGCCAGGATCGCAATTGCGCAGCAAAGTACTCTCTTCATAAAGCCTCCGATACCGATGAGCGAAGCAATCCTCGCGCCGCTGGTGGGGTCTGTGTATGCTCTCTCTCGATGAAAAGCGTGATTACCGGCAGCGGAATTGGCATCCCGAAGAACCTCGTCACCAACGACAAGCTCGCCCGGATCATGGACACGACCGACGAGTGGATCAGGACACGCAGCGGCATCGAGCAGCGCTACTACGCTGATCCCGGCCAGTCCTCCGCGGACCTCGGCATGATGGCAGCCGAAGGTGCGCTGCAAACGGCGGGGCGGACCCGCGACGATATCGACGCCCTGATCTTCGCGACGATGACGCCGGACCACTTCTTTCCTGGCAACGGGCCGGTCGTGCAGGCGAAGATGGGCTTCCGCGAATCGCTGCCGGCGTTCGACATCCGCCAGCAGTGCTCCGGGTTCCTCTACGGCCTCGACCTCGCCGACTCGCTCATCCTCAGCGGCAAATACAAACGCATTCTCCTGATCGGCGCCGACGTGCATACGCCGTTCATGCCGTGGCAGAACGGCTGGGCGACGACGATCGGTTTAGAGGATCGCGAGGTGACCGCTGAGGAGCGCGAAGCGAACACGCGTATTCGCGATCGCGTCGTGCTGTTCGGCGATGGCGCGGGAGCGGTCGTCGTCGAGGCGATGGAGGATGACAACCGCGGATTCCTGGCCTCAAAGCTCTACACGAACGGCTCGAACATCGAGGCGCTTTACACGCGCGGCGTTGGCTTCCGACTTCGTCCGTTCGTCACGCACAAGCAGATCGACGACAGCGACATCATCCCGGACATGGACGGCCGCGAGGTCTTCCGCCAGGCGCTGTCGAAGATGCCCGAGGCGGTGCGCGACGTCTGCGCCTCGGCGGGGATGAGCGTACAGGACATCGACATCCTGCTCGTTCACCAGGCGAACCTTCGCATCGTCGAAGGCGTGGCGAAACAAGTCGGACTCAGCCCCGATCGCGTCCCGCACAACATCGAGCGCTACGCGAACACGACTGCCGGCACGCTGCCGATTCTGTATCACGAGTGCGTGACCGAAGGCCGGATCAAGCCGGGAATGCTGGTTTGCTTCACGGCCCTCGGCTCGGGTTTGCACTGGGGCGCGGCGCTTTACCGCGCCTGAAGCGGCTACCCGACGATCTGTGGCTGCGGGATTTCGAGGTGCAGGCCGGGATCGTTCGGCGGGGTCAGAAACTTCGACACCCGCGCATCAGACTTTGCAGCGGTCTGGAACGCGTCCACGTTCGCAACCGACGATGGGGCGACATCGAAGACATTGAGAATCTTCGGATCGGCCGCGTGATGCGACACGTTCGTCGGTCCGAGCGCGATGATCTTCGCCGTCATCTCGGCCTTGATCGCATCGGCTGACTTTTTCGCAGCCTTCCCGGCAACGAAGACGTCGATGACCGCTTGCCCGGGCGGCTTGTAGAGCTTTCGCTGCGCCTCGACGCCCTGAGTCTCGAGGTTGTTGAACATTACCCGGGCCTGATCAGCGGGAAGCCTTTGCGTGCTGGAAATGACCAGCTTCGCGACATTCGCGACGCCCATGATGTCCCGCAACACGCTGAGGGAGTACGCCGTCACATCGGATGACTTAGCGTTTGGACCAAAGACAATCTCTTCCGGCATTCAATAAAGATACTTCAGGCCCCGGGCTTCGTCAACCGTTCCACCCAACACACCCTATGATTCGCAGCATGTTCGCTCTGTACGAGGTGCTGCTGTACCTCGTTCTTCTTCTCGCCCTGCCGTACTTTCTGCTGACCGGCGCCTTGCGCGGAAAGTACTTCGCCAACTTTCCGGCGCGGATGGGTTTCTATCGGACGCCGGCGGCGGCGCACGACTTGTGGATCCACGCGGTGTCGGTCGGCGAGACGCTGGCGGCGCGGCCTGTGGTCGAAGAGATCCTGCGGCGCCGTCCTGCGACTACGATCGTTTTCACGACGACGACGATCACGGGTCAGGCGCAGGCGCGCACGCTTTTTCCGAACGCCACCGTGACGTACTTTCCGTTCGACTTCGCATCGAGCGTGAAGCGCTTTCTGAACCAGCACCGTCCGCGGGTGTTCGCCACGATGGAGACGGAGATCTGGCCGAATGTGACGAGGCTCTCGCGGGCTCGCGGACTGAAACTGCTGCTGGCCAACGGCCGGATCTCCGACCGTTCGCTGCCGCGCTATCGCCTGATGAAGCCGTTCGTTGGCGCGGTCCTGCGGCAGTACAGCCGCATCCTGGCGCGTGAGGAAACGGATCGCGAGCGCTTCATCGCCATCGGGGCGCCGGCGCGGATCGTTGAAACGAGCGGCAACGTGAAGTTCGACTACGTGCCCGACGAGCGGCCGCTCGAGATTGCGCCGCAAATCGAAGCGCTCATCGCCGGACGCAAGGTACTCGTGCTTGGCTCAACGATGGAAGGGGAGGATGAGGCGCTCCTGCCCGAGTTGGAGCGTTTCATCGCGGCGCACAACGCCTTTGTGGTCATCGCTCCGCGAAAGCCGGAACGATTCAATGTCGTGGCGGGACTGCTCGGAACGTCGAAGATTCGCTTCGTGCGGCGCAGCGCCGGGATTGCCGGCTCCGCGGACGTTCTGCTACTCGACACCTTCGGCGAGTTGGCCAGGATCTATCGCTATGCAACTGCAGCCTTCATCGGAGGCAGCATGGTGCCCACCGGCGGACACAATCCGATCGAAGCGGCGGCGGCGGGTGTGCCGGTGACCTTCGGTCCGCATATGTCCAACTTCCGCGAGATCGCGGAGATCTTTCTGCGCGAAGGCGGCGCGGTTGAGTCGTTTTCCGCGAGCGACGTTTTCGCCTTCGCCGGCCGGATGTTCGATGACGACGCCGAACGGCACTCCGTCGGTGAGCGCGCGCGGCGCACCGTGGGACAGAATCGCGGAGCCGCCGCCCGCACAGCATCGGCCATCATCGAGTTGCTGGCGTGACCACCCTCCTCAAACCAGTCGAGCTTCTATGGCGCGGCGTGAACCGGCTGCGCCGCGCGCTCTACCGTCGCGGCATCCTGAAGAGCAAGCGATTGCCGCGTCCCGTGATCTCCGTGGGTAACCTCGCCGCGGGAGGATCGGGGAAAACGCCAGCGGTGATCGCGATTGCGCGCGACCTCACCCAGCGAGGATTCGCAGTCGCCGTGCTCACGCGCGGTCATGGGCGCGCGGGTGACGAGGCCGGGCTTGTGACGTCGCTCGACGCCAGCCGCTTCGGTGACGAGCCGGTGCTGATCAAACGCAAGCTCGAAAACATACACGTACTCGTAGGGTCAAAACGCTATGACACCGCAATGCAGTTTCTGGCTCAGAACGATTGCGATTTATTCATCCTCGACGATGGATTCCAGCATCTCCAGCTGGCCCGCGATCTCGACGTGGTGATCGATGCTGGACGTGGCGTCATGCGCGAGGGACGCTCTGCGCTCGCCGATGCCGGCATCGTCATCCAGCGCAATCTCCGGCTCTTCGTACCCTCGGCGTTGACCTCCCGCCGCGTTTTCGCGTTTGCCGGTCTGGCGGACAACGAACAGTTCTTTTCCTCGCTCCGCGCGAACAATCTGAATGTCGTGGCCACCCGATCGTTTGGCGATCATCATCGCTACACGGCGGAGGACATCGCAGCGATCGGGAAACGGGCTTCCGCTGCCGGAGCCGAGGCCATTGTGACGACCGAAAAAGACGCGGTGAAGATCGACGACCGTGACATCATCGCCATCGCCGCCGAGATGATCATCGAGCCCGAAGTGCTGGACGCGATCGCGAAAATCGGTGGAATCAGAGACAAGAGATCAGAGACGAGAGATCAGAAGCCGTGACCTGAGACGCCACCCGACCGTCCCCTCCCTGATCTCCGATCTCTTGTCTCCGATCGCTGCCTATAAACCCATGAGCCGCCGCCGCAAAAACGCGCTGATGCAGCGCGTCGAGTATCTGCTTTACCGGGCCGCCGCCGGCGCCGTCCGCCTGGCGTCGGATCAGGGACTTCGCCGCTGGGGCTCGCGCCTCGGCATGCTGGCGCGCCACGTCCTGCGCAGCCGCGACCGGCTGGCGATGCGCAATCTCACGGAGACGTTTCCGGAGAAATCGAGCGCCGAGTGCAGGCACATCCTCGACGAGTGTTGGCGTCACTTCGGGCGTCAGGCGCTTGCAACCCTCCGGACGCAGAACCAGCCGATCGACGAGATTGCGCCGCTGGTCCAGTTCGTCGATACGCACATCCTCGAAGAGGCCCTCGCAGTGGGGCGGGGAATCCTTTTTCTCAGCGCGCATTTCGGTTCCTGGGAGATCGGAGGGCTGGCCATCATGTCGCTCGTCAAGAGCGTGTATACGGTGGCCCGTCCGCTCGACAATGAGTATCTCGAGCGCGACGTGGCCCGCATTCGCGCAGGCACCGGCGTTCAGGTCGTCGACCGCAAACGCGCCGCGCGATCGTTGCTCAAGGCGCTGTCGCAAAACGCCGCAGTCATCCTTCTTCCGGACCAGGCGGTGCAGCCTCGGGAAGGGATTCTCGTGCCGTTTCTGGGCCGCCCGGCATGGACCACCGATGCCCCCGCAAAACTGGCGTTACGTACCGAGTCTACGATTGTGATCGCTTTTTGCATTCCGGTGGAATCCGGGCACCGGCTCGATTTCGAGGAAGCGATTCGAATCGATCAACTTCGCGAAGAGGAAAAGGGCGTTGAGGCGCTGACCAGGCGCATCAACGATGCGATTTCTCGCCGCATTGCGGCTCGCCCGGAGTTATGGTTGTGGATGCACGACCGCTGGAAGGGGAACGCGTCGGGTGAGATCGAAGGCAAAACGACAGATGGTGAGTGAGACAGTCGTAGTAGGCCTCAACTGGGTCGGGGACAACGTCCTTGCTCTGCCGACGTACCGCGCGCTGCATCACCGCTTTCGCGCCGAGGGGGGCATTACGGTGGCGGCGCCGCAGCACATCGCGCCGCTCCTGGCGACGGCCGGCATCTTCCGCAACGTGATCGCCTGGAACGGCGACACGCGTGAGCGCATCCGCATGCTGAAGGCGGGCCGCTTCCGCCGCGCCGTGATCCTTCCGAACTCCTTCCGCGCTGCGATCGTGGCCTTCGCCGCCGGCATCGGCGAGCGTTGGGGCTACTCGACCGACGCACGAGGGATGCTGCTGACTCACGGCGTGCGCCGCGATCCTGACCGCGGGCATCAGCTCGACGATTACACAAAGCTTCTAGCGGCGATGAATGCCCCGCGCGTCGTCGATGAGATCCCGACGATGTCGATTCCGCTGCACATGCGCGAACGGGCCGGGCGTCTGCTGCGCGATGCAGGGGTACGTCTCGATGAGCCGCTCTTCGGACTGCACGCGGGAGGGCTCTTCGGCCGCGCCAAGCACTGGGGCGACGATCGTTACGGCCAGCTTGCGGAGCGCCTGCGCGATGCCGGCTTCTCCGTCGTTCTGCTGACCAGCCCCGGCGAACGGCATCAGGCGGAGACGATTTCCGCGACCACCCGCCACGGTCTGCCGATCATCGGCGGCGAAGGCGATGTGTTGCAGCTCGCTGCCGCGATCTCGCACTGTTCCGTCGTCGTCACTAATGACAGCGGACCGCTACATCTCGCCACGGCTTTGGCCGTCCCCTCGGTGTCGATCTTTGGTCCGACTGATCCCGACCGCACCGTGATTCCCGGCGCATCCCGCGTCGTGCGCAAACCCTTCGCCTGCCAGCCCTGCTACAAACGCGACTGCCCGCTGATGCACCACGGCTGCATGAACGAGATCAGCGTCGACGACGTTTTCGCGGCCGCGGTGGGACTCTTCAACGAGCTCGATGGAAAGATCGAGAGCGACGGCGCCGGCGCGGTGGCCTTCGGCACCGAGTAGCCGCCTATAATCACGCTGGATGGCTGCCGACGACGAAGACCGGCTGTACAAGATCGGCGAGGTCTGCAAGATCGCCGAGGTGCAGCCGTACGTGCTGCGATACTGGGAGACGGAGTTTCCGCCGCTCGCGCCGAACAAGAGCGGCGGCGGCCAGCGCCTCTACAACCGCCGCGAGATCGACATCATCCTCCGCATCAAACAGCTCCTCTACTCGGAGGGCTTCACCATCGCCGGCGCGAAGAAGAAGCTTGACGTCGAGATTGCGTCGCCGGCGACGGCTGCGGACACTCAACCGTCCACACCAGCGAAAGACAAAGCCCTCGGCGATGTAAAGCGCGAGCTGACCGCGATTCTGCGGATCCTCGATTCGTAGAACTTCGCGCCTGGCCGAGCTTCAGACGTCTCCTGCCAGCGCCCGCTCAAAGTAGTCGATTGCCCATCCAGGCAAAGGCTCCGGAGTTGCAATCCTCACAAGATGCAAAGGATTCATTGCCGGGAGCCTCTCGTGAACCTGACGCAGATCAGCTCGGGCGCGCTTGGGGAGTTGCTCGATGTACCACCACCCTCCGGCAAGCCGGTCCTTGCTGACCAACCTCAGAATAATGCAGCCCTCAACAGGGTGTTTGAACCATTTGAAGCGACAGAGGAGTTGCTCGCCCACGATTTGAACGTTGTAAAAGTGAGAGCTCAGTTCGCTATCAGAGCCAAAACAATACGGTCCGCGCAACTCGGAGCCACAGCGTTTGACCAGATATAACCCGCCATGCTCGGTTGAGGTCCAGGCTCCCTCAAAGGGTGAAAGCGCATCGGTCGTCACTACAACCGCTGGTTCCGGCGTCGACGTTGTGTGCTGGACTAGATCGCGTATCTCCGTGACACGCTCGGCAAGGTCGTGCCGCACCGCGTGCATCTCGTCGATCAGCTGTCGCAGCGCATCGTACCCAGCGGGACCGGAGCTGAGACGATTTTCGCGACTTCTCGCTCATAGAGAAACCTCCTAACTGGGTTATCAATCTGCGTCGTCGTTGAAATCATGTCCGAAAGGCTCGATTGAATCGACCGTTTCAAACCAACAAGGCTCTCTGGATCGTAGCGATAGCAAATCGTCCGTTGCCCTCTGAGGTCGAATGGAATGTCATCAATGTCTTGTGCAATGAGAATCGTGTTATTTCGAAGTGCATGCCGCACACCTAACTCATAGAACACGTTTGAGTTTCTACCGGTTAGATCAGCAATGACGAAGTCAGCTTCGGCGACCGCTTCGATGACCTGCGAAATGATGTCACCGGGCCGATTCTCTTTGTCTGCCCGATGACAGGGAATCTGTCCGAGCTCCGGAGCCAAACGAAGCTCTTCGACGGCGGTCTTGATCCAGTGCGTATAGATGTGCTCAAAGCGCCTCGCAGACTCGGCGTCCTTCCTTGGGTCGCCTATTGGCATGATGACAAAACACTTCATTAGCTTCTCTGTTCTAGGCCATTGCCCCTCTAGCTTCATCTCGACCGCGGACGCATTCTTTGCGCGTATCTCGCTTGGTGTGGTTGTGTGTAAGGCGACAATAATACGTCCAAGCGGGCGTCGAGCGTCTGGTGGCACCCGCCAACTGCAACTGACGGACGTTTCTCGCTCGCAGCGGCTTGATCGCGTAATCAAAAAGCGGCGATTAACTGATCGCCGCGCTTCGTGACCATTCGGCGGCCCTATACGATCCGTTGCGGCGGAGTCACTTCGGCGCCATCTGCTGCACGCGCGTCCAGTAGTCGGCGCCGCTGAGCCATTGGCCGCCGTCGATCACCATCGCTTCGCCGGTGACATAGGAGGCGTAGTCGGAGAGCAGGTAGGAGGCGGCGTTGGCGACTTCCTCGAGATTGGCGAAGCGGCGCAGGGGAATGGTCTTGCGGATCCCTTCCTCGATCATCTCGTTCGGGAAGAGCCGCTTCGACGCGCCTTCCGTGTGAACCGGACCCGGGGCGATGGCGTTGACGCGAATCTTGTGACGGGCCCACTCCACGGCCAGCGTCTGCGTCATGGCCAGTACGCCGGCCTTGGCGCTTGCGGAGTGGACGACACCCGGCGCGCCGGTCCAGGCGTAGTTGGCGATGACGTTGAGGATCACGCCTTTCTTCGCCGCGATCATCCGCTTGCCGACGGCGCTCGTGCAATAGAACGTGCCGTTGAGCACGATGCCGATGACCGAGTTCCAGCCGTTGACGGTGAGCTGATCGGCAGGTGCGATGAAGTTCCCGGCGGCGTTGTTGACGAGGAAGTCGATGCGCCCGTAATCCCCGTGGACCTTCGCAGCCATCGCTTCGACGGCCTCGGCGTCGCGTACGTCGAGCGCGATGAAGTCCGCAGCATTGGCGCGTCCCGTCTCGCTCCGCAACTGTTCGACAGCCGGCCCGAGGTGGTCCGCGCTGCGGCTGGCGAGAACGACGGTAGCTCCGAGCTTCGCCAACTCGCGAGCGATGGCGAAACCGATCCCGGTCCCGCCGCCGGTGATGATGCCGACACGGCCTTCGAATGTTTTGTCAGGAAGCATGAAGGGATGATATGTCAGGGCTTGAGAATCGACTGGATTGCGTCGATAAGGTCAGGGAGATCGGTCGTCGCGGTTCTCCACAGGTCCCCGAGATCGACTTCCCGATAGCCGTGAAACAAACGGTTGCGCATTCCGCGGATGGCGCGCCAATCGAGCGGGATCATTTCCGCCGTCGCGGACGAGATGTCGCGCGCTGCTTCCCCGATAATGCCGATCCGATAAGAGACCGCGTCCTGAACCAGTTGACTCGACTCGAATTCCCGAGCAGTCACGCCGTCAACATACGTCCGCGCAAGCCCTGCGGACTCGATCATGTCCTGCAGGATAGCGATGTCTTCAGAGATCAAGCGCCACCGCATTTGTCAGGATCGAATCACGTCGAATCGGATTGCGGCTTCGTTCGACCGCACGACGCGTCAGCAGGTCGACATCACGGCCAAAGATCGCCACCAGCTCGTCTTCCATATGAACTTCATCAAACAGCGACCAGCCCGCATCGTCAGCGAACCGGACCATCACATCCACATCACTCTCCGGCCCGAAGTCGTCGCGCACCACGCTGCCGAAAAGAGAAAACTCCGTGATCTTCCACCGGCGGCAGAAGTCGCGGAGTTTCTCCTTGTCATAGTCGATGGCGATGTTGGGCATCGAAGTCAGTGTACGCCGCGCAACCGTTCGATCAAGCGTCTTGAAGGAGCCTTGGGCGACGAACGTCGCCGGCCGTGCCGCCTACGCCGCGTTCCCGTGGCACTTCTTGTACTTCTTGCCGCTGCCGCACCAGCAGGGATCGTTGCGGCCGATCTTTGGATCTTTTCGCTGGACCTGGGCGGGACCGGAGACGCCGCCGGCGCCGGAGAAAACCATCGGCGGCGCTTTCTGCTTCGGAGGCGGCATCGCGCGTTGCACGCGCTGGACGTCTTCCTGGCGTTCGCCTTCGCGCTCCACGACCACCTCGGTTTTCCAGAGGTACTTGACGACGCGGTCCTGGATCAGCTCCATCATTTCCTGGAAGATCTCGTACGACTCTTTCTTGTACTCGATGAGCGGATCGCGCTGGCCGTAGCCGCGCAGGCCGATGCCTTCCTTGAGGTGATCGACGTTCAGCAGGTGATCCTTCCAGAGCTGATCGATGACCTGCAGCAGGATGTACTTCTGGTGCAGGCGCATCATCTCCGCGCCGATCGAGGATTCCTTCTCCTCGTAGCGGCGGTTGACGACCTCGATCACGGCGTCTTTGACCGCGGCCGGCGGCATTGAGGCCAGATCGACATTCGCCGTTCTCAGGTCGATGCCGAAAAAGTCGTACAGCTCGGCGTTCAGTTCCGCCTCGTTCGGAGTCTCGTGCTGGTCGGCGGGGATGTGCGTCTCGATCAGGTAATCGACGATCTCGTCGGCGGCGTTGAGGATGTACTCCTTCCCTTCGCGTCCTTCGAGAATCGAGCGCCGTAGCGTGTAGATCGACTCACGCTGCTTGTTCATGACGTCGTCGTATTCGAGGAGATGCTTGCGGGCCTCGAAGTTGCGTCCTTCGACCTGCTTCTGCGCTCGCTCGATCGAGCGGGAGACCATGCCGTGCTCGATGGGGACGCCTTCTTCCATCCCCAGCTTTTCCATCCAGTTCATGAGCCGGTCGCCGCCGAAGATGCGCATCAGGTCGTCTTCGAGCGACAGATAGAAACGAGAGGCTCCGGGATCGCCCTGACGTCCGGAGCGGCCGCGAAGCTGGTTGTCGATGCGGCGCGATTCATGGCGCTCGGTGCCGACGATGTGAAGGCCGCCGAGGCGAACGACTTCATCGTGATCTCGCTTCCACTGCTCGTTGATCTCTTCCTCGTTCCGCTTCCGTTCGGCCGGGTCGGCGACGTCTTTGTTCTTCTGCGCGGCGGCGAATTCGGGGTTGCCGCCGAGGAGGATGTCGGTGCCGCGGCCGGCCATGTTCGTGGCGATCGTGACCGCCCCCTTGCGTCCAGCCTGCGCCACAATTTCTGCTTCCTTCTCGTGATACTTCGCGTTGAGGACGACGTGCGGCACGCCTTTGCGTTTCAGCGCCGAGGCCAGCGCTTCCGACTTCTCGATCGAGATTGTTCCGACGAGCGCGGGCTGGCCTTTGTCGTTGAGAATCTTGATCTCGTCGACGATGGCGTTGAACTTCTCACGCTCCGTTCGATAGACGAGATCGCCCTGATCGATGCGCACCATCTGCCGGTTCGGCGGGATGACGACGACCTCCAGGCTGTAGATCTTGTCGAACTCCGCCGCCTCGGTGTCCGCGGTCCCGGTCATGCCGGCGAGCTTCTCGTACATGCGGAAGAGGTTCTGGAACGTGATCGTGGCCAGAGTCTGATTCTCTGCCTCGATCTTGACGCCCTCTTTTGCTTCGACCGCCTGATGCAGACCATCGCTCCAGCGGCGGCCGGGCATCAGGCGTCCGGTGAACTCGTCGACGATGAGGACTTCGCCGTCTTTGACGACGTACTCGACGTCGAGCTTGTAAAGCGTGTGAGCACGCAGCGCCTGCTGGACGGCGTGGAGCGTGTCCATGTTGTCCGGGTCGTAGAGATTGTTGACGCCGAGAAGTTTTTCCGCGTGCAGCACACCCTCTTCGGTCAGGACGGCGGTGTGCTGCTTCTCATCGACTTGGTAATCCTTCTCCTTCACCAGACGCGGCACGATGCGGTCGACCGAGTAGTACTTGTCGGGGCGCTCCTCGGACGGTCCGCTGATGATGAGCGGCGTGCGCGCTTCGTCGATGAGGATGGAGTCGACCTCGTCGACGATGGCGTAGACGTGATCGCGCTGCACCATCGATTCGAGGTCGAACTTCATGTTGTCGCGCAGGTAGTCGAAGCCGTATTCGTTGTTGGTGCCGTAGGTGACGTCGCAGCCGTACGCTTCCTGCCGCTCGCGGTCGCCGTGGTGGTTCTGGATCACGCCCACGGTGAGGCCGAGGAACTTGTAGAGGCGGCCCATCCACTCGGAGTCGCGGCGGGCGAGGTAATCGTTGACCGTGACGACGTGGACGCCGCGGCCGGTCAGCGCGTTGAGGTAGACGGGCAGCGTGGCCACCAGCGTCTTTCCTTCGCCGGTCTTCATCTCCGAGATCTTGCCGCGGTGCAACACGATGCCGCCCATGAGCTGGACGTCGAAGTGGCGCATGTTGAGGATGCGTTTGCCGCCCTCGCGCGCCACGGCAAACGCTTCGGGCAGGATCTCGTTGAGCGCGGCCTGGAGATCTTCCTTGGCGGTGCGGACGACGACTTCGTCGCGCGGAATCTCTTTTTTCGCCGTGTCGAGTGCTTCGACGGCTGGCCGGAGTCGCGCGCGGAACTCCTCCGTTTTGCCGCGAAGCTCGTCGTCGGTGAGTTTACTGATCGACGGCTCCAGGGCGTTGATCTGCGCCACGATGGGCAGCATTTTCTTGACGTCGCGCTCATGCTTCGAGCCGAAAATCGTAGTGAGTACTTTGTTGATCATGGTGCTTTCCTTCCCAGCAACAAACGAACCGCGAGCGAGAGAAACGGCTCAGCAGCTGGTTGCGGGAGCGCGAGGCGTGGCGGCGCCGGAGAGGGGCGCTTCGATGCGGGCGGGAGCGCTCTCGATAACCCGAGGAGCGGTCGACTCGGAACGGGCGTGATGGAGCGTGCTTCGCGGCGATGCGATCGACTGCTCGCTCGTCATCACCCCGCACTCGGCCGCCACGCTGGCAAAGCCCGGCCGCGCGACCGTCACTTCGGTCGTTCCGGAGATGGCGCCAAGCGCGATTGCGAAGAGGAGGTAAAGGTTCATTGCAGCGAGCGTAAGCGTATCAAAACGAATTGAAAGCGACGGCATTCCGCCTGCTGACGATAGCGGGCCCTACTTCACCAACGGCCCCGCCAACGCCGCCAGCCGGTTCAGCGACATGTACGTCTGATGGCCGAGGAAGAGGACGAGGCCGAAGTAGGCGATGGCGATGAAGACGCGTTGCGCGAGCGTCACGTCGTAGAACGATTTGTCGTCGCGCTCGCGCACGATCGACAGATAAACCTGGAACGTGGCCAGCACCAGGATGATCAACATCAGCGGGTTCGGCTGCTTGATCACCTTGTAGACGAGCACGCCGCCGCCGAAGACCCACATCCACTTCGTCACCGCGGCGGAGATCCGGCCGCCGTCGAGCATTCCGATCGGCAGGAGGTTGATGAGGTTCACGGCGAAGCCTGCCGCGGCGATGGCTAGATAGAGCGGCTGGTCGTTCCACTTGTACACCTGCAGGACCACGAGCGAGGCGAACGTCCCCGCTACCGGCCCTGCCAGTCCGATCTGCGCGTCGTCGTACGCCGATCGCGGCTGATCCTTGAGCGTGACCGCGCCGCCGATGAACGGGATGAACACCATCAGGCCGGCGTGGAGACCTTTGGCGCGGATGGCCACCGCGTGACCGATTTCGTGAACGAGGATGATTCCGACGAATCCGACCACGAGCGGCAGCGGCGCTTTCGTCGCCATCGCCCAGATGGAGAGGGCCATCGATCCGCCGGCCACGGAAAACTGCATCAGTCCGAAGCCTTCGAACGGGTTGACGGCGTAGCCTCGGAAGAAATCGAAGACGACGAGGACGACGGCCTTCAGTTTGAGGAGGACGAAACCGATGGTGATGGCGGCGCCGGACAGGAATTTCGTCAGCGGATGGCGCTTCGGCAGGTCGTCGTTCGGCGGCTGGGGCAGCGCCTCATGATTGATCGCATTGCCTGGGGTAACCGCGCCGGAATCCATTGAAGAGTCGGGCGATAGAACGCCGCACTGAGTGCTATATTCCGCGCCGTGCCGGTGCCGTCCGTCGACGATTTGCGTCGCGAGTTGCGGGAGCGCGGGTACCTCTCGCATGGCATCGAGCGGTGGTTCGCGCACGACCCCTTTACCGCCGGGCGCTCCTCTCGCGCTTTCTGGCTGGAGCTCACCACCGTCGCGGCCAAAGCTTCGCTCCTGGTCGCCCTTTTCGCGATCGTTCCGCTCGTTGCCATCATGTTGTTTCGAAACCATCCGCTGACCGCGGGCGAGACGTTGCTGCTGTCTCTTCTCTATGGAGTGACAGGTTTCGTAATTTCTCTCGTTTTGCTCGTCGTGATCGCGCTGATTCTTCGTTTGCGTCCGAGCCTGGCCATCGACACACCCCGCGCGCTCCTCGGCATCTCCTTCGCCGCAAGCGCGATTCCGTCCGGTGCGATCGCGGTCTGGTGGTACGGATTCGACGCGGCGCCGTCCTGGCCGGAACTGCTGATGGGCCTCGGGTTGATCGTGGCGCTCTTCCTGTTCAGCAGCGTCGCCGTCTCTGCTGCGCTGTTGTCGTTCTCGATCTACGAGCTGCAACGCGTTCCGGCCATTCATCAGAAGCCACGCACGATGCCGATGACGATGGCGGCCGCCTTTCTCATCGCGGTGCTCTTCCTTCCGGCGTACGCGACTCAGGAGCGGAGCGCCGCCGAGCCGCCGTTGCAAGTCGTGACGACGCCGAGCACGCGCAGGGTCGCGCTGATCGCTGTCGACGGCCTGACCTGGGACATCCTTCGCTCCCGCCCCGACCTCGGTAAGGCACTTCCTTCCGCGTACGCCGTCGCTTCACTTCGCGGCGGTTCCACGACGGAGCGCTGGGCCTCCCTCGGCACCGGCGTGAAGACGTACCTGCACGGCGTCCGCGCGGTCGAAGGCGTACGGCTCTGGAATGGACGCCATCTTCTGCAGTCCGTGTCGCATCGGGACGTCGTGCTGCATGGTCTTGGCGACGCAGTGGGATTGACCAAGCGCGAGCCGTTGCCGCCGACCGTGAGGCGCCGCGATTTTGTCTGGGAGATCTTTGCGGCCCGCGGGGTGCCGAGCGTCGCCGTGAACTGGTGGACGTCGGCCGATGCGCACGCCGGCGCGCTCGACTCGATCGGCCAGATGTCGATCTTCGCTACGGCCGCATCCGGCCGCGGCACGCCCGATTCTGTCGCCCTCCGTGTCGACGAGACCTCTGTGAAGCGCCTGCTCCATGCGGTCGATGCAGAAAATCCGCACGTGGCCACGGTCTATCTCCCGGCGCTCGACGTGATTCTCAACCGCCTGCCGATCGATCCCTCGGCGCGGCTGACGGCGTCCGTTCGCGCACTCGACGGCGTTGTCGCCGCGGTCGAGGCGCTTCGCGGACGCGGCTTCGATGTGATCGTCGCAGGGATGCCGGGCGACAATCAGGGCGGCCAGGCCGTGCTCGCATCGACGATCACGCTGGCGCCGACAACGACGCCGTTCGACATCGCGCCGACGCTCTGTTCGCTCACCGGCTTTCCTCCGTCGAACGAGATGTCAGGCCGCACGCTGAGCGGCAACGAACTGCCTCGCATCGCCACTTACGGCTCCCGGATCTCAAAATCGCAAGCGACGAAAATGAATGAGGAGTATTACGAAAATCTAAAGTCGCTGGGATACATACGATGAAGTTTGAGTGTGAAGAGTGAAGTGTGAAAGACACCGAGTTTCTTCTTCACTCTGCACTCTTCAAAACGGAGGTTTCATGAAGCGCATCATCTTCACACTCGCGTTACTCGGATTGGCAACGACGGCCATGGCGCAACACGCCATGACGTTTCAGGAACTCGTTTCCATCCATCGCATCGGCGGTCCGCAGCTCTCGCCGGATGGGAAGTGGCTTGCCTACGACGTTTCCACGCCCGATCTCAAGGCGAACAAGAGCTTCAGCGCGGTCTACATCATGCCCTCGGCGGGCGGTGTGCCGAAGCTGATCAGTGACGCGGCGCATCAGGACAACGGGCCGGTCTGGTCGCCGGACGGGAAGAAGATTGCGTTCGCCTCCAACCGCGACGGCGGGGCACATCAGGTCTGGATTTATGACGTTGCGACCGGGATGGCGCGGAAGTCGAGCAACCTCCCCGGCGGTGCCGGAAGCATGAAGTGGCTGCCGGACGGATCGGGGCTCGTCGTCGTCTCCGATATCTATCCCGACTGCGGCGTCGACCCGGGCTGCATCAAAGACAAAACGACTGCCGAGGCGGCGGCACCGACGAAGGCGCGCGTGCTCACCAGCCTTCTCTATCGCCACTGGAAAGCGTGGCAGGAGCCGGCGCGCAGTCACATTCTGCTGCTGCCGCTCAACGGTGGGAACGTGCAGGACCTCACGCCGGGCGCCTACGACGCGCCGCCGTTTTCGGTTGGAGGCGGCGACGAGTTCGATATCTCGCCCGACGGCAAAGAAGTGGTCTACGCTCGCGACACGGCGGATCATCCGGAGCTCTCTACGGACGCCGATCTCTTTCTCTTCGTCATCCCGAATGCCAGCGCGCCTGCGCCTGTGACACCTGCGGTGGCGAAGCGGATCACACCACGCACCGGCGCGGACACGTCGCCGCACTACTCGCCCGACGGCCGCTGGATCGCCTACCGATCGCAGGCGCGTGCCGGCTATGAATCCGACTTATGGGAGCTGTGGCTCTACGACCGGAAGGCCGGGACATCGCATCGCGTCGGCGCAGAATTTTCCAACTGGGTCGAGTCGGTCACATGGGCGCCCGATTCGAAATCGATGTACGTCATCGCGCCGCACGAAGGACGCGACCTGGTGTACGAGGTCACGCTCGACGGCAAGTTCTCACCGATCGAAGCGTCCGCCTCGACGGGCGCCGTCGCCGTCTCTCCCAACGGGCAGACGCTCTATTGCGCACGCTCGTCGCTGACGGGACCGACCGAAATCTACGCCGTGAACAAACGCGCCGCCGCCGCGCAGCGTCTGACGCACGAGAACGATGCGCTTCTTACAAACTTGAAAATGGGCGCGACCAAAGACGTCTTCTGGACCGGCGCCGAAAACGCTCGAATTCAGGGCCATCTGATGACGCCGCCGGGCTTCGACGCGACCAAAAAGTATCCTGCCATCGTCCTCATTCACGGCGGTCCGCAGGGAGCCTGGGGCGATGCCTGGTCGTATCGCTGGAATCCGCAGATGTTCGCCGCGCGCGGCTACGTCGTCCTGATGCCGAATCCGCGCGGATCGAGCGGTTTCGGACAGAAGTTCGTTGAAGAGATTTCCGGCGACTGGGGCGGCAAGGCCTACATCGATGTCATGAACGGCGTCGACATGCTCGCGGCGTTGCCCTATGTCGATGGCACGCGCGTCGGCGCGGCCGGCGGATCCTACGGCGGCTACATGATCGACTGGATCCTCGGCCACACCGACCGCTTCAAAGCCCTCGTTTCGCACGCTGGCGTTTACGATCTGAAATCGGAGTACGGCGTGACCGAGGAGCTGTGGTTCCCGGAATGGGAATTCAAGGGCAACCCGTGGGACAACCCCGAGCAGTATGAGCGCTGGTCGCCCGACAACTTCGTGAAGAACTTCAAGACGCCCACGCTGGTGACGCACGGCGAGCTCGATTTCCGCGTTCCGATCAACCAGGGCCTCGAGCTATTCACCGCGCTGCAGCGGCGGGGCGTGCCGTCGAAGATGGTCTACTTCCCGGACGAAGGCCACTGGGTTCTGAAGCCGCAGAATTCGAAGCTCTGGTACCAGACGGTTGGCGATTGGTTTGATCAGTGGCTGAAGTGATGTGACGAATCCAGACTGAGCGCGAAATACAAACGCCTGCCGTGCGCTCTGCGCGGCAGGCGTTCTTGCTCAACCGGACGAACCCGTTTACGCGCGGCCGACGCCTGATGCCGGCGTTGCGCTGCCGGTTCCGCCGCCCGTGCCGCCTTCGCCGGGCCCGAGGGCCGGACGTGCGACCGTGGAGGTGATACCGACCGCCTCGGCGTACTTGAGGTAGGTATCGATTGACGCGATGACGACGCGCGCTTCAACCGTGATCAGGTCGATGCCGACGAGCGAGATTCGGACCCAGGCATCGACGACGATACCTTTATCGAGAATTCGGTCGAGTACGTCGATGAGACTGGTGCCGCCTGGTGCCCGTTCGACTGCCATGACTTACCTGCCTTTCCTCTCGTCTGCTTTTTTCTGGGAAGACTGCGGAAGCTCCCGTGCCTCGAGCTTCTGTTCGAGCTCATGGACCCGGGCCTTCAAAGCGTCGTACTCCTCACTGCCGGCGACGTTGGGAGCGGCGGAGTAGAACCGGTCCGACCGCCACCAGTTGATGCCGATCGCCTCGGCCTTGTCGATCGAGCAGATGACGAGACGAAGCTGAATCGTCAGGAGCTCGACGTTGGCGAGCGAGACTTTGATGTCTCCCGCGACGACGAGACCCTTGTCCAGGATCTTGTCGAGAATGTCGACAAGCCCTTGCGGCTGTCGCGGCTCGATCGGCATGCCCGCGAACAGTAGCCGCGCGGAGGAGTGGCGTCAAGAAGGTTGCGGGCAATGGCTGAGTTCGGGAGCCAGGGAGTGGAGAACGTGAACATTCAACATTTCTCAGTCCAATATCGGCTCAATCACCTCCGCGAAATGACCGCGTCCTGTCCTTCGTTGCGCAACCCGGTGCGACACAAATCCGCGATCCGTCTCATCGTCGAGCCGTTGGCGATTGCCATCGTGCTGGCGTTTTTCGTGCGCGCGGCGCTGCAGCTCTACGTGATTCCTTCCTCGTCGATGGCTCCGACGCTGATCGCCGGCGATCACATCGTCGTCACGCCTTATCGTTTCAGCAACAAGCCGCAGAACGGCGACGTGATCGTCTTCCGATCGCCGCATGCCAGCGATGAGCTGATGGTCAAGCGCGTCATCGGCACTCCCGGCGATCTCGTGGAAACGCGCGAAGGGCGTGTGATGGTTCGAGGCCACGCCATCGCGGAGAGCTACATCGCCGCGCAAGCGAGCACCGGCGCCATCGCTCCCCAGATCATCCCCGCGGACTGTTACTACGTCCTCGGTGACAACCGCAGCGACTCTCTCGACAGCCGCAGCTGGGGTCTCCTTCCGCGCGCATCCGTCGTCGGCCGTGCGCGAATGATCCTCTGGTCGTCCGCAGCGCCGGTCGCGAGCCTGGAGCCAGGAGTCGCAGGCGCCACTTCTTCTCCGGCATCGCAAGGCCGAGGAGAGGCAAGCGGAGGATCGCGCAGCAATCGCTTCTTCAAGCTCATCCAATAGGTATACTCACCGCCGACGGAGGTTTTTATGCGCAAGAGTCGCTACGAGCGCGGTGAGAATCAATTCGGTTGCTTGCTCGGGCTCATCCTTCTCGGCATCGCCATTTTCGTGGCCTGGAAAATGATTCCGGTGAAGGTGAAGGCAGCGGAGTTGCGGCAGACCGTCGTCGACGAAGCCAAGTCGGCTGGCACGCACAACGATGACCGTATTCGAGCCGCGATCATGGCCAAGGCGCGTGAAGACAATCTGCCCGTCACCGAAGACAACATCACGATCAAGCGGGCCGCAGGCGAGATCACCGTCACCGTCACCTACACGATCCCGATCGTCTTTCCCGGCTACACCTACAACTGGCATCTCGAGCACGTCGCCCAAAACCCGATCTTCTGAGGAGACCGTAATGACCATCAACATCAAGATCCGCGACAACGGGCCCTACCTCGTCGAGGGCGAGTTCACCCTTACCGATGCGCAGGGCAATCCGGTCGAGGTGAAGAAGGCGGCGCTCTGCCGCTGCGGCGGTTCGACGATGAAGCCGTTCTGCGACGGCACCCACTCGAAGATCGGCTTCAAAGGTGCCAACGAAGCGGTGCAGGAAACCGATCCGGGACCTCAATCCTCCGGCGGCACATCCTCCACCTGAAACACGACCGTTTCCCACCCGGTCAACACACCCGCTCTCCTGAAGCTCTCTTCCTGCTGTTCCTGAATGATGAATTCGATGTTGTCCATGGGAACGGTAGAGATCAAACGGCGGGCCGAGGGGTGATGTTCGCGAAGTGATTGTGCTGCAATCAGTTGCGCGTCGCGAGCACGGGGCAACCCGTCAAATCACCGGGGAAATCGCCACAAATTTTTACACGGCTGGGGCGGATCGCTCATGATTCCGGCTCATGCTCCGCGTCACCGAGATTTTCCATTCCATCCAGGGCGAGTCGTCTCACGTGGGGCGCCCCTGCGTTTTCGTGCGGCTGGCCGGGTGCAATCTGCGCTGCCGCTGGTGCGACTCCGAGTACACATTCACGGGCGGCGACAAGATTTCGATCGATGACGTGATCGAGCGCGTACGGAGCTACGACTGCAATCTCGTCGAGGTGACCGGCGGCGAGCCGTTGGCGCAGAAGGAAGCGTTCACGCTGATCGAGACGCTCTGCGACGCCGGTTTCGAAGTTCTGATCGAGACCTCGGGGTCGATCGACATCGAGCCGGTCGACCGCCGCGCGAAGATCATTCTCGACATCAAGTGTCCCGGCTCGGGAGAAGTCGAAAAGAATCATTGGCCGAACATCGAGAAGCTGCGGCCGCACGACGAGATCAAGTTCGTCATCGCCGATCGCGCGGACTACGAATGGGCGCGAGGCGTGATCGAGGAGCGGAACCTGGCCGGGCGCACGATCCTTTTTTCGCCGGTGTGGGGAGAGTTGGAATTGAAACCGCTGGCAGAATGGATGCTCGCCGACCACGTTCCGGCGCGGCTGCAGACGCAACTGCACAAACACATCTGGGGCGCGGACGTGAAGGGAGTGTGATGACGAAACCTACGCTCGACCACATCGGAATCGCCGTGAAGTCGCTCGATGCGGCAAAGATCTACGAAGCGCTGGGGCTGACGGTCGAACACATCGAGACCGTCGAGACGCAGGGCGTGAGGACCGCGTTTCTGGCGGCGGGCGACGCGATGATCGAGCTGCTCGAGCCGAGCGGGCCGCAATCAACGATCGCCAAGTTCATCGAGAAGCGCGGCGAAGGGATTCACCACATCTGTTTCCGCGTCGACGACATCGAGTCGCATCTGGCACGCCTGAAGCAGAGTGGCTACCGGCTCATCAACGAGGTTCCGGTGCCTGGAGCGCACGGTTGCCGCGTGGCCTTCCTCCATCCCGCGGCGGGGAACGGGGTGCTGATCGAGCTGAGCGAAAAACTATGATCGAAGGATTTGCGCCAGCCTCGGTGGTCATCGTCAACCTCGTCAATCCGAAAGAGAAATTCTTCGGAGTGTTGCGAGCGCTTTCCCCCGCCGGCGTGACGATCAAAGGCATCAATCTCGATTCGTACGAGGACTGGATTCACCAGATCGCGCGCAACGATGACCTCGACCTCGATCTGATCACGATGTTCGTGCCGCTCTTTCGCGTCGAGCGGATTTTTCTCGACGAGCCATCCGGCGCGATCAAGTCCTACACCCAGCGTTTCGAAGAGGTCGTCGGAATCTCGCTCAGCACGTTTCTGGGGCTGGAGGAGCAGTACGATCACTAGGTTGCCGGGTTGGCGAGTTGCCGGGTTGTCTGCCCGGGTTGCAGGGTTGCTGAGTTACAGGGTTTGCTGCGTCGAGAGTCAGTTCTGGAACTCTGCAGCCTGGCAACCCAGCAACCCAGCAACCCAGCAACCAGCTCACCGGCAACCAAAACCGCCACCCGTCACGGATCTTGCTTCGCCTCCGCACCGGAGGTTTGACGCCGATGAAATCGTTCCGCATTGCACTCGTTCTTTTTTGTCTCGCCGCTGTTCCAGCGCTCGCCGCTGACCACGTTCTCGATGTGACTGGCTGGGCTGCGTGGGTCGATCCCAACAGCAGCGACACGTTCAACTCGTCTTCGCCCAATCAATCGTTCAACGTCAAATTCAACGGCAAGCTCGGGTACGGACTCGGCGCAAACATCCACTTCGGCGGCCACCTCTCCACGGCGTTCGACGCCGTGCAAGTGCGGCCGAGAACGACGGTCCGTTCGCGTGCTGTCGGCGGAAACGCCTACCCCACTACCGGCACCCGCATGACGTCACTCACGGGAATCGTGCAATGGCACTTCGCTCCTGACGGCGGCATCGATCCGTACCTCGGCGCAGGCGTCGCCTACGTACTGTTCGACAAAACCAACGTTTTCAAGAGCCCGACCCTCAGCCAGATCAACGTCAAGGACGACGCGGGCCTGGCGCTGAATGCAGGAGTCTCCTTTCGACTCTCGCGCATGCTGGCGCTCACGGCGGACGGCAAGTACGTGCCGTTGAAGGCGGCCGCCAATGCCGTCGGCACGCCGGGAGTCCTGCCCATCGTGCCTGTGGTCCTGCACGTCAAGATCAACCCCGTGATCTTCTCCGGCGGACTGACCCTGCGCTTCTGAGTGCTCACACGCCAGCGCGCGTCGGCCGCGGATTCGTGGCCGCGCGCATGGCCATCTGGGCGGCGCCCTCGACGGGCGTGTGGACGGGAGGGACGATGCGGGCGTTCGGCGCGATCGCGAGAATCGCGCTGCGCATCGGCGCGATGAGCGTCTCGCCGGCCTTGAATCCACCGCCGACGTACGCGACCGGAAACACCGCGGATGTGAGTCCGAGTCTCGCCGCGACCGCGAGCACGATCCTGGCTAACTCTTCCCCCGCATTCCGGACGACGTCACCGGCGACGGCGTCGCCATGCTCCGCGGCGTCGATCACCAGTTTGCTCAGGCGTGCAATGTCGTCGGCGTGAGTCGTCTGCGCGTAAACGAATCGCGGCAGGTCGGAAGGGGCCATCTCGTAATCACGCTGCAGCACTTCGGTCATGGAAGTCGCCGGTCCACGCCCGTCAAACGCCCTCAGCACCGCCGCAAGCCCTCCTCGGGCGATCGAGTAGCCACTCCCTTCATCGCCGACGATCGGCCCCCATCCTCCGGCGCGCGCTTCTTCTCCCGCTTCGTTGCGGCCAACCGCAACCGATCCGGTGCCGGCGATGACGACGACGCCAGCACCAAATCCGATCGCGCCGGTCAGAGCGATACGCGCGTCGTTGTCGACGGTGAAGTTGCCGCCCGGAAAAAAGACGCTGAGCGAGTCAACGACTTCCTGACGATGGGCCGGATGATCGGCACCGGCGATGCCGCAGTAGGTCCAGGCAATCTCACGGCTGGCGACGTTGGCGGTGACGAGAGCCTTGTTGACGGCCCGCTCGATGTTGCGGGAGGCGGTCTCGATGCCGACGCGAAGATGGTTGGACGGCCCAGCCACACCGTCCCCAAGCGGGCGGCCGGTTTCATCCGTGACCAGAGCTGCAGTTTTCGAGGCGCCTCCATCGACGCCAAGGTAGTACGCCATGCGAAAGAGTCTTTTACCGCAAGTGCGGTGCCGGATGTTGCGTTGCGGGGTTACGGGGCAAGGAGTGCGGTCGTCTCGACCGCGGGCACTCGGGCGTCCTCGCCCGAGTGCTGTCAGGGCGGAGGTCAAAGATCCGAAACCCCGTAACCCGCAACCCGACAACCGCAACAGGACCGCTCCTTGCAGAGTCTGCCAGCGAAGGAGAAGTCCATGAAATCGAAACACATCGTTACCTTGGCCGCGGCAGCTCTCTTGGCCATCGCTCTCGCCGGCTGCAAGACTGGCGGGATGGCGGTGACGACCCGCGGTCAGCTTTTGAAGATCAACATCCAGCATCCGATCGATCTCCCGGATCGTGGGGACGGCAAGCTCGACATCGTCATCGGCAATCGCGGAGTGCGGAGCGTCAAGGACGTCCTGATCGACATCGAAGTTCCGCCGCAGCTTGTCGTTATCGACGAGACACACGAGCGCGGCGTGACGATGTCGCACGAACCAGGCTCCAACAACTATCACTACACGCTGGGCAACCTGCAGCCGGCCGAGGATTCGACGATTCACTACAGCGTGCGGACATCGTTCGGGACGATGTCGGAGACGGGCAGCGTCAGTGTCACGGCGTGGCAGCGCGATCTGCCCGGCGACAAGCTGGTCGAGACGGCCGTGATCAAGCTGCGGCCGTAACAGCAGCGACCCGCATAATGTCGGCAATGGACGTCGATCAACCAACAGGACACGAAATCCACATCCCGCCAAAACCGCGGGAAGCGCTCGAAGACCGCAAGTTGCTCGACCGGCCGAGCCGGCATGAACTCTTGCAGAGTGAATCGTGGCGCGTGCTGCGGATCACCAGCGAGTTCGTCACCGGCTTCGATCATCTGGCCGAGGTTTATCCCGCGGTCTCGATCTTCGGATCGGCGCGGACGCAACTCGCGAATGACTACTACGCGGCAGCGGTGAAGACCGCGGAGCTCATCGGCAAAGCGGGCTTCGCGGTGATCACCGGCGGCGGCCCGGGAATCATGGAAGCGGCCAACAAGGGAGCGCGGCTGGCGAAAGCGCTCTCGATCGGCTGCAACATCGAGCTGCCGTTCGAACAGCACGTCAACGAGTACGTCGACAAAGCGATGACCTTCCGCTACTTCTTTGTGCGCAAGACGATGTTCATCAAGTACTCGGAGGCGTTCATCGCGTTTCCCGGCGGCTTCGGGACGCTCGACGAATTGATGGGCGCGCTGACGCTGATCCAGACGAAGAAGATCACGAACTTTCCGGTGATCCTCTACGGCAGCGAGTACTGGGGTGGCCTTCTCGACTGGCTACGCAAGTCGGTGCTCGCGGCGAACAACATCACGAAAGAGGATGTGGACAGCCTCCACCTCGTCGACGACCCCGTTCGGGTTCGCGACATCGTCTGCGCGTTTCACGATCAGGCGCTGGTCACGAATACGGATGAGGACGAGTCGAGGCCGCCGTTACACGTGACGCGCGAGGATTGATCTCCCCGAAATGGCTCCCTCCTTGCAGTTATTCGTAGTGAAGGAGAGCCCAAAATGCGTATTCAGGAAACGGATCAGATCCTCAAGGAAGCGCGCTACGCCCGGCACTACCACGAGCTGCACGAGCGCGACCGCGGAGGCCTTCTGCAGCGTGCCTGGCGGACCGTGTCCGGCATCTTCAAGCGTTCGTAAACTTGCTGGCGGGGCCGGTTACGACTGCGCCTCGCCCTCTTCCGCCTCTTCGGTTTCCGGCATTTCGGTCTGGACAATTACCCAGCGCACGCGGAAGCGCTCGGCATCGAGCACTTCGATGGCCAGATCCCCAAGCTGCGTCCGGTCGCCGGGCACGACCTCGTGGCCGATGCGCGCCGCGACAAAGCCGCCGATGGTTTCCTCCGCCGGCTCGCCGACATCGACTTTCAGCCGGTCGGCGAGATCCTCGATGAGGTAGTCGCCGCGCACGCGGTAGCGTCCGTTGCCGAGCGGCTCGATCTCCGGCCTTTCCCGGTCAAACTCGTCCTGAATCTGCCCGAACAGCTCCTCGGTGATGTTCTCGAGCGACACGATTCCTGACGCGCCGCCGTACTCGTCGAGCACGATGGCCATGTGCGTTTTGTGCTCGATGAATTGCGAGAGGAGCGCTTCGACCGTCGAGTTTTCAGGCACGAAGAGAACGTCTCGCTTGAGCTCCAGCATCGTCCGTCCCGGCCCTCGGAGCTGCGCGAGGAAAAGATCTTTGACGTGAATGAGGCCGATGGTCTGGTCGAGTGTGCCGTCGCAAAGGGGATAGCGCGTGTGGCGCGTCGTGCGGATGATCTCGAGATTCTCTTCGATCGATTTCAGCGTCGAGAGGACGGAGACGTCGGTGCGCGGCACCATGATCTGCCGCGCCGTTCGCTTCGAGAATTGAAAGACGCCTTCGATGATCTCGCGGTTTTCTTCAGAGAGGATGCCGGCTTTTTCCGAGTGCGCCAGAATCAGGCGCAGCTCGTCCTGCGAGTGCACCATCTCCGCGCCGCTGGCCGGTTTGACGCCGATCAGCCGGAGCACGGCGTTCGAGGCGCGGTTGAGCGCCCAGATGATCGGAAACATCAGCAGGTAGAAAGCGCGCAGCAGATGCGCCGACCAGAGCGCGGTGCCGAGGGTCTTGTCGATGGCGATGTATTTGGGACCGAGCTCTCCGAAGATGATGTGAAGCGACGAGATGACGATGAATGCGATGGTGGCAGCGATCGTGTGCGCTACCGCGTTGCTGTAGACCCCGAAAAAGGCAAGGCGTGGCTGAACGAGCTGCGCGAACGCGGGCTCACCAACCCAGCCGAGTGCGAGCGACGCCAGCGTGACGCCGAGTTGTGTCGCCGAAAGGTAGCTATCGAGTTTCTTGACGATGCGCCGCGTCATCCGGGCGCGCGCGCTGCCCGCGGCGGCCATCTCCGCGAGCTGCGTGGGACGCACCTTGATGATCGAGAACTCGGCGGCGACAAAAAAGCCGTTCGCGATGATGAACAGCAAGGCGAGGAGCAAGTACCAGGTAGGCATACTCACCGAGCGCGAAGGGCGAACGCGCTACGAGATGGGTCGATGTCCATGAGAAGGCGGGTATTGTAATGCCACGTTCCTGCGCGTCAACTTGCCGGCGCGATCACTTCGTCGAGCGTTTTCCAGAATCGTGGGTAGGACTTCGACACCACCTGCTCATTCGCGATCGTGACGTTGCCGCGCGCCAGCCCGGCAATCGCGAAGGCCATGGCGATGCGGTGATCGTTGTGGGTCTCGATCGTGACGGGCTCCGATGACCAACCTGGTTCAATGAGCAGGGAGTCGGCGCGCTCTTCGACGGTGGCGCCGAGGCGCCGCAGTTCCGAGGTGACGGTGGCGATGCGGTCGGACTCTTTGACCCGGAGATTGGCCACATTCACGATCTCGACCGGCGACGACGCCAGCGGCGCAATTGCGGCAAGCGTCGGGACGATGTCGGGACAGGCGTTGCAGTCGAAGCGGCCTCCGCGCAAATCCTCGGCGCCAGTGACGGTAATCTCGTCGGCATCGATCGCGACCTTGCAGCCCATCGCTGTAAGGATGTCGAGAAACGCCGCGTCGCCCTGGGCGGAGGGATGAGCGAGGCCGCGGACGCGCATAATCGCGCCTGTCGCCGCGGCGGCCGCGAACCAGTACGAGGCGGAGGAGTAGTCGCCTTCGACGCGGTATTCGTCGCGATGCAGTTTCGCCGCGCGAACGCGAATGAGGTTGCCGTCGCGCTGCACGTCCGCGCCGAACGCGGCGAGAACCGAAGCGGTGATGTCGAGATAGGGCGCCGAGGCGAGCGAGGTAAGGCGGAGCGTCAAGCCGTCGGGCAGCGTGGCGCCCGCCATCATCAGCGACGACGCAAACTGGCTCGAGGTGTCGGCGGCGATGGCGACGTCGAAACCGCCGCGCATCTTCTTCCCGCGAATTCGCAGCGGCGGGTAGCCCTCTTTCTCCACATACTCGACCTCGGCGCCGATCGACAGCAGTACCTCGACGAGATCGCCGATCGGCCGCTCGTGCATGCGCGACTCGCCCTGCAGCACGAACCGTCCCGGCGTGAACGCCAGCCAGCCGGTGAGAAAGCGCATCGCGGTTCCGGCGTTGCCGACGAAAACGTTGACGTCATTCGCTGACATGCTGAGCCGCGGACCGATCGTGACGCCGCTCTTGAAGGTGCCGTCGACGCGGAACCCGATCGTGCGAAGGGCCTCGAGGGCGTAGCGCGTGTCGTCAGCGTCGAGGCAATTGGTGATTGTCGTCGCGCCATCCGACATCGCGCCGAGAAGCAGCGCGCGAACGGAGTAGGACTTGGATGGCGGCGCGGTGACTGTGGCGTTGACGCGACTCTGTTTTGCGATCGGTTTCAAGATTCGCACTCCAGCACCAGCCCGTCATACGCCAGCCTGATTCCTGCCGGCAGCGTCGCTTCGACTGTCGCGTGATCGACTTCGTGCGTCAGGTGGATCAGCCAGGTTTCGCTGGCGTTGATCTGCTTGGCGACTGCGACGGCTTCGTCGATCACAAAGTGCGTCGGGTGCCGCGGGGTGATGCGCAGTCCGTCCAGCGCGAGGATTTGTACGCCCTGCAGAAGCTGCATCGTCGCGTCAGGGATGCCATTCGTGTCGGTGATGTAGGCGAAGTCGCCGATGCGAAATCCGAGGATGGTCCAGTCGCCGTGTGCGACGGGAAGAGGCGTGATGGCGATTCCTTCGTGAACGAACGGCGCGTCGATCTCGCGCAGGTCGAGCTGTGGTTTGCCACCGCCGATCTGCGAGTCCGACCAGATGTATCCGAAGGCGCGGCGGATGGCGGCCGCTGTCATTGGATTGGCGAACGCCTGGATGGCCTCGCGCTGCCGGAAGTTGAACGGACGGATGTCGTCGAGGCCCATGAGGTGATCGGAATGCGAGTGCGTGAAGAGAACGAAATCGAGCCGCGGGATCGGGTACTTCAGGAGTTGCAGGCGCAGATCGGGCGACGTGTCGATGAGAAAGTGCTTTCCATTCGCCTCGATCTTCACCGACTGCCGCAGCCGCTTGTTGCGCGGATCGTCCGAGGTGCAAACAGCGCAGGAACATCCGACGACGGGGACGCCGGTGGAAGTGCCGCTGCCGAGGAAAGTTACGCGCATAGGTGGTGTTCTTGTCGTGCTGCTTTTTTCAACCACAGAGACGCAGAGTGCACTGAGGTCTCTGTGCACTCTGCGCCTCTGTGGTAAATGGGTTTCAGAAGGTCATCGGTCGAATCTCAACTTCGGAGCACGTCAACACTCAACATTCCGATTTTCAAACTGTCACCCACTCGAACGAACCGGAAGTAGGATCGATCGCCATCGCTTCGCCGGTCTCGTACCACGCCGGCAAAACCGTGACTGTTGCCGCACCGGGAAGCACCAGCTTGTGATGAAAGTGGCCGAAGACGACGTGGGTGAATCCTTCGCCGGCGCGAGTGCGGGCGTAGGCTTCCATCCGCTCGGTGGGGAGGCGCGTTTTGTGTTTGAAGTTGGTGCCGGAGAGACGCGCTTCGACCGAGTCGACGAACTTGCGCGCCAGGCCTTTCGGGATGAGCTTCAGGGAGTGCCGCGAGATCGGATTCTTCGATGCGAAGCGCCAGAAGCGGTAGGGTAGGTCGCGGTCGTTGATCATGTCTCCGTGGACGATGAGGTATTTCCGGTCGTTGGCTTCGATCGCAAACTCCATCCCCACATCGGTCACCGCGCGCTCGGCAAATGACCCTCGGAGGAAGAAGTCGCGATTCCCTTCGACGTAGTGAATCGGAACTCCACTGTCGCGCAACTGCTGCAGGCGCTGAAAGACTTTCTCGACGGACGACGTGTAGAACTTGGGATCGGCGATCAGGTAGTGAAAGAGATCGCCATTGAGGTAGAGCGCGCGCGGCTGGAGGGCGGCGAGGCGGTCGAGCCAGGCCACAATCGGTTTTTCGCTTCCATCCGAAAGCCCGATATGTGAGTCGCCGATGACGAAGATTTGTCCTGCCGGAATCAAACGGAAAGCTCCTCGATTGCGCGCCGCAATTCGGCGTGTGTGACCTCGTCGAAGGCGCAGAAGATCACGCGCTGCAACGAGCGTGCGTGCGCGCGAAAGTCCAGCGCGGCCTGGACCATGACGCGGGCGCAGTGCCGGCGCTCGAATCCAAAGGACAGCGGCATGGGAGGCATGGCCACAGACGCAATTGCCAGTTCTTCCGCGCGTTTGAGCGCCGCCCAGAGCGCGCTGCGGAGTTTTGCGTCTTCGTCGCCATCACCGAGGCGTGGCACGATGGCGTGGATGACGAACTTGCAGAGGACGTTGCCGCCGCTCGTCACGACGGCGTGGCCGACCGGGACGGAGCCGAAGTCCGCCACCGGCTTGTTGGCCGAGGCAGGATTGATGATTGCGTCGACTTTGAGGGAAGAGATGTCGGCGCGGAGCAGGTCGATGTCCATGGCTAGAGAGCGGTGTTCAGTTTCGCCCGCGGATCGTCGCCGTACGCGCCGTCGATCGTCTCCGCCGCTTCGAGTACCTCGGCCGAGGCGTTTTTCGGGACGGTGATCTCGACGCGGTAATAGTGATCGCCGAAAGCTCCCGCTTTCTTTTTCACGCCCTTGCCGCGCAGCCGAAAGGTCTGGCCCCCCTGCGTTCCCGCGGGGATGCGCGCGCGGACCGGCCCGTGAATCGTCGGCACTTCCACTTCACTGCCGCGCATTGCTTCGCCGACTTTGATGGGGAGATCGATGTAAACGTCGTCGCCGCGGCGCTCGAACAACGGATGCGGGCGGATGTGAATGAGCACGTTGAGGTCGCCGGCAGGACCGCCGGCCGCGCCGGGACTCCCTTTGCCTCTCAGCCGGATCCTCTGCCCATCCGAAACCCCCTCGGGGATTTTCACCTTGACGCGGCTGCCGTTGATGGTGAGGTCCATCGTCGTGCCGAGGATGGCGTCGCGAAAGTCGATAGTGAGCTCGGCTTCGAGATCGGCGCCGCGCTCCGGTCCCTGCTCGAATCCGCCGCCGCCGAAAAGGTCGGAGAAGATGTCGGTGAACCCGCCGGTGCCGCCTGCCGGCCGCCTGCCGGCACGTGCGCGCCCGCCTGCGGCGTTGGTGAACTGCGAGAAGTCGAATCCGCCGAACGGGCTTCCGCCGCCCTGGAATGGGTTCCCGCCTCCGCCTCCACTTCGAAAGGCTTCCTTGCCGAGGCGGTCGTACTGCTCGCGCTTTTCCGTGTCCGAGAGCACCGCGTACGCCTCGGACATCTCCTTGAACTTGTTCTCGGCGTCCTTGTTCCCTTTGTTCTTGTCGGGATGGAACTTCTTCGCCAGGGCGCGGTATGCCTTCTTGATCTCATCCGGGGAGGCGGACTTCTTCACGCCGAGGATGTCGTAGTAGTCCTTTTCAGCCATCGTGCGACAAAGCGTTTTAGCACATGAATTGCTTCGTGAGCCGGTTGGAGAAAGAATCCGCCCTACATGCACGCATCACTGGCTCGCCGCAACATTCTGACGATGATCCTCGCCGGCGGTATGGGCGAGCGCCTTTATCCGCTGACGCGCGACCGGGCCAAGCCGGCCGTGCCCTTCGGCGGCCGCTACCGGATCATCGACTTCGTCATCAACAACTTCATCAACTCGGGGTTCTTCAAGATCAAGGTGATGACGCAGTTCAAGTCGAACTCGCTCATCGAGCACATCACGCGGACGTGGAGGTTGGTCCCGGAGATCGGCCAATACGTCGACATCGTTCCGGCGCAGATGCGCAAGGGTCCGTTCTGGTTTCGAGGGACGGCCGACGCCGTCTTCCAGAATCTCGAGCTGATCTTCGACGAGCAGCCGGAGTTCGTCTGCGTCTTCGGCGGCGATCACATCTACAAGATGGATGTGAACCAGATGCTGCAGGAGCACCTGACGAACGACGCCGATCTGACCATCGCGACGATCCCGGTGCCGGTGGAGGAAGCGCATCAATTCGGCATCGTCGAAGTCGATAGCGACTGGCGCGTGACGGGCTTCGTCGAGAAGCCGAAAGAGGGAGCGAAGACGATTCCTGGCCGTCCGGATATGGTTCTGGCGTCGATGGGCAACTACATCTTCAAGGCCAACGTGATGATCGACGTGCTGCAGCGGAACGCGTTGCGTGATGCGGCCCACGATTTCGGCAAGGAGATCATCCCGGCGATGTATCCGCGGATGAAGGTTTACGCGTACGACTTCGGCCAGAACCACGTACCCGGCGAAGCGGAGATCAACCGCGGCTACTGGCGCGACGTCGGTACGATCGACTCGTATTTCGCGGCGTCGCTCGATCTGGTCGCGGTCACGCCGCTCTTCAACCTCTACAACACTCTGTGGCCGATGGTCTCGGCGCCACTGAACCTGCCGCCAGCGAAGTTCGTGTTCGCCGATTCGAAGTCGCAGCGCATCGGAATCGCCACCGACTCGCTCGTCTCGGCCGGCGTCATCATCTCCGGCGGCACGATCAACCGCAGCATCCTCCATCCACGCGTTCGCATCCATTCGTACACCGACGTCGACGAGTCAATCCTGATGGACGGTGTGGAGATCGGCCGCCACTCGAAGATCCGCCGCACGATCATCGACAAAGGCGTGAAGATCCCCGCGAATACGACGATCGGCTACGACATCGAAGCCGATCGTGCGCGCTTTACGGTGACGGATTCCGGGATCGTGGTTGTGCCGAAAGGGGCGGAGGTGGCGGAGGGGGTGGCTGTTTAGTTGCGCGGCCCTGGCGGGCCGCGCGTTGTCGGTTGTCGGTTGGTTGCGCTTCGCGCGTTGTCGGTAGATTGTGATTCGCGCGTTGTTGGTTAATGTGATTCGCGCGTTGTCGGTTGATTGCGTTTCGCGTTGTCGGTTGCGCTCGCGCGTCGGTCCGCTTTGTTGCTCGGCAGTGCCGCGATAGCGGCAAAGAGAGGATAGCGAGGGGTGCGAGCGCTTTTTTGCGAGCACCCCTCGTAGTCGGGCGATTGTGAGAATCGTGCCGCGTCAGCGGCACTGGACCCGTCGGAATCACGGATTTGAGAATCTCGCCGGCATTGGATGTTCAACTGACGATGTGCTGCGATTTCCAGTGCCTGGAGACGAATCACTCGTTACGAGGGGTGCTCGCAAAAAGCGCTCGCACCCCTCGCTCTCCTCTTCCAGCCGCTACGCGGCGCAGACCGGACTCGTCGCCGTCCGGTTGCTTCCTCGTGCATCAACCAGACAACGTGCGAAGCGCAACCAACCGACAACCGACAACGCGCGGCCCGCCAGGGCCGCGCAATAAGCGAACGACGATGTGCCGCGATTTCCAGTGCCGCTGACGCGGCATGGAGATGTAATCACTCGTTACGAGGGGTGCTCGCAAAAGCGCTCGCACCCCTCGCTATCCTCTTCCGGCCGCTACGCGGCGCCGACCGCACCCGGTTGTCCTGATGCTTCCTCGCACATCAACGAGACAACGCGCGAAGCGCAACCAACCGACAACCGACAACGCGCGGCCGCCAGGCCGCGCAATAAGCTATTCTCCACCGCCAATGGTCACCCAAACCAAGCCCCGCACCGATGGGCGCGCCTCGAACGAGATGCGCCGCGTCCTCATCACGCCGAACTTCAGCAAGCATGCGGAGGGCTCCGCGTTGATCGAGATCGGGGACACGCGCGTCATCTGCACTGCCTCGGTGCAGGAGAAGGTCCCGCCGTTTTTGTATCGCACCGGCAAGGGGTGGGTGACGGCCGAGTACGGGATGCTGCCGCGGGCGACGACGGAACGGACGGACCGCGAGGCGGCGCGCGGAAAGCAGGGCGGGCGGACGATGGAGATTCAGCGTTTGATCGGTCGCTCGCTTCGCGCTGCGGTGAACAGCGAGATGCTTGGCGAACGGACCATCTGGCTCGATTGCGATGTGATTCAGGCGGACGGCGGAACACGCACGGCGTCGATCACCGGCTCCTTCGTCGCGCTGGTGCTGGCGCTCGGGCGGCTCTATGTCGATGGAAAGCTGGTGACCTGGCCGATCAGTTCGTTCGTCGCCGCCGTTTCCGTCGGCATCATCAACGGCTCGCCCGCGCTCGACCTGAACTACGAAGAGGATTCGAAAGCCGGCGTCGATATGAACATCGTCGCAACGGACAAAGGGCGTTTCATCGAATTGCAGGGGACGGCCGAGGGGGCGACGTTCAGCGATGAGGAAATGACGGCGATGCTGGGGCTGGCGAAGGAAGGGATCGCGGCGCTCGTCGAGAAGCAGCGCGAGGTTCTCGCGCCGACGCTGGCGCGCGTCGATGCGATCAGTCGTGAGCGGCTGTCGAAGAAGTTCCGCTGATCCGCTCGAGCACGAAGATCGTTCCCTGGTGTAGTCCGAGCCAGCCGCGGAACGGGTAGCGGCCGATGATTCGCATTTCCGGTTGCGGTTGAAATGCGATGGAGTAGCGCCGCGGCCCTGGACCGAACGCCATGCGACGCCTCGAATGGACGTCGTCTGCGTAGGCTCGCTCCGCCAGATCAAACGGCTCGTTTCCGGCGTCGATCTCGCGAACCGGTACTCCCTGGCGCTGCAAGTCGTACCACGCCGACCAACGCGCGCGCTGCCATGCGAAGTACTCATCGACGGCGACGACATCGAATGCTGCGACGAGCAGCAGCACGGCGATCGCACCTTTCCAGAGAGGGCGTTTCGGCGTGATGATCGCCAGGACGACAGCGACGGGCCACGCCGACGACAGTGCATAGCGGTCGAAGTACGCCGCCGATGCGCAGAGCGCGGACGTGTGGGCGACGACATAGCCGGCCGCAAGGAGAACCGCGGCATCGCGGCGAGGATTGGCGACCGCGGCGGGAACTGCGAAGAGCAGCCTCACGCCGAGAATCGCGGCCAACGAGCCGGCGATGATCGCGATCACCGACGCGCATACGAAGTGCGCCTCGGTCATGAACGTGAAGCTCGACCAGAAGAGCAGCGGATGAAACGCAAAAGCGAAGGTGGCGAAGAGACGCACGCCGCGCGCGACCGGAAGGCGGCGAAGCGTGGCGTGGAACATGACGATGGCGATGGCCAGGCTGACCATCGACGCTACGTGCAACGCATCGAACGTCGGGCCAAAGAGCCGGACGAAGAGCGCGCCCCAGAGAATCTGCGCGCGCAGCGAGTGCGGCGCGATGGTCAGATGAAAGTGGCCGGTACGGGCAAACTCCAGCGCAGGCAGGCCGAAGTAGGTGTCGTCGTCAAGCGGGAAGTTTCCCGAGGGGCGGATGAACGCAACTGCCAGTGCGTAAAGCGCCAGGACGGCGAGCAATTCGGTCAGAACGGCGAGCGCTCTCTCCTTCGGCGGCGGCTCCGTCATGAGTGACCGATCATACGCGTACAATCCAGCGCGATGAGCCACGCGGATCGCCGAGTCTCCGAGTGGCTGTTTCTCCTCACCCTCGTGGCCTACGCGTACTTCCACGGCGGGGGCGGCTGGAACCAGAACTCTCAACTCGACCTCGCGCGCGCCATGGCGGAGCGGCACACGTTCGCCATCGACGCGTATGCAAGCAACACGGGCGATCTCTCGTTCGTCAACGGCCACGTCTACACGAACAAGTCACCGGCGCTCTCGTGGATCGCCGCCGCGCCGTACGCGCTGTTGAACGCGGTCGAGAGTGCTCGCGGCATCGACGTGAGCGACATCCGCGTCGTCACGATCAACGCCTATCTATGCACGCTCCTCTGCGTCGCCATTCCGGGAGCGCTGATTCCGGCTCTGCTCTACGCCGTGGCGCGCCGTCGAAACGTGCCCGCGCTTCAGGCCGCACTGGCCGCGCTCGCGACTGCGCTCGGAACACAGCTCTTCCCGTACGCGACGTTGTTCATGCTTCACGTACCGAGCGCTCTGCTGCTGACGTACGCGCTGGTGGGGGAGCGCCGGATGCTGGCCGGATTCGCCGCCGGCGTGGCCACCGCCATGAACTACCTCTGCGCCGTTGGACTTCTGTTCGTCTTCGTGCGGAAGCGCGACCGCGCGTTCGTCGCGGGCGCCATTGCGCCGCTGCTCGCGCTTGCCGCGTATCAGCAGGTCTGCTTCGGCAGTTTTCTTTCGACCGGCATCCCGCATGAAAACCCGCATTTCCTTAGCCAGCGAGCGCTCTTCGGCGTCTTTCAACTGCCGACGATTGAGTCGATCTATGGCGTAACGCTCTCGCCGTACCGAGGGGTCTTTTTCTTTGCGCCGCTGCTGCTGGTCGCGTTCTTCGGTTTCGCCGCATGGTGGCGGGAACGCCGCATCGAGTGCGCGCTCGCGCTCACGGCGATCGTGGCGCTCTTCGCCTTCAACGTCAGTTTCAACGGATGGGAGGCCGGATTCGGTGTCGGCGGGCGCTACCTCGTTCCGCTCATTCCTTTATTCGGCATCGCCATCGCCTACGCGCGGCGGACGAGGGTGATGATCGCACTCGGCGTTGTTTCGCTCGTCATCAACTTCGCCGCGGCAGCGGTCGATCCGCAGCCGTCGGGCACGATTCCGCGGCCCGTTTCGCAGTATCTGCTGCCGCTTCTGATCACTGGCCATTTCTCGGATCGCGTGCCGATCACGCCTCCCTGGTCGGCGGCGACATTCACCGGTCACACGTCCGTGAATCGCATGACGTTCGACGAGGCGCTCGTTTTCTCGCGGCACGCTCCCGACTCCGATGCCTCCGAATGGGCCAGCTTCAACCTCGGCGAACCTCTGACGGGACCGGGCGATTTGCGCTCGCTCATCCCGATCGTTCTGATCATGTTCGCCGGAGGATTCGTGATCGTGCGAATGGCCAGGCGATCATCGCTAGAAGCGTGAGAATTGCAGCGGCCAGTCCGCCGTAGAACGTCGCCGGTAGATAGTGGACGCGCACGTCCCAGTCGCCGGGCGGAATCGTGAAGCCGAGGAACGCGCCGTTCACGGCCAGTGCGCGGATGGATTTGCCATTCAGCGAAACGCGCATCCCCGGCCAGAACGGCTGGCTGCTGACGATGAGCGCGTGCCGCGCGCTGCGGATTCGCAGCCGGAAGTCGGGATCGTTTGCCTCGACGATCTGCACGGCCGGATCGCTCTTCGGCGCGAGCAGATCCTGGCGCATCCGATCGCTGTCGACAGGAAGGATGTTGACGACGGTCTCCTTCGCCAGATCGTGCTCGGTGAGCGTCTGCGCGAACATGTTGTGCCGGAACTCGAGCACGAGGTCGTGCGCGGCGAAGAAGCGCGGTTTCACGTCGAGATTCTCGAAAATCCGTCCGTCGCGGTTGTCGTACACGAGGCGATAACGCGCCGGATCGCCCGCCTCGAGGTCCCGCGCGCCGACGAGATAGCGCACATTCAGATAGTTCAGCAGCGGCGTTTTGACGTTCTGCCATTTCGAGAAATAGTCGTTCGTCTCGAGATTCGCCAGCAGACGAAGAACGCCGAGGTAGCGGCCGTTGGCCATCGGATCGTGCGTGCGGATGTCGGCGAAACGGTACATGGCCTGGGCGTTGGGAAAGAGCGCGGCACCGATTCCGACGACGCGAAACGGCGCGTTCGCCGGCGTCGCCGCCTGCAATCGTTGAAGCGTCTGAATGAGGGGCGTTTTCGGATACATCGATTCGACGGGCAGCACCGGGTTCCATCCGTCCGAGGCGGTCCACAACTCAGCAACGAGCGCGACCCCGATCAGCATGGTGGCGATGTGGCGGGCGCGAGCCTGCAGAACGAACAGCGACGCGAGGACGAGCACGAGGATGCTGGGAAAAATGGCGATCATCGCCGTGTCCTTCGCCACGGCGCTCGGGAAATCGACCTTCCACATGGTGCGGAGAAGCAGGGCAGCGGCGGTGAGCACGCCGAGGAGGAAGGGCGTGGAGCGCTCGCGGCGGGCGGAATCGATCGCAGCCGCCGTCATCGCCGCGGCGATCCAGCAGAGCAGCAGGCGCAGCCGCGCATTCGCCGCCAGCTTGAAGACGAAGTGGAAGAGCGAGCTGATGACGGGCCAGTTGAAAACGATTCCGGCAGCGACGAGCGCGAGGATGACCAGAAACATCTCGCGGCTGCGGAAGCGGCGCTGCGCGATGGCGCGATACAGAAGCGCGAACCAGGAGGCGATGCCGAGGATGCCGGCAAAGCCGGTGATCGACTCAGCGGTTGCCGGTCCCCACGGTTTCTCGAACGGCGCGTGGCCGTAGAAGTTCGGCTCGAAGGTGGCGATGGCCGAGGGAAAATCGGAGAAGGGCGGCTCTTCGTTGGCGTGGACTTGAAGCTCCTGAAAGCGCCGCGACTTCTTCACTGTCTCCGCGAACGTGGCGATGAACGGCGCGGCCAGAAGCGCGGCCACGAAGATCGCAGCGGCGGCGAGCGCGAGCGTGCGGACAGCATCGCGCCAGGACACGGGCCGCTCGACGAATGCGATCCAGAGCGCGAAAAGGCCTCCAAAGAACGTCACATGCGTCACGGTCTCCGGATGGCCGCCGTAGAGCATCGTGGCCCAGACGGCGACGGCGAAGACGAAGCGCGGATAGGTGCGCCGTTCGATCAGAAGCTCCAGCGCGAGAAATGCGGCGGGCAGCCAGACCGCGACGGTGACGATCGGGAAGTGCAGCCAGGTGCTGACGAACGTGCAGAAGGCGAATGCGATCGCCCCGATCGCGGAAGGCAGCTCGTCGTACCGCCGCCGGCAGAAGAGGTACATGAACGTGAGCGCGACCAGCAGTTTCATCGCCGCCTCGGACGTCATGGCGTAGCCGAGCGGTAGCGGCAGCGCCAGCAGCCGCAGCGGCGACATCGCCGAGCTCTGGCCGTTGGCGAGGAGCGGATAACCGCAACCGGAGAGCGAATTCCAGATCGGGAAATGCAGCGAGCGCCACGCCTCGCGGGCCTGATGCGCCCACGGGACGATCTGCATCGTCAGATCGTTCATCTCGGAGTTCGATACCCCGTGGCGCTGGACCCAGCTTCCCCACGGCGGAAGGATGTTGATGAAATCGACCGGGAGGTTGACGTACTGGCCCGTCATGGGGCGGAAGAGATAGATCAGAACGAGCGCGTAAAAAAACGCGGCCACGCGCCACGGCAACCCGTCACGGACCGCCGGACTCCAGCGGCGCGCGCACCAGATTGCGATCGCGTAGAGCGCGCCGACGTAAGCCCAGGAAGCGTTGAACACGGGCGCGGATCATAAAGCAGACGAGAAGAGCGGCGGTGAGCAGGGCGATGACGACGGCGATGTAGAACGAGACGGGAACGTAGCGGACACGAACGCTCGTGTGGCCCGCCGGAATAGTGAAGCCAATGAACGCGCCATCGACGAGTTGGGTGGCGAGGCGTCCGCTCGCCGTTTCCGCGCGCCACCATCGCGACCAGCCGACGCTGCTGACGACGAGCGAGGAGGTTGGCGCGTCAATGTCGAGCACGTACGCATCGGCGCTCGCCAACGTGATGGCGACCCGCGCGCCCTTCGCGAAGAATCGTGGCTGCACGTGCATGTTCTCGTAAAGCAGACCGTCGGCGCCGGAGTAGCGAAGTTGATAGCGCGCCGTGTCCATAAGCTCGTGGCCCGGCTCGGCCATCACCCAGCGTGCGTTCAATCGATCGAGCAGCGGCGAGGAGGGATCGATCCATTTTTTGTAGTAGTCGGTCGTGAGGACGGGCCCGAGGAAATGCACGAAGCGCGCGGGCTCCATTGGATCGTGAACACGAACCTCCTCGATGCCGAACATGGCGTTCGTGTTAGGGAAAAGGACGCCGCCGATTCCGGCAACGCGGTCGAAGCCGGGACGGTGATGGCGCAGGACAGCGTCGATCAGCGGCGTGCGCGGGTAGAAGGTTGTGTTGGGGAACGCCGAGTTCCAACCGATCGTCAGCGGCCACATCTCGGCGATCACGGCGACAACCAGAGCGATCGCGGCGAGATTGCGCGCGCGGGGCGCGAAGGCCATGACGGTCGCGATGATCAGGACGATCGCGCTCGGGATCGCGGATATTAATCCGTCGTGACGCGCGGTGTCGCTCGGAAACGGCGTTCTCATCACGATGAGGGCCATCAGCGTTGCCGCCGCGGCCAGGCCGATTGCAAACGGCGCGACCGCACCGCGATGCAGTCGATCCAAGGCCGCGGCGATGAGCACCGCCAGGATCCATGCGAACAGGAATCGCAGCCTCGCGTTGGCAGCGAGCCCGATGATCGCGTGTAGGACGGAGACCGCGGGGCCGATGTTTGCCAGCAGCGCGAGAACGCCGAGCGCGGCAAGGACGAAGAAGACTTCGCGATCGCGGAAACGCCGACGCGCGATCGTGTCGCATGCGACCGCCACGAGTGCGGCGATGCCGAGGATGCCGGCAAATCCGGTGACGGCTTCGGCCATCGCCGGGCCCCACGGGTTCCCCGGACGCGTCCCATAAAGCCTCGGCTGTACGAGCAGCGCGAGCGACAGGCCATCCGAGAACGGCATGTCGCGGCCCCACGTTTTCTGCGACTCGAATCGCGTCGAATCGCGAACGTTCTCCGCAAACGGAACGATCAGCGGCAACGCCAGGAGGGCGGCGATGACGCCGGCGCCGATCAGCGGAATGAGAAATTGGCGCTGCTTCTCGACGAGGGCGAGCCAGACAACGTAGGCGACGGCGAAAAGGAGAATGTGGATCGCTGTCTCCGGATGGCCGCAGAAGACGACCGCCGCGCCAATCACCGCAGTCATCGCGAATCGGGCACCGGTGCGGCGCTCGACGAGAAGGTCGATCTGGTAGAGCACCGCGGGGAGAAAACAGGCCGCCGTGCTTTGCGCGAAGTGCAGCCACGCGATGACGAACGGGCCGAAAGCATAAACAATCGCGGCGATGCTGCTCGGCAGCGTGTCGTACCGCCGCCGGCAATAGAGAAACGTGAACGTGAGCGCGACGAGCACTTTCATCGCCGCCTCGGCGGTCATCGCGTAGCCGAGCGGAAGCGGAAGCGCGAGCATTCGCAGCGGCGAGAGTGCGGCGCTTTGCGCGTTGGCCAGAAGCGGATAGCCGCAGCCGGCGAGCGCGTTCCAGAGCGGCGCGTGGCCGGACTTCCAGGCCTCGCGCACCTGATGCGCCCACGGCGCGAGCTGCATCGAGACGTCGTGCGTCTCCATGTTCAGCACCGTGTATTTGGTGAACCCCGGCGCCGACGCGGACCAGGGAGCGATGAGGCGCGGGATGTCGGTTGCGACGTTGACGTACGGCCCCGTCATCGCCTTGAAAAAGAAAATGACGACAAGCAGGTAAAAGAGTGCCGCGATGCGCTTCGGAAGCGGATTGCCGCCGCGGCGCGCGAGCGCGACTGCGATGGCGTAGAGCGCGCCGACGTAGAGCCAGGTGGGGTTCAACGGAGAGATGGTACTGCGCGCTACTCTTCGCCGTCGCGGCGGCGGGACGCCGCCGGGCCAGCCGGCGGGACGCCGGCGTTCCACTCGTTCGCTTGCGCGAACGGCCCAGCGCTGCCTTCGATGATCTTCTTCACGAGTTGGGCGACGGCCGCGGCGTGCGGCGCGATGTTCTCGCGGTTCGCGGCGATGATTGGCGACCAGACCGAGGCCGCGCTGCCGGCGAGGCGGAGGAAGGTGCGAAGGCCTGACCCTGCGAAGCGCGGGTCGATGTTCTGGTCGTGCAAATAGGCGGCAAGCGCGGTCGAGAGGATCTGCGGCAGGTGGCTCGTCAGTGCGAGGGCGCGATCGTGCTCGCTCGCGTCCACGCGCTCCGCGCGTGCGCCGCAGGCGGCGATGAGCTCTTGAACGACGCCATCGTCGCGATCGATGAACCACGTCGCGCCTTCAAACAGATCCCCGCGCGCGGCAGCGAGGCCGCGCTCTTGCGAGCCCGCGAGCGGGTGGCCCGCTACGAACGCGAGACCGCGCGCATCGGCGGCGGACCGAAGCGGCGCCATCACGCTGCACACCGACGTCGTCAGCGCGCGGCATTGGCTGACCGCATCGACAGCAGCATCGACCGGAGTGGCCAACACGGTCACATCAAACGTGCCGTCGAACGAATCGGCGCGCTCGTCTGCCGCTTCCGCTCGGATGGCATCCTCAAGCGCAAGCTCGCGATCAACGTACGTAACGTGCCATCCGCGGCGGCGCAGCGCGATTCCGATCGATCCTCCGATGAGGCCGAGTCCGGCGGTCAGCGCGCGCCGCGGGGTAGGCATCAGCGCGACATCATGATGAGCGTGCGGTCGACCGTCTGCGAGGTCGATACATCGAAGTACGGGCGCTGGATCGTCACGCGCGGACGGTTGGCGGTCGGATCGATCTCCGCGGCGCGGTACGAACCGACCGCCTTCGTTGGATCGAGCTTCAGGTTCATCTTCTGCGCGACCGGAACGATTCCGGCGACGTCCGTGGCCAGCTCGCCGGTGCGGTAGTAGGCGGGAGGCTTGGCGGAGCTCAGGTTGTTCGTGGCGTCCGGCGCGACCTTGTTGTAGCCGTACGACTGCGCATAAAACTCAGCGACCTTATCGATCGGCGCGTCGGTGTCGTAAATCGCGATCGGCGGTACGTCGCTTCCAGGCAGCATGACTTTGCGCGCCTGCTTCCAGAGGTCGGTCACCTGAGCCAGATAACGCGAACCGGGATAGATCGTGAACGCGAACGCTTCGGGCTCGGTCGACTCGTTTTTCTTTTCTTTTCCGCAGCCGGCGGCGATGAGCGCGATGAGCGCCGCGGCCGCGAGCAAACGTGAGGTTTTGATCATCGATGACTCCAGTGAGCTAGTGGATTAGTGACTAGTAGATGAGTAGATCAGGATGAGGGACCAATCTACCGATCTACGAATCGACTCTAGCATACGCAGCTCGGCACGAATCCGTCGCTACCTGGCTGCCAGACTGCGGTCGCGCGCGGCACGAAACTCGTCGCCCTCTTTCCAATTCGGCATCGTCGCGGCGTTCGCGGCATCCCATCCCATCCAGATCCCCAGCTCCGCCATCTGCACGGCTTCCGACCAGTCCCATTTCGGATCGAACTGGTCACTCGGCTGGTGGTAGTGATTGGCGCGGAACTCGGTCGACCACGCTGCGCCGGCGCCTGCCGGTTTGCCGATGACGTCGTGGCCTGGATCGATCGAGAACGCCGGAATCCCGACCTTGCCGAAACTGAAGTGATCGGAGCGGTAGTAGTGACCCTGTTCGGGCTCGGGGTCGGGAGCGATGGTCAGCCCGAGCGCTTTGGTGATTCGTTGCGCGGTCGAGTAGAACGTCGTTCGCTCGATGCCGTTCATGTTGACGTCGCGTACGCGGCCGAGCTCCGGGATCATGTCGTAGTTGATGCCGAGGGCGATGCGGCCGGAGGGGATGGGCGGGTTCTGACCGAGGTAGGCGGAACCAATGAGCCCCTGCTCTTCGGCGGCAACGGCGGCGAAGTAGATCGAGCGTTTCGGCGCCGGCATCCGCGACCAGACGCGCGCCATCTCCAGGAGGATCGCGCAACCCGAGGCGTTGTCCAGCGCTCCGTTGTAAATCGTGTCTCCGGTTTTGTCGGCGGGTCCGATGCCGAGGTGATCGTGATGCGCGGAGTAGAGGATGGCCTCGTCGCGCAGTTTCGGATCGCTGCCGGCGAGCTTGGCGACGACGTTGGTGGTGTTGAAGGAGCGGAGCTTGCTGGCGACGCTGCCGGTGAGCTTGACGCCGAGCGGAACCGGTTGGAAGTCGCGCGCCGAGGCAGCCTTCGTGAGCGAATCGAGATCCTGACCAGCCGCTTTGAAAACCTCGCGCGCCACCTCCTCGGTCATCCAGCCTGCGAAGTGGAGGGCCGGAGCGCCGGGCTTGTTCTTCATGAACGAGTTCTCGCCGCCCCACGAGTTCGAGACGACGTTCCAGCCGTAGCCCGCAGCCGCGGTGGTGTGAATGAGGATGACGCCGGTGGCGTTCTTTGTCGTGCCGATCTCGTACTTGTAGGTCCAGCGGCCGTAGTAGGTGCGCGCATTTCCTTTGAAGAGATCGGGCTCCTGCGGGTTTGCCGGCGGATCGTCGACGAGCATCACGAGCGTCTTGCCGCGCGTGTCGAGGCCTTTGTAGTCGTCCCACCGATACTCCGGCGCGACGACGCCATGGCCGACGAAGACGAGATCGGAATCGATCGAGCCGCTTTCGGTCTGCGACTGATTCTGGCCGACGATCTGATCGCCGAACTTGAGAGAGCCTCCGATCGGGGCGCCGTTCTTGGTGAAAGCGAGCGACGTTTTGTCGCGATCGGTGGCGATGCCGAGGAGCGGGACGTTCTGGTAGTAGGTGCCGTTTTCGCCGCCCGGTTGGAGGCCGTACGACTCGAATTGAGCGGCGAGGTATTGCTGCGCGATCTCATCGCCGCGCGTGCCTGGGCCGCGTCCTTCGAGCAGATCGCTGGCGAGGAAGCGGTCGTGTGCCGCGAGCGCTTTCGCGCTCAGCATCGCCATCCCTTTGGCCACCGGAGCAGGGGCGGCACTTTGATTGCTCTTTTTCGCAGCGTTGCTGGTGGCGGCGATGACAGGCAGAGCGGCGAGGCCGGCGAGGATGAGAAACCAACGCAGTCGAACCATGTGGGAGCTCCTTGTTTGATTTGAGGCGTTGCCAGACTTGCCCGGCGGGGCGCGGCAGCGTTGTAACGATATCGCAAACGCGGAAGGCGAAAAGCGACGCGGATAGGCGTCTTATCCATGAAATTTGAGAATGTTACGAAAAAGAGGGTAGGGACATCGGTAGATAAATCACTCCTAGACAGAGTGCGAGAAATGTTGACCCAAACCTCCGACCCTTTCCTCGATCTGAGGATGCCTCTTCAGGAGCGCGTCGTCGACAAACTAGCCGACATGCTCTTCGCCAGCGACATGATTCTCGACATGCTCCGCGACGAGCGTTCCCGCGATGCCGGCGGTCTCACCGAGGTCGGGCCGTCGGTGAAGCGTGTCTACGACGAGATCAACGAGCTGATGAAGCAGTTGACGGACTAGACGAGTCGCTCAACCGCCGGCCACTGGCGGGATGAACACCAGTTCGTCGCCGTCGCGCAAAATCTCCTCGGCGCGGGCATAGCTTTCATTGACGGCGATCATCGGCGGTTGGCTGTAATCGCGCAGCGCGGTGTGCTCGCGCCGCAGGCGTTGCCAGACATCGCCGGCGGTCGTGCCGTCGGCGATCTCGACGACTTCCTCGTCCTTGCCTGCGATCTCGCGCAGGACGGCAAAGAAGAGGAGACGGACGCGCAGCATCGCCCGGCATTCTAACTGCGTACAATTGCGCCAACGTGCAGGCAGAGTTCAACTCCGAGATGACCGTCGACGCAGCGCTGGCGTTGCACCCCGCCGCGCGATGGGTGTTTGCGGCATACCAGATCGGCGGATGCGACGGCTGCTCGTCGGCTGCCGAGGAGACTTTGGCTGAGGTCGCCGAGGGCTATCGGCTCGATTTGGATCGCCTACTTGCCGATCTCAACGGGCTACTGGCTTAGCATCGATCGATGGTTTGCCGAGGACCGTGGAAAACTTTGCAACCGGATCGGACGCGGCGCAAATTTTTCACTTGGCATTTGCGAGTCGACGGGGGATTAGGCTGTTCCCTGCGATACGGTGATAAACTCAAGCCAGTCTGATAGTTACAAACTGGCTGGAACTTAAGCGCTCCTGATGGACTCCCCAAAAGTGACTATTTATTAGTCTTGGCAGGCGCCGTGCAAAAGGACGGGCACGATGAAAATGGTTTCGACAGAAACGAGACCGTCACGCGGGTCCCATCCTGACTGCCCGCGTCTAGTGGCCGCTGCGTACCCCCTCCTTGACTATTGGACCGATTTTGGACGATTAATCACCTAGCTTCCTTGAATCCCACCTACTGGTTGCAGCGGTCCAGCCCAACGATGTACCACAACGGAGCCGAAAGGCTCCGTTAGTGCGTTTGGGGGATACCATTCGCCCGTGAAGCGGAAAATCAAGTCGTATCCGCCACTTTCGTCGTTCGCGACGACCGGTGGCTGAGCCTGCAAGCTGGGTCAGGATGACCTTCGATCCGTGCTCGCGAAACTCCCTTCCCAGGAAGGGCTGGGGGATCTTGTCGTCGGTTACGGCACCAATGACGACGCGGCTGTGGTGCGCATCTCCGGGGACCAGGCAATCGCCCAGACGGTCGATTTTTTCACGCCGATCGTCGACGATCCCTACCTTTTCGGCGCGATCGCGGCTGCGAACTCGGTCTCCGACATCTACGCCATTGGCGCCACACCAATCCTCGGGTTGGCCATCGCCGCCTTTCCCACCGGCGTCCTTCCGCTCGAGGTGCTTCAGGAGATTCTTCGCGGCGGATCCGAGAAAGCGGCGGAAGCCGGATTCCCAATCGCCGGAGGCCACACGATCATCGACGACGTGCCGAAGTACGGGCTGGCGGTCACCGGGATCGTCAGCGTGCCGAAGCTGGTCCGCAATTCGACGGCGAAGGCCGGCGACACGATCATCCTGACGAAGCCGATCGGCAACGGGATTCTGATCAGTGCGTATCGCGCGCTGAGCACGCGGCGCTTCCGCCGGCGCGCGGCGCCCTCGCTCGACGAGGCCATTCACTGGATGTTGATGCTCAACCGCGACGCTGCTGCCGCGATGATCGACGTCGGCGTCAACGCGGCGACCGATGTAACCGGCTACGGGCTCATCGGCCATCTGCTGGAGATGTGCGAAGGCTCCGGCGTCGGTGCGGACATTCGCGCCGGCGCGGTGCCGGTCCTGAAGAACGCCCGCGAGTCACTGGCTCGAGGATTCCGTCCGGCCGGGACGCTGCGCAATGTCGAGACGTTTCGGCGCCGCGTCGATCTGCGCGTCCCCGAATCGGAGCTTATGCTGCTGTGCGACGCGCAGACCAGCGGCGGTTTGCTCATGGCAGTCGCGCCCGAAAAGCTCGCTGCGCTCGAAGCGCGCATGCGTCAAAGCGGCCTGTTCTATGCAACGATTGGAACGATGACGGAACAGAGCGGTAAGGTCACGCTCCTTCCCTGAAAAAAAATCCGAGGAGAACACGATGCCTTACTGCCCAACATGCAAGCAGGAGTGGACTGACGGTCAGACGGAGTGCCCAACCGATCACGTCGCGCTCATCGAAGAACTGCCGTTCCAGGCGGTTGCAAGCGACGGGGAAACGACGTGGGTCGAGATCGCCAGCACAGGCGTGGATGACCGGGCTCGCATCATCAAAGGATTTCTGGATGCCGAGGGAATCCCGGCGCAGATCGAGAACGTGAAGTTCAGCATGGAGCCGATCAACTTCGGGACGATGGGCGACATCAGAATCTACGTCGGCGCGCAGGACGAAGCGCGCGCGCAGGAATTGCTCCGTCAGCGCGAGGCCGATTTCGATCGCCTCGAAGATGACGCCGACACGATCGTGACCGACGAAGGCACCGCCGAAATCACGGAAGACGAAGAGATCGCGGCGGATCCGGCGGAGAAGGAATGACCGACGAGCCCCACCCGCCGGGTCCGACGGCGCCGACCGGCGAGACTAACGACGAGACTGACGAGAGGTCCGGATCGGACGAGCCCTCTCTGATGCCGCCGTGGGTGCCGGCAGTCATCGGTGTCGTTCTGGTGGCGATGGCTGGCCTTGCGGTCTACACGGGCATTCGTTATCGCAATCCGCCGCTGACGAACGTAGTGCGCACGCGGCATCCGGTTCGCGGGACGAATGGCGGATCGGGAGCACCGGGTGAGCCGGAGGCGGGCTCGTCGCTCGTCTTTCCCGGTGATGCCGCCGACAACACGCCAGCCGCTCACGAAGCGGTCGCCGGAAACGCGCGCGCCGAAATCAGTGGCACCGGCCACGGCATCACATCGACCGTGCGGATCTGGGCGCGCCGCGGAATGATGTTGAACGTCGTTCCGGGAGACGCGATGGTTTCGGTCAACGATCTCGTGATCGGCCAGGCCAAGCAGTTCAGTTCGATGGACGAGGTCTACGACTTCCCCGCACCCGGCAGCTACACGATCCATCTCACCGCCCCCGGCTACAAGGACCAGCAGTTCGTCGTGACGGTCGCCGACGATGCAAAGCTGGAGATCGCGCGGTTGAATGTGACGATGGAGAAATAGCTGCGCCTGCCTGCGGCAGCCGCGTTGTCCGTTGTCGGTTAGCACGGGGTTAGACCGATCTGACGCCGCCGCGGATGTCACCACTACAATCGCCGTGTGGGCTCTTCCGTATTCATCGATCGGGCGACTGTGGCGGGGTCGAATGGCAATGCCATCGTGCGCGGCATCTCGCTGCGAATCGATTCGGGCGAGTCGGTGGCGGTCATCGGCAGGAGCGGGGCCGGCAAGACCACGCTGCTCCGGCTTCTTAACGGGTTGGCCACGCCATCCAGCGGAACGGTGGTCATCGATGGCCTTGCGCTGACCGGGTCCGGTCTGGCAGCGAGAAGGCGGCGCATCGGAACGATCCTGCAGGCTCCGGCGCTATTTCCTCATTTGACGGTGTTCGAGAATGTGGCTACGGTTCCGCGCTTGCTGGAATGGCCGGAGGAGCGCATCCGCCGAACGAGTGCGGAATTGCTGGAACGGCTGGACATGCCGTTCGACCGCTTCGCCGGTCGGTTTCCGCGCTCGCTTTCCGGAGGAGAACAGCAACGCGTCGGGATCGCCCGGGCCATGGCCGCCGCTCCGCCGCTGCTCCTCTGCGATGAGCCGTTCAGCGCACTCGATCCGATCGTTCGGCGTGACCTTCAGGATTCCTTCGTCGCTCTGCGCGATCGCGGCGACGTCACGCTGCTCTTCGTCACGCACGACGTCTCCGAGGCGTTTCGCGTGGCGCGGAGGATCGTGCTGGTCGACAGTGGATTGATCGTCGCAGACCTTCCGAGCAGCGAGTTCGTTCGATCAGCGCATCCCCTCATTCATCGGTTCCTCGACGCCGCCCGAATGCCGGAGGCGCCGTGAACGGCCTGACGAGCGAGATCGTTCACGCGACCGCGCAGCATCTGCTCATCGTCGGAGTGGCCATCTTCGTGGCCACGTCCGCAGGCATTCCCATCGGCATTGCGTGCGTCCGGAACCGGCGCTCCGGCCGCGTCGTGCTCCGCCTGATCGACATGATTCAGACCATTCCGTCGCTGGCGCTGTTCGGGTTCCTCATCCCGTTGCCTCTGATCGGCGGCATCGGCATCCGCACCGCCATCGTGGCGCTGATCCTCTACTCGCTTCTGCCGGTGGTTCGGAACACGGTGACCGGAATCGCAGGCGTCGATCCATTGGTCGTGGAGGCGGCCACGGCGCTGGGAATGACCGAGCGCCAGCGATTGATGCGCATCGATCTCCCTCTGGCCCTGCCGTCGATCTTCGGAGGCATTCGCATCGCCACGGTGATCGCCATCGGCGTGGCCACGATCGCTGCGGCAGTCGGTGGTGGCGGACTGGGCACGTTGATCTTCCGCGGCGTGGCCATGGTCGACAGCACTCGGATTCTCGCGGGCGCCCTGCCGGCAGCAGCGCTCGCCGTCGCAGCCGATCTGCTCTTCGGCGCCCTCGAACGGCTGGCCGCCAGACGGCTGGGCGTCTGAGCTGCGAGAATGATTTCCATGCGCCGTGTACGCGTCCTCGCCACTCTCACAATTCTCGTCGCAATTCTCAGCGCGATTCTCGTCGTGGCCGCCTGCTCGAAACAGAAGCCGATCGTCGTCGGCTCCAAGAATTTCACCGAGTCCGTGCTCCTCGGTGAGATTGTGGCGCAGCGGCTCGAGCGCGCCGGATGCACCGTCGAACGGAAACTCGACCTCGGCGGCACGCTCGTTTGCGACAAGGCAATCATCGCGGGAGCACTCGACGTCTATCCCGAGTACTCAGGAACCGCGCTCACAGCCATCCTTCATCACGAAGCGATGCGCGATCGCGCTGCGGTCATGAAGAGAGTGGCGGCCGATTACCAATCACGCGGACTGTCGTGGGGACCGGCATTGGGATTCGAGAACACCTTCGCCATGATCGTTCGCACAGCCGACGCGCAACGGCTCTCACTGAAGACCATCTCCGATCTCGGTCGGGTCAGCGCCACCTTCCGTCCGGGTTTCGGCTACGAGTTCGTCGAACGGCCGGATGGCTGGAATGGTCTGCTCCAACACTACGGACTTCGTTTCGCCGAGCCGCCTCGAACGATGGATCTGGGACTGACGTACCGCGCGCTTGCCACGGGTAAGATCGACGGCGAGATCGACCTGATTGCCGGCAACTCCACCGATGGCCTCATCGATGCCCTCCATCTCACGGTCCTGACCGACGACCGCCATTTCTTCCCGCCGTACGATGCGGCACTGGTCGTACGTCGTGATCTCGGCACAAAATGCGCTGCCGGCCCGGCGGCGCTGGCGTCGCTCGAAGGGCGTCTCGATGCTCCGACGATGCGCCGCCTGAATCTGGCCATCGACCGCGACAAACAAAGCCCCTCCGAGGTGGCGAGAACATGGCTGAAGGAAAAGTAACCTCTCCACGCGCTCGCAACTGGACGCTGGCCGCGGCCATCCTCGGCTCCTGCATGGCCTTTATCGACGGGACGGTGGTCAACATCGCCATTCCCGTGTTGCAGCGTTCGATGGGCGCGACCGTCAGCGATACGCAGTGGATCGTCGATGCCTATCTGCTCGTGCTCTCCTCGCTCATGCTCGCCGGCGGATCGATCGGCGATCACCTCGGGCGCCGCAAAGTCTTCGCCATCGGGATCGCCATCTTCGCCGTGGCGTCCGCTCTTTGCGGAGCCGCCGCGAACCCGCAGCAGCTCATCGCGGCGCGCGCATTTCAGGGTCTGGGGGCGGCGTTGCTGGTTCCAGGCAGCCTGGCCCTCATCACGGCGACCTTCCCAACCAACGAGCGTGGCCGCGCCATCGGCACATGGTCGTCGCTCACTTCGCTCGCTGTCATCGCCGGCCCGCTCTTCGGCGGCTGGCTGGTGCAGGCAGTGTCGTGGCGCGCGGTCTTCTACATCAACGTTCCAATCGCCGCGCTCACGTTGCTGATCGTCTGGTACTCGATGTCGCCGGACAAGACATCGAAGGATGCCGGCCGGATCGACTGGGGCGGCACGATCCTGGTGACTACGGCGCTTGCGTCGCTCACCTTCGGGATGATCGAGGCTCCCTCTCGCGGAATGCGGAGCTCCCTCGTGATTGGATCGCTGCTCCTTGGGACCATTGCATTCGTGGCCTTCATCGCAGTCGAGCGCCGCGTCGGGAATCCGATCATGCCCCTCACGCTGTTCCGCTCCCGCGCCTTCTCCGGCGCGAACCTGTTGACGTTGCTACTCTACGCGGCGCTTTCCACGGTGACGTTTCTAATGCCCTTCAACCTGATCCAGGTGCAGCACTACTCGCCCTCGCAGGCAGGAGCGGCGTTTCTTCCGTTCGTGGCCACGATGTCGATCCTTTCGCGATGGACTGGCGGCCTCGCCGACCGCTTCGGACCGCGGTTGCCGCTGATCGTCGGTCCGCTCCTTGCCGCCTGCGGATTCCTGCTGATGGCCCTTCCTTCCATCGGCGGTTCCTACTGGACGACGTTCTTCCCCGCCGTCCTCATCCTCGGATTAGGCATGGCCACGACGGTCGCGCCGCTGACGACGACCGTGATGACTTCCTTCGGCGAGGAAAAGCACGCCGGTGCGGCGTCCGGAATCAACAACACGGTGGCACGTGCCGCCGGCCTGCTGTCGATCGCGCTGTTCGGTGCGCTGTCGATCCTGATTTTCGCCCGAACGCTCGACGCGCATCTGGCATCGGCCGGCGCCTCGCCGGCTTTGCGACAGGCGATGGCGGCACAGCGGTTGCGCCTGGCCGAAGCCAAACCGCCGAAGACAGTCGACGCCGCCACCCGCGCCCGCGTGACCGCGGCCGTCGATCAGGCCTTCGTCCGCGCGTTTCGCATCAGCATGCTGGCCGCTGCCGCACTCGCCGCCGCAAGCGCCGCGGGCGCGCTCGTAATCGGCCGGCCTGCAAGGGCCGGGCAGCGAGCCTGATCCTGGCTAGCTGTTGGCTAGCTGCGCTCCGCGCGTTGTCGGTTCTCAGTTGATCAAGGCGCTGTCGCGCCGCCTCGCAGCAAGCCTTAGCGAGCGCAGATCGCAACCGGCCCACGGCTAATTTGACAACGCGCAGCGCAGCTAACCCTCAACCGCCAACGCGGACGCCCCAGCGTCCGCAACTTAGCGTCCGCAATCGCTTCATCCAAGCCGAGTGCGTCGCCACGATCATCTCAACGGGACCGCGGCGCGAAGAGACGATCACTCGACCAAGTGTAGCCAGCATCAAGAGCAATGGCTCATTGAGCGCGGCGTCGGCGCTCGAAGCGGGCGTCAATGCCACGACGGATGTGACGTGCTAAGGTCTCAATCAGATATCCGCCCGAAAATGTGGTGACTCGGGGGTCATTGCTGGCTGCTATTTGCCAGACGTCCCGGCCGTGAAGGACGTGACCGGTGCTTGCTCATTAGATACAACGCTCACATAGGAAAGGCTGGGCTGGTCCACGGTGACCGTGGTGACGACCTCCCAAGCCGGCATCAGCGGATCGCCGACATCGCAGTTCGCCGGAGTCTTCACCGTGGTCTGGATGATCGTCTTCGGCGGAATCAATACGGACTGCCGCTCAGGAGCCGCTCCGATACAGCCGGGGCGGCGAGTCTCCACCGTGGCTACGGCCATTACGTTTCCGTCATTGTAAATGGCGACGTTGATCCTTGCCTTCTGCAGCGCAAGGTCTGTCCCGAAATGCGGCCTTGGGATCAGCGCGGGCTGGAGTTCCGTAAATACGGGCAACGAACCCTTGCCCACCGGCCCGAGGAGTGGAGGCAATGTCGAGCACGGAAAGTCATAGCGGTACTCGAGGCGTCCTTCCCCGAGAATCGAGTCATCCACCGCCAGGTGCGCCACGAATAACGGCAGGCTCGGAGCGCGTGCGCCGAACAGGCGGGACAATGCCACCGCCTGCTGCGGAAGAACAATGGCGTCGATTGCCGCTGGCCCTCCGCCATTGCTCGAATCGATGACCTTGATGGATACGGCCTCGGTTCCGACGTTGTGAAAGTATGCGTCAGCAGTCCAGGTGTAGACCTGCGAGCAACCGCTCACTGGTCCCTTTGCATTTCCCATAATCACCCACACGTCGCGGGCGCTCGCCGCACTCGCGCACAGAGTCATCGCCATTAGCAGAATTGCTCTCACCGCACGCCTGTAATCCATGTTTCCTGGTCTCCACTTGGATTTACGAAACGCGTCCACGATGTGTCCCACCGCGTTCCGTTTACATCGCCCATGGCCCAATAAAAAATGTCGTGGTAATCGCCGATAAACACCCCATCGTAGGGGTAAACATCATACCTATTGCTGTTGAGTGTCGAATTCAATACCGTCGGTCCAATCAGTTGGGTTACCCCGTCCGGCGTCAAATACATGCCCATCAACTGGTAGCGCAGCAATGCGCCGTCGTTCTGAGTGCTGTAGTACGACAGGAGCAGATTGCCAGTGTCGTCGTTGTCCACTACACCCTGAAACTGCTCTCCGGCCGCATCGTACCGCTGCCGCGCCGGCACCGGATCGGTTTGCTGAATGGTCGACCCATTGAAGGATGTGTAATACAGCGCCGTACCCAGCGACCCGGAATTGGTGGCGTTCCATGTGACCGAGAGGCTGTTTCCGGCCGGTGCGGATGGATTGAAACGAGCCTGGAATGTCACTGTCGGCGAACGCATTCCGTTGCTGAGTGTCCAAACGTTGGTATAGTTGTTCGCGACCACGATCTCGGGTCCAAATGTCAGGTTCGTGGGATCCTGCGAATTGTAGGTCGCACGGCGCATCCGAATCTCCGCGGGGCTTGGTGATTGTGTCGCCCAGAGCACATAAACTTCACCGTTGTTGGAGTTGACGACGACCTGCGGGCCTTCTGGAGCATTTACGTTCGTGATGGTGGTCTCGTGCCAGTTGATTGGCAGGCATCCGCCGCCGGCCGGGCGGCACATCGTCCAAAGCCCGTCGGTATTCCAGCGAAGAATGACACGCTGCGGGTTTCCTGCCTCGACATAGGCCACGTAAATGTTGCCAAGCGTCTGCGTATACCACGACACGTCCATTGCTGGCTTATCAAGAAGAGGGTCGGTGCTGTTCGTCCGATAGTCGACCGGCGTTCCCCCGGTCCACGTCACTCCGCCGTTAAGCGTGTAATAGATGCGAACCTGCGACGGACTGATGCCTATGCCATTCGCGTCTCGGTTGAACATGACACCCGTCGTGTAGATACGACCCGGACCATATCCGGTCGTGTAGGGATTCTCAGCGAGCCACGCATCGCCCGCGTCCGAGATCCGACCGGCCGCACCAGCGTGTTCGTCGTAATCGACCCAGATGAGCCCGAATTAAAGTTGGTCGCACTCTTCGCCAGAAAGTCGTAACCGCTGCCGTTCCAGTGTGCACACGTCGAGACATGGTATGTCGTACCGGAAAGCGTGATCGCAATGTTCGCCGGTTCGACGTCGGCGCCGGCCTGATTTGTAATATCCCAGGAATACAACGAATTGATCCAACTCGGGACATCCAACGGCAGCACGTCGAAGCGCGGGCGCTGACGCCGGGCCGGCGCCGTTGCCACTTGCTCTTGTCCCTCCGAGGCGAACGAGCGGTTGTCCATCCTCAGGATGCTTGGCGAGGTCAACTTGTGGGTCGCAGGAAACGGCGGAGGCAGCATGATGCCGCTGACCGAGCGCGGATCGCGATCGGCAGGTGCCATGGCACCCGGTGTCGGATGTGCGGGAGTAAAGTCCTCAGCCGGGTCGCCCGGCTTGCCAACAGGTGCCTTGCCACGAAGGGGCGGAGGGTTTTTGCCAAAAGCGAATGAGGCAACGGCAATAAAACACAGCGAAATCGCAAGAGTTCGAACGCCCAAGTTGAGTCTCCCTGTATCCCGGAAATGTAGAACTGCACCAAAATATAGGACGTCGGGAGGATCGTCTAGTTACAATCCGTGCGAAAGTGCGTCATTGTGTGGTAGCTGTCCGATATGCGGCGGGAGTCCTGCCGGTAACGCGTTTGAAGGCTCGAAAAAATGTCGTCCGCGTACCAAACCCGCATTGGTAAGCAATCGAGTTCATCGGTAAATGCGTCTCGACTAGCAATCGTTTTGCACACTCAATCTGTCGGCGGCGCAAGTAATTGCTGACATGCTCCCCAAGGATTCGATTGAAGAGCTTGCTTAAATTGCTCCGGCTCACCTCAAGAGTAAGGGCCAGCTCCTTTACCTGCGGCGGACTCTCCCGTCTGAGACAGTCATCGACATACTGATCTGCAACGCGAGCCAGATGCTGCGCATTAACGGCGGACATCCCGCAGATCATAGGCGCAATGCTTCAACGCAGTCGAGAGATTACGCCCATCAATCGGACCCACTTTTACTTCTTTTACGGCAATCTCGAGTATTGGAGCAGCTACCCGAGCGCGGCCGCCCTCGGCGGCCGCAATTCAATGTGCCGCCTGGTGCTCCGCCTGCGCCTTCTTGTGCTCGTTGATGATCTTCTCCTGCAGGTTGCGCGGCACTTCTTCGTAGTGCGACGACTCCATGTGGAAGCTGCCGCGGCCTTGCGTGATGGAGCGGAGGGTCGAGCCGTAGGTCAGCATCTCGGCGAGCGGGACGCGCGCTTTCACCGTCTGCGAGTCTCCGTCGGCGTCGACACCTTCCACGCGCCCTCGGCGTGAGTTGAGGTCGCCCATGATGTCGCCGATGTATTCGGCAGGTGCGCTGATGTCGACGTGCATGATCGGCTCGAGCAGCGTGGCGCGAGCCAGTTCCATGGCCTGCTGGTAGGCGAGCGAGCCGGCGATCTTGAACGCCATTTCCGACGAATCGACGTCGTGGTACTGGCCGTCCTTCAGCCGCACGCGAAAATCGACCATCGGGAAGCCGGCCAGAAAGCCTTTCCGCCGCGCGTCCTGAATCCCTTTTTCCACCGCCGGGATGTACTGGCGGGGAATCGAGCCGCCGAAAATCTCGTCGACGAACTCGAAGTCGGCGCCGCGCTGCAACGGTTCCACCGTGATCTTGCAGTCGGCAAACTGCCCGTGGCCGCCCGACTGCTTTTTGTGGCGACCGTGCGCGTCGGCAGGCTTGGTGATCGTCTCGCGGTACGGAACTTTCGGCGGATGAAGGATCACGTCGACGCCGTACTTTTTCTTCAGCTTCGAGACGACGATCTCGACGTGAAGTTGTCCCTGACCGGAGATGAGGAACTCTTTGGTCTGTTCATCGCGGCCGAACTTGATCGACGGATCTTCTTCGATGATGCGGCCGATGGCGACGCCGAGTTTGTCCTCATCGCCGCGAGCCTTCGCTTCGACCGCGAAAGAGATTGCGGCTTCGGGATAGTGAATGTGCTCGAGCACGATCGGGTGTTGAGCCGTGGCCAGCGAATCGCCGGTGTGCACGTCCTTCAGCTTCGCTACCGCGCCGATGTCGCCGGCGCGCAACTCGGAGACAGGAACCTGTTGTTTGCCCTGGATGAGCTGCAGCTTGCCGACGCGCTCTTCGTGGTCTTTGCTCGTGTTCCAGTAAGTGTGATCCGACTGGAACGTGCCGGAGTAAACGCGGAAGAGGGAGACGCGGCCGGAGAACGGATCGGAGAACGTCTTGAAGACCAGCGCCCCCGGAAAGGCCTCGGCGCGGCGATCGAAGGTAATCGGCTCGCCCTTCTTGTCCTTGCCGTCGACGGTTTTCACTTCGTCGGCGGGCGGGAGGAGCGCGACGATGGCGTCGAGGATGGCGTGGCCGCCGATGTTGTGCGCCGCCGAGTCGAGGACGACGGGGAAAATCTGATGATGCGAGACTTCCCGTTTCAGGCCGTCGAGCAGCTCTTCCTGCGACAGGCCGCCCTGATCGAAGAAGCGCTCCATCAACCCGTCGTCGCCTTCTGCGACTTTTTCGATCAGCTGCGCGCGCCAGTTGTCGGCCTCGCTCTTCAAGTCCGCCGGAATCTCGATCGTCTCGTATTTTCCGGAACTATCGGGCGCGTACTTCCACGCCTTCATCGAGACCAGGTCGATCACGCCGGTGAAGTCCTTTTCTTCGCCGATCGGAAGCTGGATCGGCACGACGTTCTTGCCGAACTTGGTCTGCAGCGCGTCGAGCGTGCGCGTGAACGATGATCGCTCACGGTCCATTTTGTTGATCACGAGAAGCCTGGGCAGCTCGTATTCTTCGGAGAACTTCCAGACGCGCTCCGTCGATACTTCGACGCCGGTCACGCCGCTGACGACGATGATCGCCGAGTCGGCCACCCGCAGCGCCGAACGCGCTTCCATCACGAAGATGCCGAATCCCGGCGTGTCGAGGAAGTTGATTTTCGTGTTCTGCCATTCCGCGAATGCCACCGCGGCCGAGATCGAGTGCTTGCGGTCGATCTCATCCTGGTCGAAGTCGGTGACGGTCGTTCCGTCGTCGATTTTCCCGAGGCGCGTGATGGCGCCGGCGTTGAAGAGGAGCTGCGTGACGAGCGACGTCTTGCCGGTGTCGTTGTGGCCTACGACGGCTACGTTGCGGATCTCAGAACCCGAGTAAACCTTCATGCTCATCGTCCTCGCCTTCGGGATTTCACAAAAAGGAGGTAGATCATAAATTAAAATGCGCTACCACATTCGGAATCCAACTAACGCGGCCAGGCCGGACGATCCACGGTATCGTACGGATACAGGGAGTTATCATTGACGGCTCACGAACCTCCCGCAAAAACGGGAGCTGACGCGGGAGAAGAGCGAAACCAGGTGAAGCTCGGCCGGTATGAAATCGTTCGCGAGCTCGGCAAGGGGGCGATGGGAATCGTCTACCTTGCCAAAGATCCGCTCATCGGACGGCTCGTCGCGCTCAAGACGATCCGACCTTCCGCGCACGCCGACGACGAGGACACGCGGGAGTTTCAAGCTCGCTTCGTCCGTGAAGCGCAGGCCGCCGGAATCCTCAACCATCCATCGATCGTCACGGTGCACGACATCGGGGTCGACGATCCCACCGGCGTCTCCTTCATCGCCATGGAGTACGTGGAGGGGCAGAACCTCAAAGAAGTGCTATCCGCGGGGCGGCCGCTCTCCTTCGAACAGGCCGGCGACATCATTGCGCAGGTGGCCGAAGGCCTCGACTTCGCGCACGCAAAAGGGATCGTGCATCGCGATGTGAAGCCTGCGAACATCATTCTTCTCGAAGGCAATCGCGCCAAGATCACCGACTTCGGCATCGCCAAGATCACCTCGGGCGCCGCAAACCTCACCACCACCGGCCAGTTTCTCGGCACGCCGAACTACATGGCGCCGGAGCAGATCAAAGGAACGCCGGTCGATGGCCGCAGCGATATTTTCTCGCTCGGCATCTGCCTTTACGAATGCCTCACGCACCGCAAACCGTTCGGCGGCGATTCGCTGACTTCGATCTCGTACAAGATCGTCCACGAGCCGTTCCCGCCGCTGCAGGAAGCGAACCCCACGATCCCTGAAGGCTTCGCTGACGTCGTCGGCCATTGCCTGGCCAAGGATCCGGTGAAGCGCTACCAGCGCGGCAAGGACCTGGCCAATGCGCTGCGTGCCGTCATGCGCGGCGAGCGGCCGATGCGCTCCGCCGATCCACTCTTCGCCGACGCCACCGTCGTGACGCGCGGCGACCGCGACAAGCTGCCGACGATGGAAATCCCTTTCCCGGAAGCGCAGACCGCGGAGATTGCGAAGGAAGCTCCAAAGCAGTTGGAGACCAATCCCGCAGCCAAGCCCGCCGCGCCCGCGGTAAGGCCGGCGACGAAGGCAAAAACCGGCGCCGGGTTCGACTTGAAAAAGACGTGGGCAAACCTCAGCGCGAACGCACCGAACCTGAAGCAATTGAGCTGGAAGCAGCGCATCAATCCGATCGTCTTCATGTCGATTGCGGGCGTGCTGCTCGCGGCTCTCGTCATCGTCATGCTGATGCTTCGCGCGAAACAGGTGAGCGTGCCGGTGGTCGACAAGGCTGCGGAGGCCAAAGTCGCGCAGGAGAGAAGACTGAGGTTGGAGGCGAATCGCGTCCTGCATGAAGGACGCCTCAACGACGCATTCGAGCGTTACGAGCAATTGCTGAAACTGGCCCCGCACTCGCCCGCGATCACGACGATGGTCCAGCGTTTGTCGCAGGCCCGGCAGCAGGACGCGGTCGGCAGACAGCAGCTCCTCACGGCGCAGCAGCAATTCGATCAGGGGCTGGCGCTGTACAACCAGAAAAAATTCGCTGAGTCCATTCCGCTGTTCGAAGCATCGTTTCATCTGAACCCGAGCTCCGACGCTACCGCGCAGTATTTGAAGCTGGCGCAACAGGAAGATGCGCGTGTGAAGGCAGAACGCGCGGCGGCGCGGCAGGCGAAGACGACGGCCCTGCGGCCGGTAGCGCCGGTGACGCAGACCGCAACGGCGACGCATCCCGGCAGCACGACGACTCACGCACCGCAGCCAACTTCCCAGGCGTCGAGCGCGCCCGCATCGCTGACGACCGTGGTCAATAGCACGGTCACCGACGGCTACGTCATCGTGCGAGCGGGCTCCGACGAAGTGGCGCGCGAGAATCTCTGGACGGAGCGGCGTTTCATTCACACGCGGACGCCCAAACCGGTGAATGTGACGAAGGAGTTTCCCGCCAAGAATGCCGACCTCGAATTCTGGATCGTCGTGCCGTCGCTCAGCGTGAACGAGCATAAGGTTCTGCGCGCACAGAACTTCGAGCCGGGCACGAATCACAAGCTCGTGATTTCGTTCGATCCCAAAACCAAGCGGGTCGATTTCACGCTCAACTAAGTACCGCTTCTCACGCGAAGCCGCGAAGGTCGCGAAGGACAGTCGCTGACATTCAAACCTTCGCGTCTTCGCGTGAGAAAGTGCTTTCGCGGTTCAGGATGACGCCGACAGACCCGACATCAAGTTTCTTCGCCATCGTTTCGCGCGACGAATCGTGGACGTCCGGCGCCATGACGGACTCCCGCCAGATGCACGGCGTCGCGAGACAGAACGGAAACTCGATCGAGGCTGTCGATGCGCGCGATGAGCGCCTCGCGCACCTGTGCGCCGGCGCGCTCGAGTCCGCACGTGCCTCCGTGAGCGCGTTACGCGAGGCACGCGTACGCATGCGCGTCCGCGCGACACGCGAGGGCGAGGCCGAGTTGGTTGAGACGACGATCATCGTCGGGATCGACGGCTTGTCGATCGTAACGACGCCCGAGGATGTGCATCGCGACTACGAGTTGCTGATGGGGCTCGCTGGATCGAAGCAGTCGACGAAAGCCGGTAGGTTGCCGATCGTCTGGCGGAACGGATCGGCTGCCGTCCTCCTTCACGAGGCGATCGGTCACGCGAACGAGCATGGCGCCGCCGCCGTTGCCTGGCCTTCGTGGCTGTCCGTCGATACGCCGATCGCATTGCGCCGCGAAACGTTTCGCGACCTGCCGCTCCCGCGGATGACGCATCTGATCGCGCGGCAGTCGGGAGCGCCGTTTGCGCTGCCGGACGAACGGATCGACGTTCAACTCGTAGCTGGAGGTGGCTACGACCCGCTAACGGATGCCGTGACGATCGATGTGGCCGTCTCCACCGCCGGACCGTTCACGATCCGCTGCACGCGAGCGCAGATTGCTGCATCGCTCGTTGGTGCCTCGGGCGACCCGGTCCGCTACCCAGGGGTGATCTGTTCCCGCGAAGGACAAGCGCTTTACGTCGCTTCGCATGCTCCGTTGATGGTCACCGGTGCATTGCTATGAACGAGGTTTATCGCAAATGGGGCAGCGTCGTCCGTTACGAAAATGGCGTGACGATCAGCGTCGAAGAAGCGGGGGAGGCTACTGAGGTGAATGGGGTGTTTGAGGCCAGGCCGATGGGAGCACAGACAAGAGTGTCTGTGCCACATGGATCTCTCCTTGTGCCACAGACACTGCAGACAGCGTCGTATGTGGCACAGACACTCTTGTCTGTGCACTCCTGCACAATCGAACGCCTGATCATCTCCGCCGGTGTCTCCCGCCACGAGACCAACGGAGTTACGTGGACCGAGGAATCGCAGCGGGTTCATCTGTCACTCGTCAAAGGGCAATTGCGCGTGCTCATCGATCTCGCTTCGTTCGACATCGACGCCGTTCGCTCGGCCGCGAGTGCGCTCGCGCTTGCGGGCGATGCGCGCGAAGCGCCGCACCGGATCCGGCTTGCACCGAACGTTGCCGCGGCGCTGCTGCCATCGCTCGTCGGCGAGATTGCCATCGAACAGTACGGTGGGGGTTTCGATGGGAAGGGACAGGCGATCGAGACGCGCGCCGTCACCGATGATCCGCCGCCGAACTGGTACCGGCCTAGCTACGCGATTCGTCCTCGGCGTGCCTGGCTCAATCTGCGTGCGCTGCCGTTTGGAAGCATCGACAAGAGCGCGCCGGTCGCCGTGGCATTGCTCGGGCCGGTGACAGGAACCACGCTCGATGTACTTTGCGTCGACGGCAACGAAGTCTTCCCGATTGCGCTCGACGCGCAGCGAATCGCGGCGGTGTCCCGAGAGGAGCCGGTTTGGTATCCGTATGCAGCTGGTTCGTTCGGCGCGGAGATGATGCTTTAGAATCGCGGCACTGATGGCAACGAGCATCCGGCAAATCGAGTTTCTGGCGCGTTCGATCGTGAACCGTCTGGAAGACCGCGGCCTCGTCGAGTTCGGCGACGCGGAGATCGGAATCGACGTCGTCACGAAAACGCTCGAAGAAAACTTCGCTGCGTATGACGCGATCGAAGCGGAGGCGCGCGTCCGTCTCGCCAAGTCGATCGGCAGCCGGGAGCCTTCGGAGAACGAAGTCACTGAAGCCATGCGAAGAGTGGCCGCGGAACGGAACGTGACGCTGTGATGGGGGGTAGCTCTTAGCTCGTAGCTCTTAGCTCTTAGGAACCGGAGAGCGAAAGCCGCTAAGAGCTAACAGCTAAGAGCTAAGAGCTGGCAAATGTCCTTCGACGAAAAACTAGAAGAGCTGGAACGCCGCAAGCACGAGAGCGAGGCTGGCGGCGGCGAGAAGCGCATCGAACGCCAGCACGCCGAGGGGAAAAAGACGGCGCGGGAGCGGATCGCGCTGCTCTTCGATCCCGGCTCGTTCCAGGAGCTCGACCAACTCGTCGTCCATCGCTCCACCGACTTCGGGATGGAAACGCAGCGCGTTGCGGGCGATGGCGTCGTCACCGGCTACGGCACCATCGGCGGCCGTCTCGTCTACGCCTTTGCGCAGGACTTCACGGTGTTCGGCGGTTCGCTCTCCGAGACGCACGCAGCGAAGATCGTCAAGATCATGGATCTGGCCATGAAGAATGGCGCGCCGATCGTCGGGCTCAACGACTCCGGCGGCGCGCGCATTCAGGAAGGAGTCGTCTCCCTCGGCGGATACGCCGACATTTTTCTGCGCAACACGCTGGCCTCCGGAGTAGTGCCGCAGATCTCCGCAATCATGGGGCCGTGCGCGGGAGGTGCCGTCTATTCACCCGCCATCACCGATTTCATTCTGATGGTGAAGAAGACCAGCTACATGTTCGTGACGGGCCCAGACGTGATCCGGACCGTGACGCACGAAGAGGTGACGAAGGAAAAGCTCGGCGGTGCCGACACGCACAATCAGATCTCCGGCGTGGCGCACTTCGCCGCCGAGTCGGACGAAGATTGTCTGGCCACGATCCGCGAGCTCCTGTCGTTCGTTCCCTCGAACAACATGGAGGATCCGCCGCACGCTGCCACGACCGACGATCCCAATCGTGTCGACGAGAAGCTGAACGACTTCATCCCCGACTCGCCGAATCAGCCGTACGAAATGCGCGACCTGATCCGGGCCATCGCCGATGAGGAGCACTTCCTCGAGGTCCATCAGCACTTCGCCCGCAACCTCGTCGTCGGCTTCGTCCGGCTGAATGGCCATCCGGTCGGTGTCGTCGCCAATCAGCCGGCGTTTCTGGCCGGCGTGCTCGACATCAATGCGTCGCGCAAAGGAGCGCGCTTCGTTCGTTTTTGCGACGCCTTCAACGTTCCGCTGCTCGTGCTCGAGGATGTACCTGGATTCCTGCCGGGAACCGACCAGGAGTACGGCGGCATCATCATCCATGGCGCAAAACTTCTTTTTGCGCTGGCCGAGGCGACCGTTCCGAAGATTACGGTCATCACGCGCAAGGCATATGGCGGCGCGTACTGCGTGATGAACTCGAAGCACATCCGCGCCGACATGAACTTCGCCTATCCCACCGCGGAGATCGCGGTGATGGGCGCCGAGGGCGCGGTCAACATTCTCTACAAAGGCGCGAAAGACCGCGAGTCGAAGATCGCCGAGTACAAAGAGAAATTCGCGAACCCCTACATCGCCGCCGAGCGCGGCTATGTCGACGAGATCATCGAGCCGCGCTTCACGCGCCGGAAGCTGATCACCGCCTTCGCCATGCTGCGCAACAAGCGCGACAAAAACCCGCCAAAGAAGCACGGCAACATTCCGCTGTAACGTAGAGCCTCGCCGGCGGCTGCACGGGCAAGGTATTGATACGTCGATAGTTGCGAGCCCATGCAACGATAGCTTGACCTTCCGTCACAACAATTTTGCAGATATGATCCGCGAATCCCAATCGTCCAGGTCTAACCGCACCAGAAAACCTTACGGAGGAGTCATGAAACGTTTTGCAGGGGGACTGCTCATCGCGTTGCTAGTCGTGATGAGCCTGCCGCTGTTCGCACAAGAGCAGACGGCATCAATTCAGGGGCTTATCACCGATTCGACGGGCGCAGCGCTGCCCGGCGTCACGGTGGAAGCGTCAGCTGCCGACCGAGGGCAGAGGTTATCGGTTCAGAGTGACAACGGTGGTCACTATCGATTCCCCTCCGTTCCTCCGGGCGTTTACACCATCACGGCGACGCTGTCAGGAATGCAGCCGGCGACCGCTAAAGACGTGCAGGCGCAGCTCGGCACGTCGCCAACGGTCAACCTCACCTTGAAACTGGCAGCGGTCACCGCCAGCGTCACCGTCACGGCCGAGCCGCAGCTGGTCGACGTCACGTCGAGCGCCGCGCAGACCAGCATCCGCACCGAGACATTCGAAAAGCTTCCGCGCGGCCGCGACTTCAGCTCGGTCGTCGTTCAGGCTCCTTCGGCGAACCAGAACAACAAGACCGGCGGCATCTCGATCGACGGCGCTTCGGGCGCTGAGAACCGCTACATCATGGACGGCGTCGATACGACGAATCCGCAGACCGGCGTGCAGGGCAAGGCCCTCATGACCGAGTTCGTCGACGAAGTCCAGGTCAAGTCGGCGGGTTATCCGGCAGAATTCGGCGGCTCGACCGGTGGCGTCATCAACGTCGTCACCAAGACGGGCACGAACGAGTTCAAGGGAACGCTCGGCGGCGAGTACACGAACACATCGTGGAACGGCCAGAACGCGCTGATCGATAGCGGCACGCGAACCCTTACGCGCGGCCCGATCCTTCAGCTCAACCTGACGAACACCGGCTTCGAGCAGTACAGCCCGGCCGACGACAGCACGAATCAAGTCGAGCCTTCCGTTACCCTCGGCGGGCCGCTCATGAAGGACAACCTCTGGTTCTACGGCGGGTACAAGCCGCAGCGCCAGTCCATCAGCCGCACAGTTACGTTCGTTCCCGCCCAGGGCGGCTCGACGCAGACCTTCGCGCAGAAGTTCAAGCGCGACAACTGGGTCGGCACTCTGTCTGGCCAGGCTGGATCGAAGCTGCTCTTCAAGGCCTCGGCCAACAACAGCGGATACACGACCGATAACCTGCTTCCCGGCTCAACGGGCCGCGGCTCGGCGAACCCGGCTTTGTATTCGCCGAACGACAAGCTGGAGAACTGGACAGGATCCGGCTACGCGGACTTCGTCGCCACGCCGCAGTGGTTCCTCTCCGCCAAGGGTGGTCGTTTCTATCGCAACTACACGCAGAGCGGCATCTCGAGCGACCCGCTGATTTCGTTTGCCAGCGGAATCAACACGTCGGTCTTTCCGGAAATCCCGGCCAACTTGGTCCAGGCCTCCGGTTACTCGAACATCCCCACAAACACCGCGTCGCAGAAGGACGCCTACACACGCGACAACATCAACCTCGACGCTTCCTGGTTCGGCAACCTTGCCGGTACACACCGCGTCAAGGGCGGCATCCAGCTCGACAGAATCAAGAATGAGGTTCTTCGTGGTCAGCAGAACTTTCTCGTGACGGCTAGTTGGAACGCCGTCTGCCCACAATGCTCCGGACGCGGAAAGTACGGATCAGCGGGCGTCTACACCTTCCAGACCACAGGAAACGTCAAGGACGAGATCAACGGCGTGTTCCTGCAGGACGTCTGGACCACCATGAATGACCGGCTGACGATCAACGCCGGTGTCCGCACGGAATCAGAGGCGGTTCCTTCCTATTCAACGAACGGAACCACCGGCTCCAAAGCCATCAGCTTCGGCTACGGAGACAAGGTCGCTCCACGGCTCGGTTTCTCGTATGACATCTTCGGAAACGGCCGGTCGAAGGCGTACGGAAGCTACGGCACGTTCTACGACATCATGAAGATGGAGTTGCCGCGCGGCTCGTTCGGCGGCGACAAGTGGATCTACTGGGGCTTCGACATCGACTCGTTCGATTGGACCAAGTGGACCGGTTGCCAGAACGTGACGAATGACACCTCGGTGAAGCCGACCTGCCCGGGCATGACGTTGCGTAGCAGCATCGATCTGAGGCACCCGTCGAATTCATCCGATCACCCTCTCATCGATCCGAACCTCAAGCCGATGGAGAGCAAGGAAATGTCCCTCGGCTTCCAGCAGGATCTCGGCCAGTCTTCGGCCGTCGGATTCCGCTGGGTGAACAAGAAACTCGTGCGGGCCATCGAAGACGTTGGCGTTCATAACGTTCATGCCGATGGATCGGAGTCCGAAGACTTCTTCATCGCCAATCCCGGCTTCGGCGTTGCGCAGAAGATCCTCGGTGCATTTGGTTGCGCCTCCTGCCCGGCGATGCCGAAGGCCGTGCGCGACTACAACGGTTTCGAGTTCGAATACAGCAAGCGTTACTCGTCGAACTGGCTGCTGCACGCCAGCTACCTCTACAGCAAGCTGAAGGGCAACTACTCCGGCTTGGCCAACTCGGATGAAATCACTGCCACGCCCGGCTTTGCCCGCACGTCGCCGAACGTCAGCCGCATCTTCGACAGTCTGTACATGCTCTTCGATCAGAAGGGCGGCGAGGTCAGCGGCCCGCTCGGTGGCGACCGTCCGCACCAGTTGAAGGCGCAGGTCGCCTATGCATTCCCGTTCGGCACCACCGTCGGAGCCAACGAGTACTACTACAGCGGCACGCCGACGACGACCGAGATGCGCTTCCAGGGCGCGCCGATCTTCCCCTTCGGCCGCAACGACATGGGCCGCACCCCGGCCCTCACGCAGACCGATCTCAACGTCCAGCATGAGATGCGTTTCGGCCGCTATGGCGTGACGCTCGGCGCGATCGTTCTCAACCTGTTCGATGAGAAGAAGGTGACGAACATCTACCCGATCAAGAGCGCGACGAGCATCGTCATTCGCGACCTGTCGAAGTGCAGCGGCTCTGATCTGTCGCTCACAGGATGCGGCGCTGTTATCCCCGCCGGTGCGACGGCTGCGCAGATCCTCGCCGCGGCCAATGCTGCGACACCGCGCGTTGGTCCTCTGACCGGTTCGGCGAACAACCCGACGCAGGCGGCGGCGTTCTTCGCCGGCAACGTCGACTTCCAGAAGCAGTTCGATCGTCAGGTCGCACTTGGCCTCATCCCCGACTGGCGCTATGGTCAGGCGAACACGTATCAGGATCCTCGTGAAGTTCGTGTGTTCGTGAGACTGAATTTCTAAGTTGTAGTCACGATGACACTCCCGGAACGGCGGCTTCGGCCGCCGTTCCTTTTTGATCCATCCTGCCCGGTGGAGCAATGGTGAGCAAATGGTCAGCAAATGGTCAGCAATAAGCTCTTCGTGATGAAGCCCGCCGCACTTTTCCTTCTGATGGCCGCCATCGGCTGCGCTTCCGCAGGGCCGGCGCGATCACCGCACGTGAAGATCTCGCAAGCCTCGAGAGTGGTGCCCGTACGGACGGCCGTGGCGCCGCTGGGCGACCAGGTTTCTAACGGCGTCCCTGTCGATTACGAAATCGAAGTGACGAATCCCTTCGATTACCCGGTTTCCTTGACGTCCGTCGAGCTGGAAACCGTTGGAGCGTCCGGTGCCTATTCGATGCGCCGCGTCCGGCATGTGTTCTCGCTCATCATCAAACCGCAGTCAGCGACGGTGCTGCCGGTTCGCGCGTGGGTGCTGCCGCTGCAGGACACGGACGCGGGCGATGTCAATGGGCCCGTTACCGTTCGAGGCATCGCGAGCTTCACCACTGACGCTGGCGTGATGAAGACAGCCTTTGCCGCTCGCGTACAGTAGTCATCGCGGCGACCTTGGATCGTAATCCCCGCTGCGCCGCAGCGCGTCGCATGAAACCTCCGCGGTGCCCTCTGCCTCGAAGGCGAACGGCTGAGTGCGCAACGCCGTTGTTACACCTACGGAACAGCTTGCATGCGATGAACGTACGCTGCGTGCACCGCGGACGTACAATCGGCCTTTCGCGGGAGGACTTATGCGCCGGTTGTCGCTCGTCGTTGTGTCTGCATTGCTTTTCGTCCCTTCGATCTTCGGACAGAACATCGGGCCGCTGCCGCCGCTGACAGCGCGCATCGATGTAAAGATCATCAACGTCGATGTGTCGGTCACGGACCGCGCCGGGCGCCCCCTCACCAGCCTTACGAAAGATGATTTCGAAGTTTTCGAAGACGGAAAGCTGCAGACGGTCAAAAACTTCGACATCATCGAAAACGCAGTTTTGAAGGGATCGGCACCGGCGGCCGCGGCGGCTTCCTCTCCGTTCGCCGATCAGTCACGCCGCAAGTTCGTTCTTCTCGTCGACAACAATTACATCAACAAGAGTCAGCGGGACCTCGCGCTGGCGGAGATCGACCAGTACGTCGATCGATCGTTCGACGGCGAGCATGAATGGGCCATCGCGGCGATCAGCCAGCGAGTGGAGATGTTGCACGCGTTCACCTCAAACAAGCAGGAGATCCACGCTGCCATCGACAAGATCCGCAAGATGGGTGCGTTCCCTGAGCAGCACGAGATCGACCGCTCGATTCTGTCCGACAGCATTCGGCGCATCGAGCTCTCCGGCGCCGCCACGCAACAGGATGCGGGCCTTATCCCGGCTGTTGACTACGCTGAGATCGTCCGGTTCCAGGCCAGAGAACAGACCTGGCGGTCGCTGCGCGCCATCCGCAACACAGCGAACGCGGTTCGAGAGATGACCCACGCGTATGCCGCATCCGAGGGAAAGAAGGTGCTCATTCTGCTCACGGGTGGGATGGAAACCAACACGAGTTTCGTGGCCTACACGAGAGGGCAGCCGGACCGTGAGATCCATGAGGCGCAGCGTCAGATCGGGATTGCCCTCGACGAGGTCGTATTGGAAGCGAACGCCGCAAACTTCGCCCTTCACATCATCAACGCCAAGAGCCGGGGAATGATGGCGCCGCAACACGACGCGGTGAACGCCCGATCCGGAGTCGATACGTCGGGCGACCTCTCGACAAAACTATCCTCTCCGATTGACACGACGGACGTCGATTCATCGTCGATCACGCTCGCACTCGGAACCGGCGGGTCGTATTCGACGAATTACGTTGCGCCTTCACTGGCCGCGGTCGAGACGCTCAGCACAAACTACTACTCCCTCGGCTACACGCCTCCGCACGAAGATGACCGGCGCTATCACACCATCAAAGTCCGTGTGAAAAAGAGCGGCGTGAACGTCGCGCACCGTCAGGGTTACATCGATCTTTCTCCTGAAGACCGCCTCGAACAGTTCCTTCAGGCGCGGTTCTCCGTCGACGAGAAACCGGGAACGCTGCCGATCAAGATTCAGATTGGCGGAGCCGTTCCCAGCGGCGACGAAATGAGCGTTCCTGTGCTCACCATTCTTCCCATGGACCGCGTGACGGTCATTCCGGTCGATGGACAATACGTCGGCCGTGTTCACGTCTACGTTTCCGTCTTCGATTCGGAAGGAAAAAACATCGGCTTCAATCATCAAATGCAGGAGGTGACCATTCCTTCCGCGCAATATGGACAAGTTGGTGACTCCTCGTTCCGTTACAAACTCAACGTCCACCTGAAGAAGGGAGCGTTCACGATCGTCATGACCGTGCGCGACGATTTGTCGAACGAGATGGGGAGCGTTTCGGAGGGTGTGAGCATCTAGGCTTGCCCGACCATGGTCGCCCGCGGAGCTCTCGTTTGTAGCGTTCTTTTTCTTGCGGTTTCGACTGCGTCGCCGCAGACGCAGTCGAATCCTGCTCCTCTTGCCGCCAGTGTCGACGTCAGGGTCGTCAACATCGACGTCACGGTGACCGACGGGAGCGGGAAACCGGTCAATGACCTGGCGAAGGAAGACTTCGAGATTCTCGAGGACGGCCGTCCACAGGCGATCACCAATTTCGCGTTGATGCAGAAACGCGTGGCGCCGTCCGGCTCGGGTGGGCAGACCGCGCAGCGTGCCCCGCGACGCAAAGTCATCGTCGTCATCGACAACAACTACATCGACTCGCGCCAGCGATCTCTCGCTCTCGACACGCTCGACCGGTTCATCGACGATCGATACGACGAGGAGTCGGAATGGTCGATTGCGACGATTGGCCAGTCACTCGACGTCGTGCAGCCTCTGACCAGCGACAAAGCGAAGATCCGCGCCGCGTTGGCAAAGGCCCGGCAAAGTGGAACCGTTTCTCTAAGAACCGATGCCCTCGATCGCGAGATCCTGGCCGATCCGTTTCGCCGCTCCGCGACCGGATCCGGCTATGACTACGACGAGACGGTTCGCTTTCAAGCTCGCGAACGAACGTCGCGCAATGAACGGTCGCTGGCAAATACGACGCGCGGGTTGACCGAAGCAACGCGAGCGTATTCGGGCGTCGACGGAAAGAAGATCATCGTCCTTCTCACCGGCGGCATGGAGATGAACACCAGTTTTGCCGCCTACGACAATGACCGCGACCGCGAGATGCACGACCGCAAGACCGGCATAGCCCAGCTTCTCGAGCAGATCGTGCGCGAAGCGAATGCGAGCAATCTCTCGGTGTATGTCATCAACGTCCGTCCTCGCGACATGGCCGCGCCGCAGCACGACGTCGAGAACCAGGCTTGGGGCGGAAGAGTCGGGGCAAGCTCGACGGGTGGCTCGGACGTCA
>JAXDGW010000063.1:0-12097 GCA_034664845.1 Thermoanaerobaculia bacterium | reverse complement strand
TTCTTGGCGCCGCCCGACCCTGCACAAGCGCGGGGGGTCCTTCGACCGTCCTCCGGCACTTCGTGTCCTTCGGCGGCTCAGGATGACAGCAGGACGCCAGCAGCTACTTCTTCGCGTGCGCTTCGTCCAACGCCGCAAGCACTTCTTCCGCGTGGCGCTTCGTATCGACCTTTTTCCAGATCTTCTTGATCTTGCCGTCCGGGCCGATCCAGAACGTCGTGCGGGCCACGCCCCAGTAGCGTTTGCCGTACATGTTCTTCTCTTTCCAGACGCCGTACATCTTGACGATGTCGCCGGTCGAATCGGAGAGGAGGGGGAAGTTCAGCTCGTACTTGCCGCGGAACTTGTCGTGGCTCTCGAGCGAGTCGGTCGAGACGCCGAGAACGACCGCGTGTGCTTTGCTGAGATCGGATTCGTGATCGCGGAACGAGCACGCCTCGGCTGTACATCCCGGCGTATCGTCTTTCGGATAAAAGTAAAGGATGACGTCCTTCCCCTTGTGCTCTTTCAGCGTCATCTCTTTGCCGCGCGTCGACGGCAGACGAAAGTCGGGCGCGACATCGCCGACTTTCGGTTCGTAGAAGTCTTGCATTGGGTTCTCCTTGTGAGGCAGAGATCAGAGATCAGAGACTAGAGATCAGGAAAGCGACTATCTTCTGATCCCTGGTCCTGATCTCTGATCTCTTGTCTCTGATCTCTGCCTCAATTCACTCCGCTCCCGAACAGCATCTTCTCGGCGATGAGAACGGCGTTCAGTGCGGAGCCGCGGCGGAGATTATCGCAGACGGCCCAGACCCAGAAGCCGCCTGGTATCGACGGGTCCGGACGTACCTCGGCGATGAGCACCTCGTCCTTGCCCGCCGCGTCGATCGTGCCGAATGCCTGGTCGCCTTCCGCGAGGGCGATCGCGGCGTTCTCCTGCAGCGAGGCGGTGATGCGATCGACGCTGAGATCGTCTTCCGTGCGAATGAAGAGGGAGAACGTGTGACTATGAAACATCCCTCCCTGCGTCACGAGAAGTGCGAGTTCCGTGGCGGGATCGGTCAGCGCGCGAATCTGCGAGGTGATGAATTCCTCGTTGCGTTCCGGAGCCGGATAGAGGTTGAAGGCGAGCTGACGGCCGAACACTTCCTGCGGCACGGTCTGGATGTTGAGAACGTTGATCGTCTGGCGGGCCAGTTCTTCCACGCCGAGCGGTCCGGATTCGGATGCCGGCTGCACGACTGAGGCGGTGCAACTCTCGACGCGTCCGAGGCGCTCGATCTGGTGGAGGATGAGCGCGATCGGAATCGCGATCGGATGCGGCGAGACCAGCAGGCGATCGCTGGTATCAATCTCGTCGAGATTCAAACCGGCGATCACGAGTTTGCCATCCGCACTCGACGGCTGCGAGAGATCGATCGCGATGAAGTTGTCGTCGCGGTAGCGCTCGATCCACTCGCGGTTGTTTTCCGCCGATCCGCAGAAGAAGACGATGTCGCAGTCTTCCATCTCGTCATCCGAAACCGGCAGCACGATCGCAGGCTCGTCGCCGATTTCGGTCAGGAGTCCCGTCGATGTTCCCGTGCTGTCGAGCAGGACGACTTTGGCGAACGGAAAGTTGCGCTCGCGCAGGATCGACTGGATTTCAGTGCCGACCAGCGTCTGCGGATTGACGATGGCGAGGCGGTAGCCGGACGGTTTTTTGGGCTCGGTCATTTGCGGCGCGAGTTGTAGCACACACGGTTTGCGAACTCAGCCGGGCAACGCGCCGGTCTTCTACGTCGTCGCCGACGTCGGCAGAACCTCAGGTGGCGTCCGCGATGGGAAGGCGATCGTCCAGAGGCGGATCAGGGGCCCCGAGGCGAGGTAGGCGATGGCGAAGAAAAGGAGGAACGGGCGCGGCCAGGCCCAGGCGATGGCGATGATCGCGGCAAGAAGGACGATGTACATCAACGACCGTCCCTTGTGGAAATTGAGGCCCTTCTGCGCGCGCCAACGGATCGGCGACACCATTGCGAACGCCGTGCAGGCGGTGAGGATGATGATCACGATGGCGAAGCGATGGTCGAGCACCGGCGCCGGCGCGTAGTAGATGACCGCGGCGAGCGTCAGCGCTCCGGCCGGGCTGGGCAGCCCGACAAAGTAACGGTAGTCGGACTTGCCGGTCATGACGTTGAAACGCGCCAGGCGAAGCGAGACGCTGACGAGGAAGAGAAAGGAGATGCCGACGCCGAGTTTTCCCAGCGAATGCAGTCCCCACGCGTAGACGAGCACGGCCGGCGCGCAGCCGAACGTGACGACGTCGGCGAGCGAGTCGTACTCCTTGCCGAACTCGCTCGTCGCGCCGAGTTGGCGGGCCACGAGTCCGTCGAACGTATCGAACACCGCCGCGATCAACAGCGAAATGCAGGCGATCTCGAAGGCGTGGATGGCCAGGTCGGTATGCCCCGTCGCGATGGCCTCGGCGCCGCGCATGCTGTTCACGATGGAGCGGAAGCCGAAGAAAATGTTCAGCATCGTGAACACGGTCGGCACGATGTAGACGCCGCGGCGAAGATTCTTCCGGACGTCCTGCCGCTGCATCACTTCACTCCGAGCTCGGCCACGACGGTAAGGCCGACTTTCACCTTGTCGCGCATGCCGACCTTGATGACGGCGTCGGCGGGGAAGAACATGTCGACGCGCGAGCCGAACTTGATCATGCCGACGCGCTCGCCGCGCACGACGTCATCACCTTCTTTTTTGTCGAAGACGATGCGCCGCGCCAGCAGGCCGGCGATCTGTTTAAAAGCCAGCTTCGCGCCGTGCTTGTCTTCGACCACGATGAGGTTCTGCTCGTTATCGGTCGACGACTTCTCGGAGAATGCCGCGATCTTTTTTCCAGGGTTGTAGCGGTAGTGAATGATCCGCCCGGTGATCGGCGCGCGGTTGACGTGGACATCGAAGACGGACATGAAGATGCTGACCTGCCGCGTCAGGCCCGGCCAGATGTCGCCGTCCGGGATGTCTTTGATCTGCACGACCGTGCCGTCCGCGGGAGAGAGGACGTCGACGTGATGGTCCGATCCGGTACGGCGCGGATCGCGGAAGAAGTTGATCAGGAAGACGGCAAGCAGCCCGAGGATGATGGCGGCGACCGTCCACTGAATCAGCAGCGCCACCGCTGTCAGGATGAGAACTGGAATCAGGAACAGCCAGCCCTCAGGCGCCCACGGCACTTTCGACATTGCGGGGGATGGTAGTGCAAAGGCGGAGCCGATGGGAAGGCGGGCCGGTTGCCGTCAGAAACTCGGCGGGCCCGCCCCTTGCAATTCCAACTGCCTGACTTTACGCAACTTAGAGTGATTCAACGGAGACTTCCGCAGTGCTACAATTTCTGGCGAAGGTACTTCGAAGGAGGATAGAGGATGTCGAATCAAATCGCTGACATTCAACGGATTCTCAGCAGCGAAGACGACGAGTTTCGCAAATGGCTCGACGAGCATCACGCATGCGAGTCGCGCCTGGGCGAGCTCACGACGAAGAACGAGGTCTCCCTCGATGAAGAGCTCGAAGAGAAAACGTTGAAGAAGCGAAAACTCCAATTGAAGGACCAGATGGCCGCCCGGATCCGCACCTACGAGAATCAACACGCGATGGCATAGCGGATCGACGACACACCTGATCAATTGAGCCGCCGCGAGGCGGCTCTTTTCGTTGGTGCAGAGATCAGAGACAAGAGATCAGAGATCAGGGGTAGAGATTCATGATTCCTTGGTTGCCGACGGTCTCGTTACACGTGCGATTTGAAAGCGCCAGCTGGCGCTGCCGCAGTCCAAAGCGCTTCGCGCGAAACTCTCGCTCGATCTTATTTTTGTCCGCGGCATTTCGCGCGAAGCGCTTTGGACTGCGGTGGCGCAGCCACCGCTTTTGAATCGCGTGAGCGCATGAATGGTCCGATGTATGCCACGGCCTGTAATCGCCAGGATTCTTCTACAACGTCGCAAGTTCTGACCTCTGGCCCCTGATTGCCCCTGATCTCTGATCTCTGCTCCCTGATCTCTGCTTCTCTCCACTAATCTACTATTCACTCGTGTCCCGCTCCCTCACCGCCGCCATTGCGCTGTTGGTCCTTTTCGCGCTCATCACGCCGATGCAGCGCGATCTCTTCGTCGGCGACGAAACGAAATACGGCCAGGTCGTACGGGAGATGCGCGCGACCGGCGCGTTTTTTCTGCCGACTCTCAATGGGACGCCGTTCACACACAAACCGCCGCTTCACTTCTGGCTGATCGATCTTTTGACCGTTCCCCTCGGCGTCTACTCGACCTGGGCCTTCGTGCTCCCTTCGCTGATGGGATTGATCTTTCTCCTCTGGGTGATGTGGCGGAGAGGGAGTCCGCTGGCCGCCTTCATCTGCGGATCGTCGATCATGATCTGGACCTCGGCGCAGAGCGCGCGGATGGACGTGACCTTCACCGCGTTCATCGTGCTGGCGCTCTTCCACCTCGAGCAGTTCTTCGAGCGCGAAAACTTTCGCGCACTCTTCTGGTGCGGCGTCTTCATCGGCGTGGCCACGCTGATCAAGGGTCCGATGGCGCCCGTGATCACGATCGTGCTGTTCGCTCTGGAGTGGTGGCGCCGCCGCCGTGCGCCGCGCGGCAACTACACGCCCGCGCTTCTGGCGATGATCGCGATCCCTCTTCTCTGGTTCATCCCCGCCATGCTCCTCGGCGGCGGCGCCTACACACGCGAAGTCATCGTCAAGCAGACCGTCGGCCGCGCCATTGCCTCATGGGTCCACAACGCGCCGCCGTGGTTCTACGTCGCGCACCTCCCGGCTTCACTCTTCCCCTGGTTTTTTCTGGCGTGCGTCGCTGTGTTCGCGCTCTGGCGCACGCAACGCTTTCTCATCAACTGGATCATCGCCGTCGTCGTCCCGTACTCGATCATGAGCAGCAAACTCGATGTCTACATGATGACGATGATCCCGCCGGTAGCGCTGCTGACCGCGCGCTATGTAGATGAGAGTATGGAACGCCGGCGGCCCGCCGGCTGGACCGCCGCCGGCCCGGCGGCGAATCTCATCGCGAATGCACTCATCGCCCTAATCGCCATCACCGCCCTCTTCATCTCTCCAACCCGAATCAAAAGCCCCGACGCCGCACTCCTCCAACTCCCGCAAGTGAAAGCGCTCTTCATCGTCACCGCCATCGCCGCAATCATCGCGCTGCTCATCACCCTGCGCGCATCGCTCACCACCTCCACCATCGCCACCGGCCTGGTCCCGATCGTGGCCATGGCCTTCATCGCCATCGCCCTGATGCCCATCGTCAATGATCTCGTCTCGACGAGACCACTGGTCGCGGCGCTCGAGAAGCAGCACGTCCCGCCGGAGCAGATCGCGCTCTACGCCGCCCCCTACCTCTGGACGCGGAACATGCCCCTCGGATACGAGCGGGTCACCTACGCGACGCCCTACACGCTGGCGCAGATGACGCCCACCGTGATCGTGACGGCGCGCGCGCACGCCGGCGAGATCGCCCCGCAACTGTACGGCTATCAGATGGTCGATGCCTTCCGCATGATCGGAAAGTGGTTCTATGTCTATCGACGATAAACGCCGTTTCGCCGCCGCGGCGTTCATCGCGCTGCTCGCGCTGTCGGTCTTCTGGCCGTCGCCGGCGATTGCGATCAACGACCTCTGCTGCCACGCCCAGCTCGGCATCGACGATCTCTCCTTCCTCGGGCGCGAAGCTCCGGCGTGGGATGTCGCCTTCTGGTTCATCGCCGGCCTTTTTGTGCTCGCGATTCTCCATCCGTCGTCTGACTTCGCTGCGCACGATTTCCGTGAAGCGTGGTCTCTCCTGCGCGCGACCCGCGTGCGCACGCGCAGGAGCGACGCCTTTGCCGTCCTCTCCGCGGCGCTGCTCATCGCGCTGATCTGGAGATTCGCCGACACGCCGGTCACCGCCTGGGCGGAGCGCGTGCAGTCAGCCGGCATCCAGGACACGATCCGGTTCACCAACCGTTTCGGCGGCGGGATGAACCCGGCCATGGTCGTGCTGTTCTTTCTGATCGCCGGCGTCGCCTACCGCCATCACCGCTGGATCGCCTACGCCGTCGCGATGGCGCTCAGCGGGGCAGTTGCCGGCGTCGCCGTGCAGATCGTCAAGTATGTCGCCGGCCGCACGCGCCCGGAGCTCTGGCTGGGGCCCTTCGAACATGCCCGCGCCGCGGCCACTTCATTTCCCAGCGGCCACACCGTCGGAGCGTTCGCACTCGGCGGCGTTCTAATCCTTTCCTCGCCGTCGCGCGCCACACGCTTCGTTGTCTTTCTGCTTGCCCTCTCCGTCGCCGTCTCGCGCGTCCTCGCCTTCCGGCACTGGACAAGCGACGTGCTCGCATCCGCCGCGATCGGCATGATCATCGCGGCGGTGGTGGTGCGAGGAGTGAGCGCTCCCAGCGACGTCGTGGACCCATGAAGACGCTCTTTCTGGTCAACGCGCGGTCGGGCACGAACCGCAGGCGCGATCTCACTCCCATCATTCGCGACACCTGGGAGTTTGAGCACGAGATCGTCGCGTGCGGATCGAAAGAGGATCTCGATGACGTGATCGCGTCCGCGGCAGCGAGGGGTGTCCGCATCATCTACGCGGTCGGCGGCGACGGCACCGTGCACGAAGTCGCCAAGCGCCTCATCAGTACCAATCTCACACTCGGTATCCTCCCAACCGGCTCCGGCAACGGACTGGCGCGGCATCTCAATTTGCCGTTGGACGCGCGCGCATCGTTGCGTGCCTGCTGCGGCCTGCGCATCGAGACGATCGACACGGCAACGGTGAACGGGAGGCCATTCGTCAACGCGATGGGCATCGGCTTCGATGCCTGGATCGCCGATGCGTTTGCCGTCGCCGGCACGCGCGGCCTGCAGACGTACGTGCGCGTCGCTCTGCGCGGCTTCGCGCGCTACGCGGCGGAAGAGTACGAGCTCACCATCGATGGCGGGACGATGCGCCGGCGCGCCTTCGTGATCGCCATCGCCAACGCCAGCCAGTACGGCAACAACGCCCGCATCGCCCCGCTGGCGTCGCTGCAGGACGGCGTGCTCGACGTGACACTCATCGAGCACGCATCGTTTCTCCGAATGCCGATCCTCGCCGCCAAACTCTTCGGAGGAAGCCTGCACCGCGCGCGAGGCGTATCCACGTTTCGCGGCCGCAGCATCACGATCCGACGGTCAGCCGCAGGCGCCGCGCATCTCGACGGCGAGCCGGTGACGATGCCATCGTCGTTGGCAATCGAGATCGTGCCGCGGTCGCTGAAGGTGATCGTGCCGGAGTCGGCGAGAGGTCTGTAGGCAATTGATTGGAGCGCGATGCGCTAGCGGAACGCTGGCGTCCTCGCCGGCTGGCTCGTAGGCGTCCTCGCCTGCGTGTTGCCACGGTGGCAGCGAGACGCAGCCAAGCCAGCCGGCGCGACGCCAGCGTTCCGGCGCTTACCGCACCGTCGCCAGAAACTCGTCGAGGATGCGATCGCGAACTCTGTGTGCAGCTCATCCGGGCGCACGACGCGCTCAGCGGAACGCTGGCGTCCTCGCCGGCTGGCTCGTAGGCGTCCTCGCCTGCGTGTTGCCGCCGGATGGCAGCGAGACGCAGCCAAGCCAGCCGGCGCGACGCCAGCGTTCCGGCGCTTACCGTACCGTCGCCAGAAACTCGTCGAGAATGCGATCGCGAGCTCTGTGTGCAACTCATCCGGGCGCGCAAAGCGCTCAGCGGAACGCAGGCGTCCTCGCCGGCTGGCTCGTAGGCGTCCCGCCTGCGTGTGGCCACGGATGGCAGCGAGACGCAGCCATGCCAGCCGGCGGGACGCCAGCGTTCCGACGGCTACCGCACCGTCGCCAAAAACTCGTCGAGAATCCGATTGAACTCCTCCGGCTTGTCCATCATCAGCCAGTGGCTCACTCCCTCCATCTCGCGCGACGGGACCTCGGGGAACTGAGAGTGGAACGATGACGGATTCTTTGCCAGTCCTGCGGCGATGATGGCGAGGCGCGGACCTTTGTAGGCGCGGACATCGGCGCCGACATCGTGCGCGGCGAGGCCGACGAGGGCGCCCGCGAAGGCGTCTACGGAGGTCGCGTGAACCGAGGAGAGGACGGCGTCGCGAACGGGCTCGGTGGCGTTGGCGAGGATTGGCGCGAACCACGCCTTGACGACCGCGTCCTTGTCCTTGCGCAGCGCGGCGACGAACTTCTCTCCTGCTTCCTTCGGCATATTCACGTTTGCGGCTGAGTCGGCGAATACGGCACCGGCGACGCGATCAGGATGCGCTGCGGCGTACGCGGCCACGACGCCGCCTCCATAGCTGTGGCCGACGATGACGAAGCGCTTGAGGTCCAGCGCATCGGCTACCGCGGCAACGTCGGAGGCCATCGCTTCGACCGAGTAGTCGCCTTTCGTGGAGATCGCCGACTGCCCCATCCCGCGCAGGTCGAGCGCGACCGCGCGGCGGGTGAGGCGAACGTGATCGAGCTGGGCTTGCCATTGCGTGAGATTCGCGCCGTTGCCGTGGACGAAAAGAACCGGCAGCGCGGAGCCGCGGCCGCCGTCGCTGACACGGATCGCTCCGGCACGTCCCAGCACGAACGACTCCCTCGGGCGCACATGCGCGCACGAGGCGGCGAGAAGAGCGAGGGCAACGAGCAGGTTGGGCAATATCTTGATCATGGCCGCCGAGAATAGCAGCGCACGCGGCATACAATCGGTGACATGACGGCGAAGAAACGAATTCTTTTTCTCTGCACCGGAAACGCGGCGAGGAGTCAGATGGCCGAGGGGCTGGCGAGGGCGTTTCATGGGGAAGAGATCGAGGTCGTCTCCGCCGGATCGCGGCCGGCGGGATGGGTTCATCCTCTGGCGATCAGCGCGCTCGCAGAGATCGGGATCGACATCCGCGACGCGACTTCGAAACCGGCAGCGCAATTCATCGATCAAGAGTTCGACGTCGTCGTCACCGTCTGCGACTCCGCCGCGCAGGACTGTCCGCTCTGGCCCGGTGCGAAACGAATCGAGCACTGGCCGATCGAAGACCCAACGTGGGGCGACGGGAACGGCGCGTCGCGGTTCGCGGCGACGCGGGACGATTTGAAAGCGCGGATCGAGAACTTGGTAGAAACACTGAGCGATTGACCACGACGACTGTCATCCTGAGAACGCCGCAGGACACGAAGTGCCGGAGGACGTCGAAGGACCCCCCGATCTTGTGCTTTCACTGGAACAAACCGGCAGGAATCGCGGGGGGTCCTTCGACCGTCCTTCGGCACTTCGTGTCCTTCGGCGGCTCAGGATGCGCGCTCGCAGCAACCCTCACCTACTGCAGCTTCACCCTCGCTCCGAACCCTTCCTCGTATCCATGAAAATACTGGAGCGACGGTTCCGGGTGCTGCCAGCAGTAGTAGCCGCTGCCGCAATCGAAGTCGATGAGCCAGAGACCTTTCACTTCGATCCCGAGCTCGATGATGGCGCCGGCCCAGTCGGTGATGATGCGCTCGGATTCGGCCACCGCCGATTCATTCTCCGCCAGCGCATCGACCTCGGCCACCGCATCCGCCGTGATGCGCCGGGCCTGCGGCAGCAGCGCCGCGGCCTCCTCGTACGTGAAGGTCTTCCGGTCGTTCAGCGCTGCACTTCGTCGAGCCATTTGTCGAATTTCTCCTTGATCTTCTTCGCTTCGTCCCCGCGATTCGAGCGGCGAAGGTCGTTCTCCATCTTCTCGACCCGCGTGCGGATGCGGTCGACGTGATGCCCGAGCGCGTCGGCGCCTTCTGCTTTCCACTCCGGGACCTTCGACTTGAGCGACGCCAGCTCTTCGTCGAGATGCTTTTGATCGAGCTTGTCGATCTCCTGATCGGCCGCCTTCTTGAGCTTCGCGATGAACGGCTCGACGGCCGCGCCATGTTTTGCCAGCCAGGCGCTCATGCCATCCGTCCGGGCGCGCAGCACCGCACCGTCGGCGATGGGCGACCCGACCGCGAATGTGTTGGTGACGACCAGCTTGTGCCCATCGATGGCGAACTGGGAGTCGCGCACCACATCGCGCCGGTGCTCGCGGTCGATCACGATCGACACGGCGTCGGTATCGTCGAGATGGGTCACTTTGCGGACGGCGCCGATCGTCGATCCGCCCGCCACGACCGGATCGCCTTTCCGTAATGAACCGGCGCGGTCGAAAACCACGGTGGCCTTGACCTCGCCGCGATGCACCAGCGCTCTGGCGCCAAACCACACCACGGCGACGATGACCAGCAATAGCAGCAGTTTTCGTATCATCGTTGCCATGTGAACTCGCGATTGACGATTCGCATTCTGCATTCGATGTTTTTGTGCTAAAAAACGCCCTGCATTCCCCCACTCCCGTGCGGGGAAATGAGGAGGACATACCGATGTCGGTTGAGGATCGCGTCAAAGCAATCATCGTCGAGCAGCTGGGCGTCGATGCCGAAGAAGTAAAACCGGATGCGTCGTTCGTCGAGGACCTCGGAGCCGATTCGCTCGATACCGTCGAGCTGATCATGGCGTTCGAGGAGGAGTTCGGCGTGGAGATCTCCGACGACGAGGCCGAGAAGATCAAGAAGGTCAGGGACGCCGTCGAGTACATCGCCTCGCGCGCCACAGCGTCGTAGTTCCATCCGGCACGGGCCCACCCGGTCCGTGCCATTCCGGGAATGATCCACTTATCTCCCGTGTCCACACCCTTGCAGATTCGCGAATACGCATGAGCAAACGCCGCGTCGTCGTTACCGGAATCGGGATGGTCTCTCCCCTCGGAGTCGGCAACGAACCGACGTGGCAGGGGCTCATCGAAGGGCGCTCCGGCGTTGGCCGGATCACGAAGTTCGATCCCGCCGGCTTCGCCTGCCAGATCGCGGCGGAGGTCAAAGGCTTCAACGCCGAGGATTGGATGGAAAAGAAGGAGGTCAAGAAATCTGACACCTTCATCCACTACGCACTGGCAGCGGCCGAAATGGCCGTGAAAGACTCCGGCCTCGACTACGCCAACTGCAACAACGAACGGCTCGGCGTCATCGTCGGCTCCGGAATCGGAGGCCTGCCTCTGATCGAGGAAATGCACAGCAAGATGCTCGAGCGCGGTCCGGGCCGGATCTCTCCCTTCTTCATCCCAGGCCTCATCGTCAATCTCGCAGCCGGCCAGATCTCGATCCGCTATGGCTGCCAGGGCCCCAACTCCGCGCCAGCCACGGCGTGCGCAACCGGCGCCCACGCCATCGGCGACGCCTTCAAAGTCATCCAACGTGATGATGCCGACGTCATGTTCGCCGGCGGCAGCGAAGCGGTGGTCTGCCGGCTGGCGGTGGGAGGTTTCGCGGCAATGCGCGCGCTGACGTTGCGCAATGACGATCCCGAGCATGCCTCACGGCCATGGGATCTGAACCGCGACGGCTTCGTCATCGGCGAAGGCGCGGGCATGCTGATCCTCGAGGAGATCGAGCACGCCAAAGCACGCGGCGCGACGATCTACTGCGAGCTTGTCGGCTACGGCATGTCCAGCGACGCACATCACATCACCTCGCCTGCCGAGGATGGGAGCGGGATGATTCGCGTGATGAAAAGCGCTCTGCGCGACGCGCAACGGAATCCTTCCGACATCGACTACATCAACGCCCACGGAACATCGACGTCGGTCGGCGACAAGACCGAGACGATCGCGATCAAAGGTGTGTTCGGCGAGGATGCGTACAAAGTCGCGGTCAGCTCGACGAAATCGATGACCGGCCATCTCCTCGGCGCCGCAGGCGGATTCGAGGCTGCCGTCGCCGCCATGACCATCAAGACCAACATCATCCCGCCGACGATCAACTACGAGACGCCCGATCCCGAGTGCGATCTCGACTACGTTCCCAACACGGCGCGCGAGCAGAACGTGACGCACGTGATGTCGAACTCCTTCGGCTTCGGCGGGACGAACGCGACGCTGATCTTCAGCCGGTTGTCCTGAAATCGCCGCTCATGACGATGCTGTCATTCCGAACCGGCGAAGCACGGAGAGGAATCTCCCGCCTACGGAGCGAACTTCGTGCTTCGGCAGGAGATTCCTCTCCGTGCTTCGCCGGTTC
>JAXDGW010000062.1:0-9889 GCA_034664845.1 Thermoanaerobaculia bacterium | reverse complement strand
TTCAACATGCTCACCGGCGTCTACAAGCCCACCGAGGGAGAGATCTTCGTCGGCGGAGTATCGACGCACGATTTCAAGCCGTACCAGATCACCGCCCTCGGCGTGGCCCGCACGTTCCAGAACATCCGCCTCTTCAAAGAGCTGTCGGTGCTCGACAACGTGAAGATCGGCGGTCACATCCACTACAAATACTCCGGAACGACTGCCGTCCTGAAGACGAATCGTTTTCAGGGTGCGGAAAAGACCGCGGACCGCGATGCGATGGATCTGCTGCAAATCTTCGGGCTCGAGAACCGAGCCAGCTACTACGCGAAGAATCTTCCGTACGGTGACCAGCGCCGGCTGGAGATCGCGCGGGCGCTGGCGGCGCGGCCCAAGCTGCTGCTCCTCGACGAGCCGGCCGCGGGTCTCAACGACAGCGAGACGCTCGCTCTGGTTCAGACCATCCGCGACATTCACGACCGCTTCAAGATCGCCATCCTCGTGATCGAGCACAACATGGATCTGATGATGGATCTCTGCGAGAAGCGGATCATGGTTCTCAATTTCGGCAAGACGATTTTCGAAGGGACGGCTGCTGCGGTCCGCGCCGATCCCGATGTGATTGAGGCCTACCTCGGCGCACCGGCGGAGGCGGCGAAGGTATGAGCGCGCTTCTAACGGTCAGCAATCTCGAAGTCTCGTATGGCAGCATCACCGCCCTTCACGGGATCAACCTCGAAGTGAAGAAAGGCGAGATCGTCACCCTCATCGGCGCGAATGGCGCGGGGAAGACGACGACGCTGCGAACGATCTCAGGTCTCCTCAAGCCGCGCACTGGCGGAGTCAGCTACGAAGACCGCAACATCACCGGCCTGAAGCCGCACGTCATCACGGCGATGGGCGTGTCGCATGTGCCCGAGGGCCGCGGCATCTTCGCGAATCTGACCGTCAACGACAACCTCGAGCTCGGCGCGTATCTGCGCAAGGACAAGATCAAGCAGTCCGAGTACGACCGCGTCTTCGCGCTCTTTCCAGTCCTCAAAGAGCGAATCAAGCAGAGCGCAGGAACGCTCTCTGGCGGCGAGCAGCAGATGCTTGCGATCTCCCGCGCGCTGATGTCGAAACCGCAGGTGCTCCTCCTCGACGAACCCTCCCTCGGTCTCGCCCCTCAAATGGTGCAGACGATCTTCCGCGTCATCAAAGAGATCAACAGCGAAGGGACGACAATCCTCCTCGTCGAGCAGAACGCCCACATGGCTCTCATGACCGCCCATCGCGGCTACGTGATGGAGACGGGGAGCATCGTGCTGGAAGGCAACGCCGACGAACTGCTGCGGCGTGATGAGATCAAGAAGGCGTATCTGGGCGGGTAATCCTCAACCCTTCGCCGGTCAGGAATCAACAAGCGCGGCGTTTTCGAGCGAGTGGCGCACATTTCGCTTGGAGATCCCATGTAATGCCATTTTTCCTTCAGGCCTCAGAAGTCCCTTTACATACAATTCCAACATAAACGCTCGAGCTGGAGTCACAGATGTCATCATCCGCGCGCCGTTGCTGTTTCGCGACCCTATTAGTAGTGATGTGTCTGCCTGTCGTCGCAGGCGACTTTCCACCGTTGCCCTTGGTTCTTCCGAAGCAGCGGCCTGCTCCGCATGTACCACCTCGGCAACCGCTCTTGGCGACGACTCCATTCAAGCCACCTACATCGAAGGCTGATCTCGACAAAATCGCCCTAAGCCCGACCATGTATCTATGGGGACTTTCCCGATTGGGTACTGTCAAGCCGCCAACCCTATCGCTGGCTCCCGCCGTGGAGGCAAGCGTAGTCACTCCTCCGCCAAAGTCTGTTTCGCGCGGTACGCTCGCGCCAGTAGTCTTGGCCGCTTCGGGTCCAACGATGATTAACTCCGACGTTAACGAAGACCGAGAACCTAGTATCACTACCGTTCGCAATGGCGTAACGCACGCGGAAACGCAATACTCGGCCTGGATGCAGTTTTACGGTGGTCCAAATGCCCCGAATTTTCGTATCATGGCAGCGTCGAATAACGGCGGCGGATGGAGCGTCGCCACCACGCTGCAAGGTCCGAGAGCAAACAATGGTGATCCGTTGCTGTCACCTAATAATTACCTTGGCGGGCTTAACCCGCAAACCGTCTACCTCTCCACTGCTAGTGTCAGTCCCGGTCCTGGAACACCGTACGGCGATAACGGTTTGCTAGTGTGGATGAACAACGGCTCCGGGTGGTCGTATCAGGAGGTGGAGTCCCATACTGGAACGAGCTACTCTGTCGGCAACCAGATCATCGACGACCGATTCCTGATCGACAAGCCGAGTATCGTCGTTTCTCAGGATCCAAACACTGCGGGCACAGTTTACGCGACATATCTCAGGAACCCGGTGAACGGTGCGCCCTCGTTTACGCAATCGATTGGTTTCGCCATGTTGGACGACGTCACTCCACCGGCCGGACAGTGGAAAATCCGTGCAAACGTACCAAATCCACCATCGGGCTCCGGCGGTTTGCAGTCCCCTATTGTAGTGGTCCCGCAAATTAGCCACGGAGGCCCGTACGGTAGAGTATATGTAATCTACCTTGACTGGGGTTTCCATCGGATTTATGTGTATGAATCCGACGACAAGGGTTTTTCATGCGATCCGAAAGGGTACTTCGATCTGCTGAATGATAGCACGATACGCCTGGCGGTCTCCCCTGAGGGCCGCATTTGTGTGAATCGATCCGCGGGCGACTGCATCATCGCAGCAAGCATCATATCGGCACGCTATAATTGGCACGAGGTTTCGGACACGCCGTCCGGCAGCATCGGGATCGTGCTCAATGCCTGGGACGGACCGGATGTCAACACGGCGAAGATGCACTCGTACTTCTTTCGCTGGAATCCGGCTCCCACGTGCAATCCAGTCTGCAGCCCGGGATTCGACAGGGGGCCGTTCGCCTTGACGGACGCCAGTCTCGACTCCTGGGACCCTGCCATTGACTATGATCCCGCCGGGAATTATGTCGTCTCATGGTACCGGCGGACTGATACCAGCACACTGCAATACAAGACCGCCTTCTCCTACGTCTTGAATGGGGGCACGTTGGATCATACGATCAGTTGTCCGACCTGCCGGACTTCGGACATAAGGCGTTACGCTATTATAGGTTCGCCGCCCTATGCCTATTCGATAGGTGACTATCAAGATATTTGGTATCCGTCGTATCTGGGGTTTGCGGCGTCGGCGACGGTAGATATTGCCACAAGTTACGGTGACATCGCTGCCTTTAACGTTGTTCCGTGACTAGAGGGATTGACAATGAGAGCTCCGTTTCGGGCAGGAGTTGTGATTGTTGTATTCGCGCTGATTGTGACGCCGACACTTTGGGCCGCGCCGGCGCACGTAATTCGATTTAGCGCGATCGGCGCTCATGTCGCGGGTTGTGACTCGTTGGCGTGGGGGGATGTGCTGACGTTTTATAACAGCACGGCTGGGACGGTGACCGTCCGGATACTGGGAATCAGTAACGGCCCGCCTTCCAATCTGAGCCCCGATCACATCGACCTTCCCCCTGGGTCGGTCATATCGGCTAACGCCCTGTTGGGTTCGTCATGGTTTCCTATTGGCAATCCGCAGGCAACGAGCGCTCTTTGGATCATGCATCTTGAGGTGCCGGAAGGCGTTGTAATCGAGAGCCGCGACGAGATGTTTGATATGTACATCTGTAACGCCGAGCCGGGCTTTCTTGGTTCGCTCGGAAAGGTATCGCTCCCCGTATTCCGTGATGCCGTGCCTGCCAACCAGCCGCAGGTTCACTTGGGGACTGATCTCGGCGTGAAGGATGCGCGGATCAATGTGGGCATTTATAATCAGAGTCAGAGTGTAGCCAATGCACATATCGAGGTGAGGCGCAGTTGCGACAATAGTGTGGTGGATAGGCGCGATGTGCAGGTTCCGCCAGATACGCTCATCCAAGCCGGTGCCTTGCGCAAAGGGCCAGATACCTGCCTTGCAAATCCGACCACGCAAGGTTGGCTGCGCTACACCGTGGTCACCGTGGACCAGCCGAGCATGACGTTCGCGACAGTGATTAGTGGACAGCTCAACCTCACTCCCGGTCTGGCGCCGGAAGTTGGCCTAGGTGCTCCAGCGAACGCGCGATTCTGATTCAGTCGTCGACAGCAGTAAGAAAGATCCTACGGGAGTAGCGCTTCCTACCGCTCATCGGGAGCTGACAGCGCCGCGATCGAGGAACGCCACGCACTGATCGCTTCCTTCGGCAGCCCACCCTTCAGGTGAAGCCAAGGTTTTGAATCTGGCGTTTGCACAGCACTCAACGAGACCTGAAAACGAGCGTGGTCAGCAACGCCTTCAAGGGGTTCATCAAGCTTCAGCTTCTGTTCTCGCGCGAGATACTCTGCTTTGACTATCTTCGGCATCGTCGCCACCTTGCGCGTAGTCGGGCCTACGCAGGCCTAATGATACGACGCTCGCCAATGTCTTGCCGCGCATCACCCTTGCACTCCTCACTTTGAAACGAGGAGGAATCATGTACGCACTACGTACGGCCGTGCTTGCTATGTTGGTCGCTGGAGCCCTTGCCGCACAACCGGCGACCGACCTGAGCAGGGCGCAGCAGGCTCTGGCGGCGGCGGATACTGCTGGCGCGGCGGTCTTTGCAAAGTCGATTTACGACGAGGCTCTCGCCCGCGAGCGCTTCGCGCAGGAGAACTGGAACGCATCGAAGCAATCGGTTCGCGGACAGGCGCAGATGCGCGCGATCGAAGCGACTGCTGCGGCGCAGGCGGCGGCAGCGAAGGCGCGCTGGCTGAGCACGAACTCGGCGATTCACGGCTTGCAGGGCGACATCGTGCGCTTTGGTGGAACGTCGAATGTGACGTTGCTCCCCGAGGAGTCGCCGACGATCGAGATTCGCCGCGGCGCTACGACGAAGGAACGCATCGCTGCCGCGCAATTCGCGGTCGATCAGGCCAGAGTGGCCGGTGCGCTCGATACGGTGCCGGACAACGACATCAAGATCGCGGATCAGTACATCGAGAGCGCGAAACGTGTCTCGCGCAGCACGAGCGAGAGCGAGGCCGCGGATGATCTCGCCTACCGCGCGGAGATGATCGGCCGGCGTGCCCTCTATCTCGCACGCTTCGCGCAATCCAACAAGGCGCTGCCTGGCATCCAGCTCGATCGAACGCGTCTGGCGCAAGCGATGAGCGAGCGGCAGGCTGCGATCGAACGTGCCGAGCGCGAAGCCTCGGAGCGGCGCGTCGCCGCGATGCAGCAGCAACTTGCGGCGGAACAGGCGAACCGTCAGGCGCAGTCGGCGGAAGTGGAGCGGCTACGGCAGCAGATCGATGACAGCCGCCGCACGGCCGAGGCGCGCATCGAATCGGATCGTCAGGCGCGGATTGCCACGGAGCGCCAACTCGACGAAGCCTTCGGCAAATACGAAGCCTCCATCGCCACCTCCAGCCCCTCGGATGTCGACGCGATGCGGCGCCAGATCGAGGATCAGCAGCTCGCACTGCGAACGATTCAGGAGCGCGAGCGCGCCAACGCTGAGTCGATGCAGGCCGAGGTGAATCGTCTTCGAACCGATCTGACCGCGGCGCAGCAGGCGGCGAATCTTTCACCCGAGGTGCTCTCGCAGCGGCAGGCCGACATTCTTGCCCGGCAGCAACAACTCGACTTGCTGCGGCAATCGCTGGAGCGAGAGGCCGCGTCGCGAAGGCAGCTCGCCGAGCAGCAGCAACAGTCGATCGCGGCAGCCGAGGCTAGACGCAAACAGACGGACGAGGAAGCGGCCGCGCTGAGGCAGCAGGCCGAGAACGCGACGCAACAGGCACAGGCCGCGCAAGCCGAGGCACAGCAAGCGAACGCTCAGGCGCAGCAGGCAAACGCTCAGGCAGAGCAGTCCCAGATGGCCGCGCAGCAGGCGCAGGCCGCGGCGCAACAGGTCCAGAGTCAGTTGGACGAGACCCGGAAACAACTCGCGGAGCGCGAGGCCGAGGCGCGGCGGCTGCGGATTCAGAACGAGTTGAATCGAATCGCGGCAACGCGGAGCGAACCGCGAGGATTGGTGGTCACGCTGAATGGCGGCATCCTCTTCGATACCGGCAAGACGTCGCTCAAGCCGGGCGCGAAGTCGACGCTCAAGAAGATTGCCACGCAAATCGCAACGGATCCCTCACTGAAGATCGCCGTCGAAGGGCACACGGACAATGTCGGTGGCAACGCAACGAATCAGGCGCTGTCCGAGAAACGCGCTGACGCGGTGAAGGACTATCTCATCTCCGCCGGCATCCCTGCAGATCACATCAGCGCCAGCGGCAAGGGAGAAGAGGCGCCGATCGTGACGAATAAGACGGCGGCGGGAAGGCAGCAGAACCGGAGAGTGGAGCTGGTGATTACACAGTAGCGGTCTCGCAGTCGCGAGGTTTTGGGGTCGCGGGGGTGTATGCCTCGCGACCCGCCCGACGTCGCTACCGCCGCACCAGCCACAGACTCCCGCCCGGATTCTCGCGTGTCATCGGCATCAGCTCGTCCAGCAGTTCGCGATGAAAGAGCGCCAGCCAGGTGCCGAAGAGCACGATCTCGAAGGAATCGTTGAATTCGAGGAAGGCGCGGAGGATGTAGTCCTCGTTCCACGCCCGCCCTTCGTAGACCCACTCTTTCGGATACTCGAACGGGTAGAAGACATCGTGGAAGTGAATGTGGACGCCCGAGGCGAGGCGCGGGAGGATGTCGAAGAGGATGCGATTGACGTCGCTGCCGGTCTTCGACACGTGCGTCGAATCGATGAAGAGGATGTCGTTCGCGGCCAGCGCGTCGAACGTCGTCAGCGGAACGTCCTGCAGGCGCGCGCCCATGACCGTCACACGTGCGCGATCGGCCGGACGCAGAAGCGCGTCGAGCGTGGCCGTGTCGGGATCGATGAAGGTGAAGGACGTCTCGGGCAGCCAGCGGTCGGCGGTGTCGAGCATGGCCGCCGAGGAAAAGCCGGAGCCGACTTCGATCACGCGCCGCGGCTGAAGATGGCGCAGCAGCGAGTAGAGAAAGATGGCGTCGGAATACGAATAGGCCCAATTCTCGAACCAGTAGCGCGTTTCGGGCGACTGCTGACGCGGGAAGGGGAGCTCGGGATAGAACGCCGCGAGCTCGCGGATCAGCGCGACCTGCTGTTCGCCACGAAGATCAATTCCCGGCAGCGCTTCCGGCGGCGTCGCGAAGATCTCTGCCTCGCGGCTGTGAATCTCGCCGAGCGATGGAATCGGCGAGTAGAAGTGTCCCGGCGACATCCACGTCTTCCAGTGGGCGAGATCGGCGCGCAGCTGATCGCGTTCCGCTTCAAGCGCGACGATGTAGCGATGGAGGCCGCGAAGCAGCGGCAGTCGTCGGCCGATGCGTTTGAGAATGCCGGACACGGGAGCGGCTTAAGCGGCGGCCGATTCTGATGTCATGCGATAAAGGTAGGCGTCCTCAACGATGGTGTCGGTGATCCTCTGTCGAGAGAAGGGAATGCCGCTGATCGTCCATCCGGTCTGGATAGCAGACGCCAAGTCCCTCACGAGAGGATGATCCGGCTTGACCACGCTGATGTGACTGAGGGCCGCGCGTGACTGGTTAAGTGCTTTGAGGGCGTCCACGACCGCCCCATACGCTTCCTTAATACCTTCGGAGCTCACGCGGGGTGAGGCAAGAATGATTTTCCACCGATTGTAGTCGGATTCGAAATACCAGAAAGACGCCACTACCGGCCACCCAGCCTCATCGAGTGCTCGCGTGAGTGCTGCGCCCTCGTTCTTCATCTCTTCGGTGAGCGCTTCCTTCACCACCATTTCTTCAGCCATGCAAGCACCCCGTTGGTTTGATCCGTAACTGCGAGAAAAAGCGCTGACGCCTCTGCCTGCGCGATGGAGGTATCGTATCGGCTAACCTCCGACCAGTTTTGCACGATCCCCCAATGTTTCGCAAAAGAGGTGTTCTTGTCCGCCTCCTCCCGGTGGAGTTGCGCCAGCCGGGAGACGTTGAGAAGCTTTGTAAGGTCGTGAACGTAACTGTCGTTGACAAGCTTCCGATCGGGAAAATCGAACTCACGAACTTGACGGGCTATGCAGGCTTTGAGCGCGTATTCGACCGCATAACCGCAGAGGTAGTACGCGGCCTGGAAGCGCCCCGCGGCGAGAAGCGCTGCCGCATCGGCCACGCGTTCTTCGGCCATCGTTTGCAGGTCGAATCGGTTCATTCGTTTTTCTCAACGCCTCCGATACGCCGATCGTATCAGCGCCTGCTAACTTCCTCATCCTCCCGGCGTCCAACCCATCGAAACGGAGGATCACCATGCGCCGACTCACCTTTCTCGCTGCCCTCGTCGCCCTCACCTTGCCACTTGCCGCAGTCTCGCACTCATCGCACAACTACTCGAACCACGGGCTCTCGGTCTCGATCGATGACTGGGAGGACGTGCGCGATTGCAGTGCGCTTCACGTCCGCTACAACGATCGGGACGTTGCGGTCATCGAGGAAAACGTTCCCGTCGGAAGCCTTCGATCGCTCAAGGTGCGCAGCGACCGCAACGGCTCGATTCGCGTCGTCGGCTCCAACACCTCGAGCTTCGCGGTGAAGGCGTGCAAGGCGTCGGCGCTCGGGAACGCCAACGATTTACGCGTGAACCTCAGCGGCAACGAGCTCAGCGCCGATCGTGGCGAGACCGAGGGGCGATCCATCATCTACTTCCTGGTGTTCGCTCCGCGCAACGCCACGCTCGACCTCGATGCCAGCAACGGTCCGATCTCGATCGACGGCGTGGACGGCTCGATCACAGCGCATGCGCTCAATGGCCCGATCTCGGTCAAAGCGTCGTCCGGCACGCTCGACATCAACACACAGAACGGTCCGATCTCCTTCGCCGGCGACTCCGGCAACGTCAAGCTGCGCGCAACCAACGGTCCCATCTCCGTCAAGCTCACCGGCGGATCGTGGGGCGCCGGCAATCTCGACGCTTCGACCGAAAACGGCCCGCTCTCGCTCAAGGTGCCCGCCAACTACGGCTCCGGTGTGCACGTCGAGACCGACGGCAATTCGCCGGTGAGCTGCCGCGGTGCCGCCTGCCGCTCCGCGAAGAAGGCATACGCCGCGAGCGGCGAGGATGACGACGACTACGGCCCCCGCTGGCCGCGCCGCATCGACCTCGGCTCCGGCGCCCGCGCCGTCACGCTCGCGACGCACAACGGCCCGGTGTCGGTGAAGGAAGGGGAGTAGGTTCTTGCGGTAGCGGGGTCGGGCGGTTGGCGAGGTCGCGCGGCGGGTTGCCGGGTTGCTGTGATGGGTTGCAGGGTTGCTGGGTTTCTTGGTTGCTGAGTTGGCGGTTGTCGGGTCGTCTTCCTGATCGAATCCGCCTCGGCATCGTTGGCCGGGCAACTGGGACCGAGCAACCCAGCAACCCGCGAGACCGCGCTACCCGCGAGACCGCGACACCGCCGCAACCGCAAGTTACACTTCCCCCGCCTTGCCACCGCGCGCGAAACTTCTCACCGTCCTCGGCGTGACGTTCGGCCTCGCCGTCACGGTGGGCAACATGATCGGCGCGGGCATTCTCCGCACGCCCGGCGACATTGCCACGCAGCTTCCGTCCTTCTGGCCGTTCCTTTCCGTCTGGGTCATCGGCGGGCTCTACGCGCTCCTCGGCGCGAACGCGCTGGCGGAGTTGGGCACGCTCGTGCCGGAGTCCGGCGGACAGTACGTCTTCGTTCGCCGCGCGCTTGGTGATTACGCCGGCCTCGTTGTCGGCTGGAGCGATTGGATCTCGACCTGCGGCACGACCGCGGCCGTCTCCATTGTCGTCGGCGAGTACGCGCTCGTGCTTTTCCCTGCGCTGCGCGGGATCGAGCC
>JAXDGW010000061.1:0-10584 GCA_034664845.1 Thermoanaerobaculia bacterium | reverse complement strand
CAGCGTTCCGCCGCCTCAAATGTCATTCAACGCGGATGGAACGCTGGCGTCCTCGCCGGCTGGCTCGGCGGCGTCCCGCCGCCGTCATTGCGACGGCGGTTCCATCCTCCCCACGTCGATCACGCTCTCGCGCGGTGGTGGCGGTGCCACGCGATGCGGGATGAATCCGAGAATCAACCCGGCGATGAGGCCGCCGACGTGCGCCGTGTTGTCGATGAACGGCAGCCGGTAGCCGATGGCGATGTTGACGACGATCCAGAAGACGAGCTGGCCGATGAGCCCGCGCGTCCAGGGCTGATGGCGATAAACCGGCGATCGCCGGATCGAGAAGATGAACGCGCCGAGGATGCCGAAGACGGCGCCGCTGGCTCCGACCGAGGCGCCGTTCATCGTGCCGATGCGTATCGCGCTGGCCAGCGAAGCGATCAGGCCCGCCGCGAAATACGTCATCGCGAACCGCTTCGAGCCGAACAGCACTTCGTACAGCGTTCCAAGTTGATAGAGCGCCCACGAGTTGACCGCCCAGTGCAGCACGCTGGCGTGCAGGAACATCGCGGCGATCAGGCGCCAGAATTCGTGTCGCACCAGAGTGCCGCCGATGATGGCGCCCATCGAAACCAGCACGTCTCCGTTCACGTCGCCCGTGAGCAGGTTCGCGCCCGGCTGCTGTTGCGGGCCGCCGAGTAGCATCTCGAAAACGAAGACGATCGCGATCAAGCCGAGGATCGCCATCGTCACCGGCGCTTTTCGTTTCATGACTTCGTCTCCACGACCGAGGACACGCGGCGCATGAGCATGTGTGCGAAACGCGGGAGGAGCTCTTTGAATCGCATGTACAGCCGCGCGCCGATCGGCAGGATGCGCCGGTATCGCCCATCTTCCGCGGCGTTCGCAATCGCGCGTGCGACGTGCTCCGGCTTGATCGCGAGAATCAGCCGCGACGCGCCCGGCATCTTGCCGCGCTCCGCTTTCACGAAGAAATCCGTCTCCACGGTGCCCGGACAAACCATGGCCACGCGCACGCCGCGCCCCATCACTTCATCGCGCAATGTTTCCGAGAAACCGAGCATCGCGAACTTCGTTGCACAATATCCGCCCATCCGCGCATAGCCCATGATGCCGGCGATCGAGGCCACATTGACGATCGTCCCATTGCCCCGCGCCAGCATCTGCGGCAGCACGGCCTGTGTACACCACACCGCGCCAAAGTAGTTCGTCTGCATCATCGACGTGAGGTCGTCCGGCCGCGCCGATTCGATCGGATCGAAAATGGCGAAGCCGGCGTTGTTGACGAGGACGTCGACGTTGCCGGCGATGTCGATGAGATGTTCGCAGTCGGCGCGCAGCGTGACGTCGGTGACGACGGTCCGGCAGTCGGCGCCAAGTTTGCGGCACTCCTGCGCCACATCCTCGAGCAGCTCTCCACGCCGCGCCGCCAGCACCAAATCCGCCCCTCGGCGCGCAAACTCCACCGCAGCCGCGCGGCCGATGCCGCTCGACGCGCCGGTGACGACGACGGTTTTCTTGGTCAGCTTCGAGGCCATGCCAGCGCACTCATATCACGTGCTACGCTGCATGCCGATGCTCAGGCGCCTCCTCCTTCCCGCCGTATTCCTCGCTCTGGCCTGTCACCACGAATCCGACCTTCCGAAGCTCTTTCCGATCCCCGAGGCGCAGCTCATCAGCGAAGCGAACAAGCCGGTTCGGATGAGCGAGATGAAAGGAAGCGTCGTCGTCTACGACTTCATCTTCACGCACTGCGCGGGCACCTGCCCGATGATGACAGCGACGATGCGCCGGCTGACGAAGAAGATCCCAGCGAACGTGCCGGTGCGCTTCGTCTCGATCACCGTCGATCCGATTCGCGACACGCCACAGGTGTTGCATGACTACGCGAACTACGCCCGCAACGATCCGCGCTGGACCTTTCTGACCGGCGACCGCAAGACGATCGTCGATCTCTCGATCACCGGTTTCAAACTCGCCGCCGGCGACGCCACCGGCAGCGCGAACGAGTCGGTCCTGCACAGCGTAAAGCTCATCGTCGCCGACAAGAACGGCGTCATCCGCGACTACTACAGCGCGACGAATGACGATGCCGTCGATCACGTTGTGGGCGTGGTGAACGAACTGCTGCGCGAGAACTAAAACCTTGTCCACCATCCTCCCCGCCATCAACGCCTCCCTCAACGCCACCACCGGCGTTTTGCTCCTCATCGCCTACGTTCTCATCCGCCGGCATCACATCCAGATGCATAAGCGCTTCATGCTGGCGGCCTGCACGACGGCCTCGATTTTCCTGGTCTGCTACGTCATCAACCACATCATGCGGCACGGCGTGGTCACGCGCTTTCCAGGGACCGGTTGGGTGCGGCCGCTGTACTTCACGATTCTCATCTCGCACACGATTCTGGCCATTACCATCGTTCCGCTGGTGATCCTCTCCGTCCGCAACGGACTGAAGATGCGCGTTCCGCAGCACCGGCGCGTGGCGCGCTGGACCTTCCCACTCTGGATGTACGTCTCCGTCACGGGCGTCCTCGTCTACTTTTTTCTCTATCAGTGGTACCCGTCGGCATGAGCGTGCGGTATCTTCACGGGAGGAGTTGCCTGTGAGCGTGATGCCCCTTCTGGAGACTGAGCTCGATCCCGATCCATTCGTGCAGTTCGAACGCTGGTTCGACGACGCCAAAGGCGCAGGAATCGCCATGCCCGAGGCGATGACCGTGGCCACGACGGGGCTCGAGGGCGAAGTGTCGTCGCGCGTCTGCCTGCTCAAGTCGTTCGATCACCGCGGATTCGTTTTCTTCACGAATTACCACAGCCGCAAAGGCAAGCAGATCCACGACAATCCGCGGGCGGCGCTGGTGTTTTGGTGGCAATCGCTGGAGCGCCAGGTGCGCATCGAGGGAGCGGTCGTTCGCACGACCGAGGAAGAGTCCGACGAGTATTTCGCAACGCGCCCCCGAGGGAGCCAGCTCGGCGCATGGGCCTCGGAGCAGAGCCACGTTCTCGCCGGCCGCGGCGCGCTCGACGGGCGTTTCGAGGAGCTGTCGACGACGTATCGCGACGTCGCCATCCCCCGACCTCCGCACTGGGGCGGCTACCGCGTCATCCCGCTCCTGTTCGAGTTCTGGCAGGGCCGCTCCGACCGCCTTCACGACCGCTTCTGGTACCGGCTCCGGAACGATGTGAAGGATTGGGTGGTGGAGCGGTTGTCGCCGTAGGAAGAGCGTCGCAAAACCTTCTGTCATCCTGAGCCGCCGAAGGACACGAAGTGCCGAAGGACGGTCGAAGGACCCCCTGATTCCCGCCGGTTGGGAGGGCATGAAAAGAACCCCGCAAAGAAGTAGGGGGTCCTTCGACGTCCTCCGGCACTTCGTGTCCTACGGCGGTCTCAGGATGACAGTGATGGCGGTACCATCCGCATCATCAGCGAACGATATGCCTACAAAGAAAAAAGCCGTTGCTAAGAAAACGTCCTCTGACGATCTCGACGACGATCTCCGCCCTGAGTATCCCGCCGAGTTCTTTCGGGACATGAAGCCCAATCGCTTCGCGGGTATGGACCTCAAGTTCAAGGGGCGTCCTCCGATCATCCTCGATGCCGACGTGGCCGAGGTGTTCGACTCTCCGCAGGCGGTGAACACAGTCCTGCGCTCGGTCATCAAGGCGATGCGCACGGCGAGTGTCGGTGGCAAAGCAAAGCCGGCGGTCAAGGCCGCGTCCTCGCCACGAATCGCCACCAAGCGCCGCGCTTCCTGACGTTGTTCCTCCACGGAGCCGCATGTGGCACAGACACTCTTGTCTGTGCTTCCTGAAACCTTGTCAAACCCGCCGAAGTTCTACGCGGAAAGCGGTCTCACCGAAGCTGTCGAACGTTGTGGCACGCAACTCGACGCGAAGGCCATCGACGACGATCACGCGCTTGCGTCGCCCAATAGCGCGCAGCTCCTCACCAAGAGTGGCCGCCTCGGGGTGCTCCACGGGGCAGTCTGCCAATCCCGAGGCCGGCTTCACCCTTGAACGCGTAGATCTGTTCGTGGCCTTCCTCGTATTCAACTTCCATCTCATCGGCATCGAGCCGGATTGCTACCGCGGCAAAGGCTTCAAGAATGCTTTCTTGTTTTATAGGCATCGTGGAAGTTCGATGCGTCCAGAGCCGCTGACGCGGCACAAGACGTATGACATCACTTCCAGGCGTGCTCGCAAAAAGCGCTCGCACGCCTGGCTACCCTCTTATTGCCGCTGGCGCGGCGAACTCCGCTGCTTCGCACCTCTTGTTCGACAATGCTCGGTGAAGCGGTGTCTTGTGTAGTCTTCTCGACGGCTCCAGGTCATTGAGCGCTTCGCCTATACGTGCTGATCGACCAGAATCGTATTTCCATCGGGATCAGCAATCATGAAACTTGCCGGTCCCGTTGAGTCTTCGTCAGCCTCCGTAATCATGACGATGCCATGCTCTTTGAGCTGGCGCTGCAGCTCGCGAACGTCGATGAATTCGCCGACAGGTTGCGCATCGCTGTTCCAGCCGGGATTGAAGGTGAGGAGGTTCTTGTCGAACATGCCTTGAAACAACCCGATTGCGTGCGGGCCGTTCTTCATAATCAGCCACTTCTGGGCCTGATTTCCCATGAAAACGGTAAAACCAAGCTTCTCGTAAAAGACCTTCGATGCCTCGATGTCCTTTACAGCCAGACTGATAGAGAAGTTTCCCAGTTCCACGATTGCCTCCGCTGTTCTTTCGAGCCGCGATACGCAATGGTAGCGCACTCGACGTCGTTTCATTTCAGGACCATTGGTTCCTCAACATCGACAAGAACCGGCCGATGATCGCTGTGTCCCTTCCACTCCTCGAACGATCCGACGTCGACCTTCTGAATCTGCGATGACCATGCGGTCGGTATGAAGCAATAATCAATGTGAAAGGGCCGGGCTTCCTTCCATTGAAAGTAATACGTCGGCTGACTCTCGCGGCCGTGAAGCTCATTGCGGTATGCGTGGTAGGCGCTGACCAGTCCAAGCTCGGAAAGGATTCGAACCAACGCACTGTGGCTGCGATCGTCTGCGTGATCCGCATCCCAGAATGTGTTCGAGTTCAAATCGCCCATCAAGACAACCGGCTCTGTAAAAAGGTGGCGATAGAGGCGGACCGCCTTGACCACTGCCTCAACATACGGGTGACGCTGCTGACCCTTCGACCAGACGGCCAGCAGAATAAAGTTCGCCGGTCCAGTCACCTCGATGGGAATGGTATATCGCGGAACGCCGATGCGCCGCGCCAGCGCACGGATTCGGTACGGTTCACGGGAAACAATCGCGATCCCCTGACGCGGATTGCTCCCGAACCATAGGCAGTGATCACTCTCGGATAACGGTTTCGCGCATTCCTGAATCACGGCGACGTCAAACGCGAGCGGTTCCAGCAACGGTGCCTTACGTGCGAACGCCCCGCGGCAGCAGTTCCACGTCACCAATCGCATCGCTGATTACCGATTTTGTGATCGCTCGCCCACAGTGCCAATCCATTCCGCGGTTCCGGCAATACGATCGATTGCGTCCTCGAAATCCGTCAGCGCTTGCGGGTAACTCTTGCCGATGGAATTCCCACGCTCAACTTCGCGGCAGCCGAGGTAGTGATGAATGGTCTTGGTGGCGTGGGCTGTCCGCACCGATGTGGTCACCGACGGATTATCAGTCCACGACATGGGGCAGCCATCTTCTTTTGAGGCGTACTGGTTCCGAAGGTCGAAGTAGTGGACGCGCTCCACTTCGTCAGCAAGTTCGCGCAATGCCTTGGCGTCAATCCGTTTGGTGCGAACGCCGCTGACTTTGACGTAGCTCTTCCCCTCAAACTTGACGAGACCATCTCCCGAAATCGTGACGCGATAGGCAGGGCACATACCGAAGCAGACCGTACGCTCGAGAGTCACTTGTGCGATTCGCCCCTGCGGCCTGGCGCTGGTACAAGCCGCGACGAGTATGACGGCGAGGATTGTTCTTATGGACATCGACTAAGTCCCTTGCTTCGCGCCACTCTCGCGTCGCGCCCTTAGCCTGCTTTCCAGATCCTCATCGGAGCGCTTCTTGGCCTCGGGGTACCGTTCGAGAAATTCATGGAGAACAATAGCGCGGGCGATCATTTCCTCGGGGAGGTTCTTACGAATCCAGACACAGTCCGGATCGAGAAGGAACGACAGGAACTCGTCGCATTTCTCCACTGAGTGATAGGCGGCCTGATAAAACGTGCCTTTCTTGTGCTGGAGAATCCGTCCGAAAATTCGGGAGCAGATGCTGTATGGCGCCTGAATGAGCAGATATTCTTCGAGCTGCATATTCGGCATCTTGCTGATGTTCTGCCGCGCCATCGCTCCCTGGAAGAAGCGCCGCAGGATGGTGAGGTGGATCTTAGGGAGGTTGGTGGCTGTCTGCGTGGAGACCATATCCACGAGAAAACGCTGGACGCTCTCAATGGCGCCTCGATCGGGATAGATCAGCTCTCGCAGGCCGTACCTGCGCGCGATCGACCGCTCGTCGAACGCCGCTTCCCCGCTGGTCTCGTTCTGCTCCGCCACTGCGTGTATTCCTTCTTCCTTCGTCTGCATTTCTCCTTCACCTTTGGGCGACAGGAGACTCGTCGATGATCATGATGTCCGGCACCATTTGATGGTTATACATCACGATGATCGTGATCACGAACCGTGTCGGACGGGACGCGCGCGCTCCCCAGCGGCGCAATCACCGGGCCGAGGGGACTTCGACGTCTTCGTAGATTCGCGCGACCGGCAGGTCGACGCCGATTTCGGAGAGCTGGACGATGTCATCGAGAGACTCGGTGATCTCGCGAGACCACGAGCCATCAGTCTCGAGGCGCCGGTGCTCCACTTGAACGAACGACTGCTCGATCAGCAGGTAGTGCCGCAACGTCGGAATCGATCGATAGAGCTCGAACTTGTCGCCACGGTCGTAGTTGCGCGTCGAATCGGAGAGGACCTCGACCAGGACGATAGGACTGGTGATCGTTTCTGCAGAGTTGACCTTCGGTCCGCAGACGACCGATACGTCAGGGTAGGTATAGAGCCCCGAAGGCGTGCTCACCCTCATGTCACTCCCGAATGCCCTGCAGGATGAGCCGGCAACAGCGCCGCGTAAAAAGCTCGCGACGTTCAGGCTGATTGTGTTGTGGGCTTCAGTCCCACCGGACATGGCGTAGATCTCGCCATTGAAGTACTCGAGCTTGAGGTCGAGGCCTCGCTGCATGAAGAAGTAGTCGTCGAGCGTGTACTGCCTTCGCGTTTGCTGCACGACTTAATTCTACTCTCGAACGTCGGTGACGCTTCGCCATGACGACGGCACCACACGGGTTCGGGCGATGGTCCATCGCTCGACGCGTATGCTGGTCTTGTGAAGGACGAAAAAGAGACGCCGGTATCGACGCGCGACTGGGAAGAGCTGGCGCGGCGTGAGCCATATTTCGCACTTCTCGACAACGCCGGCGCCCCCGAGGTTGCGGGCAACTCGAATGCGACCGCGCCGTTCTTTCAGGCTGGTGAAGACGATGTCGCCGCGCTCCTCCCTGCGATCGCCTCGCTCCTCGGCCGCGACGTGCCGGTCACGCGCGCGCTCGACTTCGGCTGCGGCGTCGGGCGGCTGACACTGCCGCTGGCGCGACGCGCATCGCATGTCGTCGCCTGCGACGTCGCGCCGACGATCCTCGAGCATGCGGCACGAAACGCGGAAAGCGCTGGCCTGCACAACGTGACGTTCATCGGAAGCGACGCGCTTCCCGGCTCGGGCCGGTTCGATTTCATCTGCTCGCTGCTCGTGTTCGAGCACATCCCGATCGCGGCCGGCTATGACATCGTTCGAGTCCTGCTGACGTTGCTCGCGCCCGGCGGCGTGGCAGCGCTCCACATCCCGTTGCGCAGACAAGGCGACACACTTCGCCGGCTGGTGCGGCTGCGGTCGCTTCCCGAGAACCGCACGCGCGGAGTCATCCGCCACGTGCAGCGCCGCGCTTCGGAGCCGGCAGAACGAAGCGAGTACGAGAGGCGATCCATCCTTCGCTGCATCGAGTTGGCCGGCGTCCGACTCGTTGCCAGGCTTCCGATCCACCGCGGCGAGGCAGGCGGTGTCCTGATCATCGAGAAGGGGTAGTCGTCCCGGTGGTAACGTTCGCCGCCCCGGATGCCCATGAACAACGATCCCCAAACGACAACGAACAACCCAGCGCACTACCAAGGGCCTGACCCCACGCGCATCAAGACGATGTTCGGCGCGATCGCCGGGCGTTACGACCGCGCGAATACGGTGCTCTCGGGGCCCATCCATCACCTCTGGCGGCGGACGGCGGTGCGGTGGTCGGGCGTGCAATCAGGCAACACCGTGCTCGATTGCGCGACCGGCACCGGCGATCTTGCCATCGCGTTCAAGAAGGCGGCCGGAGCCAACGGCCGCGTCGTCGGCACTGACTTCACGCCCGAGATGATCGAGCTGGCGCGCCGCAAAGCGCAGGACATCACGTTCGAAGTTGCCGACGTGACCGCGTTGCCATTCGAAGACGATTCGTTTGACGTCGCCAGCATCTCGTTCGGCATCCGCAATGTCGGCGATCCCGGCAAAGGCATCGCCGAGATGGCCCGCGTGGTTCGTCCCGGCGGACGCGTGATCGTGCTGGAGTTCGGACAGCCATCGAACCGCCTGGCCTCCTCCCTCTACAATTCTTACCGCCGCCACTTCCTCCCACGCCTCGGCGGTGCCGTCACCGGCGAGCGCAGCGCGTACGAGTATCTCGAATCGTCCGCCGCGAAGTTTCCGTGCGGCGACGAGTTCGTGGCGATGATGCGCGACGCGGCGCGGTTCATATCGATCGACGTGAAGCCGCTGACGTTCGGGATCGCGTATTTGTATCGCGGCGTGGTTTAAGAAAGGCGTTTCACGCGGAGGACGCAGAGGGGTTCTCTCCGTGCTCTCCGCGTCTCCGCGTGAAACGCCTTTCTGGAGCCGACAAACCTACGGCTTCGAATACGCATCAATAATCCGCTCGATCGCCCTGCGGCATACCCGACAGAATCCGACCTCATCCCGTGTGAACATGATGCAATCGACCTCGGGCCGATAGAGTCCGTGCGCTTCGTAAGCGGCGCCTTCGAATGCGCCGACTTTCCCCGAGAACTTCTGGCTGCCGAGGAATTGGGTTTCCCAGGCGCGCTCGGTGGTGAAGAGCTTGTCCATCTCCGACTCCGGAACATTCGCGTTGCGGAGGCGCGCCCGTTCCTTCTGGTATTCGTTGCTGTGCTTCTCGAACGCCTCTTTGTCCCATGGCGTCGGCAGGGGAGTGGTGGCGTCAACGAGATCCTTCCACTTCACGTTGGCCGGATCGTGCAGCGCGGTCGCGTTCGGCTCCCACGGCTCGGGATGCTCGCTGCCGCCGCCTGTCGTGTAGGAGACCGGCGACGTGTAGTACTCGTCGGCGAGTGCGGCGAAGTGATGCCCGAACTCGTGGACGAAGACGTACTCCGCGAAGGCGCTGTCGACGCACGCGGTGGCCTGGTCGTTAAAAATCCCGCCGCCGCCGTACTGCTTTTCGTTGACGAGGATCTCGATGAAGTCGTACGGCGCCGACGACGCCACATCGCGCATGCGGTGATCGTCGAGCGTCAGAACATACCGCTCGGAATCGAAGATGTTGTACTGCACGCCGGTCATCGTGCGGCGGTTGTCGTTCGTGCGCGGACGGTGAACGCCGCTGGCCGGCTCGGCCAGATCGAGGGCGCGGACGTTGAAGTCTTTGCGGCGGCTCTTGAACGGCTCGGTGGCGAAGAGCTTGCCGGTCAGCCGCTCCACATCCTTATGAAACTTCGGCAGCTCCGACTCGGTGTATCCCTCGCCGATGACGAGGAGATCCACTTTCTCCGACGCCGGTCCGTTCTCGATCACGTTCCAGACTTTGCCCGCGGCTTTGCGTTCGGACGGATTGACGAAGCGCGAGGAAGGCTCGATCAGCGTCGAAAAAATCTGCTGAAACGCGCCGTTGTTGTCGCGCTTCTTGATGATGAGTTGCACCGCCTTCTTCGGCCACGGAAAGCGCACCGACTCCGCGAACGTGCCGGCGCGCTCTTTGGCTTCATCGGTCGTCTGCCACTCGCCAAAGACGGACGCGAAGCCGCGCGAGTAGATGGGCTGGTTCGTCTCGCGGTCGACGACTTCGAAGTAGTAGTTGCCGAGGTTGAGCGTGTCGATGAGGCGGGTACGGCTGCCCGGCCAGGGTCCATCGGAGACGACCGAATCGAGCGCGATGACCTCCTCGCCGTGATTCCCGGTGTGGAAGTAGTTCACGCGCATCGTCTTGTCGAGAAACGCGTCGTCGAAGCGAGCGGCGAAGGCGGAGGAAACAACGAGAAACAGGCCGGTGACGAGCAGGTGTTTGCGCATGGCGGGATTGTAGACTGCGGAGATGGGGACGACTGTCATCCTGAGACCGCCGAAGGACACGAAGTGCCGGAGGACGTCGAAGGACCCCCTGATTGTTTGCGATGGTTTTCGTGAGCGCCCCCGCCCGATCCTGCACAAGATCAGGGGGTC
>JAXDGW010000060.1:0-44300 GCA_034664845.1 Thermoanaerobaculia bacterium | reverse complement strand
AATTGAGCGAGGCGCCGCATCGAAGCTCGAAAAAATCGTTGCCGACGTGGCGAAGGAAATCGGTCGTGGCTTGTCCGCCGGCTGCATGTACCTTCACCCAACGGAGCGCGTCAACATTCGAAGCGATGATGAGCTCCGCCGATTTTTCGAGTCGCACTTCGAGCTTGTCCGGCTTCGGCCACGGCGCGAAATAGCCGAACCTTCGAAACGCGGCCACGAGCGCCTCGTTGACGACGGTCGAGTCCTCGATATCGAAGCGAACCTCATGTGCGGCGTGAACAGGCTTTTGTTTGGCCTCGACGCGCGTGTGCCAGCGGCCCGCCATCAGAATCGCCGTCCCTTCGATCGGCGTGCCATCCTCGGCGGCGAAGAAGCGGACGGTGAGTGTGCGCATGGGGTTTCGTAGATCAGTGGATCAGTGAATCATTAACCACAGAGACGCAGAGGACACAGAGAAAACCTCTGTGATCTCTGTGCCTCTGTGGTTAATGGTTTGTCAAGAAACCCTCTTCAACACCAGCGCCGAGTTCTTCGAGCCGAAGGCGATCGTGTTGCAGACCGCGGCGTCGATGCGGGCGCGGCGTCCGAGGTCGGGGATGTAGTCGAGATCGCAATCGGGATCGGGAGTGTCGAGGTTGATCGTCGGGGGGAGGATGCCGTCGCGGAAGGCCATCAGCGTCGCCGCCACGCCCGCGGCGCCGCACGCTCCCTGCGGATGGCCGATCATCGATTTCGTGGCCGAGCCGGGAAGTGATTTCGCGCGCTCGCCGAACGCCAGCTTGACGGCGCGCGTCTCGATCCGGTCGTTCAACTCCGTCGACGTTCCGTGATAGTTGAGGTAGTCGATGTCGTCCGGCTCGACGCCCGCATCCTTCATCGCCAGTGTCATCGCCCGCGCCGGCTCTTCGCCCGACTCGTCCAGTCGCACGCGGTGATAAGCGTCGCACGTCGATCCGTAGCCGGCCACCTCGGCGTAGATGGAAGCGCCGCGCGCTCGGGCCGTATCCTCCCGCTCCATCACGAACATCCACGCCCCCTCGGAGAGCACGAACCCCTCGCGGTCTTTGGTGAAGGGACGCGAGGCCGACTCCGGCGCGTCGTTGCGCGTGTTCGAGACGATGCGCATGATGCAGAAGCCGGTCATCACCGCTTCCGTGATCGTGGCGTCGCCGCCGCCGCAGACGATGTAGTCGATCACGCCAAGCTTGAGATTGCGGTAGGCGTAGCCGAGTGCGTCAGTCGACGACGTGCATCCGGTCGAGATCAGGTGCGAGAAACCGTGAAGGTCGTAGGCCATCGAGATCTCGCTGGCAATCGTTCCGATCGTGCCGGAGGGGATCGAGTAGATCGATGCCTGTTTCTCGTGGTCGGCGAACCAGAGCTCGTACATCCGCTCGCTGAACTCGATTGCCCCGCCGCCCGAACCGAGCATGACGCCGATGCTGCGCCGCGTCTCGAGATCGACGGCGCGCGGATCGAGCTTCGCGTCGCGAAGCGCTTCGTCCGTGGCAGCGATGACCATCGGCACGACGCGCGAAACGTGCTTCATGTTTTTCGGATCGACCCAGAGCGTCGGATCGAAATCGACTTCGCCGGCGACGCGCGAGGGAAGCGACGACGCATCGAACTGCGTGATCGTGCGAATACCGGAGCGACCTTCTTTCAGCGCGGCGAAGTAATTCTCGCGGCCGATGCCGTTGGGGCTGAGCGCACCGACGCCGGTGATGACGATTCTCTGGTTGGTCATCTCGCGGCCCGACAACGTGGGGGGCAAGGGAAACATTGCAGAATTGGAATGCTACGATCTGACGATGCGCTCGCTCCTGATGATTTCTCTCTCCCTGATGACGTTGACCGCTCTTGCCCAAACCCCCGTACAGGTCACCGTCGCTCCGCCGCCTTCCGCTCCGTTGACTCCGGTGACAGGTCCCGATCCTGTCGCCGACGAGCTTGCCCGCCGCTCCATCGACATCCTCGGCGGCCCGGCTTGGGAAAAGGCGCGCTACCTTTCCTTCACATTCAACCTCGAGCGCAACGGCCAGACTTCGGCGTCGTTCGCGCAGCAGTGGGACCGCACCACGGGGCTCTACCGGGTCAGCGGAAAAGATCCGAAAGGCGTCCCCTTCGTCGTCGTCGAGAACGTGAAAACGAAATCGGGCCGCGCCTGGCAAAACGGAGTCGAGGTGCGCGATCCAGCGGCGCTGCAGGAGTTGATGACGCTCGGATATCGCCGCTTCATCAACGACACGTACTGGCTGCTGATGCCTCTGAAGATGCTCGAGCCGGGCGTGCGGCGCAGCGCGATGGGTGAGCGCACCGACGCCTGCGGCCGCAAATGGGATGTGGTGCGCATCATCTTCGATCAGAGTCCGGGCGTGCCGACCGATACCTATTGGGCGTGGATCAATCACGACAGCGGCATCGTCGAAGAGTGGGACATGAAGCTGGCAGGCACGCCGGCCGATCAGCTACCGGTCGAGGTTTTCTTCCACGACTTTCGCCGCGTCGGAGGTGTGCTGATCTCGACGCGACGCGAGGTCAAAGGAAAAAATCAGATCGTGCGACTCGACGATCTGGTCATCCTTCCCGAGGTGCCGAAGGGAGCGTTCGACGTGAAGTGAGTAGCACCGGCGCCCAACGAGCGGCCGGCGCTACTCATCCTCGAACGAAAGGCGGTCTACGGAACGTCGATATGGTTGACGACGCTCTTGACGCCGTTGACCTTCGAGGCGTCGTCGTAGGCCTTCTGGCGGTCGGACGCTGTCGGCAGGTGACCGGTGAGCGTAACGACACCGTCGTGAACGTCGACCGAGAGACCGGTGATCTTGTCTCCGAGCATGTTCTTGCGGATCTCTTCCTCGACGGCCTTGTTATCCATCGAGGCAGGAGTGTTACGGTTCCAGTTCGCGCAACCGATTGACGAGACCAGCGCGGCCGAAAGAACGAGTGATGCGAATGCCTTCTTCATACAGATACCTCCGCGGGGTGTTGAGCAATGAGTGGGCCAGAGTTGCGTGACTTGCCGCCGCAGCGGCTGCGGTCAGTCGAAGGCGAATGCAAGCTCGCGGACGAGGTGCAGCGCACGGATGAATCCGGCAGCCGGCACTTCATCCGCGCGTTGCGGTTTGCGATTTTCGGCGCGCTCGGTTTGATCGGAACGCTGCTCGCGGAAGTCATCATCGATGGCCCTCGCGGTTCGCTCACGGTCGCGTTGCTCATCATCGTCGCCGCCGGCAGCCTCCTCCTCGGGATTGGATTGCGCGGCATGGCGAGGCATCGCGTCGAATCGGCAGACGCCTCGCGGGCATCGCCCGAGTTGATGCAGAAGCTCGAAGCGCAATCGGTCGAGATGCGCGAAATGAAGCGGCACACCGAAGAAGCGAGTGCGGCCAGGAGCGAGCTCTTTGCCGGAATCGCGCACGAGTTGCGGACACCGCTGCACAGCATCATCGGAACGCTGCGCGTCGCCATCGACAGCGAGACATCGTCCGAGCGCATCCATCAGCTCGATATGGCGCGCCGTTCCGCGCAGACGCTCCTCGCCACGATTGGCGATGTCCTCGACTTCACCAGACTGGAGGCCCGCCGCCTCGAACTGGAGCCGGTCTATTTCTCGATCCGGCAACTGCTCGCCGATACGCTCAAGCCGCTCGGCATCACGGCTGCGGAAAAGGCGCTGATGCTCGTTTACGCGGTCGCCGCCGAGGTGCCCGACCGGCTTTGGGGTGATCCGCTGCGCCTCCGGCAGATCCTCGTCAACCTCACCGGCAACGCCATCAAGTTCACCAGCCGCGGCGAAGTCGTCGTGCGTGTTGGATGTGAGGCGATGTCGGCCGACGGCGTGACGGCGGTGTTCGAGGTCTCGGATACTGGCGCCGGAGTCGATCCGTCGCTGCTTCCTCTGCTCCCCGGTCCGTTCGTCGCCGCTCATTCCTTGTTGCGTCGTCAGGCTGGCTCGGGCCTCGGGCTGGCGATCGTGTCTCGTTTGCTCGACGCGATGGGCGGCACGCTCACGATCGACAGTGAGCTCGGAAAAGGAAGCACGTTTCGGGCGGCGGTGCCGTTGCCGTGCGAGCCGATCGGGACGGAGCCGCCGCCGGAGTGGGAGCAGCGTCTGGCCAGCGTTCGTGTTCTTCTGATCGAGCCGAACGCGACGTCGCGCGCGATCCTCACGGAGATCCTGCGTTTGCACGGGATGGTGCCGGAGGCATACGCCACGCTCGACCGAGCGCTGGAGCCGTCGATCCGCGCCGCGTACGCATGCCTGGTCTCCGACGCGGAGGTTCTGGCGACGACGCCGTGGATTCCGCCGGTGCCGGTGGTGCGGATCGCGTCGCCGCTCGCGCCGCCGGTTGCCGAGGAGATCGTGGTTACGCGTCCCGTGGGCGCGCGCGAGCTGATCGAGGCCATCGGTGCGGCCCTCGGCATCGCGGAGCCGGCGATTACCTACACGCTCGAGCGCCGCTCGCCAATCGTTCGTCCTCTGCGCGTGCTCGTGGTGGATGACAACGTGGTGAATCAGGAGCTCACCGCCGGTGCGGGGCGCCGTCTCGGCTACATCGTGAGGGCAGTGGCGAGCGCCGAGGCGCCGCAACTTCTCGCGCGGAAATCGTTTGACGTCGTTCTCGTCGATGTGGCCGCGTGGGGACTGGACGGACTCGAGGTGATGCAGCGGTTCCGAGCGCTCGATCCCGACGGCCGCATTCCGATCATCGCAATGACCGCGAGTGCCTCGCCGAACGCTGGAGCCGAAGAACGCGATCGCTATATCGCCGCCGGCTTCGCCGCCGTGCTGCAAAAGCCGGCCACGCAGGCGGCGATCGGAGCGGTCATCCGCGACGTGACCGGTTCGCAGACGCCTTCTCCAGGCCGGCCGGAATCCAGCGGATCAATCCTCGATGCCGTCGGCGGCAATCCCCGCCTGTTGATGCGCGTCCGCGACGCCTTCGCCACTCAGGTTCCGCGTTTACTCACAGCAATCCGCGAGGCCATCGACAATAAGGATCGCGACGCAATCGGCCAGGCCGCCCGCACGCTCCGCGGCGCCATCAGCAATTTCGACGTCCCCGCACCGATCGCCGCCACGCTGCAGATCGAGCGCGCCGCCGCGGAAGAAGACTTCGCGCGCGCCGCCGCGCTGCTTCCGGAGCTGGAGATCGCGATCCGCGAGTTGGAAGAGAAGATCGACGCCGCGCTGGGGTGAGGGTTACTCGCTAAGCCACGCAGCCATCCGTCTCTCGATCTGCGCGTCGGCGGCGGGACGCCGCCGGGCCAGCCGCCGAGACGGCAGCGTTCCGGCCTTACGGTGGAACGCTGGCGTCCCGCCGGCTGGCCCGTAGGCGTCTCGCCTGCGGTTTTCCCAAGCGCGGCGTATTACCCGATCGCCGCTGCCACAAGCGCCTGCTGCTGCTCCTCGTGGCGGTGATGCGATCCGGTGGCCGGTGACGCGCTGATGGGGCGGCCGACATAGCGCAGCGTCCGGTTCGTGCCGATCAATGCGGCCAGCCGCTCGTGCAGGAACGGCCAAGCGCCCATGTTGCGCGGCTCGTCCTGAACCCAGACGATCTCCGTTGCGTTGGGGTATTGCGCCAGCGCATCGGTGAGCATCGACTGCGGGAACGGATAGAACTGCTCGAGGCGGATCAGTGGGATGTTTAGGTTCGCGCTCTCACGTGCGGCGCGAAGGTCGTAGTAGACCTTGCCGCTCGAGAGAACGACGCGCGTGGCCGTTGCAGCGTCAACTGCGGCATCGATCAATAACGGCTCGAAGCGGCCAGTCGTTAGTTCGTCGATCGCCGAGGTGGCCTGCGGGTGGCGCAGGAGCGACTTCGGCGTCATCACGATCAGCGGTTTGCGCGGCTCGTTCTTCATCTGACGCCGCAGCGCGTGGAAGTGCTGCGCCGGCGTCGTTGGATAAACCACCTGCATGTTCCCCTCGGCGCACAGCGTGAGGAAGCGCTCCAGACGCGCCGACGAATGCTCGGGACCCTGCCCCTCGTAGCCGTGCGGAAGCAGGAGCACGAGACCACTGTGCTGTCCCCACTTTTCTTCGGCCGAGGAGATGAATTGATCGATGACGATCTGTGCGCCGTTGACGAAATCGCCGAACTGCGCCTCCCACAAAACGAGCGCGCCGGGATCGGCGACGGAGTAGCCGTACTCGAACCCGAGGACGCCGTACTCGCTGAGCAGCGAGTCGTAGACCGCGAAGCTGACCTCGGAACCTGGTTCGTTCGCGATTTGCTCGCCGAGCGCGTTCTCGGCGATGACCGGAGTCACGGTCGTTTTCGTTGTCCCACTCAACGCGTTGAGCGGCACGAAACCCTTGCCGGTCACGTGATCGAACAGAATCGCGTGCCGCGATGAGAACGTCCCGCGGCCTGAATCCTGTCCCGACAGACGCACGCGAAATCCGTCGGTCATCACTGTACCGAACGCCAGCATCTCGGCGAACGCCCAGTCGATCGGCTCGCGCCCTTCCGCCATCGCCGTACGCTTCGCGATGATCGGTTTGAGCTTCGGGTGCAGCGCCAGATCCGTCGGCACCGTTGTCAACGCTTTGCTGACGACGTCGAGAGAATTGCGCGGCACGGACGTATCGGGCGAAGGCTGGTTCTGGAAGCCGGTGATCTCCTCGTCGGTCCAGAGCGCCCCCCGCTCGTTCGACGGCGGGGGAGCGTCATCCTCGCGCGTCCGGTCGAACGCTTCCTGCAGTTTGTTCTGAAAGTTGTCGAGCCACGACTCCGCTTCTTTCGGATCGATGTCGCCCTTGCGCAGCAGCGTCTCGGTGTAGATCTTCCGGACCGAGCGGTGCTCCTTGATCGACTTGTACATCTTCGGCTGCGTGAGCGACGGCTCGTCGCCTTCGTTGTGGCCGTGGCGCCGGTAGCAGAGCATGTCGATGACGACGTCTTTGTGAAACTGCTGCCGGAAGTCGTACGCCAGCTTCACAGCCCGGATGCACGCCTCGGGGTCGTCGCCGTTCACGTGAAAAATCGGCGCCTGAACCATCTTGGCGACGTCGGTCGCGTAGACCGACGAGCGCGCCGACTCCGGACCGGTCGTGAAGCCGATCTGGTTGTTGATGACGATGTGAATCGTGCCGCCGGTCTTGTAACCGGGGAGCTGCGAAAGGTTCAGCGTCTCCGCGACGACGCCCTGTCCCGCGAACGCGGCGTCGCCGTGGATCAGCACCGGCAGAACCCAAGAGCGCTTGTGATCGCCGATCAGTTTCTGCTTCGCGTGAACCATCCCTTCGACGATCGGATCGACCGCCTCGAGGTGGCTCGGGTTCGACGCCAGCGTCAGCTTCATGTGCGAGCCGTCGGGCGTCTGGTGAACTCCGTCGGCGCCGAGGTGGTACTTCACGTCGCCGGAGCCCTGTGTTGTGTTCGGATCGACATCGCCTTCGAACTCGTGAAAGATCTTCTCGTACGATTTACCGAGGATGTTCGCGAGCACGTTGAGCCGCCCGCGGTGCGCCATCCCGATTACCGCCTCGGTCACGCCATCCTGCGTCGCTTCGTTGAAGATGTAGTCGAGCATCGGAATCGTGCTCTCGGCGCCTTCCATCGAGAAGCGCTTGTGCCCGACGTACTTTGTGTGCAGAAACTTCTCGAACGATTCGGCATCGTTGAGTTTCATCAGGATGCGGCGCTTGGTGGCCAGGTCGAGCGGCTGATGATTGCGCACCGGCTCCATCCGGTCCTGCAGCCATTTCTTCTGCACGGTTTCGGAGATGTGCATGTACTCCGGCCCGATCTTGCCGCAGTACGTTTCGCGCAGCGTATCGAGGATGTCGCGCAGCTTCGCCGTCAGCTTGCCGCATAGCCCGCCGCAGATGAACTCGCGGTCGAGATCCCAGATCGTGAGCCCGTAGAACGCGGGATCGAGCTCGGGATGGCGCTTCACTTCGTACTCGAGCGGATCGAGGTCGGCGAGCAGATGACCACGAACGCGATAGGCGTTGACCATCTGAAGCACGGCGGCCTCGCGCGCGACTTTCTCGTCTTCGCTGGCGTTGAGGCGATGGCGATCTTTGCCCCATGCGACCGGCTCGTACGGGATGCGAAGGTCGCGGTAGATGGCCTCGTAGAAACCATCGGCGCCGAGGAGCAGCTCGTGAACGCGGGCGAGGAAAGCGCCGGACTCGGCGCCCTGAATGATGCGATGGTCGTAGGTCGACGTCATCGTCATCACTTTCGAGATGCCGAGGTCGGCGAGAACGGAGGGATCGCTGGCGGAGTACTCGGCGGGATAGTCGATCTGGCCGGTGGCGATGATCGTGCCCTGCGACTGCATCAGGCGCGGCACCGAGGCGATGGTGCCGATCGTGCCGGGGTTCGTGAGCGAGATCGTGGTGCCGCCGAAGTCGGCCATCTCCAGCGAGCCATTGCGCGCCTTGCGGACGACGTCGTTGTAGGCCTTGAGGAACTGCGCGAAATCCATTGTCTGGCCGCGCTTGACGTTCGGGACGAGCAGGGATCGCGAGCCATCTTTGCGCTCGACGTCGATGGCGATGCCGACGTTCGTGTCCTCGTGATCGATGCGAGCCGGCGTGCCGTCTTCCTGGTTCGCGAAGGCCGCGTTCATCCGCGGATACTGCTTCACGGCATTGACGATGGCCCAGGCGATGATGTGAGTGAACGACGCCTTCGGCTGCCCGGTGAGCGCCAGATGGTTGTTCACGACGCGCCGGTTTTCTTCGAGCACTTTGACCGGGATGTTGCGGATGGAGGTGGCTGTCGGCATCGACAGCGAGAGCTCCATGTTCTGGGCGATCTTGCCGGCCGCGCCGCGAAGAGGGACGCTGGTCTGGTTCGAGGGCAGAAGTTGCGGTTTCGGAGTCGCGGATTGCGGTTGCGGGGTTGTCGTTTGCGGTTGCTGGGTTGCTGAGTTGCTGGGTTGATCGGTGGGGATCGCGACTGCGATTGGAGCGGCGGTTGTGGCGGGCTGCTCAGCGATCTTTTGCGCTTCGGCCTCCTCCTCGAACTCTTCCTCGAAGCGGGGCTCGTAGTCCTGAAAGAACTCGCGCCAGCTCGTGCTGACCGAATCGGGATTGGCCCGGTAGGACTCGTAGAGATCTTCGATGAATGCGGTGTTGGCGCCGTAGGTTTGCGTGACGGATGACATAGCGAGGGTACCTAACGAATGTGGAGCGGGGATGATTCTCTTTGAAGTGTGAAGAGTGAAGGGCTCATCTGCCTCCTTCGCTCTTCAACACTTCACTCTTCTTTCTCTTTCGCCATCAGCGAGTGAGAGAGCGATGTCAGTCCCAGCCAGCCGATTCCGGCGGCGAATCCGCCGAAGACGTCGGATGGGAAGTGGACGCCGAAGTAGACGCGCGAAAAGCCGACGCTGAGAATCGTGATCCCCGCCAGCGTGTGGACGACGGCCTGCGTGGCCACTGATTGATGTTGTACGAAGTGATGCGCGACGATCGGGTAAGTCGCCGCGGATAGCAGCGAGTGTCCACTCGGAAAGCTGTGCGAGCCGGGCAACTTGATCCGGCGGGCGCGCTCGAACGGACGCTGGCGCTGAAAAATGTTCTTCAGAATCGTGTTGATGGCCATCGCGCCGCCGGTCGAGACGATCACAGTCCAAGCGTCGTCGTGCCGTCCCTTCCGCCACATCGCCAGCGCGGTGATGCCGGCAGCGCTGCCGATGGCCACATGCGCTCCGAGCTGCGTGACGGCGTGCATCACCTGAGTCATCTGCGGATTGTCGATCGTGTGGACCGCATCCATGATCGCGGCGTCGTAGCGGTCTGCGCGCCCTTCCACCACCTGCTTCGCCTGTTTCTCGAAGAACCAGAACGCCACGCCCGCGAGGACGACACTGCCGGTCGTGCCAATCGCCAGCGGCAGAAAACGTTGGCGCCGTTTCGGTTTCTTCACGATGTGAGTCTATAACAAGGAGTGCGGGCGTCTCGCCCGCGGGCCTCCGGGCGTCCCGCCCGGTGGCGATGAATCGCGCCGGAATGTCAGTCGGCGGCCTCGCAGCAAGCGCCCATCAGACTCCCAACGTCACAAACCGCTCCCCCACCGTCGCCCCGCAAGCCTTCCGATAAAACTCGATCGCGTCAGTCCACGGGATGACAACGCTCTCGTGTCCAAGCCGCCGCAAGTCGGCCAGCGAGGCGTGCAACAGCCGCCCGCCGAGACCGCGGCCGCGATGCGCGCGGGCAACGCCAGTCGGTCCGAAAAATCCCAGCCCGCGATTGTTCGCATCGTGCGCGGCGAAGCCTGCGATCTCGCCATCCACTTCGGCGTAGAACAGCGTCGCCGGATCATTCTCGAATGCACGCCCAGCTTCGAACCGCCAGATGCGCCCGAACTCTTTCTCGATGAACGCCAGGACGCGCTCGGACGAGTCTCGGTTTGCGCGGATGACTCCCTCCGGCACCTCGACAGGCAACTCCGTCGTGACCAGATTCTGCGTCGAGGCAATCTCGCGATACCTTCGCTTCACGAAAAACTCGATCGTCGGTACGTCATTCGCTGCGATGCCGGGAGTGAAGTAGTTCCCCGCCTCCGCGGCCACGACCTGCGCCCGTCCTCGCTCGCGCGCCTCGCGCAGGAGCGCGCTCCCCACGCCGCGCCCGCGCCGCGCGCGATCGACTCCGAGGATGCGAAGGAACGTCCCGCAGGTAACGCTGATGCCCGCAAAATCATCGGCCACACGCACCTCGGTCTCGCCGCCGACTCCATCGCCAAAGCATTTCTCCTCGGCCACTCGAGCGAGGTCGTACGGGCCGTCGTTGGCCCGCGCCAGCAGCTTGACGATGCGGGGAAGATCGTCGGGCGTAGCAGTTCGAATCACGTCGTGATTACAACACAGCACCCTGCCGCCGAGCCGCCCGGGCTCCACAGGCAACCTCGGCCCACCTTTCGCAATACGACCGCCCATGGACGAGATCGTTCGCTGCGCGAACTGTGGTCAGGCCAACCGCCTCCCTCCCGTCGAGAGCGGCAGCAAGGCGGTTTGCGGCAAATGTAAAGCGCCGCTAACCCACGGCCATCCGATCGATGTCACCGACGCAACCCTCGCCGAGACGATTCGGAGCGGCGCCTGCGTCGTCGATTTCTGGGCGCCGTGGTGCGGGCCGTGCCGGATGATCGCGCCGATCCTCGAGGAGATGGCGGCGTCGAGGACCGATGTTCGATTCCTCAAACTGAACGTCGATCAGAATCCGCGCGCCGCCTCGGAATACCGCGCCATGAGCATTCCGCTGCTCGTCTTCTTCAAGGACGGCATCGAGAAGGGCCGCGTCGTCGGCGCGGTGCCGCGCGGACAGATCGACGCTGCAATCAGGCAGTACCTCGGCTGAGGATCGATCCGGTGGCCTTCCATCCGAGGGAAGTGGGCGGCGACCGCGAGCTGCGGCTATTCGCAAAGAAAGCGGGCGTCGTCGTCGCGATCGCGCTCCTGCTCTGGCTGCTGTGGGAGGTTCGCGAGATCCTCATCCTCGTATTCATCGCCGCGGTCCTTGCGGCAGGGATCTCGCCTGCGGTTCATCGCGTCCGTGTCATCGGGCGGCACTGGCTTCGCCGAAACATTCCTCGCGGCACGGCCGTGCTCATCGTCTACTTCCCGTTTCTGTTGCTCGTGCTGCTGCTGGCCATCGTGATGGTGCCGCGGCTGGTCGGCGAGACGCGCGCGCTCGGCGCGCAACTTCCTGCGCTGATCGAGCACAACCTCCTCACGCCGCTCCAGGGTTATCTGCCGGTCGGACAACTTCGGCAGTACCTCAGCGACGGCGTGACCGTGCCGCGCTCTTACGTCTTCGGCTACGTGCGCAGTGCAGCCACCGTCATCGCATCGTTCGTGGCCGTTCTCTTCCTGATTTTCTACATGCTGATCGACGCGCACCGGCTGCGGAACACGTTCCTGCTGCTCTATCCCGAAGAGGTGCGCGGCGACCGGCGGGCGACTCTCAATCGCATCGCACGTCGCATGAGCTCGTGGCTTTCCGCGCAACTGATCCTCTCCGGAATCATGGGGCTGACGATGTTCGCGACGATGCTGGCGCTGCGCGTTCCGTACGCGCTGCCGCTCGCGCTCATCGCCGCGCTGGGCGAGATGATTCCGGTGATCGGCCCGATCATCGGCTTCGCGCCGGCGCTGGCGATCGCCATCCTCCACTCGCGCTGGCAGTTCTGGTCCGTGCTGGCCGTGGCGGTGGTGATGCAGAAGATCGAGAACTTCGTCATCGCCCCAAGGGTGATGTCGCGGAAGGTGTCGATCTCGCCGCTCTCGGCGTTCATCGCCTTCATGGCCGGCGCCGCCCTCCTCGGCATCATCGGCGCGCTGATCGCCATCCCTGTCGCCGCGATTCTGCACGTGGCGTTCGAGGAGATGTTCGTCGGACCGCGCGAACGCCGGCAGGACGTGCTTCGGGCGGGAACACTGAAGCGGCGGGCGTAGACCGCAACTATGACGCGGCTTAAGTAGTAACGCCTCAGAAGCGGAATGTTAAATGTTGAATGTTGAGTGTTGAATGTTGAATGAATGAGCCGGAGGATCCGTCCATTTAACATTCAACATTTCACATTCCTCGTTTCCCCGCTGCAGCGTCTAACACGCTTGAAGTCCACCCCGTGCTACCCTTTCCCCACTCCCTTAATTCATCATGGTCAAGCTCCCGACCGTCGACCGCGTGATCTCGCTCGTCCGCAAACCTGGGCAACCGTTGCCCGTGGCGGCACCGCTGACGCCGCGCGATGCGCGTTTGCGCGGGGCGTTCGAAAACGCGCCTGTCGGAATCGCGCTCACCTCGATGCACGGAACGTGGCTCGAAACGAACGAGCGATTTCGAGAGCTCATTGGCTACACGCGCGATGAGCTGATGCGGATGACGTTCGCCGACCTCACCCATCCCGACGACGCGAAAAGCGAAGAACGCCTAATGCGGCGGCTGGTCGTCCGCGACGTCCCGAGCTACCGCATCGAAAAACGAATCATGGGGAAGAAGGGGAGGTACCGCGAGCTGGAGGTGGTTTGCGCCGTTTGCGGCACCGACGAGGCGCCGTTCCTCGTCTACTTCGTCGATGAGCGCGCGCGCGGCAATGCGCAGCAGGCGCAGGTGGAAGCGCAGGCGCATGCGCGAACGGCCACGCACAATGCCGAACAGTTCCTCCTCGCCGTCATCGACCAACTCGCCGACGTCGCCATCATCCGCACCGATGACAAAGGCATGATCGCCGGCTGGAACGCCGGTGCGGAGCGCATCCTCGGCTATCAGCGCGACGAGATCCTCGGCCGCCCGAGGCGCATGCTGTACCGCGACAACGAAGGGTGGGCCGGCGTTTCAACGCAGCAGCTCAACGCCGCCTCGGCCTCAGGCCGCCTCGATCTCGAAGACTGGCGCGTGCGCAAAGACGGCAGCCACGTCTGGGTCCGCACCACCATCACCGCGGTGCGGATTGCGGGGAGCGTCAAAGGCTTCGTCGAAGTCATCCGCGCGCCGGAGATGCCCTCCGACCCGCAGTCGGCGGGGATGAAGCAGAAGATCGAGGCGATGCAGGCGGAGCTGGAGAAACGCGACCGCATCGAGGAGTCACTTCGCTCCGCCGTCGACGAACTTCGCCAGACCGGCGAACAGACGATGGACGAGCTGAAGATCATGACCGACGCGCTCCGCAAAGAGCTGGAGCGGCGGAAACGCGCCGAAGAAGAGTTGCGCGCGATTCACGAGCGTGCCTCGCGGGCCGTCATCCTGCCGCCGGCGCCGGCGGAGTCAGAGATCGTCTCGACGTCGATGCCGCCGTCGCGGAAATGGAAGTCGCTTGGCGATGGAAACCCAGCCGAACTGCTCGTCAAATACACCTCGCAGGAGCGCACCGGCCGGCTCGTCGTCGCCAGCGGTCCGCGCGAAAAAGAGCTGTTCGTGGACCGAGGAAAGATCATCTCGTGTTCGTCGAACGACCCATCGCGATTTCTCGCGCAGCGGCTCATCGGCAGCGGATTGATCTCCGAGGAGCAGAGGCAGAAAGCGCTCGACATCCAGAGCGAGACGCAGCTAGCCCTCGGCCGCATCCTGATCATTCTCGGCGCGCTCACCGAGAATCAGCTTCACGACGCCATGCGTAGCAAAGCGGAGGAGGAAATCGCGGAGCTCTGCACCTGGCGCGACGCGAAGTTCGTCTTCGTCGAGGAGGAGATTCCGACGCTGCAGCTCGTCCCGTTGCGCCTCGATGCCGCGGAGATGCTCGTTCATCAGGTCGATCAACAGATCGAGCATCGCGCTCCAACCCACGCGGTGCCGCCACAGGCACTCGAAGCCATCGACGTCGCCCGCATCGTCGATGACGCCGTGACGGATCTGGTCATCGACGACATCGCCTCGGCCGCCGACGAGATCACGCTCAACATCGAAGCAATCACGTCAAAAGCGGAGATCCTGATCGCCAGTGCGTCAGGCAAGACCAAGCGCTTCCATCGCGCGAGCTGCGGCACCGCGAAAAGACTCGCCGACGAAACGCGCGTCGTCTTCATGAGCGCCGACGAAGCCATCGCCGCAGGTTATGACGCGTGCCGGATGTGTTTTCGGGATTGGTGACCTGAGAACCATCAACCACAGAGGCGCGGAGAGCACTGAGCAGGCGTCGCTCGAACCGATTTCTCACGCGAAGCCGCGAAAGTCGCGAAGGTTTGATGTTTGCGATTCTCTCCTTCGCGGTCTTCGCGGCTTCGCGTGAGAACTGCTGGGCCAGCTCCGTGTCCTCTGCGTCTCTGTGGTTCAAGGGTGTTCCGCTCCTGCTACAATCCACTCGGCTCCCCGCCTCGTAGATTGGAGACAAACATGCGACGAATCGGCGCGGCCGCCATTGCTCTCTTCACCACCCTTCCTCTTCTCGCGCAGACTGCGAGCGACTGGACGTTCAAGTCGCGCATCGAGCTGCGCGCCAACTACCGCGACAGCAAAGAACAGCGGTTTGCCCTCAAGTTCCCGTTCCGGCCGAGCCAATTGCCGGCTGGCCAGACGACCGGCTTCGAAGAGACGGTGGATGCAGGTGCGCATGCGGAGCTCAGCGTCGCCCAGCTCAAGCTCGACCTCGGGTATGGCAACTGGTTCCTGGCGCACACGCAGTTCCATGCGCAGGATAAGTACCGCCGCAATCCCACCAGCGCCGACCGGAAGATCGACGCGGACGAGCTATGGATCCAGATCGGACCGCGGCCCGAGTTTCTGGCGCGGCCGGAGCGGACGTCGTTCTTCGTCCAGATGGGCAAGTTCGTGAAGATGGAGCGCCAGCCGATCCGGGTGCTGGAAAGCTACGGACTCGTGGCCACCTCATTCAACCGGTTCGAGGATGTTGGCGTCATGACTGGCGGTTCGATCGGCCGCAATCTGTACTGGCGCCTCACCGGCACGAGCGGCAACCCGCTCTATTTCCGCGATCCGAACGCGCTGGCTGGCGACAACGGGATCAAGGAACTGCTGCAACCGAATCCCGATCCGCGGTTGAAATCCGGATTCCCAATCCTGTACGACACGCGCGTCGAGAGTCTGGCGCTCGACACCAAGAACGAATCATTCGGGCAGGGAGTGGGATACCGCTGGCAAAACGACGCACAGACATTCGGCTTCGATGCGGTCGCGTTTCACTACCGGCGCAAGCTGCGGGACGATGAGAACGCGCCGCTGACCGGAACCTTCTACGGCGTCGATCTCGACCTGCTCGAAGGTCCGCAAGACCGCGGCCTGCCGATCCGTGGCAACAAAAAGGAAGAAACCGGCGCGCGCGTCTACATCGAGTGGAAGGGCTTGACTTCGACGATCCAGTTCACCAGCCAGAACATTGCGGGCATGCATCGCAGCGGCGCCGAGGGGGAGTTCGGATACAAGTTCGACTGGTCGGGTGGTCCTTCGGTCGGCGGCGAGTCGCTGCTGCAGAGCATCCAGCCCGCCGTCCGCTGGAGTGAGTTGCACTACGGCTTCAAAGGCAATGGCGCGCAGTATCCGGCGCCGAGCATCTGGTGGAACTGGACAAAGATCGACGCAGGAATCCGCATCGGCTTCGCAAAGAACGTCGACCTCACCATCGAGCGCGCCCGGAACAACATCGGTGCGCCGAAGAAGATCCATCCCGACGAGACGCTGGCCACGGTGCGGATTCGGATCTAGCGGTTTCGCGGGCAGTGCGGGTTAGGTTGCTCGGTCAGTAACTCAGCAATCCAGCAACCTCGACCCCTGGAGACCGCGAAAGCAGGCCCGTCCCTTGCTCTTCCGATCCATTGGAGGGCAGACAATGAGAAACGAGATGATTGGCGCAGTCGTGAGGCGCGCCATCGAGCACCCGGAGTTCCGCCGGCGGTTGATCGAGAGTCCGCAGGAGGCGCTGACCGCGCATGGATTCGTGCTGGAAGACTCCGACATGGCCGAGATCGAGAGCATCCGGACGAAGCTCGGAAATGACGACGGTGAGCAGCAACTCGTCACGATCGCGGAACACTACGGTTTGAATCCGCGGCCGTAGCGGAGCTCGCTTCGTTGTCCTGATCCCCATCGCGTATCTTTCCTGGCGCTGGTCCGTCTCACGAGACATCAGTGCGAACACCGCAGCTCCCATCCGTTACCGGCGAGAAATTTGTCTCGGAGCCGTCCGGTTCGAAACGGGAGCAAATTCCGCGGTCTCAGAACCATTCAGGGGCAAATCAGATCCGATGAGCGAGCACTCGCTGAAGCGTAGTCTTCTATTCTCCTTTCTAGCTGTTCTTGCCACGAGCGGCGCCTTTGCGGCGACGCCGAGCGCGCGATATGAAACGCGGATGGTCTGGGATACCGCGATTCATCGCGCTGTCCTTTTTGGCGGATTGACCGGCATCGATGCGGGCACCAAGCTCGCCTACGACCTCGGCGATACGTGGCAGTGGACCGGAACCCGCTGGATTGAGCAGTTTCCTGCTCACAGCCCGTCGGCGCGTGCTGCCGAGGCGATGGTCTATGACTCGCTCCGGAGCAGGGTAGTGATCTTCGGCGGCCGGCGCGCCAAGACCAACCTCAACGACACCTGGAGCTACGACGGCAACGACTGGACTCAAATCCAGACGGCCACGGCGCCCTCGGTCCGCGAGCTTGCCAGCGCTGCGTACGACTCCGCCCGCGACCGCATCGTCCTCTTCGGCGGATCGCTCCAGACCTACAGCGCCGACGGAAAGACCGTCACCGAAACTCCGCTGAAAGACACCTGGGAGTTCGACGGCACGAACTGGAAGCAGATCCTCAGCGACGGACCCGCCGTCGTCAAACCGATTCTCGAATACGACCCGGTCCGCAAACAGACCATCATGCTCGCCGCAAACACCAGCAGCGGCAGCAGCGTCACCGTGATGTACGCGTGGGATCCGGCCGCTGCGAAGTGGAATCCGCTAACGCCTGCCTTGCTGCCCGCATGCATCGTCGAAGGCGAGATGACGTTCCAGAGCTCGAACAACAAGATTCTCTACACCGGTGGCGTTTGCGCAGACTCAGCCTCGACGGAAGACACCTACGAATGGGACGGCACGAACTGGACGAAGATCGATCTCGTCTCGTTCGCCGGCCGCTACTTCGGCTCCGCCCTGACGTTCGATCCTGACCATCAGGTTGCCCTGATGTTCGGCGGAGGTACGGGCACCGGCTTGCTTCTGGCCGGCACGTATACCTATTTCGACAAGAACTGGATCTCGGTCGGCGATAACGCCTATCCGGTCCCTCGCTCGCTCCACGTATTCGCCACCGATCCCGCGCGTAACGTGATCGATCTTTTCGGTGGGCTAAACGATGCCACGACGTTCTTCGATCTCTGGACCTACCAGAACGGGCAGTTGCATCCGCAGAGCAGCGTTGGTCAGCCGGCGGGTTGCGCTTCGCCGCTGGCCGCGTTCGATACCGATCGCCAGAAACTGGTTTTTCTTTGCGAGGACAGCGCGACGTGGGATTACGACGGCACCACCTGGACCCAGCTCGACGCGTCCAAGACCAAGCCGCCTCCGCACCGCTTTGCCAGCATGGTTTACGACCAGACCTTGAAGAAGACCGTCTTCTTCGGCGGATATGACGGCGTCTCGCTCTATCTCAATCAGACCTGGACGTTCGACGGCACCACTTGGGTGCAGGTCAAGAAGAATCCCGCTCCTTTCCGCTCGCACGCGGCGATGTGGTGGGACCCCATCCTGAAGAAGACCGTACTGTACGGTGGCCTCGGGCGCCTCACCTCCAACGACCGCCTCACCCGCTTCAGCGACATGTGGTCGTTCGACGGTGTGGGCTGGACGGAGATCAAGCCGGCCACGACTCCCGGCATGCGCTACGGCGCCGCGGTGGCTGTCGATCCGAAGACGGGCCACGCCTTCGTGTTTGGCGGAATCCGCGTCGATACAGACGCCGCCAACAACCTGGTGCAGGTCTACGCGAACGACATGTGGGAGTGGGACGGCACGAACTGGACGAAGGTGACGACAGCCGTGACTCCTCCTCCGCGCGAGAACGCCGGCTTCGCGTTCGATCCGCTTCGCAACGAACTCGTTCTGTTCGGCGGCTACAGCGGCTTCTATCTTTCCGACCTCTGGACCTTCAGCAACGGCAAGTGGAAGCAGATCACGGAAATCCTGAACCGGCGACGCGCCGCACACTGAGAAAACAGAGATCAGAAAATCAGAGATCAGAGATCAGTGGTCCGGACTACTCCGGATCACTGATCAGGCTCTGATCGTTGTTTCTGATACCTCTGATCTCTGATCCACCCGCGGCCACATCTCCTGAGATCCACGCGCGCCACAACATTCCTGATCTCTTGTCTCTGACTTTCCCTGATCTCTGCTTCACGCATGCTATTCTCGCGCGCCCATCGTGAGCTCCATGAAAGCGAAGACGTTCCCGCTCGCCCTCGGCGCTGACCACGGCGGCTTCGAGCTGAAAGAGCAGCTCAAGACTTATCTGCGCGAGAAAGGTCACACCGTTCACGATCTGGGAACCCACAGTAAAGAAGCGGTCGACTACCCGAAGATCGCCAAATCGGTTGCTGATCTCGTCGCTTCCGGGACCGCCCGTTTCGGGATCATGGTCGATGGCGCCGGAATCGGCTCGGCCATGACGGCGAACAAAGTACCGGGCATTCTGGCCGCTGCCGCCTACAATGAAACACTTGCGCGAAACAGCCGCGAGCATAATGATGCGAACGTTCTGACACTCGGGGCCGGCCAGGTCGACGCAGAGACGGCGAAACGAATCGTTGATGTTTTCCTCGAGACCGAGTGCACGGCGGATCGGCACCGCGCACGCGTGAAGATGATCCGCGAGTTGGATAAAGGAGGGCGTGGGATGAACCCGAGGGATAGCGACCTGTCAGCAGAAGACACTGCACGGATCGCTGACCGGGTGCGCCAGATTCTCCAGCAGGGCGGCGTATCCGCACTGCCTCCGGCCAACGTCATTCCCCCCGACAAGCTCGTCAAGCTGATCGATCACACCCTCCTCAAACCGGAAGCGACGGCCGAAGACATCGAGAAACTCTGCCAGGAGGCCGCCAAGTACGGCTTCTATTCGGTATGTCTGAACCCGACCTGGGTGGCGAAGGCAAAACAACTCCTTCGCGGGACATCGGTAAAAGTCTGCGCCGTCGTCGGATTTCCCCTCGGCGCGCAATCTCCTGAGATCAAGACGCTCGAGGCCCGCCGCGCTCTCCGTGAAGGCGCGCAGGAAATCGACATGGTGATCAACATCGGCGCGTTGAAGAGCAGAGATGACCTCCTCGTGGCCCGCGACATCCGCGGCGTCGTCGAGGCCTGCGACGATGCCCATGCGGTCTCGAAAGTCATCCTGGAGACCGCCCTCCTCAGCGACGAAGAAAAAGTCCGCGGATGCCTGCTCTCGATGAAGGCCAACGCCGATTTCGTGAAGACCTCGACCGGCTTCTCGAAGGCTGGCGCGACTGTCGAGGACATCGCGCTCATGGCGCGCACGGTAGCGCCGCGCAAGCTCGGCGTGAAAGCGTCTGGCGGAGTCCGGACGTACGCTGACGTAATCAAAATGGTCGATGCCGGCGCCACGCGCGTCGGCAGCTCCAACAGTGTCAAGATTCTGGAAGAGGCCACGCAGATGGCCTCGGGGAAGAGGTGACCAGTGGCCGAGCTTCGCTGCTACGTATTCATTGACAGCCTTCAGCCACAATTCGCGTCGTTCCTCGGAACCGTCGCGCAGGGATTTCTTCCGGTGCCGGGACAGGCGGCGCTGTTCGTCGAGATCGCGCCGGGCATGGACATCATGCGCGTCACCGATGTCGCGTTGAAGGCCACCGATGTGCGGCCGGGAATGATGATCATCGAGCGCGTCTACGGCATGCTCGAGCTGCACGCCGATTCGCAGGCCGACGTACGCCAGGCCGGCGAGGCCATTCTTCGCCATCTCAATCTGAAGGAACAAGACCGCATCAAGCCCGAGATCACATCCAGCCAGGTGATCCGCAACATCTCCGATTACCACACGCAGCTCATCAACAGGACGCGCCACGGTGACATGATCATTCCGGGGCAGTCGCTGTACGTCCTGGAAGTAGCGCCTGCCGGTTACGCGGCCATTGCGGCGAACGAGGCGGAGAAGGCAGCAAACATCAATATCCTCGAGGTGCGGGCCTTCGGTAGTTTCGGGCGCGTCTACCTCGGCGGCGAAGAGCGCGATATCGAAGTGGGATACCGGGCGGCAGAGCAGGCCATCGAATCGATTGCCGGACGCGCGGGAAAACCTTGAAGTTAGAAGTTCGAAGTTCGAAGTAGGAATCAAAAACTGAAAGCCAGAAGTCAGAAAGCGGGGCGCTTCTCCGGTTCTGATCTCTAATCTCTGGTATCTCTGATCTCTGATTTGAGGAGGATGCATGACAGACGCACTGGGCATGATCGAAACGAGGTCTTTTCCGGCCGTAGTCGAAGCCGCTGATGCAGCGGTGAAAGCCGCGCGCGTGGAGCTCGTCTCCTATGAGAAGACGGGCGGTGGCTACACGACCATCGTCATCCGAGGCGATGTGGCCGCGGTGAAAGCGGCTTGTGATGCCGCGCAGACGGCAGCAGGCCGCGTCGGCGACGTCGTCACCGTGCATGTGATCGCGCGGCCGCACGATCAGGTCGACGTCATCATGCCGCTCGGCCGGACGCAATCCGCCCCGGCACCGGCTCGCGCGAAGAAGTAGCAGGACACACGTCCAATGCAACTCGCGAGAGTCGTGGGCAGCGTCGTCGCTACTCGTAAAGAGGAGAGCCTGCAGGGTCTCAGGCTCCTGCTCGTGCGCCCTCTGGACGAGGAAGGCCGCGAGAGCGGCAACGCCATCGTGTCGGCGGACGCCGTCGGCGCCGGTCCGGATGAGATCGTGCTGATCGCGGCCGGCAGCTCCGCTCGGCAGACGCTGGTTACCGACAAGCGCCCGGTCGACTCCGTGGTCATGGCAATCGTCGACAGCTGGTATGTGGGCGACGCCACGAAGTACAAGAAGTGAGCTGCAAACGAGATAAACGATGAGCCGCCTGACCGATCAGGAAATCGAAACCATCGCCCGGCGCATCGCCGCGGACATGGCTCGTGGCGGCGAACAGGCGCCACCGCCGCCAGCCCAATCGCAGGAGCCGGGGCTCGGCGTTTTCAACACCGTCTCCGATGCAGTCGGTGCGGCGGCCATTGCCCAGAAGGCCTTCGTCGGACTCACGCTCGAGCATCGCGGCCGCATCCTCGAAGCCATGCGTCAGTCGATGCGCGAGAACGGTTCGATGCTGGCGAAGGCGGCCTGGGAAGAGACTGGCTTCGGACGGTATGAAGATAAGGTCGTCAAGAACCGCCTGGTCACCGAAAAAACGCCTGGGCTTGAAGATCTCACGCCGATTGCGAGGACCGGCGACAACGGTCTCTCCCTCATCGAGTCGGCTCCGTTCGGCGTGATCGGCGCCATCACCCCCGTCACCAACCCGACCTCCACGATCATCTGCAATTCGATCGGGATGCTCGCCGCCGGCAACAGCGTCGTCTTCAACGTTCACCCGTACTCGAAGAGCTGCAGCATGCAGACGATCGCCCTTCTCAACAAGGCCATCGCTGGTGCGGGCGGCCCGCCCAATGTCATCACCGGCATCGCAATCCCGACGATCGAATCGGCGCAGGATCTTATGAAACATCCCGGCGTCCGGCTGGTCGTCGTCACGGGTGGCGGCGAAGTCGTGAAGGTCGCCATGACCAGCGGCAAGCGCGCCATCTGCGCTGGGCCGGGCAATCCGCCGGTGGTCGTCGATGAGACGGCGGACATCGACAAAGCCGCGCGCGACATCATCCTCGGCGCCTCCACCGACAACAACATCATCTGCACCGACGAGAAGGAAACGATCGCCGTCTCATCGATCGCCGACGCGCTCATCGCCTCGATGGGGCAGCAGGGCGCGGTCGTGATTCCGCGCGAGCGTCTCGCCGAGCTCGAGAAGGTCGTCTTTACGGAGATGAAAGGGCCGCGTCAGAAAGCGTGGATCGACAAGAGCCTCGTCGGCAAGAACGCCAACGTGATCCTCGCCAAAATGGGGATCAACGCTCCCGACTCCGTCCGCCTCATCGTCGTCGAAGTCGATGAGAATCATCCGCTGCTCTGGACGGAGCAGATGATGCCGGTCATGCCGGTCGTTCGCGTTTCCGATGCGAACCGCGCCATCGACCTGGCCGTCCAGGTGGAAGGCGGAAATCGGCACACCGCGGTGATGCACTCGAAGAATCTCGACAACCTCAGCCGGATGGCCAAGGCCTGCGACTGCTCGATCTTCGTCAAGAACGGCCGTTCGCAGGCGGGCCTCGGGCTCGACGGCGAAGGCTACTGCTCGTTCACGATCGCAAGCCCAACCGGTGACGGTTTGACTTCACCGAGGTCCTTCTCACGCTGGCGCCGCTGCGTGCTCGTCGGCGCTTTCAGGATCACGTGATGAAGACCTCCGCGTTTGCGGTCCTCGATTTCTCGGAGATTCCAACGGGCGTCTGTGCGGTCGATGCCATTCTCAAGAAAGCATCGATTGCATTCGTGCGAGCAGGAACCGTGACGCGCGGCCGTTACCTGGTCGTCTTCGGCGGCTCGACCGCCGCAACCGCGGAATCGCTGGCCGAGGCGCTGGCGACGTGCGGCAGGGGATTGATCGATTACAGCTTCCTCCCCGACGCGCATCCGGTGCTCTTCGACGCAGCCTTCGGCGCACGCCGCAAAGCCTCCGGCTCGCTGCTCATCATCGAGACCGAGACCGCATCGTCGATCGTTCGCGCGGTCGAAGCGGCCCTCAAAGGAACGCCAGTCGAGCTGATCGAGATGCGTCTTGCGGACGCGGGGCTGTCGGGAAAAGGTATCGCACTGATGGCCGGCACTCTCCACGATATCGACTACGCGGCCATCCTCGCGGCCAACGGTATGGGCGCCGACATTCCGCCGCCCCGCGGCTTCTCGTATCGGATCATCGCGGCGCCGCACGACATTCTGGAGAGCGAGATCGCAGCGGTGACGCGATTCGACCTCGCTCCTTTCCTCGAGTTGGATGGGGAGGCCGGCTGATGCTTCTTGGCCGCGTCATCGGGCAGGTTGTGCTGTGCATCGTGACGCCCGGACTCGAGGGTGTGCCGATGCTCATAGTCCAGCCGCTGGACAAAACGCTGAAGCCGAAAGGAAAGGCGATCGTCGCCGCCGACGCCACGCGCATGGCCGGCCCGGGCGAGCTGGTCTCGTATGAAGGCGGGCGCGAGGCAGCCATGGCTCTCGAGCGGACCTTCGTGCCGGTCGATCACGCCATCCTCGCCATCGTCGACGGAGTGCACATCCCATGATCCTCGGGCGCGTCATCGGCGAGATCTACGGTTCGATTAAACACCCGTTCTACGAGAGCAAAAAGCTCCTCGTGATCGAGAAAACCTCGCCGAGCGGGGCCTCGACCGGCGACTACCTCATCGCCGCCGATTCAGTCGGTGCCGGCGCCGGCGAGCGCGTTCTCGTGCTCGACGAAGGGACCGGGGCGCGGCAGGTCTTCGATTCGAAAGACGGCCCCGTCCGCTCCGTCGTCGTCGGAATCATCGACGACATCATGGACGATTAGCGCTGCGTCTTCCAACCCCGAATCTTGAACCACAGAGACACTGAGCTCGCAGAGCTGAAAAAAAATCTGTGGAAACGTAGGTCGGACTCTCCAGTCCGACGGTCTCATCGCGCGGGGGCCGAAGAGTCGGACTGGAGAGTCCGACCTACGTTCTGCGTCTCTGTGGTGCGATCTTCTTTTCCAGCCTTCCAAAAACATGCAGACGCGCCACGGCGATGGCGGTAAGTTCCAGCCTGTCGCTGATCCGCAGTTATGCGGCGACCCAGTGGGCGCACTCTAGCGCGCCAGCCCGTTGCGACGGCCGCGCAACGGGCATTTTTTTATCCGGTTTGCTGCATGTGATGCGCCGCCAGCGCCAGATCGATCGTCGAGACGAGATCATCGTCGACCGCGGAGGATCGGATCACGCGCGTCAAGGGGAGCACGCGCCGCATCGCATCGACGGCGGGCGTGATCACGACGACGGGCAGATCGTGTCCGAATCGCGCCACGATCGTTCGCACGGTTGCGATCGTGGCCAGGGCAGTCAGCTCCACGACCACGCCGTCCGCGTCTGCGAACAGCGCGTCCCCGGGGTCATGGCCGACGCTCGTCACGAGGTAACCGGCGGTTCGCAGCGAGGTTGCGACATACGAAGTGCCTGCTTCATTGAACAGCAGGAGATGCGGTACGAATCTGGACATTGGCTGCCTCCGGTGCTTTGGTGATGCGGATGGCGCGGCGCTCCGCGATCCACGTTTGAACGCGGGCGATGATCGCCATCGAGTCTTCCGATTTAGACACGAATCCGTGTGCGCCGTACTCCTTCGTCAGCCGTTGCAGTTCCTGCGGCGAGCGCCCGGAGAAGAGGATGATCGAGGCGTCGGTGCGCAGCAGGCGCTTCGATCCCATCCGAAACAGCGCGGTGCCGGAAAGAGCTGGCAGGCTGATGTCGAGAAGAATGACGTCGGGATCGGCCTCACGGACAATGAAAGGGAGCGTGATCATCGAGTCATGCGTAGTCACGTCCAGGCCTTCCAGCTCCATCAAGGCTTTCATCCCTTCGAGGATGTCGGGTTGATCGTCTACGATGAGCAGGCGTCCCCGGCGTTGAGCCGGCGCGCTCACAGTGCCGCCGCCTGTGCCCGACGAACGAGACCGGCCAGCATTTGGGGCGCCACCGGCTTGATGAGGTAGTCATCGATCCCATACTTCAGCCGCGCTTCGTTCTGATACCGCGTGTGTTTGTAGATGGCGGTCATCAGGGCGATGTGCGGGCGGTAATCGACGTCGATCTTGCGGATGAACCGAGCGATCTCGAATCCATGCATCTCCGGCAGGAGCCCGTCGAGGAGGATGAGGTCTGGCCTGCATTCGCCCGCCACGCGAATCGCTTCATACCCGCCGCTGGCCGTCATCGCCGTGATGTCCATGGCCCGAAATGACTCGATCAACGCCCACCGAAGCTTCCGCTCATCCTCGACGATGAGCACGGAAGGCAGCCAGTCGTTTGCTGGGATGTAGCCAGATTGCGTTACTGCGATTTCCGCGACACTCATGGTTGGACCCCTTATTCGCTCGAAGACTGGACACACTCCAGTCCAAGGGGGCTGCCATGGGGGCGCACCGCGCTAAGTCATTGCGGGAAAACGACGACAGGTGTCGGCTGGCTCATGGCCGACCGTCCTGTTCTCGAATAAGCGTCCGGAATCAAGACGAGGGACGCGCCGCCCTACTTTACCTTCGTTCCCGCCGGAACGGCGGCATCGACGCTGAGGAGTGATGGCTCGCCGTCGATTGATGCGGCCAGGACCATTCCGTTTGACTCCACGCCCATCAGTTTTGCGGGCTGCAGGTTGGCGACGATGATGATCTTTCGCCCGACCAACTCCTCGGGGGTGTACTTCGCGGCGATGCCGGCGACGATCGTGCGCTCTTCGTCGCCGGTGGAGACGGTCATCTTCATCAGTTTTTTCGACTTCGGGACGCGCTCGGCGGCGAGAACGCCGGCGACGCGCAGATCGATCGCCATGAACTGTTCGATGTTGATCTTCGCGGTGTCAGGCGCGGCGGCTTGCGTGGTTTCCGCGGGAGCGCCGGCGTGGGCCGGTGACGCGCCGGCTGGCGTTTCGGACGCGGACGCTTCGGATGCGGTCGCGGGCGGAGCCGGCGATGCTTGGGCTTGGGGTTTCGTCTCTTCCACCTTGGGTTCTCCTTCTGAGCGAAGCTTGCCTACGTACGCCTCGATGTCGATGCGCGGAAAGATTGCCTCGGATGCGCGAACCGGCGCGCCGGACGGCAGGCCGCCCCATGACAGCGCGTCGCTGCCGATCGCGTCCGGATCGCTGCCGAGTCGGGTCAGCGCTTCGCGCGTGGTGGAGGGCATGAATGGCGCCATCATCAGCCAGACGATGCGCTGTGCTTCGAGTGTGTTCCAGAGGATGCGCGAGAGCGTTTCATCCGCGCCGCTTTCCTTGAACTTCTTCCACGGCTCTTTGTTGACGATGTAGCCGTTGACCGCGACGAGCAGCTTCCATGCGGCGTCGAGCGCGCGCTGGAACGAGAGGTCGTCCATCGCCTTGAGGTACTCCGGCACCGCCTGTTCCGCGCTGCGCAGGAGCTCATTGTCCGCGCAGGTGATCGGAGGCGTTTTGCCGCCGAAATACGTGTCGGTCATCTTGATGGCGCGCGACAGCGTGTTGCCGAGGTCGTTGGCGAGGTCGGCGTTGTAGCGGCCTAGGAAGGCTTGGTCGGAGTAGTTCTGATCCTGCCCGAACACCATCTCGCGAAGGAGGAAGTAGCGGAACGCGTCGGCGCCGAACTCCTCGATGATGTTGTACGGGCGCACGACGTTTCCGAGCGACTTGGAGATCTTCTGGTTGTCGCGAAGCCACCAGCCGTGGCCGACGATCCGCTTCGGCAGCGGCAGCCCGGCCGCCATCAGAAACGCCGGCCAGTAGACGGCGTGGAAGCGGATGATGTCCTTGCCGATGAGTTGCAGGTCGGCCGGCCAATCGTGGTCGAACCGGGCGTGGTCCGCGCTGCCGAATCCGAGAGCTGAGATGTAGTTCGTCAGCGCTTCCATCCAGACGTAGATGACGTGACCGGGATGGCCGGGGAAGGGAATGCCCCAGGTGACCGACGTCCGCGAAATCGAGAGATCACGCAGACCCTGCTCGACAAATGACACCACCTCGTTCGTTCGCGTTGGCGGATAGATGAAGCCGGGATTGTTCCGGTAGTGATCGAGAAGCGGCTGCGTGTAGCGCTCGAGCTTGAAGAAGAAATTGCGCTCGGTCGTCAATTCGACCGGGTGGCCGCTCTCGTCTTTTCCGTCGCGCACCTGATTCTCGGGGACGAACGTCTCTTCGTTCTGGCAATACCAGCCGGTGTGCTCGCCGAAGTAGATGTCGTCGGGGTTTCGCTCCTGAATGCGGCGGATCAGCTCAAGGACGCCGAGGCGATGGCGGCTCTCCGTGGTGCGGATGAAATCGTCGTTGCTGATGTCGAGCTTGCGCCACAGCTCGTGATGCTTGGCTACGACGCGGTCGGCGAGCTCGATCGGAAGAATGCCTTCCTTCGCGGCGGCGCGCTCGATCTTCTGGCCATGCTCGTCGGTGCCCGTGAGGAACCAAACGTCGTCGCCCATCCGTCGCCGGTGCCGGGCGATGACGTCGGCGACGACGTTCTCGTACATGTGCCCGATGTGCGGATCGTCGTTGACGTAGTGGATTGCTGTGGTGATGTAGAACTTTGCCATGAGAAGGGGCGGGATTGTAGCGCGGCGGGGGCCTGACGGCATCGGCGAAGCGACGGCCGGAGCGGTCGGTCCTTATGGTGAATCGGGCGAAGGCCGGATCCGACCACCCGAGGCGGGACGCCGCAGCGTAAGGAGTGCGGTCGTCTCGACCGCGGGCACTCGGGCGTCCTCGCCCGAGTGCTGTGAGGGCGGAGGTCGAAATCGCAGATCTTTACGCCAATGCGAAGTCGACTCGCAGCGTGAACAGCGCCACCAGCCATCCCAGAAGGATTACGAACGCTGCCGTGACCGCGCGATCTCGAGCCGGCGTTCGGCAGATGCCCGCCAGCCAGTAGAAAAGCGGGAAGTCGACGAGCGCGTAGCGGGCCAGCGACTGCAGCGAGCCGGAGCTCAGCGGGACAGCGACCGACAGCAGTGTGTAGGCCGCAAACGACCACTGCCTGCGAATGAGAAACGAGATGCCGGCGGCGGTCATCAGCAATCCTGCCGCGACATTCAACGCGACGAAGTTCCACGGCTTGCTGACGACGAGGCTGTTGGTCACGTCGAGGCTGGGCGACGATACGCGGCCCCACAACGTCTGCGCGTGAACGAAGGCGAGAGGATCTCCGGTTCGCAGGTAGAGAAAGCAAACGAACGCCGTCAGCCCAAGAGGAACGATCAAGAGCCAGAAGTGTTGTCGCGAAAGGCGTCGTCCCCGCTGATACGGAAGCAGCAAAAGCGCGGGGAGCAGGCAGACGCCGATGACTCTCGTGGCGCTTGCCAGGCCGCCGGCGATTCCCGCGCCCCACCAGCGCTGCCGCGCAGCGGCGAAGAACGATCCGGCGGAGAGAAGCAGGAAGAGCGACTCCGTCATCGGTAGCGAGAAGAAGTAGCTGGTCGGGAAGAGCGCGATGTACCACGCGGCACGCTCCGACTCGTCGTCGGTGAGACCGAGCTCGCGCCCGGCGCCTGCAACAGCGAAGAGCGCGACGAGCAGCGCGGCGTTCGATGTCAGCATCGCGATGATCGGGAAGGCCGAGCCGCCTCCACCCAGCGCGCGAATCAGAAGCGGAAAGAGCGGGAAGAATGCCCACGTGTTCTTCGGAGCGCCGGCGGGCGACGCGGTTTCATAACCGCTGATGGCGATCCAGCGATAGAACCAGGCGTCGCCGACCATGGCGATGCGCGATAGCTCGGGCACGACGCGGCCGGCGGACAACTCCACTTCGGTTCGCCAGACGGTGTTCGAGTACTCCTTGCCGACGAACGCTATCTGCGACCCGAGGACGAGCAGAAGGATCACCGCTCCTCGGCTTACCGCGAATGCACCGAGAACGCTGAACACGGTCCGCCGCGGCATTGCGCCGATTCTCTCACGGCCGGCATGCCGTCAGACGCGCCTGAAGCGCGCTCCGCTCTCAGACTATGCCACCGGCTTCTTGCGAGGGGCGAAGGCCTGGAACCGTGCGGTGCCGGATACGCCGGCGAAGACCTCGACGCTGAAACGTCCGGAGTCGGCATCGAACGTGACCGGCCCCACTCGTCCTTCCAGAGCCGAAACGATCGGCAATGATCGCCCCCAACCCTGCACCGTGACCGACTGTTCGCCCGGCGCGAATTCGATCGTCGCTTCAAGCGTGCCGTTGTCCGAAAGCGCGGCCACGCGCTTCTTGCCGAGGGGCACGAACTTGTCGAGATCCCCGAGAAACGCGATGCCCGATTTGCCTACCGGCACGACGACGAGATACGACGGGTCGCCCTTGATGTACTGCGTCCATGACGTGCCGTGCGGGATCTTTTTGCCCTGGCCTGCGATCCAGTCGTAGACGTACGCGGTTCCGCCGAGGCCGAGCGACTCCGGGGTGAACGTGGCCGTCCGGTCCTGCGTCCGGGGATGCGCGAACACGTACAGCGCGCGCATGGGGCCGTGATCGGTGTAGGTGAAGGAGACGAGCGGCTCTCCCGCGGCGTGCGCATCGTTCAGGATGCTTTCGTCGGTCGGGACGGCGGGGACGTCTGGCTTCACGATGACGCCATCGGGACGCACGGCGTAGCGCAGATTCTCCGCGTTGATCTCGCCCATGCGATCACCCACGCCGACGACGCCGGCGGATAGCGTCGCGATCAGCAAGTGAATCTTCTCGTTGCTGTTGAAGACGTCGGTGAAGGGATAGACGCCGAGCGCGGATGCGAGCCGCGAGCTGTAGAAAAACTGATCCCATTTGTCACGCGTGAAACGGTCCTCGCTCACGCGAACGGTGGAGAGCTTGTCGTACTTCGAGCTCTGCAGAAAATGACGCGGTGTGCCCATGCAGTACTGCATGGCAAGGCCGAACTTGTTGCCCAGAAGCGCCATGCCGTCCATGAATTCGTTCTGGTCGTCGATCTTGTAGTCAGCGGTGGCCTGCTCGTCGAGCCAGTCCTGCTCATACCCGAAAACACCCGAATCCTTGAGGTACGTGCCGACCGACATCCAGTAGGCGGGATCGATGATGACGTTGTTCGACATCCGGTATTTCTGGTGATACGGACTCTTGGTGTCGATCCAGCGGGCGTGCGTGATGAGCGGCAGCCCGAGATCTTTCTGGAACGCGCCGAGGCCGTTGGGGAAAAGGGCAGGATGCGCTTCGTAGCGCAGGATTCCCTGGGGAGTCCACGGAAAAAAGTGATCCCACTCTCCACGCTCACCTTTCGGATACCACCAGCTGTCGAGCTGCATGTAGCCGAGGGATACGCCGGCCTTCGCGAACTCGTCTTTCATCGCCAGGAGTGTGCCGGTGTAGCCGAGCGAAGACTCGTAGTCGTAGTAATACGCTGCGCCGTTGTCGGTCCAATATCCGAGCGATTTCAGCGTCGGATCGGCGTCGTTGGCAGGGCGCGTTTTTCCGTTCAGGTCGGTGAGTGCGCGTCCCCACGCGTCGAACGCGTTGTTGATGCCGTTCGCCACCACGAGCAGTGTTTTGTGCGTGAGGCCCTCGGGAATCGCGGCGATGCGAGGGTTGATGCGGCTTTCGATCTGGTCGCCTGGGGTGTGGCTCAGATGCGCAACCATGAAGTCCGATGCAGGAGAGATGACGAACGAGTGTCCCGCGTCATCGAAGTACACCCAAGGTCCCTCGGGGCCGGAGAGGTCGAAATGGAACGTCGACCATTTTCCGAGGAACGACAAGTGCCAGGGAACGAGAGGCGAAACGGCGAACTTCGGGAAGCCCGCTTCGTTTGGCGCGGCCGAGGAGTAGTGGTCACTGAATAGAACGGCAGAGCGGCCGGGATAGGTGCGGATGGATCCCTCGCGTCCGTTGCCGAACGTGAACGAGATCTCGTGATAGTCGCCGATGCCGTCGTGTCCGTCCGCGGTCTTCAGGTCGGAGGCAGGCGTCGGGAGCGTCCCGCTGAAGTTCCAGCTCGGATCGGCCGTCTGAATCGAGTAGTGACCGTCTTGTTCGACCGTCATCGTGATTCCGACTGCCGGCTCGTGAACGGTTTCGGCGTTCAGGACCGAGACGGGTATCCCGAGGAGAAAGAGAATTGCACCGAGCGCGCGAAGCGCACACTGAACATACAGATTCGCACTGGCCATGCGGCCGACGACCGTTTTGGGCATGTTTGGACTTTTTTGGAGTTGGACTTGGAACCGGCGAGATTGTAGCTCAGGCTGCCGTGACCGGTCGATAGGAGCGCGCGTCAATTCCGCGTCAGGACGCGCGTTTGACAGATGAATCTAATCGTTCATGGGAGCCGGGAGCGGCCTAGCGGAAGCCGAACGAGTAGATCGTTCCGGAGAGATCCGCGACGTATGCGCGGCCGCGCGCGATGGCAATGCCGCCGTAGGCTCCGACTTTCATCTCGAACGACCAGAGGAGCTCGCCCGTAGCGGCATCAAGCGCCACGACTGACGTTCCTCCGGCCGCGAAGACGACGCCGTTCGCGAACGTGACCGGCGCGATGACAGGTCCATCGAACGTGTGACGCCACAGGATCGTGCCGTTGCTCGTCGACACGGCGGAGACCGCGCCGAGTACCGACTCGTCCTCAACCTCGGGTGGACGTCCTCCGCCGACGTAGAGCGTTGACCCATCGAAGGCGGCCGTGGAGAGCGTTCCCTCGCCGTTCTGCGGAACGATGCCGAGGATCGCAATCGGCGCAATCCAAACTGGCCCCCCGGCGAGGTTGTTGCGCTCGAAGGCGTAGTAGCCGCCGTCCTTCTGGCCCGCTCCGACCAACTCCCGCCCCGCGGCATCGGTGAAGAGGGTGGGCGAGGAGCCCCAATCGGCATCCCACGTCTGATAGAAATTGCCGCTGGGCAGCTTCCACCGATCCTCGATGAGCAACGTATCGAGGTCGAGACGAACCATCGAGAACGCATCACCATCGTCGAACGAGTGCGCGGAACCTGTGGTCACGAAGATCTTGCTGTGCTCGACGTCGACCGCGGGCGACGTCCACACGCCTCCGCCGACGCGATCTTCCGGCACGAAGTAGGTGGTCTGCCAGATCTCTCCCGTGGCTGGGTCGAGGGCAGCGAGCGCGCCGCGAGGGAAAGGATCGTCGCAGTTGCTGGCAATGCCTTGGAGGATCTTGCCGCCCACCATCGCCGGCGAGCACCAGCCGTAGTAGCCGCCGGATGCAGAGTTGTCGCCGAGCGATTGCCGCCAGATGACCTTGAGGGTGTTCGCGTTCAGGGCATAGAAACCGTCGTCGCCGCCGGCAAGGTAGAGAGTGTCCCCGTTGATGACGGGAGAGGAGGTGATTCCAAGCTGCGGTGGATTGCAGCGGTCGCTGTTGGTCTGGCCGAGGTCGGCCAACGCGATGACGTCGCCCGTTGCTGCATCCAGCGCCCACTCAAAGCCGGCCCAGTCGCCGACATAGACCTTGTTGTTCGCGACCGACGGCGCGGAGGCGACCGGACCGTTCAGCTTGCGCGACCAGAGAAGCTGGAGGTTCGGAACGGAGGCGGGGGAGAGGATCCGCTCACCTGAGGCAATACCGTCCAGCGCCAGCGATCCGCAGTACTTGTTCCAGTCGTTCGCGGGAGCGATCAGCGCCCGGCGGCGGACGGTGGGGCCTGATGCTGCTCCGAAAGCAGGCGGGCCCACCAACGCGAGAAGGAATGCGCTGACAACGCAGCCGGCAATGCTTTTTCTGCTATGAGGCGACATGTGGGATTTCTATCTTCTGCTTCGCGGCAGGAATTGGCCGAAAAACGCCTGTTGCGCATTCCGTCCGCCCCGATCGTTTGTAAGGGTTCCTTCCCGCTTCAGGACGCAGTTCCCGTGCCGCAACGAGGCTACGGAAGTTACAGACGAGCGAAATTATTGGGCGTTTACGTGGAGGCGTCGCGCGTCAGGATCCAGAAGGTGCGTCATCAGCGTCCACGAGGATGTGCTCGACCACCGCCAGAATCTCGGGGATCGCTCGAATCATCCCCCTATCGACGTCCTGCCACTGCGGTTCCAGCTCTTCCCACGGGACGAGATACGGGCTGCGTTTCGGACTCTCCGTCGCTTCGTCCCCGCGCTCGTAGCCGGCATCCTTTTTCCGTTTCATCCAAATGTTGTGCTCGTGCTTTGCCAAGCGATCGATCTCGGGTTCAGTCATCCTGCACTCTTCGGCGCTTCCAGCTGGCGCGATCGCATAGCCGGCTCGCGCGACTTTTGTCGGGATCATGCGCACGCTGCTTCGATTTGCCTCTTTCTCATTCTCCGGCAGATCCGCGTAGTCCACGATCAGATTGTGGAGGCTCTTTTTGTCGTCGCGGATCTCCGCGTGGCGCCAGCCGTACTTCTTTTTTATCTTGAGGAAGACCTCGTGTGCGAACTCCGCCTGCTTCTCGAGGAGCTCGACGTCGTGTGTGAACTTGTACTCGTGAGGACTCTCGAAGGGCAGCTCGACGTGCAATGCGAGTTGCGGCTCCGGCGGCAGGCTCGAACTGACGAAGCGCTTCCTTCCCGCGAGCGTGCTCATGGCGATGACGGATTCGAGCGATCGGGCGCCGTGTCGATAGGTTTTGGTGTTCAGAAACGCATGCAGGACGCCTTGTGCGATCTGCAGAATCTCCACAGTCCGCTTCTTGCCGTTTTCCTCGGCCCGCGTCTCCTTTCGGAAAAGCTCCGGGCAGTGCCGGTGCAGCATCGTCCGAAGCACGATGGCGCGGCGGATCAGATAGTGCGGATCGCCATCCGGAGCGCGGCGGTTCGGACCCGTGACGTTCAGAAATCCTTTGATCCGGCTGATGAAATCCGGCACCTTCAATGCCTTCCGCTCGGCGGTCAGATCCGGTTTGACGAACTCGTCCTTCGACGTCGCGGTGCCTCCCGCGAAGACGAAGATGCTCGTCCCGATGGGATGGGTGATCTGATCTTCCTGAAACTGGCCGTCCTGCATGGGACTGATGAAGTAACGCAGCCATCCGAGGGGCTGGGTTCCGAAGGTTGTGTCGAACTCGTCCCAGAAGACGAGCGGGATTTTGCCCCGGAGTGACACGTCGCGAATCTGATGAAATGCGCCGCGCAAATCTTCGGGACGAGCAAACTGCGTGAGATTGAACGTGAGCGGCGTGATCTGTTTCTTCCCGTCGATCGCTTTGACGATTTCCTTCACTCCGAACGATTTTCCCGATCCGGGAGAGCCGAAGACGGCAATCGAAAGCGGTTCGCTGGGGGTCCGTTCCACGTATTCCGTCAGCAGAACCTTGATGCTGCGGTATGACTCGATTTCTTCGCGGTCGACTGTGAACAGCTCGCCGATGCTCAACTGCGGCACCTCGGTCAGCTCCTCCTTCGGACCGTAAACCGCCACGCGAGCTGCGAGCTCGTAGAGTGCGTCCTCAACGTTGTGACCGGGGAAATTCTTAGCGGATCGGGTTAGACGATCCTCGAGGATCGTCCACGACTTCCGTGTCGTCTCCCGCACCAACGCGGCCGAAACGATCTTCTTTTTTCCCTTCAGCGTTGCCGCGACAATCTCATCCAGGTTGACCTTCGGGTTCTCTCTGTCTTTTCCGAATCCGTTTTCGAACAATGCGCGCATGCCGGCGATGCCGCGCGGCAACGCATCCGCGAGCTGAGGCCATTTGGGATGGATCATGACTTCGTGCACGACCGCCGCGGCGAGAATCGTTGTGTAGCCGATCATGCGTCCGCTCGGCTTCTTCTCCGGTGCCCACTCACCCTCCATGGCCGCCGGGTCGAACACGAGCCGGGGATCTTCGTCGCGAGTGAGCAGCATTGCGCCCTCGGTCCCGAACGACACGATCAGGTATTTGCAGCGACGAAGGGCCTGAAGCGCCGGACACCGGCGCAGCTCGTTGATCAGATCCTGGGCAGTCCGTTCCCAGGAAAGGTGCCGGATCAATTGGATTTCTTTGCGGCGCAGATCCTCGACGGTCATGACGACGATCAGACGATCCGCATGGCCCGCGATGAGCTGTCGCCAAAATTCCTGCTTGAAATCGGGCACGGAGGTTTTGAGGATGACCCAGGGCGTGTGACCGTCCTCGGCCAGGGCTTTCGGCCAGGGCTCGAGCTTCTTATCGAAGCCGAGGTCGGAATCGAGCAGCGCAATGACGGCTGCCTCGGCATCGTCGTTTGCAAGGACGCTGGACGGCATGTCATCACGACGTTCGATGCCGAGGAGTTCGTCGACGCGCAAAACATCGTCCGACGAGGCCTTGACGACTGTGTACGTCTGATGAACGGCGGGATTGGCGAAAGGGGACGGGCGGTCGATCCCGAGAACGTTGTAGCTCGATCCCGAGTCGAAGCGCTTGATGAGATCCTCGAGCAACCACGCCCCGCCCCAGTGCGGAATTCGACGGACATTCCCTGTGTCCGCCCACGACCGAACCGCTACGATCTCATCGCGATCGACCGACATGTTCCAGTCGATCATCACATCACCGGAAACGACCACAGTCTTCTTTGCAATGCTCATCAATCTATAGAGTGACGGAGCAAGAGGTTTCCCTACCTCGCGACCGCGTCTGCCGCAAAGAAAAAGGGTGACAGTCTCCCTCAGTCGAACATTTCGATGAGATGGATTAGCCGGCCAGACGCTTCGTGCCCGGCCTTGTGGCCGCACTTTCCCCGTTCACGGAGCTGGCCGGCGACGAACATCGATCGTGTACGTCGAGACCTGCTCTTGTGCATTACCTCGGAGGCCGTATGCGATCAGTTGGTACGTTCCGGCTGGGAGCGCGCTGGAGGGGATCTCGACATTGAAGCTGTTGCTGCTCGTCACGCGCAGCGGCTCGCTCGACCAGAGGCGCTTGTGCGATTGACTGCTGACCAACTCGATCCGGTATGTTTCGTAGTCGGCCGTGCCGATGAGCGACACGACCAGCAGGAACGAATCGCCAGCGGGCGTGATCGCTGCCTGCGGCGGCTCCGCTCCCCCGCGGCCGCCGTCGGGCGTGAGGATGGCCGCCTCCGGCAGAACGTGGGGCCGAAGCGCATTGGAGTGCGCCTGCCACAGCATGGCGCCGAAGACGATCGCAACGCTCGCGGCGATCGCGGCGACGCTCGGCCAAAACTGGAGCACGCGCCCTTTTGCGGCCCCGCCGGCGACATTCGCGGCGACGCTGCGGTTCGCTGCGCGGAATGCATCCCATTGACGGCCGATGACGTCGCCGGCGAGGTAATCCGGGTCGCCCGTTTCGGCATCGTCCGAGGGAAACGGAGTGGCGTAGGCGCGGGCGAGCTCGGGGTAGGCGACGAGCAGTTGCTGAACGCGTTCGGCATTCTCGTTGGAAAGCTCGCCGCGCTCGTAGGCGAGGAGCTCATCGACGCTCGGCGGCTCGCCGAGCCTTGCTCGGTCATCGGCGATCAACGCGTCGCGGACGGCCTGCCAGTCGGATCGGTTCATTGTCGTTTTCATCACGGTTTTTCTCCCAGCTGCTCGCGAAGGTATCTCTTTGCATCGCGCAGCCGCGATTTCACGGCATCCATGGAGATGCCGAGGATCTTTGTGATTTCGTTGTATTGGAAGCCTTCGATCCAGAGACGGAGAGACTCGCGCTGCCCCGAAGGCAATGACGCCACCGCCCTGCGAACTCGTTCCCAAACCGCTTCCTCCGCCTGACGGTCGGCATAGTCGCGCTCTTCCGGCGCGGCCGGCTCGGCAAACAACAACTCCGGATCGTCGATCTCCACCATCGTCGCACTGCGTTTCTGCGTCGTTCGTGCTCGAAAGCGGTTGAGGAGGATTGTCTTCGCAATGGCCGCAACGAACGGCCAGGGATCATCGTTGCGAATCTGATCCATCCGCTCATAAAGCCGCTTGAATGTGTCCTGTGAGAGATCATGTGCCTCGTCGTCCGCGATGCGGTTCGCGCGGAAGTAGCGGTACACGCGCCCGTAGCACTTCCGATAAATGGCTTCGAAACGCTCGTCGTATGGACCGCCGCCGTCTACAATCATGACCAACCGCTCTCACCCGTCATTTCGAATCGTCCACTCATCGTGAAAGCCCTCACTACCTGTGTCGCGTTGCTGCTGTTTGCCGGCTCTTGCCATCATGAAGACACCGGCGCAGGCGGCATGTGGGGGCGAACAGTCGAGCCGCGGTTGACGACGACGCGCTCCTGGCATTCGTGCACGGGCAAATTATCGCCCGGACACGCCGTCGCGGAAGCGCAATGTGCGGCTGCGCCGATTGGAGCCGGCCGCTGCGATGACGTGATCGATTCGCGTGAACAGGCGAACGCCATGCTGGTCTCGCGCCCTCAATGCACCGATGCGGCAATCGCGGCGCTGGAGAATTTCTCACTGGCGGACGCGGCGGCTATGAGCGATCTGGCTGGCGCTTATTACGTTCGGGCGCAACGGAAAGACAATCCTGCGGACCTGTTACGCGCATTCGACAAGGCGCAGCGCGCCGCGGCTTTGAGACCGCAGCCGGAAGGTGCGCAATTCAATCTCGCGCTCATTCTCGAGGCGTTGTCGTTGAATACTGCCGCGATCGAGGCGTGGCAGCGCGCGGCGGCGACCGAGCGCGGGGAATGGGCGGACGAGGCCCGCGCACACCGGTCGGCACTCATGCGCGTGGTTGCACAAGACGGCGAGCGTCAGTGGGAGCACGTGCGCGTTGCTTTGGATGCGGCGCTCAATGCGCGGAATACGGTTGAGACGCAGCGCCTGATTGTGGCCTTTCCGGGCACGGCGCAGAGATATTTCGAGGATGACGTGCTCGCACAATGGGCCAGGACACCGTCACCGCTGCAGCTCGCGCGCGTCACCACGTTTGCCGAGGCGCTGACGCAATTCTCGCATGACCGTTATTTCGCCGGCGTCGCCGCAGCGATCGTGAATTCTCGCGAGCCGGATCGTCTCCGGCAGGCTCACCTTCGTTTCGCGGAAGCGCGCGATGCCGAGCGATCGATCGATTTCCGCTCCGCAGCCTCCCTTTATGCGCAAGCCGCGCAGCGGTTCCGTGAAGCGGGGAGTCCTCAATATCTCCTGGCCCGGATCGGCCATTCCGGCCAGAGCGCATTAGTGAGCGACGACTTTGAGGCGGCTCGCAACGAGCTCGATGCGGTCGAGGCGGATGCCAATCGGCGGCGATACCCAATCGTCATTGCGCGTGTGAACCTGAGCCGGGTCTACATTTACCAGTTTCTCAATCGTTACAACGAGTTGTTTGCCGCCTACGAGGCGGCGATGGCGGCCTATGGCCGAATCGGCGACTGGGAAGATCGCGCCGCTCTTTACGCACGCGCCATTTCCGCCATGTCGGTGGTGGGACTCAAGGATGCGGCCTGGCGCGAAGCGTTCGTGGCGCTCCACGATGCGCCGCGGATCGTCAGTTTGAAGACACGGCACCTTCTCATTGGCGCGGCCGCCACGGCCGCACTGGACCTCGATCATCCCGACGCGGCCCTTCTTTATCAGAACACCCTCGTGGCGAGCGCGCGCGGGCTCAGCGTGCCGACGTATCTCGTAAGCGCCCTCGACCACCTTGCATGGATTGAGCTTCGGCTCCAGCACTATGGCGACGCGCAGCGCCATGTCGACGAAGCCGCTCGCGAAAATGATAAGAATGCCCTCGCTCTCCGGCGCGCATTGAACGCGCGGCTGGCCCAGGTGCAGGGGGCGGCCGCATTGCGAATCGACCCGCGCAAGGCCGTTGCCGCGTTGACGGAAGCCATAGACGCCGCGAAGACGCCGGAATACGCGACATTTCTGGCTGTACTGTTTGCTCAGCGCGCCGAGGCATTCGCCCGGCTGGGGAAGGCGGGAGAGGCGGAGGCCGACAGGCGCGAGGCATTGAGGCGGTTGCATCAGGAGGAGGCTCCTGTACTGCACGACCGTACGCCCGGCGAAGCAGATGATCGCTGGAATTTCTATTTCTCACGCTTTGAAGAAACGTACGACTTGCTGATCCGGCAATTGATCGGCGAGGGGCGCGCCGATGAAGCGTTCCGGGTTGCAGAGCGCGCTCGCGCGTTCGAGCCGCTCGACCTCGTTCGGAATCTTCCAAACGCGCCCGCGGCATTTGGGGAGCTTGCCGCGCAACCCGAGAATCTCGACATCGCCAGGTTGCGTGCGCTTCTGCCGCCCGGAACCTTCCTCATCGAATATCGAGTCTTTGACGATAAGACATACGCATGGATCCTCGGCCGCGACGTCATCAGCGGCCAGTGGCTGACCGCGCGCCGCAGCGACGTGAAACGCTGGACCGCTGCGTTACAAGGAGCGGCGAACAAAAAGAACACCGCTGCATTCGAAGACGGTCTCTTCGCACCGTATGAAGGGCTGTTGAAAGCGCCCCTCGATTTCGTGAATCGCGCCGGGCACGGCGCCGCGGCGAACATCGTCATCGTGCCGGACCGCGAATTGCGCGGACTGCCATTTGCGGCGTTGCGTAATCCGGACACGAAGCGATACGCCATTGAAGACAACGTGTTCTCCATGTCGGGCAGCGCGCTCTTATACGTCTTCGCTGTCCTGCGCGACCGCGATCTTGTGGCACGCGATGCGTCGGCGCTTCTCGTTGGCGATCCGGCCTTCGATCCGAATTCCACACTGGGACAAGGTTTCCAACGGCTTCCGTTCGCCCGAAAGGAAATCGACGAGATCCGTCTGAATTATCCGCATCCCGCGGTGCTGATGGACGACGCCGCAACGCCGCAGCAATTCCTACGGCTGGCGAGCCGCAACGCCATTGTGCACATCGCCGCTCACGGCGTCGTCAACGGCGACGCGCCTTCGCAGTCGTTCCTCCTGCTCAACGGTCTGCTCAATGCCGAGATGCTCATGAAGGAATTGCATACCGACAAGACGCGCCTCGTCGTCCTCGGCGCCTGCAGCAGCGGAGGCGGGCTGCCGGTCGGCGCGGAAGGGATTGCCCCTCTCGTGCGCCCGATCGTCGGCGCCGGAGTTCCCGGCGTCATTGGCGCTCTGTGGGGTATCGGCGACGCCACAGCGGAGGAGGTTCTCGTGTCTTTCCATCGTCACTATCGACTGGGTGAGGATGCAGCGGCAGCACTTAGAAACGCGCAACTCGAATTGCTCCATAGCAGCACTCGCGGCCTTAAGCCGGCACTTCAATGGGCACCGTTTCAAGCCATCGGTTACGCCTCTTCACCCTTTGCGCCGATAGGAGATATCACGAAGGAGAAACCACCTTGACAAGCTTCATTCTCAAAATCTTTTTCAGCGGTCTCATGGTCTTTACACCCAGCCAGGACGGTCACGAAATGACAGTCCTCCTCCTCGCGGCCGGCCACAGTCATCACCTCTCGGACGGCAGCGCACTCCAGCGTCACAAACCACTCCTCATCGCCCGTGCCGGCTCTTGCAGTGGCGATTGCCCGACCCGTGATAGCGGCGTCGCGCAGTTCGTCTACGCTGATCAATCTCTGTCGACGGCGCAGGACTCGCTCGAAGCCGCTACCGAGGGCGGCGGCGCATGGGCGCTTTCCGGTTCGGACATCTCGCTGCAAAAGGCCAGCGGGAGCGATCCCGACCTTCCGGCGCTCTCAGTCACGTCGACCGCACGTGCGTCCAGCACACTGATCCCGTCGACATCCTCCGAGCGTGAAGACATCAGCTGGATCGCCGACCTCAAACAGGTCTGCCCGTCCGGCTGCACGCTCGATTCGTCGGTGCTGGCGTCCGTGCCGCCATCGACGATCGTTGCGCGTTTCCATCTGCGCAGCGGGCGCGCGTTCACGCATTCGATCACGCGGATCGGCGCGAACGTGACCCCGGTTCATTTCTCGCGCCTCGACGGCTCCGGCAGCGCCTCGGCATACACGCAAGCGATCGCCTCGTGGGTCGGCGCCGAGGTCGAGATCTCAGGGAGCGGGATCGAGATTGTCGAGAGCAAATTCAACGGCGACCCCGGCCGGTCGATGACGCTCACACCGGACACGAACAACTCGATGGAGATCGCCGTGCTCAATCTTCCTCCGTTCGTTCCGCCCGCCTCGGCCAACAACGACGCGCCCCAGGTTGGAAAGCACTTCGAGGCCTACTACGACCTGATGGCGAATCCGCCGGCGAAGGAGACGCGCCTCGTTCCGCTCGCTGGCGCGGCGAGTGGCGCGCCGTCGTATCCGACGGTCGGCTGGTCGGACGTCCATCCGCAATCGACGGTCTATTCGCAGCTGCTCAACACGCTGCGGCTCGACGTCGGACGCTCTGCGTATGAGCGCGTGCTCTGCCCGCCGGGCTACATCGCGCCGTAATTTCCAGGAACGGTTCGCCGCACGCGCGGCGGACCGTTCGCTTTCATCAACGACACGGAAAGCGACGACGCGGAAAGCACATGGACCTCTTCAAAAGCGCAGGACTCGTGATGTGCGTGATGGCAACCGTATGCGCGCCCCGGCAGCAGCAGTCGCCGCGCGAAGAACGCATCGCCGCCGCTTCGCTGCTCACCCGGCAGTGCGCGGCTTCCCGGCTGGCGAAGTGGAACATCCGCGGCGCCGCTGCCGGCGCAGACTGCAGCATCCTTCTCGTCGACACATCGATGGTGCTCGACGATTCGCTGGTGGAGGCCATTCACTACGGCACCGGGCCGTACGCGGTGGTCGATGGCGGCGTGCGGCACTTCACCCGCGAGCGAGCCTTCCGCGGCGTGGCCTATCGCGACCGAATCGGCCGCGTCCGGACGTACGGCAAGCTCACGCAACGCGAGGCGGAGGAGTTGCAGCCGTGCCGGTGAGACTGGCGATCACCATCGCGCTCGTGCTCTTCGGTCCGCTCGCGGCTGCGGCACCGCATCGATCGGCACTCCTCATCGGCATCAACGACTACACGGCATCGCGGCTGACCACGATCCGCGCCGCGGCGCCCGGCCGCGACTGGCCGAACCTCTCCGGCGCGGTGAACGACACGATCGCGATGCGCGAGCTCCTCGTGCTGTTGCGCGGCTTCGACGACCACGACATCGTCACGCTCAACGACCAGGCAGCGACGCGAAGCGCGATCCTCGCCGCAGCGAACGCTCTCGCGGCGACGGCTTCGAAGGGCGACGTCGTTTTTTTCTTCTACGCCGGGCATGGATCGCAGGTGGCGAACTCGAAATCGGACGAGCCGGACAAACTCGACGAGTCGATCATCCCCGCGGACTCACGCCGCGGCGCTCCCGACATCCGCGACAAGGAGCTTCGCCGCATCTTCAACGCCATTCTCGATCGCGGCGCGCGCCTCACCGTCATCATCGATGCCTGTCATAGCGGCTCCGCTGCGCGCGGGCTTCTCACGCTGGCGCGGCCCCGAGGCATTCAACCCGATCTGCGCGACGTCGCCGACGGCGGCGACTACGGCCCGCGTCCCGAGAACCACGGGGCGCTCGTCATCACCGCCACGCACGACGACGAAGAGGCCCTCGAGGTTCGTGACGACCAGAAGATGATGCACGGAGCATTCACCTGGGCGTGGATGCGGGCCATGCGCGACGCGGCGCCAGCATCGCCATCGAGCCCAGCGTCGTCATCGAGCCCAGCATCGCCGTCGAGCCCAGCGTCGCCATCGAGCCCAGCATCGCCATCGAGTATTGACGAGCCGGCGCTGGAGACGTTCCTGCGGGCGCAGGCCCGGCTCCGCGCCGCGATGCCGTTCCAGAATCCGGTTCTGGCCGGCAATGCCACGCAGCGCGGCATGCCCTTCCTCGGCGTCCGCGATGCGACTCGCGCCGCGCGCGCGACGTTCGCCATCGAGCACATTCGCGACGGCACAGCCCAGATCTCCGGCGGTTGGGCGCACGGCATCACGATCGGCAGCGAGCTGCGAGTGGCCGATGACCGTTCGCAACCACCGCTCACCGTCACCGCACTCCTCGGCCTCGGGCGTTGCAAAGCGCGCGTTCCCGCGGCGGCACACGTACGCAGCGGAATGCTGCTGGAGCTCACCGGCTGGGCCGCGCCGCCGCCGCGTCCGCTGCGCGTAGCGGTTCCCCGCAGCGACACCGACATCGCCACCTTCGCCCGCCGCGCCGCGAAGATTGCGGCGCAACACAACCTGAAATGGATCAACGATCCGACGGTGCGCACGCCGGAGCGTCTGCTGCGACGCGCCGTCGCGGGGTGGGAGCTCCTCGATACCTCCGGACACGCGAGCTCGTTCGCGTCCGACGACGACGCGCTGCACGCCCTGGCCCGGCTTCGCCGCGGAACGGCGCTGTTCGTTCAGCTTCCCGCGACGGCGGGGCTCGCCGCGCAGATTGAGGGCAGCGCAGTCATCGATGTCACCGGCAGCGCCGAAGATGCCGGCTACATCCTGACCGGCCGCTTCGTTCATCATCACGTCGAGTACGCGTGGGTGCGCCCCAACGCGCGGCGCAGCGACCGGCGTGCGTCCGGCCTGCCGCTGCGGAGTACCTGGATCACCGATACGGGTGGCGATACGGCGCTCGCGCTCCGCAACCGCGCCCTGCGACTGCACAAGATCGAGGCTTGGAGTCTCCTCGAATCGCCGCCCCACGCGCGATGGCCTTACCGCCTCGCGTTGCGTAGCCAGCGCGATCAGCAACTCGTCGCCGATGGCGGCAGCGTGAGAGGCCATGATGCGTTCGCGCTCGAGCTCCGCGCATCATCGCCGGTGACCGCGCGCACCAACCGGCGACACGTCTACGTCTTCACGATCGACAGCTACGGCCAGAGCACGCTTCTCTTTCCGGTGAGCGGCTCGGTTGAGAATCATTTCCCGCTGGCCGCAGGCACCTCCTCGCCACCGGTGATTCCTCTCGGCGCGAAGTTTGAGATCGCGCCGCCGTACGGAGTCGACACGTACTTTCTTCTGGCCACAGACGAGCCGTTCGCCAATCCGTGGATCCTGCAGTGGGACGGCGTCCGCGCTCCGATGCCGGCAACTGCCTCGGCGCTCGAACGTCTCGTCGCGCTCACCAGTTCGGCCAGCCGCGGCGCCCCCGTCCTCACATCTGCCACGTGGTCGATCGAACGGATCGTGATCGAGTCGGTCCGCCCGTCAGCCGGCCCAAGGCGTTCCAGGAAACGCTGAGAGCACCACAACGCCGCCGCATACGTGTCTTGTGTGGTGGG
>JAXDGW010000059.1:0-49168 GCA_034664845.1 Thermoanaerobaculia bacterium | reverse complement strand
CCGACAACCGACAACGCACTCGGCAAAGCCGAGTGCATTTAGTATTAGTCCAATGCGCACCCTCCTCCACGCCGTCATCCAGAACGCTGTCGTCACCAGTGCGGCGACGCTGTGGCCGGTGTCGTTGCGAGTGGACGCCTTCGTGCTGCATGCGGCCGAGATCCTTCCGTTCGAGGAGGTCGAGGTCGTCAATACCAGTACTGGCGAGCGCTTTCGCACCTGGGTGGAGCCGGCGCAGGAGGGGAGCGGGGAGGTCGCACTGCACGCGGGATCGCGCTCGCCGGTGCGGACCGGCGACACCATCAGCATCCTTTCCTTCGCCGCGTTTCATGAAGGGCAGACGCTGGCTCATAAGCCGCGCATCGTCACGCTCGGCGCGAACAATCATGTCGTTTCGGTCGGCGAGGGATGAAGGACCGCTCGCTGATACCTCGCATCGTCTGCGCGCTGCTGTTGCTCTCGCTCGCAGCGGCCACGCTGCCTCGCCTGCTCGTGTTTGCGCACGATGCATGGACGATGCTTCCGCTGTCGTGCGAGGCGCGACGGGAGCGCCAGATGGGCTCTTGGTATTCATCGATTCAGTCGTTGCGCCGCACGCTGCCGAAGAAGGAGCCGGTGGCGCTGATCGCTGCTCGCAGAGTGAGCGATGCCGGCATCTTTGCGAACTACTATCTCTATCCGATCCGCACGCGCCTCTTTGCCAGCCGCGACGACTTTCGCAACGCAGCGAACGACGCTGATCGTCCGAAAACGATCGTCGCCGTCACGGCGGAGCGTGCTGAGCGCGATACCTACGAGGTTCTTCGCGACCGCGAACTGCGCGCGGGGCGCCGCGTCGTCACGTCGCCGCAACTGAGTGAGCCGGCGACATCGTTCGTCCTGCCGATCGCGGCGTCGCTGGATGGCGCGGCGCCGGAGACGTACGTCATTGAAGCAACGCTCGCCGATCAGAATGGAAGCACCGCCCACAACCCATTGATGGAGCGTCTTCCCCTCACGAACGAGGTTCGCGTCACGTTTTGGCCGAAGGGTCAGACCACGATTCTGCGGATCGGCGACGGCGAGACGGTCTTGTACTACGACCTCGTCTATCAGCTATTCGGCGTCATGGAGAGCGGCTGGGTACGCATCGAATCGACTCTGCCGCTTCGCGCGGCGTTCTATTTCGTGAACCGAGGACATGCGGATGCGACGCGGTTGCCGGATGTGCAGCGGGCGGCCACGCGCATCGCTTCCGAGCCGCTCCATCGAGACTCCAAGCTCTATCTTCTCAACTTCGGCGATGCGATTGCGCCAACGACCGTCGGCGCCGAGATGATTCCCATCACGCCGCATGCAATCGTGTCGAAGCCGATCACGTCGATTCCACCGGTGAGCGGCAACGTCTTCGCGTTCGTCACGACGCGCGAACTGAACGGCAAGACCGACTTTCTCTGGCCCGAGCCATGATCGGACTCATCATCACAGTCGTCCTTTTCCCGCTTGTTGGCTGGAGTGTGGCGCGACGAAGTTGCGGCGAGGCGTTTCTCCTCGGCGTCGGGCTCGTCGGGACGATCCTCTTTCTCGCCGGCGTCGTACATCTGCCGTTGGTCCCAACGTTTGTTTTGATTCTGGTGGCGGCCGTTGCGTGGATCGCGTGGAGCTACCGCCGGCACGAACGCGTGCCAGCGCCGCAATATCCTCCGCTCCCGACCGTCGTCATGGCACTGCCTCTGGTCGTGCTCGCCTTCGTCGCCGCCGTCACGCCACTCAACGACTTCGACGGACGCGCCTTCTGGGTTTTGAAAGCTAAAGGAATCGCGCACGAGCGGTCGATCGACGGGCCGTTCTTTCACGGCGCCACGCTCGATCCGCGCAACCAATACCCGATTCTGATTCCGCTCGACGGCGCGGTGATTCTGAGCCTTGCCCACGATCTCGACGACCGGCAGATTCGTTGGATTTACGTCGGGCTCCTCGCCGCACTCGCGCTCCTGGTCCGCGAGCGAATCGGGAAACTCGTCTCGTCCGCGGCGGGCGCGTGGTGCGTGGCGCTGCTCGTCTGGATTCCTCAGTTTGCGGTGGAGACGGAGGGTGGCGCGCTGTCGGCGTACAACGACATCGCCATCGCCGCGTTTGCGGCGGGAGCATTCTTCGAGCTAGCCGCGGAGGTCCTGCCGCGAGACCGCGAGATCGCGCAACCCCGCCACCGCGAAATCCGCTTCGGTCTCTGGCTCGCCTTCCTCATCCTCACCAAGAGCGAAGGGCTGCCGTTTGCGCTGGTCTTTCTCGTCATCGGCGCATTCGTGTTTGGAAAGCGAATCAGGATTCCAGCGATCATCGCCGCGGTCGCCGCCGTCGCGCTCCTGATCTGGAGAGTACAGATTCCCGCGGGCGACGAAGAAAACATCGTCCGCATGCTGCCCACCATCCCCGACAAATTGCACCACCTCGGCGCTGCGTTGTCCGCGTTTCCGCGGCACATGATCGCCGTTTCGAGCTGGGGCTTGTTCTGGATCGCCGTTGTCGTCGCCGCGTTACTGGCGATGCGTGTCGAGCGGCGCGCAGCCATCGTGACCATCGCGGTGATTGCATCGATGCTGGCCGTTTACATTGGCGTGTACGTCGCCACCGAGTGGGTTGTGTCAGACCTGATCGCGGTCACGGCAAACAGGCTGCTGATGCACCTGGCGGCGCCGGCGCTCTTTCTCCTCGCGCTCGGTGCTCAATGGTGGACGCGGACGAAGTCAATGTAGCCGCGCTCGACATTCACGTCGATCAGCTTGACCGTCACCTTGTCGCCGACGTCTAGCCCCTGCCCGCCATGAACGACTTTCCCCTCGACCGGAGGATGGAAAACGCGCACCCACGTCCCTTTTTCGGAAGCGCCGGTCACGAGGCCATCGAAACGATCGCCGACGCGAGACTCGAGAATGCACGCGGCAGCCGACTTGCGCACCTGCCGCTCGACTTTGTTCGCCGCATCCTCCGCCTCGGTGCAATGCGCCGCCAGCTCCTCCAGCTCCTCGCCGGTGTACGGCGACTTCTGACCCGCCAGCGCCGCCTTGATGAGCCGGTGCGTGATGAGATCGGGGAAACGGCGGTTCGGCGCGGTCGAGTGCGTGTAGTCCTTCACCGCCAATCCGAAATGCCCGATCGGCGTCTGGCCCGGTTGTTCGACAACGTACTCGCCCGCTCCCATCGCCTTCACGATGGCCAGCGACAGATCAGGGAAACGTAGCGGATCGGCTTTGCGGCGTCGGACGAGAAACTCCTCGAGCGCTTTCGCATCGGCATCACTGGGAAGCTTCTCGCCGTACTGCGCGGCGATCGCCTCGATGCGGTCCCAACGCTCTGGCGATCGGACGACGCGCCGGATACTGGGAAAGCCTTTCGAGGCAAGGAAGCGAGCGCTCACGCCGTTCGCGGCGATCATGAAGTCCTCGATCAGGTTCTTAGCGTTGTTGCGCGCTTCGACCTGCAGATCGACGACATGGCCGTCTTTCATGACTGCACGCGCCTCGATGGTCTCGAGATCGAGCGCGCCGTTCTCGTGACGCAGCTCGCGCATCTTGTCGGCGAGTTGATCCTGCAGTTTGAGATTCTCCGCAAGGCCTGGCACTGCCTTCGCCTTTGCCGGCAGCTCGCCTTTTCCTTCGAGCCACATGCCGAGGGCGTTGTAGGCGAGCTGCGCTTTGTTGTGGACCAGAGCGCGATAAACCTCGCCTTTCGTGACCGAGCCGTCAGCGGCGATGACCATGTCCATGACCAGCGCGATCCGTTCTTCGTGCTCGTTCAGCGATGTCAAATTCGTGGAGAGCTTCTCGGGCAGCATCGGGAAAATGCGCGCCGCGGTGTAGACCGAGGTCGTGTTCTGGCGGGCGTGATCGTCGATCGGCGTGCCTTTCTTGACGATGGCATCGACGTCGGCGACCGCGATCATGGCGCGGACGTTTCCGCCGCCGAGGTCTTCGGCCACCGTGAGCTGGTCGAGGTCGCGGGAGTCGTCGTTATCGATCGAGCACCAGAGCAGATTGCGAAGATCTTTGATCGACGCATCGTCATCGCGCGCCGGGCCCGTTACCGCCTCCGCCTGTTTCTCCGCCTCGGGCGAAAAATCGGGCGCCAGACCTTTATCGATCATCGCCTGGCGGGCGACGTCCTGAAGGATCGAACTGTGATTGCAGCCGTTGTGTGTGTGTTCGTCTGTCATAGCGACTCCAGACGTTACCATCTGCACGTATGACGCCGAAAGTCTCCCGCGCCGGCGATCGTGGCCTTCTCGCCGACTTCGGCGCCGATGTAGCCGCTGCCGAGCTTCATGCGCGCGCGGCGGCGTTGCGCGCACGCGAGGACGTTGTCGCCTGCATCGTCGGGCACCAGTCACTTTATGTGATTTTCCGAGGAGAGCCGGCGCTCGATTTTGACGACGTGCCGGCGATCGCGACCACGTCACGCACGCACGTCATCGATGTCGATTTCTCCGGCTGCGATCTCGACGAGCTTCTCGCGCATGCGCACGTCACGCGCGAAGCGTTCCTGGCGCGCATTCCATCCATTCGCCTCACCGCCCGCTACCTCGGATTTCGCGCCGGCTTCGCCTATCTCGAAGGGTGGCCGGAGGAGTTTCGGATGCCGCGGCGCGTGACGTCGCGCAACCTCGTTCCGCGCGGGAGCTTTGCCGTCGCCGGAGCGATGGCGGGCTTCTATCCCGTCGATTCGCCGGGCGGTTGGAACCTCCTCGGGCGGACGAATGCCGTGCTCTGGGATCCGAATGCTGAGCCGCCGAATCGTTTCGTGCCGGGAGATGTGGTCGAGCTTCGAGCTGCGTCTCTCTTTCGGTTTGATGTGAGCCTGCTGGAACCCGTGGCCAGCGATGGTGATGTCATCGCGGAGGTGATCGCGCCGGGGCAGCTCACGACGATCGTTGGTGCACGCGATTGGAAGCGTGCGTTGTATGGAGTCTCGCCGGGCGGAGCGTTCGATGCGCTGGCTGCGGCGAGCGCAAATCGGGCGGTGGGCAACGACGATGACGCGCCGCTGCTGGAGTGCGTGCTGGTGGCGCCGCGGCTGCGATTTCGTATCGCGAAGGTCGTGGCGTTCTGCGATGGTCGCGGGGATGTACGGACGTTTCGTTTGGATACCGGTCAGCAGCTCGACATCGGTCGTTTTCACGGGGGGCTGCGGGGGTATCTAGCGATTGAGGGGGGCGTCGATGAGATGCGTGCGCCGTTTGGGGAAGCACCGCATGTGCTTCGGAAAGGGGATTTTCTTCGCGCCGCGAATCGCCCGGCGACTTCGACGGCCTTGCCTTCGTTCGCGCGTTCGGATTCGCACGTGGTCCGAGTGGTTTCCGGTCCGCACGAGGCGCCGCCGTTGCCATCAGAGTGGGAAGTGACTTCGGAGCTAAATCGGATTGGGATTCGACTTCGCCGCCGGGCCGGCGGCGGTCCAGCCGGCGGGCCGCCGGCGCTACACCAAGCGCCGACGCCACGAGAGCTGCCGTCGTGCGGGATGCAGTTCGGGGCGCTGCAATGGCATCCGGACGGGAGCCTCGTGGCCATGGGGCCCGACCATCCGGTGACCGGAGGGTATCTGCAGCCGGCGACGGTGGTGTCCGAGGATTTGTGGAAGCTCGCCCAGCTTGCGCCGGGCGAGCGGATTACATTTACCGTGCTCGATCAAGAGTGATCGAGAGAGACAGCCCTACATCGACGACATCGAGTTCAGGAACTCGGAGTTCGTGCGCGTTTTGTCGAGCTTCTCAACGAGCAGCTCCATCGACTCGACCGTCGATAGCGGCGAGAAGACTTTGCGCAGGACCCAGATGCGATTGAGCTCGTTGCGCTCGAGCAGCAGCTCCTCTTTGCGCGTGCCGGACTTGTTGATGTCGATGGCGGGGAAGACACGCTTGTCGGAGAGCTTGCGGTCGAGGTGAACCTCCATGTTGCCGGTGCCTTTGAACTCTTCGAAGATGACGTCGTCCATGCGCGAGCCGGTGTCGATCAGAGCGGTGGCGATGATCGTCAGCGAGCCGCCCTCTTCCACGTTACGGGCGGAGCCGAAGAATCGCTTCGGGCGCTGCAGGGCGTTGGAGTCGACGCCGCCGGAGAGAACCTTGCCGGACGGCGGCACGACGGTGTTGTAGGCGCGGGCAAGACGGGTGATGGAGTCGAGAAGGATGACGACGTCGCGGCGATGCTCGACGAGCCGCTTGGCTTTCTCGATGACCATCTCGGCGACCTGCACGTGACGCGAGGCCGGCTCATCGAACGTCGACGAGATCACTTCGCCCTTCACGCTGCGCTGCATGTCGGTGACTTCTTCGGGCCGCTCGTCGATGAGCAGAACGATCAGCGTCACTTCGGGATGATTCGTGGTGATGGAGTTGGCGATGGCCTGCAGGATCATCGTCTTGCCGGTGCGCGGCGGCGCGACGATCAGGCCGCGCTGCCCTTTGCCGACCGGGGCGATGAGGTCGAGCACGCGCGACGACATGTTCCCGGACGCCTCGAGCCGGATGCGATGTTCCGGATAGAGCGGCGTCAGGTTGTCGAAGAGAATCTTCTCGCGCGCAACGTCGGGATGCTCGAAGTTGACCGCCTCGACCTTGATGAGCGCGAAGTAGCGCTCCCCTTCCTTCGGCGGGCGGACCTGGCCGGAGACGGTGTCGCCGGTGTGAAGATCGAAGCGGCGGATCTGCGAGGGCGAAACGTAGATGTCGTCCGGGCCGGGGAGGTAGTTGTATTCGGGGGCACGTAAAAATCCAAACCCATCCGGCAGGCACTCGAGAACGCCCTCGGAAAAAATGAGGCCCGACTTTTCGGTCTGCACCTGCAGGACCGAGAAGATCAGGTCCTGCTTGCGCATCCCGGTCGCGTTCTCGATGCCGTGCTCTTTCGCGACCTTGGTGAGCTCGGGGAGCTTCATCTCCTTGAGGACGCGAATGTCGAGCGTTTCGGCAGCGGTGGTTTGGTCGCTGCGCCTGTTGACCGGCGCCGGGGCGGGATGATCGTTCTCGACGTCGACAGGCGGAGGAGAGGCTACGGCCGGTTCCGCTTGCGTATCGGCGCCGCCCCCGTTGTTGCCATTGACCTCGACCGCGTGATCGAAGTCGGTCACAGGATCGGCGCTCGGCGCCTCTTCGGCGACGGCTGCGGGCGCTGCGGCTTTCTCCGCCTTCGGCTTGCGTGTGGTCTTGCGTGCAGGCTTCTCAGCCTTTTCGGCGGGCGGCTCGGCTACAGCAACCGTCGTTTCGTCTTCAAGTTCAGTGTCGGGCATGGGTTTCAAACCTCGTTGATTGGGATGGCGTTTTTTTCAGAGCCGCGATGCGATCTCGCGCCGTACTTGTTCGATTCCAGTTTTCGTGATGACCGAGCTGGTGATGAGCCGGTCTTCGGTGATGGCGAGCTCTTTCGCGATCTCGGCGCGGGCCTTCACGAGCTGGTTGTTGGACAGCTTGTCAGTCTTGGTTAGAAGGATCCGTTCGTCGATTCCGGAAGCAGTGGTCCAGTCGTGCATTTGACGATCCTCCGGGCTGGGAGTTCGCCGCACGTCGAGAAGGATAAAGATCAGTTTGAGAGCGTCGGCGCTCTCGAGGTATCCGCGTACCAGCTCGCCCCAGGAGCGGGCGATGTCCCTCGGAACCTTCGCGTAGCCGTAACCGGGAAAGTCGACGATGTAGAAGCGTTCGTTGATGAGATAGAACTGGATGGCCTGCGTTTTACCGGGCGTCTGGCTGACGCGGGCGATCGATTTTCGTTTCAGGACTGCGTTGATGACACTCGATTTTCCGACGTTCGACCGGCCGACCATCGCGAACTGCGGTCTGCGGTCAGTCGGAAAGTCCTCGGCCTTGTACGCCGCACGGGAGAACTCGACTGTTCGGATGTCCAAGAGATTGTCTTGCTAAGGAAATGCAAAGCAGAGGTACTGCGAAGAGGTGCTAGCTGGGTTGTGGGTGATTAACGACGGAGATTGTGCAGGTATTCTCGGCTTCCGGTCAAGGGATGGTAACGGAGAGTCGATGATGGAAGGTCCGTGCCATAGGGCGGGGGCGGCAACAGCCTTCCTCAGCGGCGTCCGTGTTTATCCCGAACGTAGTCCGCAATCCCTTCTTTCATCTCTTCGAGGGTCCGAGGTTTCGGCGGTATTGGAAACAGCGCGCGACGGATGTCATCGAACGAGTATTTCCCGAACTTGCGCACGATAACGTGATCTCCATCTCCAACCCACTCAACGATCGAACCGGGTCCGATCCCGAGCTTGCGCCGGATCTCCGCAGGAACCGTAGTTCGTCCTTGGGCGTTGAGCGTTGATCGAAGCGGCGGCATTAACCAATTGTACCGACGGCCGGAAACACTTGTCATTCCGAACCGCCGAAGGACGGAGAGGAATCTCCCGCGCCCCTGAACAAAATCGGGGGATTCCTCTCCGTCCTTCGGCGGTTCGGAATGACAGCAGGGCTTAGCGCGCGACGCGAGATGAGCGACTCGTCGGACACGGCCGGTTGCCCGAGCCGTGTCCGCGAATCAATAGCTCAGTGAATCGGCGGTTCCGACGCCACAACATCCGGCAGCTTCTTCGCCAGAGGCACGATCGTTCCGTCCAGCGCGTGCAGCACAACCTCGTCCATCGACTCGACGAGGTTGAACTCCATCTTCTCGCGGACGTCCGAGGGGATGTCTTCGAGGTCACGCTCGTTTTCGGCGGGGAGAATGATGCGCGTGATGCCGGCGCGGGCCGCGGCCAGGATCTTGTCCTTCACGCCGCCGACCGGAAGCACTTTCCCGCGCAGCGTGATCTCGCCGGTCATGGCGATGTCGCGATGCACGGGGATGCGGGTCACAGCCGAGAGAAGTGCCGTCGCCATCGTGATTCCAGCCGAGGGTCCGTCCTTCGGAATCGCTCCCTCGGGGACGTGAATGTGAATATCCATGTTGGCGTGGAAGTCGGCATCGAGACCGAACAGCTCCGCGCGGGAACGAACGTACGACAACGCCGCGCGGGCTGACTCCTGCATCACATCGCCGAGCTTTCCGGTGAGGATCAGGTTGCCTTTGCCGCGGGAGATGGCCACTTCGGTGGAGAGGATCTCGCCGCCGACTTCGGTCCACGCCAAGCCCGTAGCCAGGCCGATCTCGCTCTTGTCGTGAATCGTTTGCGAGCGGAATTTGGCTTTGCCGAGGAGCTCGCGCACTTTGGCGCGGTCCATGGTGGTCTTGATGTCGGGACCCTTTTTCACCACCTGGCGCGCGATCTTGCGGAGCACGGAACCGACTTCGCGCTCCAGGCTGCGGACGCCGGCTTCGCGCGTGTACGAGTCGATCAGCTCTTCGATGGCGCTATCGAGAAAGTCGACCTGGTTCTCTTCGATGCCCTGCTCCTGGCGCTGCTTCGGAACGAGGAACTGGCGGCCGATGGCGAGCTTCTCCAGGTGCGTGTAGCCGGAGAGGGAGATGATCTCCATGCGGTCTTTTAGCGGGGCCGGAATCGTGTGCGTCACATTCGCCGTGGCGATGAACATCACTTTCGAGAGGTCGTACTCGACGTCGAGATAGTGATCGGTGAAGGCGTTGTTCTGCTCGGGATCGAGCACTTCGAGGAGGGCGGCCGAGGGATCGCCGCGGAAGTCCATCGACATCTTGTCGACTTCATCGAGCAGGAAAACCGGATTGATCGTACCGGCCTTTTTCATCCGCTGGATGATCTGGCCGGGGAAGGCGCCGATGTAGGTTCGCCGATGGCCGCGGATCTCCGCCTCGTCGCGGACGCCGCCGAGGGAGAGGCGGACGAACTTACGGCCGGTGGCGCGAGCGATCGACTTCGCGAGCGAGGTCTTGCCGACGCCGGGAGGTCCGACGAAGCAGAGGATCGTCCCCTTCGGTCCTTTGATCAGCTGGCGCACGGCCAGAAACTCGAGGATGCGCTCTTTGATCTTGTCGAGGCCGTAGTGGTCTTCGTTGAGGATCGACTCGGCGAGATCGATGTCTTTGATCTCTTTCGTCGTCTTCTTCCAGGGAACGGAGACGAGCCATTCGATGTAATTGCGTGAGACGGTCGCTTCCGCGGAAACGCCGGGCATCGCTTCGAGACGCTTCAGCTCCTGCAGAGCCTTTTCCTTCGTCTCCTTCGGCATGCCCGCTTCTTCGATCTTCTGGCGGAGCTCTTCGACCTCATCGGAGCGATCGTCTTTACGGCCAAGCTCGTGGTGGATGGCCTTGATCTTCTCGTTGAGGTAGTACTCCTTCTGCGCGCGCTCCATCTGCTTCTTGACCTTGGAGTTGATGCGCTTGTCGATGTTGATCTTCTCGATCTCGACCTCGAGGAAGTCCTGCAGCTTCTGGAGGCGCTCGTATGGGGAGATCGTCTCGAGGAGCTGCTGCTTCTCGGGCGTTGTGATGAGGATGTGCGAGGCCAGCGTGTCGGCGAACTTGTCGGGATCGTCGAGCTTGAGCGTGGCCATGACGCCTTCGAAGGCGAGGTGGTGCGACATCTTCGCGTACGACTCGAAGATCTCCACCAGCTTCTGCATGTACTGCGCGACCTCGGCGGTCAGCGGCACGCCGCTCTCGATGTCGCGGACAGTGACGGTGACGTAGCCGTCCTCTTCCTGCGTGGAGATGATCTCGGCGCGAGTGAGGCCTTCGACCATCACTTTCACGTTCTGATTCGGAAGCTTGAGGTTCTGGACGACGGTAGCGACGACGCCGATCGGATAGATCTCGCCGATCGAGGGATCGTCGATCTTCGGGTCTTTCTGCGTCGCCAGGAAGATCTTCTTTCCGGACGTGGAGAGCGTCGCTTCGAGCGCAAGAATCGACGCGCGGCGCCCGACGACAAACGGCGCCATCATCGACGGGAAGACGACCATGTCCCGGAGCGGGACGAGCGGAAGAGTCGTGATTTCTGGTTTATTGGGCATTGGGGTTTTGTTTGGATCCTTGGGTTGCTGCGTTGCTAGGTTGCTGAGTTGCTAAGTTTCATAGTCGCTCGTAAACGAATGATTGCTGAGCAACCTAGTAACTCAGCAACCTAGCAACCGCCTACCCCGCTTTCCGATACAGCGTGATCGGCTGGCTGCGGTTGATGACGACCTCGCGTGTGATGACACATTCGCTGATCGCGTCCTGCGACGGGATCGTGTACATGATCTCGAGCATCAGCTCTTCGATGATGATCTTGAGGCCGCGTGCGCCGACGTTGCGTTTGAGCGCTTCCTCGGCAATCGCTTCGAGGGCGTCGTCGTGGAACTTCAGGATGACGTTCTCGAAGCCCATGATGGTCTGGTACTGCCGCACGAGTGAGTTCTTCGGCTCGCGCAGAATCTCGATCAGCGTTCCCTTGTCGAGCTCGTTGAGTGTGGCCACGACGGGCAGACGGCCGACGAACTCCGGGATCAGTCCAAACTTGATCAGATCCTCGGGATGAACCTGCGAAAGCAATTCGCCGGTGCGCTTCTCTTTCTTCGTGGCGATCTTCGCGCCGAAGCCCATCGAGGTCGCGGACAGCCGGCGCTCGATGACGTTCTCCAGCCCAACGAACGCGCCGCCGCAGATGAAGAGGATGTTTGTCGTATCGATCTGGATGAATTCCTGGTGCGGATGCTTCCGTCCACCCTGCGGCGGAACGTTGGCAACGGTGCCCTCGAGGATCTTGAGAAGCGCCTGCTGCACGCCTTCGCCGCTGACGTCGCGGGTGATCGATGGGTTGTCGCCCTTGCGGCAGATCTTGTCGACCTCATCGATGTAGACGATGCCGCGCTGCGTCTTGTCTTTGTCGTTGCCGGCGGCCTGGTAGAGCTTGAGGATGATGTTCTCGACATCCTCACCAACGTATCCGGCCTCGGTCAGCGTAGTGGCATCGACGATCGTGAACGGCACGCTGAGCATGCGGGCCAGCGTCTGCGCCAGGAGAGTCTTGCCGGTTCCGGTGGGGCCGATCAGCAGGATGTTCGACTTCTGCAGCTCAACGTCCTGACGGTTGTTGCGGGTGCTGTAATCGATTCGCTTGTAGTGGTTGTAGACGGCCACCGCCAGCTTCTTCTTGGCGCGCTCCTGACCGATGACGTAGAGATCGAGGAACTCTTTGATCTCTTTTGGTTTCGGGAGCTGACCCGAGCCTTCCATCGTGCCGGGCTCGTCTTTGCGATCCTCGGCGATGATGTCGAGACAGATGTCAACGCATTCGTCGCAGATGTAAACCGTCGGGCCGGCGATCAGTTTCTTGACGTCGCGCTGGCTCTTGTTGCAGAAACTGCAACGGAGAACGTCGCCGCTGTTTCCCTTCTTCGACATTGGTTGGCTTGGATCCCTTTTTTGAGGTCGTTAGATTCTACGCCGCGCTTCGGTGAACGTGAAGCCTTGCGGAGGCCATTCCGTACACTCCATAACAACGTCCTATTTCACGCGATTACTCGCGCTTAGAAATCACCTGATCGACGAGGCCGTAATCCACTGCTTCCTGCGCCTGGAGGATGTAGTCGCGGTCCGTGTCCCGATCGACTTTCTCGAACGGCTGCCCTGTGTGATCGGAGAGGATCTGACTCATACGCGCTTTCATCCGCATGATGTCCTTGGCGTGGATGTCGATCTCCGAGGCCTGTCCGCCGAGACCGTGCATCAGCGGCTGGTGGATAAGGACGCGCGAGTTCGGCAGAGCGAATCGCTTCCCCTTCTTGCCCGCCGCGAGCAGCACCGCCGCCATCGACGCCGCCTGCCCGATGCAGATCGTCTGGATGTCGGGCTTCACATACTGAATCGTGTCGTAAATCGCCAGACCGGCCGTGATGGAGCCGCCGGGCGAGTTGATGTAGATCGAGATGTCCTTTTCGGGATTCTCGGCTTCGAGAAAGAGGAGTTGGGCGATGATCAGGTTCGAGACCGTGTCGTCGATCTGCGACCCGAGGAAAATGACGTTATCTTTGAGGAGGCGGGAGTAGATGTCGTAGGCGCGCTCGCCGCGACTCGTCTGCTCGACCACCATGGGGATGAGGACCATTTCGTTCGTGTCTCCTTGGGCGACCCGTTGAATGCAGCGAGTCTAGCCCCGAATTCCGTGGTGTCTCCTGACCGTATGGGTAGTGCTTTCGGGTAGGTTGTGTGAGCCTTACGCAAGGAGCGCGGGCGTCTCGCCCGCGGGCACCCGGGCGTCCTCGCCCGGGTGCGGGAACCGTCCGTTCGCGGAAATCGGGGCGACCTCGCCCGGAACACTCGCTCACTGAAAAATATCGGGGCGAGACGCCCCGATATCCGCGAGCGAGACGCTCGCACTCCTCAGGGTGCGATGATTTTTAGTCGCTCTTCTGCAAGCCCGAAGCGCACCGGCGTCGCGGTGATCCGCTCGCCATCGGCATAGACATCCATCGGCCGCTCCGAGTCGAATGTGAAGGTCGTTCCGCGGCTCATCTCGACGAACGGACTCTTCACATGCGCGCCGGTGTAAGCCTGCGGCAGGGTCTTCAGCAGTTGCATTCGCGAGGTGCGGTGAACGATGCAGAGATCGAGCTCGCGATCGTCGATCTTCGCGTTCGGCGTGATGCGGATTCCGCCGCCGTACTGCCGCGAGTTGCCCACCGTCGCGAACATGATCTCTTCGTTGCGCGTGCCGTCGATCGTCACGCGATGCGGCGTGAAGCGCGGCAGAACGCGAAGGATGGCGTAGAGATAGACGAGCGAGCCGCGCAGGAACTTCACGTTCTCGTTCGCATAGCGCGCCACCTCCGAATCGAAGCCGAGTCCGGCAACGCCGAGGTAGCGGATACCGTTGGCGAGGGCGACGTCAACCTCGCGCGCGTTCCCGCGCAACGCCAGCTCGCACGCAGCGCGCAGGTCGCGCGGGATGCCGAGGACTTTCGCGAAATCGTCGCCGGAGCCGAGCGGGATCAGCGCGAGTGTGCCGTTCGCGAGATCGAAATCGCGCACCGAGAGATGCAAGGTTCCGTCGCCGCCGCAAACGACGACGCGGTCGAACGCGGCGCGCGATGCATCGGCGGCGGCTTGCGTCATATCCGCCGGGCTCGTGCTGGCGTGGACATCAACCTCGGCACCGAGTTCGCGGAGATGGCGCTCGGCCTCGGCGTGATGCCGCGACGCGCGGCCACGGCCGGCCATCGGGTTGTAGATCAGCTTGATGCGCAAGAGTGGAGTTTAACGTAGCGTGTGGCAACGCATGGCTACTGCATCAGCCGCGCGATGGCGATGTAGACGAACACGCTTAGAACAGACCAGCCGATTGTGCTGCTGAGCGACTGCTTTCGCACACGCTGGCCGCGAACCAGGAGACCCTGCACTGGGATCAAAAGGATTCCGAGAAATCCAAACCCGATCGCGCTGACGACGTAAAACGGGATCCGCGAAAGCATCGGTAGTCGAGCGATGAGACCAACCGCAAGGCCCGTCGCAACGCCACCGAGTAAAAGCAGCTCGATCACAATGGCGTTCAGCTCCCAACGTTTGATGTGCAACGGCTCTGATTCGAAGGTCATGATCCAACTCCTCCCCCCTCACGTTCGATCTGCGTGCCAGCCGGGCGGGACACGAATGGAACCCGTGAGCCCGCTGCCCGTATCATCTCCCCATGAAGCAGCTCCGTCTCATCGTCATCCTCTTCCTCGTCACACTCGCCTGCAAGCCGGCGGCGGAATCGCAGACTGTTGATGCGCGCCAGCCGCGGCAGGATCGTGTTGCCATTCCGCCGACCGTCAGCGCGTCCCGTCGGACGCCGATCGTCACCGTCGCGCACGACGTCGGCCCGGCCGTCGTCAACATCCAGACTGAGTCCACCATCCGCCAGCGCGCGGTCGATCCGTTCTTCGACCCGTTCGGCGTTTTCGGCGGACGTGACCGCTCCTACACGCAGCAATCGCTCGGATCGGGTTTCGTCTGGTCAGGCGACGGCATCATCGTCACGAACAACCACGTCGTCGAAGGTGCGTCGCGCATCACCGTCAACTTCAGCGACGGCACACAACTCCCGGCCAAACTCATCGGCGTCGATCCGGACAGCGACGTCGCCGTGCTGCGCGTCGATGCGAAGAATCTGCTGACGGCACCGATCGGGACGTCATCCGATCTGCTCATCGGCGAGACCGTCATCGCGGTCGGCAATCCGTTCGGGCTCAGCGGCACGGTCACGACCGGCGTCGTCTCAGCGCTGGGACGATCAGTTCCGTCGAAAGAAGCTGGCCGCACCTTCACCGATTTCATCCAGACCGATGCCTCAATCAATCCGGGCAACTCCGGCGGTCCGCTGCTCAACATCGAAGGACGCGTCATCGGCATCAACACCATGATCTACGCCAACGCGCAAGGAATCGGCTTCGCCATCCCGGTCGATCGCGCCAAGAAAGTGATCCAGGACATCGTCCGCTTTGGGCAGGTTCACAGCGCCTGGATCGGCGCGGTCACGGCGACGATTACTCCCGAGGAAGCGCGCCGGACCGGCCTCAAAACATCGCGCGGAGCACTCGTTTCGCGCGTGATCAGCGGATCGCCTGCGCAGGCGGCCGGGCTCCGCGCGGGAGACATCATCACGGCCGTCGCGGGTCGGCCGGTCGATTCCCGCGAAGCGTTCTCCACCTTCACCGCGACCGTCGCCGCTGGCCAACCGCTGCCGCTCACGGTCTCGCGCGACGGCTCCTCGCAATCGATCTCCGTTCGCCCCACCGAAGCTCCCGGCGATCTCGGCCTCCGAATTCTGTGGGAAATCGCCGGCCTGCGCGTGATGGATCAGGACCGCAACGTCGTCATCGATGAGATCGCCCGAAACTCGCGGGGCGCAAACATCGGCCTGGCGCAAGGCGACGTGATCGTCGGCGTGAACGGCGTCGAAGTGTCGTCCGTCAAGGCTCTGAATCAGGCTCTGACGCAATCGGCGGAACGGTCGTCCGTGGTGTTGCAGGTGGCGCGCGGGCGGTACATCTACGAGCTGACGTTTCCGATGGGGACGTGAGACTGCGCGGCCCTGGCGGGCCGCGCGTTGTCGGTTGTCGGTTTGGTTGCGCTTCGCGCGTTGTCAGAACCAGAACTGGTCCAAAACGGCGCTGCGACAACGCGCGAAGCGCAACCAAACCGACAACCGACAACGCGCCGCCGCCAAGGCGGCGCAATTTCAAAACAGGGCCATCTGCGGCTGCGCCGACTGCACCGGCATCACCAGACTCCGATTCCTCTTGATCCCGAGCAACAGCCAGAGGTGCCGGCGGATCCATTCCTTCGACTCGCGGTAGTACCGGAACTGGCGTTCCTGCGCGTGGAAGCGGCGGTTGTGGCTGGCGCCGAGGACGTGGTGCAGGTACTCGTGGTGGATCACCGACTGGATGAAGAACGCCGGGATCTCCGGCGAGTCCAGCAGCGGATGAATTCGCACCTCGGCGGTGATGTGGTTGTACGACCCGAGGCGGATGGAGCGGCGTTTTTTGCGGGTGATCTGCTGGCCCCAGCGCACCGTCAGCGGCGTGTATTTCTGAAAGTACGTCCGGTGGACCTCATCGGCGAGCGAGGCCAGGTAGTGATGCCGGTGATCAGCAATTCCGAGCGGAAGCGGCCGCGTCTCCATTACGGGCCATTGTGCGGAGGGCACGGCCGCTTCGCAAGAGTTATTCGCCGGGGTTGGTCACGCTGTGCATCACGTTCGTGACGTTTTCCATCGCCGCGGCGGTGATCATCGCCGTTCCGGCCGCGATCAGCTCATCGCCTTTTTTCATCCCCAGGAAAACGCCGGCGCCGACGCCGAGAACGACCGCCGCGATCGGAAAGGCGCGGATGTGCTCGCGCCACGACTCCGGCAGCATGTTCTCGATCGCGTCGAAGAGCGCTTCCGGACCATCCGTGGCGAACGCGTTCCCCAGCTCCGAAGCCTTCTCCTTCAGCGGGAAGTCGTAGTCCATTCCGGCGGCGGAGCGTTCCGTATCGTCATCTCGTGTGGTGGGCATCGTCACTCCTAGTCCTGATTGTCGTCGCGCCGCAGCAGCAGGCCGACGAGGAATCCAACGCCCACTGAGATCAGCAGCGCCTTTCCGGGATTGGATCGAACATAGCTGCGAACCTGATCGGTGATCTCGCCGAAATCGACGTCCTCAACCTTCTCGCGAACGCGGTTGTACTGGCCTTTCACGGCGTCCGAGGCCGCTTCGTATTTGTCGGAAACGAACTCTTTGGCCTTGCCGAAGCGAGAGTCAGTGCCCGCATCCGTGCCGCCGGCTCCCGCACCACTGGTTGTATCTGTCATGAGGTACCTCCTTTTTTGGGGCGCTCAGCCTATCAGAGGCGCCGCCGCCCTGACACAAGCAGGAAGGGCGATTTGCAGCGATCGTGCCGCGCGTACAATCGCCCGCCATGCGCATCCGCCTCGAGCACGTCACGCACGCCTACGCGGGAAGCGACGAGTCGGCGGCGGTGCAGGTCCTCGGCGATGTCTCCCTCGACATTGCCTCCGGCGATTTCGCGGTTCTGATGGGGGCATCGGGCAGCGGAAAGTCGACGCTGCTCAATCTCATCGGCGCCGTCGACAAGCCGACCGACGGCGCGATCTTTCTCGACGAGATCGAGACTTCCGTCCTCGATGATTCCCGCCTGACGATGCTGCGCCGCAAATCGATCGGCTACATCTTCCAGTTCTTCAACCTGATCCCGACGTTGAATGTCTTCGAGAACGTCGCCTTCCCGCTGTCGCTGGCCAACGCGCCGCGCGGCGAGGTGAAGTCGCGCGTGACCGCGGCGCTGGCCGACGTCGGACTCGGCGGCCGCGCCACGCACTATCCGAGCGAGCTTTCCGGCGGCGAGATGCAGCGCGCCGCGATCGCCCGCGCCATCATTCACAACCCACCGCTGATCCTCGCCGACGAGCCGACGGGCAACCTCGACTCGAAGAACGGCGAGATGATCCTCGAGCTGATCCGCAACATCCACAACAGCCGGCGTCCGACAATCGTGATGGCCACCCACTCCGAGCGCGCAGCGGCGTACGGCGATTACGTGATCGAGGTGGCGGATGGGCGGACGCGAATGGCGATTCCCGCGTCATGATCCTTCGCGCTCTCGTTCTGCGCCCGATCCTCCGCGAGCCGATGCGGACGACGCTCACGATCCTCGGCATCGCCGTCGGCGTCGCGGTCGTCGTGGCCATCGCGCTTTCGAATCAGAGCGCGCTTCGGGCCTTCAGCGAATCGGTCGATGCGGTTGCGGGCCGCGCCAACTACCAGATCGTCTCGGATGCCGGTTTGAGTGAGGACGCGCTCCGCGCGCTGCAACCGTTCTGGCCTCGCGGCGTCCGCTTCGCGCCGGTGATCGACGCGGAAGGAATCATCGAGCCATCGCAGCAGCCGATTCGTTGGCTCGGCGTCGACCTTCTCTCCGACCTGCACTTCCGCGATTACCGCTACGCCAGCGTCGTCACGAGCCAGGAGTCAGCGGCAACGTATCTCAGCCTTTTCGGCAACGACTCGGTCGTCGTGCCCGCCACGTTCGCGCGCGAGCATTCGCTCCGCCTCGGCTCCCCGCTGGTTCTGAACATCCTCGGCGTGCGGCGGACGATGATCGTGCGCGGACTGCTCGAAGCGCACGGTCCCGCCACGGCGTTCAACGGCGCCATTGTCATCGCCGACATCGCCGTCGTGCAGGCTGCGTTCGGTTTGCAAGGGCGTTTGACGCGCATCGATCTGATCGTGCCCGACGAATCGCTCGTGCCCTCGATCACGCGCGCCATCCCGGCCGGCGCGCGGCTGGAGCGCCCGTCGCGCCGCAACCAGCGCGTCGAGAAAATGCTGCGCGCGTTTCGCGTCAACCTTTTCGCGCTCGCCGGCGTCGCGCTGCTGGTTGGGATGTTCCTCGTTTACAACACCGTGCTCATCTCGATCCTGCGGCGCCGCAAAGACGTTGGAGTTTTGAAAACGCTCGGCACGTCGGCGACTCAGATCTTCTGCGCCTTCCTGCTTGAGGGTCTTGCCTTCGGAGCCGTCGGCTCGATCGCCGGCATCGCCCTGGGACGGGGACTGGCGTGGCTGATCCTCAGTCTCATTGGCAGGACGGTCAACGCGCTGTATGTCAGCTCGACGCCGCAGGCAATCGAACTGACGCCGGGCATCATCGCCGCGGGCGTGGCGGTCGGAACGATCCTCTCGCTACTCTCCGCCATTCAACCGTCGATTGAAGCCGCGCAACTGCGCCCGGGCCTTCTGCTGTCCGGAGTTGTGCGACGCAGGAGGGACCACAAGCGAACGCCGGCGAGGCCTCACACAAGACAGATACTCGCCGCGATCGTCTGCTTCATCATCGCCGCGCTCCTCTCGCGCCTCCCCGCGTGGAATGGCATCGCGGTCGCCGGCTATACAGCCGTGCTTTTCGTCGTGGCCGGCTTCTCCGCGCTTGCGGCGCTGATCGTGACGAGCGCCTCGCGGCTGCTGCGAACGCCCTACCGCGCCGCGTTCGGCATCGTCGGCGAGCTTGCCTCGGCATCCATCCCCGCCTCGCTGCGCCGCACATCGATCGCCTCGGCCGCCCTTTCGCTCGCCATCGGAATGATGGTCGCCGTCGCGCTGATGGTGGGGAGCTTTCGCGAGACGGTCCGCGTCTGGGTCGATCAGACCGTCAGCTCTGACCTCTGGCTGCGCCCGTCGAAAGGACTTTCCAATGCCGACGTCGCCGTCTTCCCGAACGCGATCTCGAACGACCTCGCCAAGATCCCGTTCATCGCCGCCTTCGATCGCGCTCGCGGCCGCGGCGTGCTGTACAACGACGATCGCGTCACCCTCGGCAGCGGAGACTTCGGAGTCGCCGCCCGCTTCGGCGATCTGCCGATGATCACGCCGCGTAAATCGTCCGAGGCGCTGCGGAATGCGATCGCGAAAAACGGCGTGGTCGTGTCGGAGAGTTTTTCTCTGAAGTACGAAAAGAGCGTGGGCGACGAAATCACGCTGACGACAATCCACGGCCGGCGCTCGTTCCCAATCACCGGCGTCTATCGCGACTACTCGAATGACCGCGGCGTCGTCGTCATGGACCGCGCGCTGTATGTGAAGTCTTACGATGACGACGCCATCAACACAGTCGTCATCTACCTCAAGCCAGGCATCACCCGCGACACCGCCCGCCGAAATCTCGAAACAACCCTCGGCCCGAAATACCACGCCTTCGCCGTCACCAACGGCGAGATCCGCGGCGAGGTAATGAAGATCTTCGACCAGACCTTCCTCATCACGTACGCGCTGCTGGCTGTTGCCATCGTCGTAGCCGTCCTCGGCGTAATCAACACCCTGGCCGCGCTGATCCTGGAACGCAAACGCGAGCTGGCCCTCCTCCGCGTCCTCGGCATGACGATCGCGCAGGTCCGCCGCATGCTCGTCCTCGAATCGTCCGTCCTCGGCCTGACCTCCACCGCCGCCGGCCTGGCCATGGGCTACGTCCTCTCCTGGATCCTGATCTACGTCATCAACAAACAATCCTTCGGCTGGACGATCGCGTTTCATACGCCGGTGCGGTTGATCGTGACGTCGCTGGCGGTGACGTTTCTGGCGTCGTTGTTCGCGGGGCTCGTGCCTTCACGCCTTGCGAGGCGCATCGATCTCGCTGCGGCGATGAAGTGGTGCGCCGGAAGTTCGGCAACATGATCCTTCGCGCCTGGGACCAGTCGATGTACTCCGTCGAATCGGCGGTCGCCCAGAACTCTCGCTCGGCGTCTTCATCCTTGAACGTTGGTATCGTCTTTCGAGGTTTCATGCGATCAGGCCGCAGGCGCGGCCATGAGCTCCTGCCACGCATCCTGCGGAGTAACGGAACCTAACCGGAACGCATGCGATCTCGTCCCGCAAGCTGCTATTCTTGCGCTAATCGTAACGGAGGAGCGTAAATTATGAGGCTCAATACGATCTTATGCGTAGGATTGATGGCAGCCTCTATCGCCATCGATTCACGTTGTGATGATCGAGTAGTCCTTTATCAAGGACTCGACATCAAATTAGAAAGAATCACAGATTCGATGACGGACGCAAAGACATGTGCCATGTTCTTAGAATCAGGTCCGGTCTACTTATCAGTCGAGGGTAAGACGAAGGTAACCGTCTGGCCTAACAGTGAGGACATTCACTTCGCACCTGATGGTAAACATCTCCTCCGCATTGGCACCGCTTCGCCGATTAGGCTCCTTTACATTCCGAAACGCAATGCGCTAGCAGCACCTGACGCCATCGCCGCTAACCAGATCGTTAAAGCGCTCGCGACACATCAAACAGTGAAGCTTCGATATGTGGCGTGGCCTTCCTATGCTGAGCAAGACCTCGACGTGGAACTACCCGCCTTCGCTTTTGTCTGGGCGAAAGCAGAGAAGCAGTGCGGATGGTCGGGTCTGGGCGTTCCCGGGACGTTACCGACACCAAAACTCTCTACGTATCTTCCAGAAGAGGAAGGAAGCGCAGGCTATGCCTCGGTTTCAATCCAAGGAAACAGAGATTTGGGTCTGACGAAAGGGTTTGACAAGTATGGCGGCGGTTGTCACATAACATTGGGCGTTCACGAGACGATCGGAATCTTTAAAGGCCGTTGGACAACTAGAACGGTCGACATCGCTGGAAACACGAAGATCATCGTTCGGGACCAAGACGGCGCGGTTGTATTTGAAGGTAAAGTCCCCACCGATTACGGAATGGATGCCATTGGAGGAACCGACTGGTCACTCGCGCAAGATATCGCGAAGGCACTTTGGGCAGCAGCGCCATTGGGCACGATCAGCATAACGGGCAGCTCGTATCCAAAAGAGAGTGTTCCGCTTTACGGGTTTCGTGAGCTCTGGTCGTGGGGAATGCAGAGCTGTTCATTTCCAGAAGTTCAAAGTACTCAATGAATAAGATGGTAAGGATGCGAAGGCTGACGGACGATGAAATGGACGCCCTCGTCATCGCGGATGCCGATGACGAATCAGCGTGGGGCGAGCCCATACTCGTTCGTTCGTCCCGATCGCCGCGCCCGGCGTGGATGGCGCGAGCGAAGCATCTCGACTGGGCAGCAAAGTTCTTCGTCGTCTCCGTGTTGCACCGCGTCGGCGTCGAAGCAACCGTGACGGTCTCGCAGAGCGATGACGTTGATATCACTGTGATCCAGGAGTCGGGCCGTGTGCTGACCGTGGATGTCAAAACCCTGAGCGGCGCGAAGGAATGGACGGTCGCGCCATTCCGCGCAAGGGATCACCACTACCTCGTGTTCGTTTGGTATCCGCCGAACGGCAAACCATCAGCGCAGCCAACCGCCTACGTGGTCGCATCCGAACGTCTGAAACGTTTCCTGACTCGAAAACGCGTTCGCTCGCTTTCTTTGGATGTTCTCGAGGAAGAGCTTTCCGCACAACGTTTCGCCGGTCTCGTGCCCTCACGCCTGAGCCCGGTAAACGGATCTGACTTTAGCGAGGAGGCCGAATAGTGTAATTTGTCGCCTTACGTTTCAGAACGACGAGGAAAAAGCATGCGCAACACGGGAAAAGTGAAGTGGTTCAACGACAGCAAGGGTTTTGGATTCATCACTCCTGAGGACGGCGGCAAAGACTGTTTCGTGCATCACTCGGCCATCCAGGGCTCGGGCTTCAAGAGCTTGGCCGAGGGCGATCGCGTGGAGTATGACGTCGAGCAGGGCCAGAAGGGTCCCGCGGCGGCGAACGTCGTCAAGATCGACTGAGAGGCGCAGTCCACTGCGCTGTGAAGTCGGGTTGCTCAAGGCTGAAGAAGCCTTGGGCAACCAGCACCGCCGGTCCCGGAACGTAGGTCGGACTCTCCAGTCCGACAGACCGCGAAAGTCGGACTAGAGAGTCCGACCTACGTAAAGCCGGGCGCCGGCCCTACGATTCGACGGCGCGCCAGGCCAGGAACCATGGCTCGCGCCGGCCGAATTTGGTTGCCATGGCGGTACCGATTCCGAAGACCGAGGCGAGGGCCCAGATGATCGGGCCGACGATCGGGATCAGGCGGAGCCCGCCGAGGACGATCACGCCAACGACCACCATGGCCAGGTCGCCGCGCAGCCAGCGGCGGCGGGCCAGTTGCTCCCGCGTGCGCGTCCCCGCGACGAGCGTGCCGACGGCGTGGAAGACCGCGATGGTGCCGTAGATCTTCGTCAGGATGGCGAACACGCCGAGGGCGAAGAGGAGCGGCACGCCGACGTGATACGGGATCAGGTAGCTGAAGACGATCGCGGTCAACACGAAGCTCGTCACGGCCACGAGACCGAGCGCGAAACAGTGCAGCGCGCTGGCTCGCATCTCGATCGATGAATAGCGGATCTCGCGTCCGCTCAGCAGCGTCAAACCCACCGCGGCGAACATCCAGATTGCCAGGAGCGAGACGATCACGGCGGTGTTCTGCATCGTCGCCACCGCGTCCTCGATCGGCATCGGTCCGGGCAGTCGGAAGCTCGGCGGCGCGGCAACCATCGCCGTCACCAGCGTTGCGGCGACGGCCGTCAGCGGCAGAAAAAGACGGAGCGCCCTACGCATCGATCCCCTTTGGTGCGCGCCGCAGCAGAACGACGAGCAGTGTGTTGACGACGACGAATGCCAATCCGAATGCGGCCTGCCACATCGCCGGCGCGCCTCGCAGCCAGTCGGACGCGCTGCGCAGAAGACCGCGCCGTGCGTCGATCGACGCCAGCGAGCTTTCCGCGACGTGCAGCGGCGAAAGGCCAGCGGCATCGCAGAGCGCCAGCGCGATGGCGACGACGATGGCAGCGGCGCCGAGAACGAGCGGCCAGGCGCGATGCGATGAGCCTTCCCATGGCGCCAGCGGCAGCGCGTCGAGCGAGATCGGCGTAAGATCGACGTCAGCCTTCGCCGCGAGCGCCTCACTCAAGGCGCGGCATTCCGCGCATGTCTCCACATGCCGCGGATCAGCCTCGGGATCCTCGAGGTATCGCTGACAGGCGTCTTGGACCGTTGGGTCGTTCATAGGGGTTCCACGAATCCTTCGAGCTCGACCTTCAGCAGGTTGCGGGCCCGAAAAAGCTTGTTCTTGACGGTACCGAGGGGAAGCTTCTTCATCGAAGCGATCTCCTCGTAGGATAGCTCCGCGAAGTGCCGGAGTTGAATCAGCTCGCGGTAATCGGAGGGCAGATTCCGGACCGCCGTGTCGATGGCGCCGGCCAGTTGTTTGTTGTTGAGCGCGCGGTACGGCGAGATCCCGGTATCGGCGAACTCGCGCTCTTTCGTGTCGTCATCGCCGGGCTTGGGAGCGATCGAGACCTCGCTGACTGTCTTCTTGCGCAGCGCGTCGATGGCGCTGTTCTGCGCGATCCGAAAGAGCCACGTCGAGAACTGGTATTTCGGGTCGTAACGATCAAGTGCGACGTAGACCTTCACGAAGATTTCCTGGGCCAGATCGTGAGCATCTTCGTAGCGATGCGTGATCCGGTACACGTAGTTGATGATGCGCTTTTCGTAGCGCTTCACCAGCTCGGTGAACCGGTCTCGGTCGCCCTCGAGGATGCGTCCCACGAGGGTACGATCGTCGAGTTGCTCACGTTCAGCCATTCTTGGTTACGGTTCCCGCTGCCGAAAGTTCTAGGGGCCGATGATACCCTGCCGCCCCCTAACCGTCTGATGATCGTCCGATGATCGAGATCCGCAATCTGACGAAGCGCTACGGCGACTTCACCGCGGTGGATGACATTTCCCTCGATGTCGCCCGTGGCGAGATCTACGGCTTCCTCGGCCCGAACGGCGCGGGAAAGACGACGACGATCCGCATCCTGGCCGGTCTTTCGCTGCCATCGTCGGGCAGCGTTCGTGTGAACGGACTGGACGTTACGAAGGACGGCGTGCGCGTCAAAGCCACGATCGGCTACATCCCCGACCGCCCGTTCTTGTACGAGAAACTGACCGGCCGCGAGCTGCTGCAGTTCGTGACGAATCTCTACAGCCGCGAATGGCGCGATTGCGAGGCGCGGGCGATGGATCTGCTCGCGTATTTCGGAATCGCAAACTGGGCGGATGCGCGGATCGAGAATCTCTCGCACGGGATGAAACAGAAGCTCGTCATCGTGTCGGCACTCGTTCACGATCCGGAGCTGCTGATCATCGACGAGCCGATGGTGGGCCTCGACGCGCTGGCGCAGAAGCAGGTGAAGCTGCTGTTCCGCCGCCTGGCAGAGGAGAAGAAGACAGTGTTTCTGACGACGCATACGTTGTCCGTGGCCGAGGCGGTGTGCGACCGGATCGCGATCCTGAACCGCGGACGGATCGTCGCGAGCGGGACGACGAGCGAATTGAAGAATGATCGCGCGTTGGAGGATGTGTTTCTGGAGTTGACGTACGACGAGGTGACGGCCCCTTGATCTGTCATCCTGAGCCGCCGAAGGACACGAAGTGCCGCAGGGCGGTCGAAGGACCCCCCGCGCTTGTGCCGGGTCGGGCGGTGGGAGCTGGTGACAATGCAAAAGCGCTGGGGGTCCTTCGACGTCCTCCGGCACTTCGTGTCCTGCGGCAGTCTCAGGATGACAGCGGTTGGGTGGCGGGTACGGACCGCGCTGAGATCCTTCGCCGTGACTGAAACGATCACCTCCCTTCGCGCCCGCTATCGCGAGCTCGCCGCCGCACGCGGCGTGAACCCGCGCGACATCGACGTGCTGCTCGCCGACGTCACGGGGCGCTCGGCGTCATGGGTCTTCGCGCATGGCGAGGAAGTGATCGAGACGGACGTTTTCGAGGCGCTCATGCAACGCCGGCTGCGCGGCGAGCCGTTGCAGTACATCCGCGGAAAGTCGGAGTTCTTCGGACGCGAGTTTTTCGTCGATGACCGCGTGCTGATCCCGCGTCCGGATACCGAGCACCTCGTCGAGGCGGCCATCGCGCGCGCGCCGGGGGGCGGGCGCGTGCTCGACGTCGGTACGGGAAGCGGATGCGTCGCCATTTCTCTCGAGCGTGAGCGGCCCGATCTGGAAGTGCTGGCGATCGACATCTCCGCCGCCGCGCTCGCGGTTGCGTCGCGCAATGCTCGACGGCACCGATCGCGCGTCCGCTTCGTTGCGTCTGACGCGCTCGACGCCATTCGAGGTGACATTGATCTCATCGTCTCGAACCCGCCTTACATCCCGGCCGCGGAGGTCGAAGGACTCGACATTGAAGTCCGCGATCACGAGCCGCGCGTGGCGCTGACGTCCGGTCCGCTGGGCACCGAGGTGATCAAGCGCATTCTCGATGCCAGGCGTGCGCCGATGGTGATGTTCGAGATCGGATTCGGTCAGCTCGGCGATCTGCGGCATGTGGCGCGCGGTTACGACATCATCGACGTCACCAACGATCTCGCTGGAATCGAGCGGGTGGTCACGCTCAGCCGGCGTTTGTGATTCGGTGTTGGTCGCGTGGTTGACGGGTTGCTGGGTTGCCGAGTTCACTCTTCCCGATGATCGAGCAACGCTGCATCGGCGGGGGATTCCTCGCCCACCGCCGCCCCGCCCGCTCGGAATGACAGCTTGCAACTCAGCGACCCAGCAACTCTGCAACCGCCGTCACCGCCGCTCCTCGTCAAGCCGCTGCCCGTGCGCGCTCAGCAGATCGCTGCGCGTCAGCATGCCGACGACGCGCGTGGGATCAGCGCGCTCCACCACCGGCAGCCGGCCGACGTTTTCGCGGACCATGTGGTCGGCGGCATCGCGCAGCGACATGTCAGGAAACACCACGACGGGCGGACGGCGGATCAGATCGCCCACGCGGGTGTACGGCTCGCGGTCGATGAAATCGCGCCGGGTGACGACGCCGAGAAGGCGGCCTTCGCGGTCGACGACGGGAAAGCCCTGGTGCGTCGGTACGAGCGCGTGCACTTCGCTGATCCGCTGATCGTCGCGCAGCGTCACCACCTCGGGTGAGCACGCGGCGGCGACGGCGATGCGGTCGAGATAGTCGGCCGCGTACTCCGTCGGCACACGCACGCCGCGGCGGGCCAGCTTCTCCGTCATGATCGTGTTCCGCATCAGCAGCGACGAGACGAGAAAGCCGGAAGTGCAGCCGGCGAGGAGCGGCAGAAGTCCCATCGGTTGCAGCGTCGTCTCGAACGCGAAGACGACGGACGTCAGCAGCGCACGCGACGCCCCTGCGAACATCGCCGCCATCCCGACGAGCGCGCAAATGCGCGGATCGATGCCGAAGTGCGGGAACTGGCTCGACGCCAATTCGCCGAGGGCGACACCGCAACCGCCGCCGATCGTGAACAGCGGAGCGAGCGTGCCGCCCGAGGTGCCGCTGCCGAGGGAGATCGACCAGGAGAGAAACTTCATCGCGCAGAGGAAGAGGACCGCCTCTCCCGCCAGCCGTCCAGCAACCATCCCTTCGATGTTGTCGTAGCCGACGCCGAGGGTGTGCGGAGCGAAGATGCCGATCGCTCCAACCGCAAGGCCTCCGATGACCGGCCACCACATCCAGTGAATCGGCAGCCTTTCGAAAAGATCTTCGATCCAGTAGACGGCGCGCGTGACGTAGACCGCGAGCCATCCGACGAGCGCGCCGACGATTGCGTAGGCCGCCAGCGCTTCACCGCTCGGACGTGCCAGCAGCGGCATGGCGAAGATCGGCTCGGTGCCGACGTAGAGAATGCGGATAGCCGTGGCCGCGGCGCTGGCCAGCGCGACAGGGACGATCGAGCGTGGACGGAACTCGAACAGCAAAAGCTCGACCGCGAGCAGGACCGCCGAGACGGGGCTGCCAAACGTAGCGGCCATGCCCGCCGCGGCGCCGGCGGCGAGAAGCGTTTTGCGCTCGTCGGCAGTCGTGCGCAGAATCTGACCGATCAGCGATCCAAGCGCGCCGCCGGTGGCGATGATCGGTCCCTCGGCGCCAAACGGCCCTCCCGTGCCGATCGAGATCGCCGCGCTCAACGGCTTGAGAAATGTCACCCGCGCCGGGATGCGGCTCTCGTTCAACAGCACCTGCTCCATCGCCTCGGGGATTCCATGGCCGCGGATTGCTTTCGATCCGAAGCGGGCCATGACGCCGACGATGAGTCCGCCGATCGCGGGAATGATCAGCACCAGCCAGCCGCGGTGGTTCCCCGCCGGCGACACGAACTGGGTCGAGAAGCGGCCGAAGAATGCGAGGTTTGTGACGACGCCGATGAGGCCGACGAGACCTTGCGCGACGAAGCCGGTGATGACCGCGAGGACGACGGAACAGAGACAGATGAGCAGAACGCGGGAATCGATGAATGCACGCTCGATCGGTACTCGTGCCTCGACGATGTCTTCCACCTCGAGCGCCGCAACCGGAATGCCGTCGGTGGTCGCTGCTCCTTCGACGTTCAGGTCACTTCGCTGCGTCATTCCTGCCTTTCGCGATTTTCGTCGCGGGCCGGGCCGGCGCCTTCGTTTTCGTCTTCCCCTCATCTTCGAAAAGCATCGGCGCCGGTCCGGGCTCGGCACCGAGTACATCGACCAGCGCGGTGAGCAAGTCGGCGAAGCGCTTGCGCTCCGCGGCGGGAAGACGTTCGACGGCGTCGAGGATGATCTCCTGCGGCACCGCCGGTGCGCGGTCCAGCACAGCCCGTCCCCCGGCCGTCAAATCGAGAACGAGGCGGCGCGCATCCCGCGTATCGCGGCCGCGCGTGATCAAACCGGCGTCGACGAGACGGCTGACGACGACCGAGACGGAGCTTTGATCCGTTCGCGTCAGCGCCGCAACATCGTTGAGCGATAGCGCGGGCTTCTTCCCAATTTCGGCGAGCACGAAAAGTTGCGCGCCGGAGATTCCGAGCTGGCTTTGCGCTGCACGGTCGGCGAGGCGGAGGTGCCGCACCAGGCGGCGGAAGGCGTCGAGGACGCGGGCACTGTCACTCATGATCCGGATGCTATCCTGCCAGAACTTTGCCGATTGTTGGGAGCCCCTTGAAGATTTTCCGGCGCGCCGCGGCATTCGCGTCTGGCGGGTTGGCCTCATGAAGCGCTACGACCGGGCGTACTTCGATCACTGGTACCGCGGACGGAATCGCGTCAGCAGCCGCGATGAAGTGCGGCGAAAGGTAGCGCTTGCCGTGGCCACGTGCGAGTACTTCATCCGCCGTCCTCTCCGGTCTGTGCTTGACGTCGGTTGCGGTGAGGGGGCGTGGCAGCCGCACCTCGCCGATCTCCGTCCGAAGTCGAAATACCTCGGGCTCGATCCGAGCGACTACGCGGTGGAGCGTTTCGGCGAATCGCGCAACATCCGCAAGGTGGCGTTCGGCGAGCTGGCGTCAGCAAGGTTGCGGCGCGAATTCGATCTCGTCGTCTGCTCCGACGCGCTCCACTACATCAACGATGACGACATCCGCGCCGGCCTCCCCGAGCTGGTGCGCGTCGCGGGAGGCGTGCTGTTCCTCGAGGTGCTCACCGCCGACGATGACGTCATCGGCGATTTGCACGGCATGATCCGACGGCCTGCGGTCTGGTATCGAAAGTTGTTCGAGAAAGCGGACCTCACGGCGGTGGGGCCGTACACGTGGCTCGCGCCGGGTTTGCGCGCCGACGCCGCGGCGTTAGAAAAGCGTTGAACCACAGAGACGCAGAGGACACAGAGGTTTTCTCTGTGCTCTTTGTGTCTCTGTGGTGAATCGCTTCTAAGGAAAATATCCGAGCGGAATCCGCAACTGCTGCCCAGCGCTCGACGAAATCCGCAGCGCGTGCCACTGATCGGGAGTTGAGAGATCCGAGTAGAACGCCAGCTGGTACTGGTTGCGCAGCTCCTGAGCGAGTTTCGCGTAGACGTCCGGAAGCTCGCGCTCGCTCTTGATGATGAAGTAGGTTGCTCCGGTGTCGTGCGCGATCGCCGCCAGTTTTCGGGCCTGAACGTAGCCGACGCCGAATCGCATCAGCCGCGTCAGCATCTTGTTCTTGATGATCGGATAGACCGGCACGCCGGCGTAGCGAGCGTAGTGAACGAGGTGGTCGAGTTTGAAGTGGCTGCCCTGATCGACGCCATCGGTCAGGATCACGAGCGCATGGCGTCCGGGCTGCTTCTGCAACTCGTACAGCAACTCGATGGCGGTGTCGTAGAGATGCGTCTCGCCTGACGGTTTCACACGATCGACCGACGCCGCCGCGGCATTGAAATCGTTCGTGAACGGCGTCAGCCAGAACGTCGTCTGGTTGAAGCCGACGACGGCGATGCGGTCCTGCGGCCGCAGCAGTTTCTGCGCGAACTGGCGCGCCGCCATTTTCACGACCGGCAATTCATCGAGCATCGACTCGGAGTAGTCGATGAGCAGGATGACGTAGAGCGGCTGCTCGGATGCCGGCGTGAGCGCTTCGATCTTGCGCGGCGTGCCGTCGTCGAGCAGCGTCAGCTCGCCCGCTTTCGGCGCGCGATCGCTGCCGACGACCGAGACCGGCACCTGCTGCACCGCCACATCCACCTGTTCGTTCGGATTTGTGCCGAAGAACAGCACGTCGTTCGCTTCGCTGCCGTCGCTGGCGTGCGCGACCACGCGCGCGTAGACCGCGTTCGGATACTTCGCCGGATCGAACGCCGCGCTATACGGCGGCGCGGCGGCCCTGCCGATCTTCTCCTCGCCGATCAGAAAATCGACCGAGGTAACCGCGAGCTGCTGCGGCTTCACCACGGTCGCTTCGAGCTGCCCTTTGTTCGCGTGCAGACGGATCCGGAACGGTGGCCGCGGATCGTTCACGACCATCTCGTCTTCCCCGGCGACGTTCCCCTGCGCGTCGTACCCAACAGCGCGGAAGCGCAGGCGCCGGATGTAGTCGCCGACGACAACCGGGAAGTCGACCGATCCTCCCGGCTTCTCCGCGAACTTGACGCCGTTGATGAACAGCGTCACGCGCACGACCGGATCGTGCGTCTGCGCGGGCACGAAGAGATTGCCGAAGACGAGCGTGGACGGCTTTTGCGTGATCTGGACCGTCTGCGCGAACGCCGCGGTACTGATCAGAAGAGAGAGGAGTGCGAATCGTCGAATCACGAGCCGATCAACGCCCATTGGTCCTTCGTACTTCCGCCGTCATCCGTTCCCGTCACCTGCTCCATCAGACACTGCCGCGGTTTCTTCTCCGGCCGCCAGCGCAGGAACTTCGAGCCGTGGCGAAAACGGCCCTGCGAGAAATAGTCGTATTCGACTTCGCAAACGAGCTCCGGCTTCACCGGCTCCCATTCGCCGCTCTTTTCCGTTGCCCATCGCGACGGGCCGCCCGGAACGCGCACCTCGAACGGATTCTCATCGCGTAACGCTTCGAGCTGTTTGGTCAGCGCGGCGCGGTCGTCCTTCCGAATCGACGATGAATGTCCGATGTGCACGAGACGTCCCTCGGTGTCGTACAGGCCGAGGAGGAGCGAGCCGACGGACTTCGTTCCTTCGAGATAGCGGAATCCGCCGACGACGCAGTCCGCGGTCTTGAGGTGTTTGACCTTCACCATTCCGTCGCGGTCGCCCGAGTGATACGGCTGGCCGAGGCGTTTGGCCATGACGCCATCGAGTCCGGCTTTCGTGAATTTGTTGAACCAGTCGCCGGCGATCTTGCGGTCGGTCGTAGCTGGCGAAAGCCTGATCAGCGAGCCGTCCGGCACGCTCTCGAAGAAACTCTCGAGCTGTTCGCGCCGCGCCTCGATCGGTTTCTCGATGAGCGATTTCCCTTTCGCTACGAGCAGATCGAACACGAAGAGATTCGACGGCGTCTCTGCCGCCAGCTTGCGGATGCGCGACTCGGCGGGATGAATGCGCTGCAGCAGGTGATCGAACGAAAGCCGTCCATCAGCCGGAACGACGATCTCGCCATCGAGCACAAACTCCTTCTGCTTCAGCCCGCGGACCGCCTCCACCACCTCGGGGAAGTAACGCCCAAGCGGCTGTCCCGCCTTCGACTGCACCACGACCTCATCGCCGCGCTTAAACACGACCGCACGGAACCCATCCCACTTCGGCTCGAACAGCCAGATGTCACCCGTCGGAATCTTGTCGACGCGCTTCGCCTCCATCGGCGGGTAGGGAGGCGTGATCGGGAGATCGAGCTTGGGGAAGCCGTGCGTGGTGATTTTCGGTGCGGCGTTTTGAGGTTTCGGCATGGTCTTAGAGCGCTTTCTTTTTTCTCGCCTTCGGTTTGGGCGCAGTAAACACCGTCGTCAAATCGAACCTCTTCTTCCCCACCGCCACCGGTTTCCACAAATCCCCAACCTCGGCCACCCGCTCCCGCACGTTGTCGATTCGGAAGTCTTTGATGTCGATGCCTTCTTCGATCTCTTCCCACGTCACCGGCGTCGAAACACCCGCGAACGGCGTCGGGCGCACGGAGTAGATCGACGCCAGCGTGCGGCCCCAGGCGTTCTGGTTGTAGTCGACCAGGACGCGCGCATACGGCCGCTTCACCTTCCGGTACTCGGCCGTGATGATGTTTGGATGCCGTGTCTCCAGCTCGATGGCGATCGCCTTCGCGAACGTCCACACCTCTTTTTGCAACGGGCCGCGGACGATCGGAATGTAGACGTGAATCCCTTTCGAGCCGGTCGTCTTGGCGAAGGTGGGCATGCCGAGGTGATCGAGGATCTCGTGAACGCGAAGAGCGACCTCGCGAATCATCTTGAAATCGGCACCGGGTCCGGGATCGAGATCGAAATGGAGAACGTCGGGGCGGTTGTAATCGTCGCAGCGCGCGTACCACTGATTCAAATCGATGCAGCCGAGGTTGATCAGCCAGAGGAGCGAGGGGAGGTCCTGCACGATCGGAAAGTTGACCATCTCCGAATGCATGATCGGACAAATCTCGATCCAGTCCGGCCGCGGCTCCGGGGCGCGCTTCATGTAAAAAAAGTCGCCCTCCGCACCGTTCGGATAGCGCTTCATCACCATGGCGCGGCCGGCCAGATGTGGCAAGAGGTAGGGCGAGATGTCGGCGTAGTACTGCAGAAGATCGCGCTTGGTGATCTTCAACTCTTTCCAGAACAGCTTGGGAAGATTCGTCAGCCGCACTTCGCGCGCGCCGAAGTTCAACACGACATCGGTGACGTCGGTGGGGATGATGAGGCGCTTGGCGGCGGGCACGATCCGCGAACTGTACAATTTTCGTGCGCGAGGAGTTGGTATCGTTGATCCGTGACAGTCTATTCAAAGCTTCTGTTTCAAGTTTTGCGAGGAGGCTCCGATTCGAACGTCTCATTCGATGGACTGTGCCAGCTTCTAGTCCGGGCAGGATTTGAGATGCGCATTCGCGGCAGCCATCACATCTTTTCGAAAGAAGGATTAGCTGAGATTCTGAATCTGCAACCGCGCGGAGCTAACGCGAAGCCATACCAGGTGAAGCAGGTTCGAGCGATACTGATGAAGTACCATCTGATCGGAGATCTGCATGACTGAGCAGCCGCGCTACGAGCTGATCATCTATTGGTCCGACGAAGACGAATCGTTTGTCGCAGAGGTACCGGAGTTGCCCGGCTGCGCCGCCGATGGAGCGACATACGCCGAGGCCGTCGTCAATGTCGAGACTGCGATCGCGCTCTGGGTCGAGACAGCCCGCGACCTTGGACGCCCAATCCCAGCTCCTCGGGGACGCCTGATTTTTGCCTAGCGCTAATCCAGCGGCGGCATTTTTCCCGAGCCACCGCCGGTGCGATGGCGCGGCGCATCGAGCGTCGTGTATTCGAGCTCGCGGTTCACGCGGACGGCGCGCAGCATGAGGCCGCCTCGCGACATATCGCCGAGACCTGCGAACGCTGCCGGAAAACGAAGGCGCGTCTGAAAGATCGGCCAGAGGATGTCGACGTATTTGCCGCTGGCGACGCTGCCGAGGAGGATGACCTGGGCGTCGGTTTCGAGAGTCGCGGCGAGCGAAACGGCATCGCGCTCGAGCGGCTTGCGGTAGTTGCGGGTGGCAGCATCGACCGGCGTTCGCGACATCACCTTCATCCGTTCGGGTGTCAGGCGCCAGTCAGGTGCGACGAGGCCGAAGCCTGGCGTGATGACGTAGACGCCGCAGCCATCGACAGCGACCGGCTCGGCGAAATGCTGCGCGTAGCCGATCTTGCCGCGAAAGTAGAGAGAGCTCATGAAGGCGAAGGCGCGCGCGATCTCGACACCCTCGGGCGATTGATACATGAGCGCCGCCTCGAAGCGCGCGCGCGGCGACACGAACTGTTTCGCACGAATCCCGCTCGTGTTCGCAGGCGAGAGGAGGAAGATCTTGGACGGCACGCGTTTGTGAACAGCACACGCCGCGGGTGTCATCCCGAAGGAGTGCAGGCGTCTCGCCTGCGGCCATCGGGGCGTCCTCGCCCCGGTGGTTCGGGCGGCCAGATTAATCCGTAACTTCCCTTCAATCCTTCCGCTGAGTCGCACTCGGGCGAGGACGCCCGAGTGCCCGCGGGCGAGACGCCCGCACTCCTTGGCGTAAGCTACCGACGCGCATGCCTCACATCCTTTTCTTCACCCTCGCCGTCGCGGCAATCAGCACGATTTGTATCGCGCCGGTGGCGCTGGGGCTGGCGGCGTGGTCGTGGCGGGCGGGGGCGAAGGGGCTGGTGCTGGACGCGATTGGAGCGTTGCCGCTGGTCGTGCCGCCGACGGCGGTCGGGTTCGTGTTGTTGGAGATTCTCTCGCGGCGAAGCGCGGTCGGTGCGTTGCTGGAGCGCATCGGCATCCAGATCCTTTTCACTCCGAAAGCCGTCGTTCTCGCTTGCGCGGTGATGTCGTTTCCGCTGATGTTCACGGCGTTCCGTGTCGCAATCGAGACGTCCGACCGGCGCTACTTCGATGTCGCCAGAACGCTCGGCGCCTCGCCGTTTCGCGCCTTCGTACGCGTGACGCTTCCGCTGGCGTGGCGCGGGCTTCTCAGCGGAATCCTGCTCGCCTTCTGCCGCGCCCTCGGCGAGTTTGGCGCGACCATCCTCATCGCCGGCAACATCCCCGGCCGCACGCAGACGATGGCGCTCGCGATCTACGACCGCGTGCAGAACGGGAACGATCACGAGGCCGCGATCCTCGTCGCGTACGTCGTCGCCATCGCCTGGGTGCTTGTCTCGATCAGCGGTTTTCTCATCATGCAGCAGCGGAGACGAGTGGCCGCGTGATCGAGATCGACATCCGCCTGCCGCTCGCGCATTTCACGCTGGAGGTGCGCTCCTCGCTGACGGCGAATGTCACTGCGATCGTCGGACCGTCGGGCTCGGGAAAGACATCGCTGATCGAATCGATCGCCGGTCTTCGCCGCGCCACGGGACGAATCGCGATCGACGATCTCGTCCTGCTCGACACCGCGCGCGCCGTCGATCTTCCGCCGGAGCGGCGGTCGATCGGCTATGTCCCACAGGATGCAGCGCTCTTCCCGCACCTGCGTGTGAGCGAGAACATCCGCTTCGGCGGCGCGGACCGTCAGCGGTTCGATTCACTCGTTGACGCGCTCGAGCTGTCGCCGCTACTCGACCGCGCGCCGTCGTCGCTTTCCGGCGGCGAGCGGCAACGCGTGGCACTGGCCCGCGCGCTGATGACGCAGCCTCGCCTGCTCTTGCTCGACGAGCCGCTGGCGTCGATCGATCAACCGCTTCGCGAGCGCATCCTTCTCTATCTCCGCCGCATCCGCGACCTCGGCATTCCTATGATCTACGTCACGCATCAGCCGTTCGAGGCGCTCGCGTTGAGCCGGTGGTGCGTCGTCCTTCGCAGCGGAGTCGTCGCAGCCGAGGGATTGTCGCGGACGGTGCTGGCAGATCCGGAGGTAGCGGGAAGTGTCGACAATGTCTTCGAAGTGTCGGAGCCGGAGCACGATCCCGACCTCGGCATCACGCGCGCGACCACCAGCGATGGTCTGACGCTCGTCCTTCCGTACGATCAGGTGGCCGAGGCCAGGTTTCCGCTCGTCGTCAGGATTCGCGCCGACGACATCGTCGTCTTCGGCGAACGGCCCGCGTCGATCTCCTCGCGCAATGTTTTCGAAGGGACGATCACGTCGCTTCGCACCAGCGAGGGCATCGTCGATCTCACCGTGACGACTCCCGCTCCGCTGACCGTTCGCATCACCCGCGCTGCCGCCAACGACCTCGGCCCGGCTGAGGGCTCCCGCGTCTGGCTGGCGCTACGCAGCCGCGCATTCCGCATCGTCGGATGAGCCGCTCCCGTTACAATGTGCGCCATGTTGATCAAAGGAATGACGGAGCAGGAGATCCGAGTCCTGCAGGAGTACCGGCGCGTGGGCACGGAGTCACTGACGATCGCGGCGATTGTGGCGATCAAACACCCGGCCGGGGGCGGCGAGGCACCGGCGTTGTCGCTCGTCGACAAGGGCTTCCTGGCCACGGACGCGGCGCGGGAAAACTTCACGCTAACGCCGAAAGCGAAGGAGTTTCTCTCCTACGATCCGAAGCCTGAGTTTGAGGAAGGAGCCGCCTCGACGGGTGAAACGGCCGAGGTTGCGGTCTGAAATGCACACGAATCGGTGCAATCTATAACTCAAGCAATTTCAGCAGTTTAGCGGAACGGCGCTGGGTCACGAATGATGCCTCTACGCGTAAGCGCCATTGACTCAGGAACTTAGCTGACGTAGCATGAGTCGCCGAGGATTGGAAATGAAAGATGGCGACAAAGCAAAAGTCAAAGCAGCCAAAGCCAAAGCCTCAGGGAAAGAAGCCAGCAGCAAAACCGTCGCAAAAAACAAAGACGGCAAAACCCTCCAAGCCGCCAGCAAAAAAGAAAGCAGCGTCTCTGGCAAAACCGGCGAAAAAAAGGGCGGCGGCTCCCAAGCCAGCCCCAAAGGCGCAGCCCAAACCGGCGGCAAAGCCGCCGTCAAAGCCGCTGCCAAAACCGTCGGTGCCAAAGTCAACGGCAAAGCCAGCCGCCCCGCCGACACAGACATCCGATTCTCCAACGCAGCCATCGAGACCGCCTTCAAGCGCGCCGTCAAAAAGTATCCCAACGCCTTCCGCCGCCTCACCGACTGAAGGTGGCGTCCGGTACCTGACGGTTCAGGACATCGTCGAGCTGCACCGCGCGGTGAGCGTCGAGTTCGGCGGCAATCAGGCGCACCCTGGCGTCGTCGATTCCGCGTTCGGACTTCTCAACAGCGTTCAGCGGCCACAGGTGATGATGCTTGGACGCGAGGCCTACGGAACGTTCCCGGACAAAGTCGCGGCGTTTCTTTTCGCGCTCCTCATGAATAGTCCCTTTCGCGGCGGTAACCGGCGCGTCGCGCTGGCGTCGATGTTCGCGTTCTGTGAGCTCAACGGCAAAGACGTCGACGCGCGCCTCCTCGATGAGAAGGCTGCCGAGAACCTCTTCAAACGCGTGGCCGGACACCGCGAGCTCGGCATTCCTCCGGAAAATGTATTCCGCGAGATCCGGGAAGCGATGACCCGTGCCATCGTGCCGTTGCCGTAAATAGGCACGCCTTGTGATCTTCCCGCCGCGGGAGGATTCAAATGGCTACGAAAAAAAGCAGCAAGGGTTCAAAGAAAACCGCGTCGCGCAACCCGGACGCAATTGCGCTCCTCAAGAACGATCACGAGAAGGTCCGCGGTCTGTTCGCGCAGCTCGAGAAGTCGGCGATGCGCGGAGGTCCGAAGGTCGAGAAGCTCGTCACGCAGATCGAATCGGAGCTGAAGATCCACACGACCATCGAGGAAGAGATTTTCTATCCCGCCTTCCGGGACGCCGTCCGCTCCAAGGACGACAAAGAGATGTACTACGAGGCGCAGGAAGAACACCACGTGGTCAAGCTCGTCATCCCCGACGTGGAAGGCTCGCAGAAGAGCGGACCGGAGTTCGCGGCGAAGGCAAAGGTGCTCAAAGAGCTCGTCGAGCACCACGCTGATGAAGAAGAGAAAGACATGTTCAAGAGCGCTCGGAAAGCGTTCAGCCGTTCCGAGCTGCAGGATCTCGGCGACCGCATGGCTGCACGCAAGAAGCAACTGGGCGGCTGACACCGCAGTTGCGACGTTGCCGGTCCAGCGCAATCGCGCTGGACCGTTCGTCTTTTACTTTTTCTCGCGCGCCTCGCGCTCGTGCAGCGTGGCGTTGATCCGGCCGAGGAGAATGCGCGCCACGCGCAGGTCGTGACCGGCGTCGATGAGCAGGATCGTGATGTCGCCGCCAGCCCAGAGCAACCCAGCCAGCACAAGCAGCCGCGTCGCTTCGCCGAGGAGCGTCATGAAGGCCGCGATGCCGCTGGTGATCACGCCGGTGACGACCTCGCCGATGAGCATCACGACGAGCAGCGCCGCGAGCACTTTGAAAAGCCGCGCGATGTAACGCAACGCGACGTACGGTTCCAGATCCTCGGTGCGCACTTCATTATCGCGAGCGCGATGTTCATCGCTGCGCATCGGCGGCGCGCCACACGCCGGACAGACCCGCGACGGATCCGGGCGCTTCGCGCCACATTCGGGACAGGTTGCTGGGGTGTTCGTTACTGCGTCTGCCACGGTACCTCCTGGTTTAGCTCTTAGCTCTAAGCTCTTAGCTCTTAGCTGTTAGCTCTTAGGTGTTGGCCGCCAGCTTGCCGGTGAAATCGAATGAAACAACTCAATAACGCTAAGAGCTGAGAGCTAACGAACTATCCACTTCCAGTTCCGCGCCACCTTGCGCGGTAGCCGCGCACATCGATGTGCGTGAACGGGCCGTGGCCACAACATGCGGAATAAACGCCAACTCCGCCGACCAGCGACGGATTCTTGCTCTCCACCGACTCAACGGCGTGCTGCACGACCTCGGCGTCGCGAACATCGACGCGGCCATCGTGGTTGAGATCGTCCATCGAACCATTGCCGTCGTTGTCAACGAAGGTGTCCGAGGCATCGCCGTACATGTGGCGGCTCAGGTTGGCCCGCCCCTGCGTATTGCCGCCGCCGTGGTTGTACTCCGGCGTCCGAAAGCCGCTCATGATGCGGAAGTGCTTCACGGGATGACCGGACGCTTCCAGCTCCTGAATCGTCAGCTCGAGTTTGTCCAACAGCTTGGGATTGAGCAGCAGGTATTTCGGCCAGACATTCGGCTGATCTTTCGTCAGAAAGTCGCGCAGCCGGAAATGCTCGGAGATCGGCGTGTCGACATTGGCCTGCGTCACTTCGATGAAGCCGGCCGGATTCGCGTACGCAGGCGTCTTCGGCGTCCCCCCTTTTTCGAAAGGCCAGCTGCCGAGGTAGTAGGTGCCAATGTGACCGCTTTGCTTTTGAGCAAACGGGACGAGCGTGATGACGCTGAAATCGTCGAGCTGGCGCATGGCCTGATTGAGTTGCACGGCGATTTTGTAGACGCCAGGCTGCTCGGGCGCGGTGAAGTCGGACGCGACCTTTTCTGACGCGCCGCCGGTCAGAACCGATTTCACACCGCCGGGCGCGCCTTTCGCGATCGAGCCGCCCGGCGTGACCGTCGTGAAAAACACCTTCCCGCTGCGTCCACGCAACGGATTGAGAAAGCCGAGCATGGCGTCATCGATGTAGGCGGTGGCCGGCGCCTGCGGCTGGAAGATCTGCGTCGCGATCTGCTGTGCGGGCAGCGCCGGAGGGGGCGGAGGCAGCTTCACGCCCGCTTCCTTCGCCAGGCGCGCGATCTCGCGCCGCTGCTCGATCACATCGTGGATGGCTCCGATCCACCCGGTGATGTACAGCATCACGATGACGACCGTGATCCAGGTGAAGATGTGCTCCTGCCGGTCGTTGAGCAGACCGCCAAAAACGCGATGCCGCTCCTGCACGCGCGGGAAGAGGTGAGGCGACTGCGAATCGGCCACGCCCAGCGGAGTTCACGAGGCGTGCCGCAAGGAGTGCAGGCGTCTCGCCTGCGGCTGCCGGGCGTCCCGCCCGGCAGTAATCGCGATGGAAACTCTCGTCACGTGACGCGAGCCGGGCCCAGAAAACGTAGGGCCGCGTCAGCGGCACTGGAACGATCGCCACATCCAGAGCCGCTGACGCGGCACAAAACGTATGACCTCACTTCCAGGCGTGCTCGCAAAAAGCGCTCGCACGCCTGGCTACCCTCTTGTTGCCGCTGACGCGGCAGACCTCCGCTGCTCGATAGCCGAGGTTCGCATCCCTTATTTCTCGATTGAGGATTGAAATGATCGCCGCGTCAGCGGCATGTGAAGGTAGCCAGAGGTTGCGAGCGCTTTTTTGCGAGCAACCTCTGGAACTCGATGTGCGATTAGGAATCGTGCCGCGTCAGCGGCACTGGAACGATCGTCACATCCAGAGCCGCTGACGCGGTACAAAAACGTATGACCTCACTTCCAGGCGTGCTCGCAAAAAGCGTTCGCACGCCTGGCTACCCTCCTGTTGCCGCTGACGCGGCAGACTCCGCTGTCTCTACAGCGAAGGTTCACGTGTCTTAGTTCTCAATTGCGGATTGAAATGATCGCCGCGTCGGCGGCATGTGAAGGTGGCCAGAGGATACGAGCGTTTTTTGCGAGCAAACTCTGGAACTACTGTCCGATTAGGGATCGTGCCGCGTCAGCGGCACTGGAACGAGCCCTGGACACTCGCCCCGAACACCCGACACCCTATACTCCGCGCGTGCTCGAACAGCCGCGCGAAAACCTCACCGATGGCATCATCCGATCGCTTCTGTGGATCGCGGCGTTCTGCTTTGCGGCCGGCATCTTCCTCACCGCGACGCTCCTGTTGCGCGGCGTTCCGCCAACGCCGCACATCGCCGTCGGACGCGTCACCGTCGAGAACGCATCGAAACTTCGCGACTACCTCACCGTCCTGCTGTTTTTCATCATCGCTCCCGCCGCGACGATCCCGCTGTACCGGCTCGGCGCGCACGAAAACGCGAGGCTCCGCGCCGCGGTCGATGGCGACGGACAGCGCAACCTCGTCTCCGCTCTCTTCGTCACGCCCTTCTTTCTCGCGCCGTTCCTCTACCTCACGACATTCAAACCGGCCTGGCCGATTCTTATCCCGCTGGCGTTTTCGCAACTGCTGCCGCGCGCGGTCATCACCTGGCAGCGGTCGCGCTGGATTCGCCGGCTGTTCGTACGTGACATGGCGCCGCATCACGCGCTGATCGTCGTCGAGGCGCTGGCGTGGATCCTCTTCCGCTACATCGCCGTCGGCAAACGGATCGCGCACATTCCGACGCTCTTTCTCGAGATCGCCTTCATCGCGTTCTTCATCGCCCTCTTCTGGCTGGCGTTCCTGCTTGTGGCGCGCATCGCCGCGCTCACGTCCGATCTCACGACCGAGGAGGCGCTGCAGCGGATCGGAATCGCGGCGCTGCCACTCGTCATCCTGCCGCCGCTGGCGGTTCTCTTTGTTCAGGGCAGTGTCGCAATCACGCTGGCGATGGTCATGATTCTGCTGGCGTTGCCGCTCACACTTTTGCGGCGTGATCCGATCGACGGACGCTCCGTCCGCAACCTCGTCGCGTTCGCCATTTTGCCAACGCTGCTCTTCTGTCTCAGTTTTGCATCGACCGCATCGCTGACGCATTGGATCGATCTCTTTCATCGCGGTGAAACGCTCGGTCCCGCCTCCGATCTTCTCCGCGGCAAGGTTCCGTTCCGCGATGTGTTCGTGCTTCACGGACTGCTCGAGGATGGCCTGCTCGACACGTGGCTGATGGAGCTTTTCGGCCGCAACATCAACATCGTTCTCCTCCGCCCCGTCATGCTCGGCTCTGTCGCCGTGGCGGCGCTCTGGTACCTCGGCATGGTGATCTTCGACTCGATCCCGCTGGCGGTGCTCGCGATCCTCATCGGCGCGGTGACGACGGTCGACAACGAGCGCGCCTTGTTCGAGATCCTGGCCATCGCGTTCCTCATCGGCGCGCTTCGGCGCAACGGACGATGGCTTGCCGTTGCCAGCGGCGTCGCGGCTGCGATCACGCTTTTCTACAGTCTGGATATCGGGCTGTACACGATCGGCGGAGGGATATTGGCGATCGTCGCGGTTGCGCTGCTTCGAGGCTCAGTGGAGCGCAGTCTGGCGATGATGGCCTCGTTCGTCGCAGGAATCGCGATCGGTGCGGCGCCTTTCGTTGTGTACCTGGTGATGCACGGCGCGTTTGGCGCGTTCGTCGATACGTCATTCGTCGCCATCCCTCGCATCATCGACGCGGTCTGGTCGTTGCCGTTTCCCGACTTGACGGCCACATTCCGCCAGAACCTCACACTCCGTACGCTCTCCGACTTCGTCCTCAGCGAGCAATTCCGTTTCATCCTCAATCCGCTCGTCATCGGGCTCGCGCTGATCGTGCTCGTGCAGCGCAGAATCACACGCCAGAGCGATGGCTTCGATCTCTCGCTGGCGGTGCTGACGGCATTCGCGATCCTCACGCAGCGCAGCGCGCTCGGCCGCGCCGACTTTCCGCATCAGTACTTTTCCGCGTTCTTGATAGGCCCGATGATTCTCATCCTGCTCGTCTGGTTCGCGCGCGCGTCAGCGCGCGTGTGGCGCACGCGCGAGCGCGCGACGCAGGCCTTCATCGTGCTGGCTGCCTCAGTGATCCTGCCGCTGTTCGCGGTCATCCTGTGGGTGCCCGACATCATCAACATGCGCCTCGACGACACCACCCACTACCTCGGCCGCGTCAGCCGCATCGGCTGGATCGATCCGGCTGCCGAAGAGATCCGCAATCGTGTCAATGCGATCAAAACGGCGGTCGATGAGCTGAGCAAACCGGGCCAGCCGATTTTCGACTTTTCCAATCAGCCTGCGCTCTACTTTTTCTGCGAGCGGCCGAATCCGACTCGCTTCTACCAGGTCCCGATCCTCTCGCCGCCTGCCTATCAGGCCGAAACGATTCGCGCGCTGGAGCGATCGAAGCCGCCGATCGTCATCCGGCACTCGCCGCAGGAGTTCGATGTCTTCGACGGCATCGACAACTCGATTCGCGCGCAAGCCGTGGCGGCGTACATCGACGATCACTACACCTTCGCGCGAACGACTCGCGGCGTTGAGATCTGGCGGCGCAGGGCCGAGGGAACGCCGCTGAATCTTGCGAGCTACATGAGCCGCATTCGCATCCCCACGGTCGAAGAACTGGGCACGATCGGCGACCGCTCGCGCATCGTTTTCCCTTCCGTCGGCAGCCTGCCCGGCGCGAACGCGTCGTACTGGCGCAGCGATCTCACGCTGCTCAATCCGTTCAAGGAGAGGATGTCGCTCGGTCTGCGCTACGTCTCCGGCGACGTCCACATCGACCAGACCGTCACGATCCTGGGCGGCCAAAGTCTGCGATGGGAAGACGTGGTCCGCTCGCTCTTTCGCGCACCCGAGGGAAGCGGCGTGCTCTGGATCGAATACCGAGGGCGGCACCAGCCGGTCGCGCGGATCAAGACGTACGACACAGCGCACAACGCGCGCGGCTCGGTCAGCGCACCACTGTCGATGCGCGACTCCGCCAGCGCCGGAACCGAGAATGACGACCTGACGCTCGTCGGCATCCCCGGCGGCACCGAGCGCCGCGTCAACATCGGCGTCGTCAACGTCGGCAAGATCCCCGCGACCTTCCGCATCACCGTCCGCACCCGCACCGGCCAGAAAATCGGCGCGACGTTCGAGGAAGCGCTCAACGAAGACGACTTGCGGACGATCCCGGAGATCGAGAAAGTATTAGGCGTGACGATCGACGAAACGAGCGCAATCCACATCTCGATGATCGCAGGCACTTGCGTCGCCTATGCGAGCGTCGTCGACGCGAATGGGGACTCGCAGTTCATGGCGGCGGTGGCGCGATAGCGATGGTTTCGCTGTCGCGTTAGAACCGATTAACCACAGAGGCACAAAGAGCACAGAGAAAACCTCTGTGTCCTCTGCGTCTCTGTGGTTCAACGTTTTTCTGACGCCGCTTCGAAATGACAGCCCTCGAGACCGCGTAACCGCGAGACCTCGCTACCGCGAACTACGCGCCCCAATCGCGCAGCAACTTCCTCGCGTCCTCCTGCGCCTGGGCGTGCTCGACCTCGTAGTTCGGATCGTTCGGAGCGCTGATCACTTCGCGCAGGATGCGGATCGCTTCGGGGCCGTTCTTGCTGTCGTTCGAGACCAGCGCGTCGGCCAGGAAGACACGCGTGATCTTGTTCGTCGGATCGATTTTGCTCGACTCCCTCAGAAAGCGCACCGCCTCTTTGCTCGACGCCCAGCCGGTGAGGAAGGGGATGTGGGGCGTCTGGTCGTGAAGGCGCCCGAGGACGCGCTGCGGGCCGCCCCCGTCGAGCTTTGGATCGATCAGCATCGCGATCGTTGCTTCGCGGCGAATGCGGTCGGCGGCGCCCTCGCGCACCGCGGCCATCTTGCCGTATGCGAGAGCCCATTCGCCCCAGTTCACGGAGTCCCAGAAGAACACCTCGGCCGCGCCGCCGATACCGCGCGCAGTATTCGCGACGTTCTTTTCTGCGGCATCGGCCTTCACGCCTTTTGCGGCGAGCTGACGATTGACGATGGCCATCGCGGCGGTGCCGTCGTTCTTCGCGATCGCGTAGATCGCTTTCTTCTCATCGTTCGTCGATGCGATGTAGGCGCCTTTGAAGCGGATCGCTCGCAGCAGCTTCCAGCGCGGCTCGAGATTGTTCGGCTCCTGCGTGATCGCCTTCCGATACGCAGCGATGGCCGCGTCGATTTGCGCCGGTTTGGCCTTGCCGCCCTGATGCCCCTCGGCGCGCGCATTCCAATGCTGATCGCCCTCGCTTACCTGTGAAAAGAGAGGCAGCGCAAGTCCGGCGATCAGAGAGGCGACGATCACTATTTTTCGCATGCGGGCGATTGTATGGCACATCACTTGAACCGCTTTCTGCCATGCGAAACACGATTGCCGTTGCAGCCGCCCTCGTACTTCTCGGCGCCTGCCGCGGCGAGAAGACACCGCGCGATTACCAGAACGCCCCTCCCGCGATGACGCACCCCGCGAATTCCTCCGCGCAAACGCCAACCGCGAACGGAATGCCCGGCGCGGCGCCCGAGCCGAGCAAAGGCGCCGAGGGCGCGAACATCACGCAGAAACCGGCGGGACCGACTCCGACGACCGAGACCCTCGGCAATCAGGCGCCGGTGACGACGAGCAGCGGGGCGACTGCGACGCATACGTGACGCGACTTGTCATTTCGAATCGGCGGAACCGCGGCGGGTGGAAGGGCGGCGGGAGCGGTGAAGCACGATGAGAAATCCCCTGCGTCGTAGCGAGCGATTCCTGTCGGCACGGGATTCCTCTCCGCGCTTCACCGCTCCCACCGCCTTGCCACCCCCGCGGTTTCGCCGGATCGGAATGACAGGCCACACCGACTAAACTCCCCCCACCTTGCGACTCGTTTTCTTCGGTACTCCCCAATTCGCGGTGCCCTCGCTGGAGCTGCTGGCGCAGCAGCACGACATCGCGCTTGTCGTCGCGCAGCCGGACAAGCCGGCTGGACGCGGGATGAAGATGCAGGCTCCCGCGATCGCGTTGAAGGCGCGGGAGCTCGGTCTGCCCCTCGCGCAGCCGGCGAAGATTCGCGGCGAGGAGTTTCTCGCGTCGATCGCCGCGCTTGCGCCCGATGCCGGCATCGTCGTCGCGTACGGAAAGATCCTCCCGGCGGCGCTTCTCTCGATCCCAGCGCGTGGATTCCTCAACGTTCATGGCTCGATCCTGCCGCAGTATCGCGGCGCCGCGCCGATTCAGCGCGCTATCGAGCGCGGCGAGACGATGACTGGCGTGACGATCATGCGTGTCGATGAACAGCTCGATCACGGCCCGATGCTGGCGATCGAGACAACGGAGATCGGACCCGACGAGCGCACGCCATCGCTCGCAGCGCGCCTCTCCACGCTCGGCGCAGGCGCACTCGCGCGCGTGTTGGCGAACTGGCCTCCGGAGACTCCCCAGAAAGACGACGCCGCGACGCTCGCGCCGAAGATCGAGAAGAGCGAAGGCGCGATTCGATGGGAGGACACGACCGCCGCGATCTACAACAAGTTCCGCGCATTCGATCCATGGCCCGGCGTGTTTTCCGGCGACCTCAAACTGATCGACATGGCGCCAGCGACAGGCCTCGGATCGCCCGGCGCGATCCTCTCGATCGGCGCGGATGGCGTCATCGTCGCCACCGGCGACGGCGCGCTGCGCCTCATCACCGTGCAGCGCCCGGGAAAAGGGCGGGTGGCGGCGGCGGAAGCGTTGCGCGGTCAAACCCATCTCGAATCCGATTCGCCAACCGCGACGTAGCTCCAGAAAAAGAGGAGAGCTCCATGTCGTTTCTCGTTCGCTTTACACCGAAGTCGATGTCCGCGCAGCAGTACGACCAAGTCATCAAACAACTCGAAGCGGCCGGAGCCAGCGCGCCTCAGGGACGCATTTTTCACGTCGCCTTCGGTCCCGCGGAAGCGCTGAACGTCTCCGACATCTGGGACACGCAAGAGAACTTCGAGCGGTTCGGACAGACGCTGATGCCGATCCTGGAAAAGAACGGCGTCGACCCAGGCGCGCCTCAGTTCATCGAGGTACACCACAGCGTGGCCGGCAGCTAAGTGCGCCTGACAAGAACCGCGTTCGAAAGCAGCCGGCGGGAACCCGTCAGAAGAGCTCCTCGGCCAGCGCGACGATGATGCCCGCGGGGCCTCGCATGTAGCAGAGCCTGTACTTGTCCTCGTACTGAACAACCTCGCCGATCAGCTCCGCGCCATTGGCTCGCAGGCGAGCGACCGTATCGTCAACGCTTTCGACCGTAAACATGACGCTCCGGAGGCCCAGCGCGTTGGCCGGTTCGATCGCCGGTTCGATCTGGACCAGTTTCGGATTGCGAAACTTCGTCAGCTCAAGCCGCCCGTGCCCATCTGGTGTCCGCATCATCACGATGTTGACCTGGACATTTTCGATCCCGTTGACGCGGTCCACCCATGGGCCTTCGATCGGCGCCTCGCCGTCAACCGCCATGCCGAGGGTGGTGAAGAACGCAATGGCGGCTGGGAGGTCTTCGACGACGACGCTGACATGGTCCATTCTCTTGATCGTCATGTCCCTAGCTTATTTGATTGGTGACGATCCCGGATCGCGTCTGGCCTACCCCATCGCGAGCGATACAATCACCAATTACAGAAGGTTGTGACTACTCAGGGGAGGGCGCATGCCTCGTATTGCAGCGGTGGGACGCCTGGCCGCACTTGCCATCGTCGTCGTGATCCACACCGCCGGTCCGCGCGCGTCGGCGCAAACGTTCAGGGAGTACCCGATTCCGACGTCGAACGCGGTCCCCGAGGCGATCGCGGCGGGGCCGGATGGGGCGGTCTGGTTCCTGGAGAAAACCGCGAACAAAGTTGGCCGCATCACCACCTCGGGCGTCATCACCGAGTACACGATCCCGACCGCGAACGCGCAGCCGTTCGCTGGAATCACGACCGGCCCGGATGGCGCGATCTGGTTCACCGAGGATGAGGTGAACAAGATCGGTCGGATCACGACGTTCGGAACGATCACCGAGCTCACCGTCCCCACGCCGAACTCCGTTCCCTACGGACTCACGCGCGGGCCCGACGGCAACCTCTGGTTCATCGAGTACACCGGCAACAAAGTTGGCAAGCTCACGCCGGGCGGTACGTTCACGGAGTTTCCGATTCCCACCGCGGCCGCCGGACCCGTTGGCATCACCCTCGGGCCGGACAACAACCTCTGGGTCACCGAATACGACAAGGCGAAGATCGCGCGGGTGACGAGCAGCGGCTCTTTCACGGAATTCACGCTGCCGAATCCGTCATGCGGCCCTGCGCAGATCACTGCCGGACCTGACGGCAACCTCTGGTTCACCGAGGACAACGGCGGGAAGATCGGGCGCATGTCGGTCAGTGGAGTGCTCACCGAGTTTCCAGTGACCGGCGCCACGGCGCTGCGGGGAATCGCCGTCGGAGGGGATGGCAATCTCTACTTCACCGAGCCGCTGCAGAGCAAGATCGGTCGCATCACCACAAGCGGCGTCGTGACGCAGTTCCCGACGCTGACGCCGGCCGCCTTCCCGACCTTCATCACCCGCGGCTCCGACGGCAACCTCTGGTTCGGCGAAGCCAGCTCCCCTCCGAACGCCATCTCCGTTTTCGACCTGCGCGTTCGCCATCGGGCTGCGAGACCGTAGCGATTGCGCGCATCAATGGTGAATGGCGCGTCGGGCGGCCCGGACCGGCATTATCGGAGCGTTTGAAGACGTTCGAAAGCGGCAGCTGGCGCTGCCGCAGTCCAAAGCGCTTCGCGCGAAACTTTCTCGCGGTCTCGAGCTGGGCGGCTACCGCCAACTGTCGCAGCATTTCGCGCGAAGCGCTATGGACTGCGGTGGCGCAGCCACCGCTTTGAAGAGCGTGTTTGCGCGTGGATGCGACGTTACCTCGGCCGCGTAATCGCAAAGATGACGTTCCGCCGCAGCGTCCCGTCCGGGCGCTCCGCGGTGCCGATGAGCGTTGCTCCGATTTTCTCCACCGCCTTTTGCGAGCGAACGTTGGTTTCGCCGACGACGAAGACGACGCGATCGAAGAATCGGAACGCGTGATCGAGCATCAGCGACTTCAGCTCCGTGTTGTATTGCCCGCCCCAGAATTCGCGCTCAAGAAATGTCCAGCCGATCTCGACTTCGCTTTCCGACGGTTTCAGGCTGCAGTAGCGCGAGCTGCCGATGATTCTGCCCGAGCGGCGCTCGATCACGGCGAAGGCGCCTCCGGACTCGATCGCGCCGTCGAAGAAACGCTGAAAAACCGGTCTCGTGTACCGGTCGCTTTCCGGATGCTGCTCCCAGATGAGCGGATCACTCGCCACCGCAAAGAGCGCGTCGAAATCGTCAGCGGTCAGAGGGCGAATCGTGATCAGCGTTCCCGCGATCGTTGGTTGAAGATCAAATTCCAAGCGGATTGATAGTAACGGAATCGGACCGGCGTATCCTGCTCCGGCACAATCTCCACACGAAAGGAAGTCCGCTCCGCGGCGGGCGATCTGATGAAATTCCGCAGCATCGTCGGTCTGCTGATTCTCTGCTCCGCGACGGCAGCCTTCGGGCAGCAAGGGGCATCGCACGGCTCCTTCATCGGGCATCTGTTCGGCTACGGATTCCTCTTCCAGATTGCGGCGGTCATTCACTGGGCGCGCAAACGCCCCGAGGCGTTCTGGCTCTGGATCATCATCATTGGCGGCATCATCGGAGCGCTGGCCTACTTCCTCATCGAAGGGTTGCCCGACGTTCGCAATGTTCAACGAACGCTGCGGGGGCCGTCGCGCCGGAGAAGGATCGCTGTGCTGCGCGCGCTGGTGATCCAGAATCCATCGCCCGGCAACTACGAAGAGCTCGGCGAGCTGCTGCTGGAGGACAAGCACTACAAGGAGGCG
>JAXDGW010000058.1:0-8331 GCA_034664845.1 Thermoanaerobaculia bacterium | reverse complement strand
GACCCCCTACGTATTTGCCTGGTCTCTTCCGCCGCCACCCGACCCTGCACTTGCGCGGGGGGTCCTTCGACCGTCCTCCGGCACTTCGTGTCCTGCGGCGGCTCAGGATGACAGGCTTGCTAATCTTCGCGTCGCGCACAGAAAACCATGGTTAGTAGTACAGAGGCCTCCGTGTACTCTGCGCCTCTGTGGTTGAATGGCTCTCCCTTGCCGACGCTCTTCTTCACCGGCTATCCCGGCTTCCTCGGCTCGGAGCTTCTGCCCCGACTACTGAGCCGCAATCCGGAAGCGAAAGCCCTCTGCCTCGTCCAACCAAAGTTCGCCGCCCTCGCCCGCGAGCGCGCCCAACCCCTCGGCGATCGCGTCGAGATCGTCGAAGGCGACATCACCTCGGTCATCACAGTTCCAACGGATGACGTCACCGAGATCTGGCACCTTGCCGCGATCTACGACCTCTCCGTGAAACGCGAGACCGGCATGCGCGTCAATGTCGAAGGCACGCGCAACATGCTCGACTTCGCCGAGCGCTGCCGCGGTCTGCAGCACTTCCACTACATCAGCACCTGCTACGTCAGCGGCAATCTCCCCGGCATCTTTCGCGAGGATGATCTCGAGCGCGGGCAGTCCTTCAACAACTACTACGAGGAGACGAAGTACCTGGCCGAGCTCGAGGTCCGCCGCCGCCTCGCCGTCCCCTGGACGATCTACCGCCCCTCGGTCATCGTCGGCGACAGCAAGACCGGCGCGACCCAGAAATTCGACGGACCGTACTTCGTCATGCAATGGCTGGAGCGCCAACCGCACATCGCCATGCTGCCGGTGATCGGCAATCCCAAGGCCTACCGCTTCAACGTCGTCCCGCGCGACTTCATGGTCAACGCCATCGAGTACGTATCGGGCCGAAACGACATTGCGCACAAGTGCTACCAACTCGCCGACCCTGCGCCGCTGACGGTCGACGAAACAATCAACGTGATCGCGAACGTGACCGGCCACAAGGTCCTGCGCATCCCACTGACGAAAGGCCTCGCCAAGTTCGCGATCGACAAGGTTCCCGGCGTCTACCGCCTGATGCGCATCCCGTCGCCGGCGGTTGATTACTTCGTCCATCCGACAACCTACGACACGACGAACGCCGACGCCGCGCTCGCCAGCTCCGGCATCTTCGTCCCGCGCCTCGCCGATTACGCTGCGAACCTCGTGGCGTTCGCGCGGGCGCATCCGGAGATCGGATCGGCGGCGATGGCGTAGTTGTCATTCAAACAAACCTGTCATCCTGAGCCGCCGAAGGACACGAAGTGCCGAAGGACGGTCGAAGGACCCCCTAATTCTGCGCATCGTGCAAACGTCCACCTCCCGTCCTGCACAGAATCGGGGGGTCCTTCGACCGTCCTTCGCCGCCGATGACCACCAAGTTGAACGCGAAGTGAATCTTGCGGCGGCTTCGGCGGCTCAGGATGACAGTCGCGCGCGGGCGTCGCTCGACTAAAACAACTCGCTCTGCTTCCTCGTCGCGCCCATCGCGTAGCCGAGGTGGTCGTAGGCGAGTTTGCTGGCGACGCGGCCGCGGGGGGTTCGCTGCAGGAAACCGATCTGGATCAGGTAGGGCTCGTAGAGATCTTCGATCGTGCCGCGGTCTTCGGCGATCGATGACGAGAGCGCGTTGACGCCGACGGGACCGCCACTGAAACGTTCGATGATCGTCGTCAGAAGTTTGCGGTCGATCTCGTCGAGGCCGAACTCGTCCACTTCCAGCATCTCCAGCGCCTCGCGTGCGATTCCCACGTCGATCTTCCCCTCGCGCTTCACCTCGGCGAAATCGCGCACGCGGCGCAGGAGGCGGTTGGCGATACGCGGGGTGCCGCGCGAACGGCGCGCGATCTCGTGCGAGCCGTCGGTTGTCACTTCGATGCCGAGGATGTCGGAGGAACGGCGGACGATGATCTCGAGCGAGACGACGTCGTAGAAATCGAGGCGGTGCACGATGCCGAAGCGGGCTCGTAGCGGTGCGCTGAGGAGGCCGGCGCGCGTGGTGGCGCCGATGAGCGTGAAGTGCGGCAGCTCCATCTTGAGCGTGCGTGCAGCCGGTCCCTGTCCGATCACCACGTCGATGTAGAAGTCTTCCATCGCCGAGTAGAGAACTTCTTCGACGGGCGCGGGGAGACGGTGGATCTCGTCGATGAAGAGCGTGTCGCCTTTCTCGAGATTCGTGAGCGTGGCGACGAGGTCTCCGGCTTTTTCCAGAGCAGGGCCGGAGGTGGAGCGAACCGCTGCATCCATCTCGTTGGCGATGATGTTCGCCAGCGTTGTTTTGCCGAGGCCCGGCGGACCGAAAAGGAGAACGTGATCGAGTGGCTCGTGGCGTTTGCGCGCCGCAGCGATGGAGATGTCGAGGTTCGCCTTGACCTTCTGCTGGCCGATGTACTCGCGCAGGCGCCGCGGCCGCAGCGACAGCTCGACCGTCGCGTCGTCTTCGACAGGAACGGCGGAGAGGATGCGGTCGTCGGCCATGCCAGGCAAGTTTACATCTGCGTTCATCTGCGAAATCTGCGGATGAAGCTTTTCCGCAGATGACGCAGATGCAGCGCAGATAGAAGCTTACGTAATCGGCTGTCCTTCGATATCCAGTTCGTGGATCGACATGCCGAGGGCGCCCAACGGCTCGCGGATCTGGGCGGCGTTGCCGACGATCACGATGATCGAGCGGTCGGGATCGATGTACTTCTGTGCGACGTGCTCGACGGCAGCCTTCGTGACGGCGCCGATGTTCTCGCGGTAGCGGTCGAAGTAGTCCTGCGGGAGGTCGTTGAGCTCCATGTCGAGGAGGCGGCCGGCGATGTCGCTGGAGCTCTGAACGGTCGAGGGGAACGAGCCCATCATGTAATTCTTCGTGTCTTCCAGCTCGCGCTCTTCGACGTCGCCAGTCCGAATCCTACGCAGCTCGCCCAGCACCTCGGTGACCGACTCGCGCGTGACCTCGTTGCGCACGGGAGCGCTGACGACGAACGGGCCGGCCTGGCGCCGGAATGCGAATACCGAGCGGGCGCCGTACGTATAGCCGTGCTTCTCGCGAAGGTTGAGATTGATGCGCGAGTTGAAGACGCCGCCGAGGAGCGCGTTCATGACGGAGAGTGCGAAGTAGTCTTCGGTACTGCGCGCGATGCCGAGGTGACCGACGCGGATCTCCGACTGCACGGCCGTGGGGCGGTCGATCAGGTAGATGCGGCTGGCTTCGTTCGCGATCGGCGCGATCTTCGGGCGCGGCGGGACTTCCACCATCGGCCAGTCGCCGAAGAAACGCGTCAACGCATCGAGCGCTTTTTCCGCTTCGACATCTCCGGCGACGACGATCGAGCCGTTGTTCGGAACGTAGTGCGTGGCGAAGTAGCGCCGGACGTCGCCAACGTGGATGCGGCCAACGGTCTCAGGATTGCCGATGACCGTGTTGCCGTACGTGCCGCCGCCGTAGATCAATTTCGAGAATCGCTTGCCGGCGATGGCGCCGGGATCATCTTTCTGCTGGAGCAACTCCATGAGCCGCTCGCTGCGGACGCGGTCGAGCGACGCCTCGGGCAGCATCGGCCGGCGATTGACGTCGGCGAAGATCGCCATCGCTTCATCGAACGTGCGGGAGAGCGAATCGACGGAGACGTAAGACGCGTCCCAGTCGGCGCCGCTGCCGAGCGACGCTCCGAGAAGGCCGAGGTCCTCGGCGAGACGGACGGCGTCGCGGGAGCCAGCGCCTTCATCGAGCAGCTCGCCGGTCAGCGACGCGAGGCCAGCAAGTTCCGGCGTGTCGTAGTCGGCGCCGGAGCGCATCATCGTGCGCATCGAGACCAGCGGCGCGTTGTGATTCTCCGCCACCAGCAGGCGCAGCCCGTTGTCGAGCGTGCGGCGGACGACGTGCGGGAAGTGATACGGACGCGGCGCTCCAGGCTGCGGCGCGGTCGTGCGGTCGATCGTCGTCATGCGTTCTCCGGGACGAACACGCTGGTGACGCGGTTCTCGGGGACGAGGTACTCCCGCGTCACGCGCTGCAGATCGTCGCTGGTCGCGGCCCGGTACGGATCGAGCCAGGTGTGGATCATGGAAGGGTCGCCAAAGTAGGTCGACATCATGCCGATGAGGTCCGCGCGCGAGTCGTAGTTTTCGATTTGATGCGCGTACTCGACCTCGGCGCGGTTCTTCGCGCGCGTCAGCTCGTCGTCCGTGATGCCGTCCGCGACGAGGCGCGCGATCTCGGCGTCGATGGCACGCTCGACGTCTTCGATCGCCACGCCTTCGTTGGCGGTCGCCTGCATCATGAGAATGCCGGTGGCCTCGGTCGGCAGCACGTACGCGGCGACGTCGGTGGCGATCTGCTGCTCAAGCACGAGCGCTTTCTCCAGCCGGCTGGCCTTGTCGCCGCTAAGGACGGACGACAGAAGATCGCCCGCAATCCAGTCGGGGTGGCCCATCTTCGGAAGGTGATAGAGGCGGTAGACGCGCGGGAGTTGCACCGGGGACGGGACGGTCTCGCGCCGCTCGCCGTTCAACGGCTTCCGCGTCAGGTCGAAGGCCGGAAACGATTTCCCGGCCGGGATCGGCCCGAAGTATTGCTCGACCAGCGCCTTCGCCTCCTCGGGGACAAAGTCTCCGATCAGCGTCAGCGTGGCGTTATCGGGGCGATACCAGGTGCTGAAGAACTCGCGGATGTCGTCGAGCGAGGCAGCGCCGAGGTCTTCCATCGAGCCGATGGTAGGCCAGTGGTAGGAGTAGTCGGGATCGTAGGCCAGGTGCAGCAGACGCTCGAACGCGGTGCCATACGGAACGTTGTCGTAGCGCTGGCGGCGCTCTTCCTTCACCACCTCGCGCTGGATGTCGAGCTTCTCCTGCGTCAGGGCGGGCAGAAAAAATCCCATGCGATCCGACTCGAGCCAGAGGCCGAGGGCGAGGTAGTTGGAAGGGAGCGTCTCGAAGTAATTCGTGCGATCAAAAAACGTCGTTCCGTTCAGAACGCCGCCGATCGACTGCACGTAGCGGAAGTGCTCGTTGTTGCCGACGTTCTCCGAACCGGAAAAGAGCATGTGCTCGAACAGATGGGCGAAGCCGGTCCGTCCGGGCCGTTCGTTCTTCGAGCCGACGTGGTACCAGAGGTTGACCGCGACGAGCGGCGCGGAGTGGTCTTCGTTGAGGACGACCCGGAGGCCGTTATCGAGGCGGTAGTCTTCTAGGGCAAGCATCGGCGGCGGGTTGTATCACAACGATGAGCGATGAAGGTTGAACGATGAACGGGGTCAGTAGCACATGTTTCTGTTCATCGTTCATCCTTCATCCTTTATCCTTCCCACCGTGCCTGCGCTGCCGTTTCGCCATATCGCCGTCGAAGGGCCGATCGGGGCCGGGAAGACGTCGCTGGTGAATCTGCTCGCCAAGCGTTTTCGCGGGACCAAGATCCTCGAGGATGTCGACAACCCGTTCCTGGCGGATTTCTACAAAGACAAGCGCGGCGCGGCCTTCCGCTGCCAGCTCTTTTTCCTGCTGTCGCGCTACGACCAGCAGCGCTCTATCTCGCAGCGCGACCTCTTCACCGAGCTGATCCTGGCGGACTACTCGTTTCCGAAAGACAAGATCTTCGCCTACATGACGCTGGAAGATTCGGAGCTGATGATCTACAACCGGATGTACGAGCTTCTGTACGACAGCGTGCCGAAGCCGGACCTGGTGATCTATCTGCAGGCTTCGCTTGATACACTGCTCAAACGCGTGAAGAAGCGCGGACGGGCGTACGAGAAGTCGATCTCGCCACAATATTTGCAAGAGCTCAGCGAGGCGTACTCACACTACTTTTACCGGTACGACGAGACGCCATTGCTGGTGGTGAACACGAACGAGATCGATTTCGTCAATACGCCCGAGCATTTCGATCAGCTCATCGAGCAGATCCGCAACGCAAAGAAGGGCACGCAGTACTACGTACCGCTTGGATCCTGAGTCAACGGACCGAGACGAAGCGTAGTGGTTAGTGATCGGAGATCAGAGATCAGGGCGAACACCTTCCTGATCTCTGATCTCCGATCACTCCTCCGCCGGTCCACGGAGGAGCAATGGCAGACAAACGAATCACCGTCCCGGCCATCCGCGCCATGAAAGGCGAGAAGCGCATCGGGATGATCACCGCGTATGACTATCCGAGCGCGAAGGTTGCCGACGCGGCCGGCAGCGACATCATCCTCGTCGGCGATTCCCTCGGCATGGTCGTTCTCGGCTATCCCGACACGCTCAGCGTCACCGTCGACGACATGCTCCACCACACCCGAGCCGCGGCGCGTGGCGCGGCGCACGCGCTGATCGTCGGCGACATGCCCTATCTCTCGTACCACGTGTCGATCGAGGAGTCCGTCCGCAACGCCGGCCGCTTCATCCAGGCTGGCGCGCATGCGGTGAAGGTGGAGGGCGGCAAGGCCTCGCGCATCCGCGCGGTCGAGGCCATGCTCGACGCAGAGATTCCGGTGATGGGGCACATCGGCCTGACGCCGCAATCGGTCAACGCACTCGGCGGCTTCAAGCTGCAGGGAAAGAATCTCGACGACGCCCGGCGCCTGGTCGACGAGGCGCTGGCGCTCGATCAGGCCGGCTGTTTCGCAATCGTGCTGGAGTGCGTGCCGTCCGAGCTTGCAGCGATGATCACGGAGCGCGTCTCGATCCCGACGATCGGCATCGGCGCCGGCCCCTCCTGCGACGGACAGGTCCTCGTCTTCCACGATCTCCTCGGCATCTACGACGGCCATCAGGCGAAATTCGTCCGGCGCTACGCCAACATCGCCGACGACATGCGGGCGGCGATCGAGCACTATCTGGCCGATGTGCGAGACGGAAGTTTCCCTGATAGTCAGAAAGAGTCGTTCCATGCATCGAGTGCGGATGATCTGCGCGCGTTGTATGGCGAGGGTGTCGTGATCGAGATGCCGAAGGCGAAGTGAGTGAGTCTGAGGAGCACAGACAAGAGTGTCTGTGCCACATCAGTTTCGTATTTGCCTGCGCAGACACTTTTTGGTGCAACACTCTTGTTGGATCGACAACCTTTGTTGGATCGACACTCCACGCATGCCACATGGAATTGGCTAATGTGGCACAGACACTCTTGTCTGTGCTCTCCAAGCTGACCAACACCGATGATCATCGCCACGACCCTCCACGAAACTCGCGCCACGACCGCAGCGGCTCGCGCCGCGGGCAAGACCATCGGCTTCGTCCCGACCATGGGCTTTCTGCACGATGGCCATCTCTCGCTGATCGACGTCGCGCGCGCGAACAGCGCCGATTTCATCGTCGTCTCGATCTTCGTCAATCCGACGCAGTTCGGTCCGAACGAAGATTTCGAGCGCTATCCGCGCGATGAAGAGCGCGACCGAGCGTTCCTCGAAGAAAAAGGCACCGACCTCCTCTTCCTCCCCTCGGTCGATGTCATGTATCCAGCGGGATCGCAAACAACGGTGACCGTCGGCGCGGTCGCGCAGCCGCTCGAAGGGGAGCGCCGCCCGGGACACTTCAACGGCGTCGCCACAGTCGTCCTGAAGCTCTTCAACATCGTCCAGCCCGACCTCGCCGTCTTCGGACGCAAAGACGCGCAGCAATGCGCGGTGATCGGACGAATGGTGCGCGATCTTGACGTTCCCGTCAGGCTCGTCTTCGGCGAGACGGCACGCGAGGAGGACGGCCTGGCGCGTTCATCGCGCAACAGCTATCTATCCGCCGAGGAGCGGGCAATCGCGCCGGTGTTGCATCGAGCGCTGCGCGCCGGCGAAGAGGCGATCGGCCGCGGTCTTCACGACGTTCGCGCGGTCGAGTCGCTGATGCAGACGATGATCGAGGAGACGCCCGCCGTCACACTGGACTACATCGCGGTCGTCGCTCCGGAGACTTTCCTGCCACCGGCAGACTTTCAACGCGACACCCTCATCGCCGGTGCCGTGAAGGTGGGGCGGACTCGGCTGATCGATAGCGTCCGGATACTGCGAGGTTGAATTGCACGCGCCTGACGAATTGCACGCGCCTGGCGGCGCGTGCGTTGTCGGTTGTCGGTTGATTGCGGCGCTGGCGCGCCGCGTTGTCGGAGTCGGTTGCGCGAGGGGGTGGTTGTCATTCCGAGCGGGCGGTGGGTGGGTGGCGAGGAATCCCCCGACCACGGAGCAGTGCTCGTTCAGTGAACGGAGCTCCGGTGATGCGAGCTTGGGCTTGTCCATCGCCACGTAAATGCGGGCAACCGGCAACGCTCATGCTGCAATGAGTACCGTCCACGATCCCGCTCCGTCGGCGGGAGATTCCTCGCCGGGGCCCCCCCCCCCCCCC
>JAXDGW010000057.1:0-58594 GCA_034664845.1 Thermoanaerobaculia bacterium | reverse complement strand
TTCCAGCGGGACTGGTCGGCGATGAGGAAGGGCACGACGATCCCGAGGAGACGGCGAAGCTGGAGTTGGAGGAGGAGACCGGCTACGCGTGTGAGAAGGTCGAGCGGCTGACGAGCGGGCCGACATCCGCCGGCATCACCTCCGAGCTCGTGACGTTCTTTCGTGCTACGGGATTGGAGCAACGCGGTAAAGGGGGCGGCGTCGGCGGCGAGGACATCACGGTTCATCGCGTGCCCCGAGGCGCGGTTGTCGATTGGCTGAAGCGGAAGAACGGAGAAGGAATCCTGATCGACGCAAAGGTGTGGGCGGGGCTGTGGTTTCTGAAAAACAATTAACCACAGAGACTCAGAGGACACAGAGAAAGAAGTGTGAAGTCAGAAGTCAGAATTAGAAACTGCAAGCGCTTCCAATTTCACACTTCGAACTTCACACTTCTTTCTCTGTGCTCTCTGCGCCTCTGTGGTTAATGTTTTTGACTCTCCCGCAACCGCTCGAGAATCCTTTCGTGGACGCCGTCAAAGGAACCTGAGGACATCACCAGGATCACATCGTCGGGCCGCGCATCGCGGGCCACCACCTCGGCGATCGCATCGACGACGTCGATCTGCTCGCTTTGGATCTTGTCTGCGTTCAGCCGCTCCACGATCGTCTCAACGGACATCATGTGGTCGAGGCCATACCGAGTCTCGTAGCGCTGCTTGTGGAAGACGCGGCCGATGATGACTCGGTCTGCCTGGTGGAACGCCTCGATGTAGCCGGGCTCGAATTCCTTCCGGCTCGATGAGATCGACCGCGGCTCGAACAGCGCCCAGATCCTCTGACCCGGAAAGCGCCGTCGCGCGCCAGCCAGTGTCGTTTCGATTGCGGTAGGGTGATGCGCGAAGTCGTCGATGACCGTCACGCCGCGCTCCACGCCGCGCACTTCCATCCGCCGTTTGATCCCTTCGAACGTCTCCAGCCCGCGCTGAATCTCCTCCTCGGAGAGACCACGCTGCCGGGCGATGGCGATGTCGGCCAGTGCGTTCACGACGTTGTGCGCGCCGGACAGCGTCGTGCGGAAGCGCGCCCATTCGCGGCCTTCCCACCACGCCGTGAATGCGCTTCCACCGGCTGTGTACTCCGGATCGGTCGCGAAAATGTCGCAGTCGCGCGACGTGCCGAACGTGAACCAGCGCGCTCGTGCGTCCTTCCGGAGCGAGCGCACATTGGCGTCGTCGCCATTCGCGACGATCACATCGTCCGGCTGCACTTGCTGCACACCTTTACGAAACGCGTCGATGATCGCCTCGAGGTTCGCGTAGATGTCGGCGTGATCGAACTCGATGTTGTTGACGAGCAGCGTGTTCGCGCCGTAGTGCAGAAACTTCGGACCTTTGTCGAAAAACGACGTGTTGTATTCGTCGCCTTCGATGACGAACTCGCTGCCGTGTCCCAGCTTGAAGTTGTGATTGAAGTTGAGCGGGATGCCGCCCACGACCATGCTCGGATCGCGGCCGGCAGATTCGAGGAGCCAGGCCATGAGCGAGGTCGTGGTCGTCTTGCCGTGAGTCCCGGCCACGACGATGGAGTGTTTTCCTTTGATGAAAAGCTCGTAGATCGCCTCGGGCATCGACGTGTACGGCAAGTCCAGCGCGAGCGTCCCAGCGGCCTCGGCATTCGTCGGAGAAGCAACGTTGCCAATGACGACGAGTTGGGGATGGAACGTCAGGAGGTGGTCCTGCGTATACCCCTCGAGCACCGGAATGCCGAGGCGTTCGAGGTAGGTCGACATCGGCGGGTAGACGTGCTCATCGGATCCGGCAACCTCGTAGCCACGCTCCTGAAGCATCCCAGCAAGCGAAGCCATGGCGGTGCCGCCGATTCCGACCAGGTAGACCCGTTTGACGGGCGGAAGTTCTTTAACGTGAGGCATTGCGCTGCGAGCTGAGCAAGAAACGTGCTCCGCGGCGACGAATTGTAGAATGACGGCCGCTCCGGCAGGGAATCGTCGCATTCGGGCTGATGTTCGAATCGGGCGGTTCCCAAGAACGTTTCAGGTCGTCCCAACACAGGAGGATTTTGTCCATGTCGTCGAAGCGAATTCTAATCGTCATGATCGCGGTCCTGGTCTCGCTGACCGCCGCCCTTGCGTTCGCAGCCGATCAGCCGGCCAAGAGCAAGAAGGCTGAGGCTGCCGCAGCCAAAGAAGCAGAAAAGGCGCCCCGCCTCACGATCGTCGAGCCGGTCAAGGACTACGGCACGATTCCAAAGGGCGAGAAGCTCGACTGGTCGTTCCTGGTCAAGAACACCGGCGACAGCGATCTTCAGATCATCGCCGCCAAGCCTGGCTGCGGCTGCACCGTTGCCGATTTCGACAAGGTGATCAAGCCGGGCGAGACCGGAAAAGTCACGGCCCACGTCGACACGACGGCTTTTGCCGGCCCGATCGCGAAGACGGTCACGCTCGAGACCAACGACCCCACCACGCCGACCTCACAGCTCACGATCCACGCGATCGTCAAGCCGTACGTCGAGGCCTTCCCCGCCGGTTTCGTCCGCTTCAACCTCCTGCAGGGCGAAGCTGACTCGCAGAGCCTTACGCTCTACTCCGAGGAAGACGAGCCGTTTCAGGTTCTGAAGGTCGAAGTTCCTGCGACCGAGCCAGGAAAAGATGAGTGGGTTCGCGCGGGCTTCGAAAAGATCACCAACGAATCCGACCGCGCTCCCAACGTCGGAAAGCCCGGCCAGGATCAGTACCGCGTCAAGATCACCGTCGGCGGAAACGACGTGAGGGTCGGGCCGATCGCCGACAAGGTTCACATCGTGACCAACTCCAAGCATCAGCCGGACTACTACGTCAGCATCTCCGGCGTGATCCGTCCGCCGTACCGCGTCGAGCCGACCGCGCTGAACTTCGGCGAAGTCTCGCCGGCGGACACCGCCGCCACACGCATGGTTCTGCTGCACTCGAACAACCTGAAGACTCCGGAGATGTTTGTCGTCTCCAAAGCGGAGTCGAGCATCCCGACAGTGGTGACCAGCGTCAAACCGACCGCCAACAAGGGCGAGTATGAAGTGACGCTGCAGATCGCCAAAGACGCCAAGCCGGGCGACGTTGACGGCGCGGTGAAGATCTACACCAACGACAAGGTGGCTCCCATTGTGACCGTTCCGATGAAGGCGACGATCAAGGCCGCAACGACCTCCGCGTCGAAGTAAGCCGATCAACGAAATCGATTCGAAAGGGCCGCCGGCAAGGCGGTCCTTTTTTTATGCGTTCACGATCGAGATGCCGACACCGTCGCCAACCGGCACAACGATCGTCGTCAATCTCGCGTCGGTCGTGATGCGCTGGTTGAATGCGCGGAGCGCGTCGGTAGAGGGGTCGTGCACTCCCTCCGCAACCTTGCCGCCCCACAGAAGGTTGTCGCAGACGATCATCGCTCCCGGGGCGAGCTTCGGCAGAAGTTGATCGAGATACTGCTCGTACTCGGATTTGACGCAGTCGATGAACACGAAGTCGAACGGCCCGGGGAGCGTCGGCAGAACCTCGAGCGCGGCTCCCTCGTGAAACGTCACCTCACAGTCGAGCGCCGCCTCGGCGACGAAGTTCCGCGCCGTGGCCAGGATGCCGCGATCGAGCTCGATCGTCTCAATCACCGCTCCCGCGCCGCACTCGCGCCCGAGGATGACGACGGAGTAGCCGATGTTGGTGCCGACCTCGATGAGGTGCTTCGGCTGTTTCGCCCGCACCAGAATCCGCATCAGCTGCCCCACCTCGGGATCTGCAATCGGATGGTTGTGCTCCGCCGCAAACGCCTCCATCCGCTCCAGCAGCGCATCGCGAGCGGGAAGGAGCGTGTCGAGATACTCGGCCTGAACGCGTTTGATGACCTGATCGATGCGCGATTTCATGGGATGGAGCTTAGCGCAGACGGTCGCCGCGATGAACGGGCGAACGCTGTGCGCCACGTGCAATCGTTGTCGGTCTTACAATGCGCAACATGCCTGAAGGTGCCACCGATCTGCGGCTGATCTCGTTTCGCATCGGACCCGAGACGTTCGTGCTCGACATCATGGCCGTGCGCCAGATCATCCCGTACAACGGCTCGACCTCGCTGCCGACCGCGCCCGCGTTCGTGGAAGGCATCATCGTCCTGCGCAACGAAGTGATTCCGATCGTCGATCTCCGCAAGCGCCTCTACCCGACTCTCGAGGAGCAAATGGAGCCGCTCGTGCTGATCACACACAGCAGCGCGGGCGTGATCGGACTCAAAGTCGACTCCGTGCATCGCATCGTGACCATCAGCAGCGCGGCGCTCCTTCCGCCCCCACCGCTGGTCCACGGCATCCGCGGCGAACTGCTCATCGCCATCGTTCCCCACGGCGACGAGGTCTACCTACTCATCGACATCGAGAACGTCCTCAGCGGCGACGAACAGCGCGAGTTGGGCGTGATGTACCAGGAAGTGGTTGGGTAGCGCCGCGACGGTCTTACATCTCGACCCGTTTTAACCATTGGCGCTCGTTCGATCCAACCATCGAGGCGGGACGCCTCGATGGCCGCGTGCGAGACGCACGCACTCCTCGCTCAAAAGGAGTGCGGTCGTCTCGACCGCGGGCACTCGGGCGTCCTCGCCCGGGTGCTGGCAGGGTGGAGGATTGAGGCCCCTTACGAGCAGGCCCGAAAGCTCGGCGCGATCTAACTCGGGTACTCGAGCGCCTCTTTGTACAACCATTCCAATGGACGCCTCACGTTGTTCTACCGCACTTACGAAGTCCTTCGATTTGTTGTAGTCACTGGTTTTGGCTCCAGCTTCACAACCCGATCGGAATTCTCGGCTTCGATGGTTTTCAGATACTCCCAAAGGGCGCGCATATCTCCACCGAATTCAGCGTGGAGCTCACGCCGGGCCGCACGCGTCTCTTCAACAATCGGATCGTCACGCATCATTGGAGTTCTCCTTTGGCGGGTCTCACCGCTCCCTCACCCCTCCCCCCACTTCAACTTCGTCCTCAGCACATCGAAGTAACTCGTCGTCGATGCGCGGACGAGCATGACGGGGTTGGGGGACTTGTTGATGCAGACCTTGTCGTTTTGCGCGATGGGGAGGCCTTCCTGGCCGTCGAGCGTCAGGAAGATTTCCTGGTTGGGGGTGGCGATGCCGATTTCGATTTCGAGATCATCGGGTAGCACGACGGGGCGGTTGGACAGCATGTGCGGGCAGATTGGGGTCAGGACGATCGCGCCCATCGTTGGATAGATGATCGGGCCACCGGCGGAGAGGTTGTACGCGGTCGAGCCGGTTGGGGTCGCGATGATCAAACCGTCTGCCCGGAACGCTGAGACGAATTCGCCGCCGACCGTCACGCGCATCTCGATGATGCGGGCCACGGCGCTCTTGTTGATCGTGGCGTCGTTGAGGACGCGGTAGCTGCGGTGATCGCGTCCCGGACCGCGCACGGTCACGTCGAAGGTCATCCGTTTCTCGCACTCATAGTCGCCGGTGAGGACGCGCTCGATCACTCCCTGAAACTCCTCCACGCGCACCTCGGTGAGAAAACCGAGCGTGCCCATGTTCACGCCGAGGATGGGGACGCCTTTCGGAGCGTGGCGGGCCACGGAGAGGAGCGTGCCGTCGCCGCCGAACGTGATCAGAAGCTCGGAGTGTTTTCCGAGATCGCTCTTGGCCACGCACTTGCCGCGGTCGCCGAGTTTGTCGGCGGTGGCGTAGTCGAAGCAGACGGTGTAATCGCGGGCGCGAAGATCGGCAGCCACACGAGCGGCGAAAGCGAGTGCGTCCTCCGAGGTGATCTTGGCGGAGATGCCGATCGTCTGCACGGGAAGAGTTTACGCGATCACTCTGCGCACATCTTCCGGCTCGATGATGACGCGGTCGCCGGCGCGCTCCGGACCGGTGAAGAGCACGGGATGGAGCACCTTCTCCAGAATGGCGCGCAACGCCCTCGCGCCGAGCTTCTGTTTCAGCGCCGCCTCGGCGATCGCGAGGAGCGCGCCGGCGGAAAACTCGAGCTGGATCTGATCGAGCGCGCAGAGCCGCTGGTACTCCGGAACCATCGCCTCGCGCGGCTCGGTGAGGATCGTGACGAGATCCTCGGCCTTGAGCGAGTCGAGCTCGACGTGAACCGGAAGGCGCCCGAGCAGCTCGGGAAGGAATCCGTACTTCACCAACTCCTCGGTGGAAATGTCCTTCGCGCGCGCATCGCCGTCGCCAAAGAATCCGATCGGCTTCGCGTCGCTGTTGTCGTCGATGTCGCTGAACGCGCCGGCACAAATGAAGAGAATGTTGGCGATGTCGATCTCGACGTAGTCGTACTTGTTCCAGTGCGAAGTGACGTTCAGCGGAACGAAGAGCTTCTCGCCCTCCAGAATCTTGAGCAGCGATTGCTGCACGCCTTCGCCGCCGATGTCGCGCGAGCCCGAGCCGGTGCGCGTGCCGCCGGAGCGGCGGGCGATCTTGTCGATCTCGTCGATGAAGACGATGCCGTTCTCGGCGGCGTCGACGTTCTGATTGGTCGCGAAGAGCAGCCTGCCGATCGCGACCTCCACATCCTCGCCGTAATACCCAGCCTCGGTGAACGCGGTGGCATCGTTGTAGGCGAAGGGAACGTCGAGGATTTTCGCCAGCGTGCGGGCCAGGTAGGTCTTGCCCGATCCCGAGGGACCGATCATGAGGATGTTGGACTTGCGGATGGAGACGTCGCCGCCGAACTTCAGGTACTCGATGCGCTTGAGATGGTTGTACGCGGCGATGGCCAGCACTTCTTTGGCGTGTTTCTGCCCGACGACATATTGATCGAGTTGTTCGTAGATGCGCCGCGGAGTGACGTGCAGGAAGCGGTAGATGTCACGCTTTTCCTTCATTGGCGACGAACCGAGTATAGAGCAGTAGAGGAGTGCGTGCGTCTCGCACGCGGCCATCGGGGCGTCCCGCCCCGATGGTTGGTTTCACGATGCTGACCGGTACAGCGTCGGGCGACACGCGCGCACGCCCTCGTCATTTTCACGTGCGTGGCCGGAATCGATCTTCACGCGACACCAAGCATCCGGGCGAGACGCCCGAATGCCCGCGTGCGAGACGCACGCACTCCCTGGCGTTGTGTGACACTTTGGACGCGTTCATGTGTGGGATCAACGGCATCGTTTCGTTTCGAGCGGAGGCGCCGGCCGTCGATCGCGATGAGTTGTTGCGGACTCGCAAGGCGATGCGCTCGCGTGGGCCCGACGCGGCGGGGATTTGGGTTTCGAGTGACGGGCGAACCGGCTTCGGGCATCGTCGCCTCTCGATCATCGACGTCAGCGAGCGCGCCAATCAGCCGATGGTCAGCCGCGATGGACGGCTGGTGCTGATATTCAACGGCGAGATCTACAACTTTGCCGAGCTGCGAGCGGAGCTGGAGAGCGATGGCGAGACGTTCGAGACGACCTCGGACACCGAGGTGGTGCTGCGGATGTTCGCGAGGTGGGGCGAGGGGATGTTGACGCGGCTGCGCGGCATGTTCGCGCTCGCCATCTGGGATTCGCGGGACAGGACGCTGTTTCTGGCTCGCGATCCGTACGGGATCAAGCCGCTCTACTACGCGAATGATGGTGCGACGTTTCGGTTCGCATCGCAGGTGAAGGCACTGCTCGCGGGCGGGAAGGTCTCGAACGCGCGCGATCCGGCCGGCATCGCCGGATTTCTCCTGCGTGGCCACGTGCCGGAGCCATTCACGATCTACGAGGCCATCCGCGAGTTGCCCGCCGGCAGCTCGATGACCGTGACCGCGCACGGTCCTTCGGAGCCGCGCTCGTATTTTTCGATCGCCACCGTGCTGCGCGACGCAGTCAACGAGCATCGCCGTTACAGCGAGGAGGAGCGCGCATCGATCATCGCCGATGGTGTGCGCGAATCCGTTCGATACCACCTTGTCTCGGATGTCCCAGTCGGCGCGTTTTTATCCGCGGGGCGCGACTCCGGCACGATCACCGCGCTGGCCGCGGAGAGCGGCCGGCCGCTGCAAACCATCACGCTATCCTTCGATCAGCACGTCGGTACGCCGAAGGATGAAGCGCCGATGGCGGCGCTGGTGGCGAAGCAGTACGGCACCGCTCATCACGCCTCCACGCTGACCGGCGACACGTTTCGGCACGAGCTGCCGCGCGCTCTCGAAGCGATGGACCAGCCATCGCTTGACGGACTCAATTCCTACTTCGTCTGCAAGGCGGCGGCGGAGCTGGGATGGAAAGTCGCGCTCTCGGGCACGGGCGGCGACGAGTTGTTTGGCGGCTACTCGACGTTTCGCAATATCCCGCGTGTCGTCCGCACGTTCGGCGTCTTTCGTCACCTGCCGGGTGTGGCCAACGCCTTCGCGCGAATGCAGCGGAGGGTCGCGAGAGGCGGCGCGCGCTTCAGCCCGAAGACCGCGTTCACATTGAAGTACTGCACGTCGTACGAAGGCGCCTACCTGATGAAGCGCGGCCTTTTCCTGCCGGACGATGTCGCATCAGTCGCCGGCGACGAGATGGCGCGCGAAGGACTGAAGCGGCTGCGAATCGTCGATGTCATTCGCGAAGCGATCACGCCCGATCCCGGGACGCCGTTCGGGCGCGTGATGGCACTCGAATCGGCGCTGCTGTTGCGGAGCCAGCTCCTGCGCGACATCGACTGGGCGTCGATGGCACATTCGATCGAAGTGCGCGTGCCGCTGGTCGATGCGTTCCTGCTTCGCCAGATCGCGCCCGCGATCCTCGCGAACGGAGCGCGCAACGGAAAAGCGCTGCTCGCCGCATCACCTCGGCGACAACTTCCCGCCGCGATTCTGCAACGCAAAAAGAGCGGCTTCAACCTCCCGATCCGCGCCTGGCTCGGCCACGACCGCGACGTGAAATCACAGTTCGGTGGACGCCCGTGGGCGATCTATGTGCTCGATGTCGGCGGGCATCTTCCTGCGGGCGACTGACGCTCCTTTGCGAACCCGAAGCGGCAGCTGGCGCTGCCGCACTCCAAAGCGCTTCGCGCGAAACTCTCCCACTGCTTGTTCGTGGCACTCCTTAATTGCCGCAGCATTTCGCGCGAAGCGCTATGGACTGCGGTGGCGCAGCCACCGCTTTGAATCACGTCTGTCGCACGCCGCATTTGCCGATCGGTGGCGCCCACTTCCCTCCCAATCCCGCCTGAAGTCTTCGACGTAAAAAACGTTTGCCTTTCTACGTCATTCTTGACGCGGCGCCGCTTCGCGTTTGCCGATAAGTAACGCTGAATCAACGACTTATCCATTTAGGCATGCTGGCCGTCCGATCGCACTATCAAAACGCGAAAGGAGGTGGTGCCAAACGAAGCGAGTCAATTCCAAATGATGCAGAGGATCAACGGTCCTCGTGTGGGAAACAGCCAAAAAAACCGAAACGCGTCAACAGTCAATCAACCAAGAAACCAACTAACAAAACTAAGGAGAACAGACCATGCGGAAGTCCCACCTCATCGTCCTCTCGGCAATTCTCATCGTCACGATGTCGACCGCGGTCATGGCCGACACAACCCAGGCGCCTGTTGCACCGACCGGCGTCGTCAACATCAACAGCGCGGATGCGGCGCAGCTCGCGTATCTGCCGCGCGTCGGTGTCAAGGCCGCGCAGCGGATCATCGATTACCGCAAAGAGCACGGCGGCTTCAAGAAGACCTCCGACCTGATGCAGGTCAAGGGCTTCGGCGAGAAGTCGTACGAGCGCCTGGCCGCTTACCTGACGGTCGACGGCAAGACGACGCTCGCGACGAAGGTTCACCCCGGCCGTCTCGGCGGCGGCAAGCGCGCCAAGTCCGCGAAGTCCTCCTCCTCATCGCCCACCCCCGCGACGCGATAACGCGCCGCCCCTCCAAACGGCCGCCTCGCGCAAGCGGGGCGGCCACTTTCGAGGGGCCAGCGGCCAGAGATCAGCGGTCAGTCGGATCGCTGCTTTCTGCCCACCGGCCACTAACCCCTGATCACTTCAAACAAGGAGAACGTGTGTTCAAACGTCAACGCGGTTTCAGCCTGATCGAGATCCTGGTCGTCGTCACCATCATCGGCATCATTGCTCTTTGCGCCATTCCAGCCTTCGCCAACTACCGGCGCCGTAGCTCGTGCGCCGCGGCGGGCGACGAGATGCGCAGCATCCTGCGTGCGGTCCGCTCGCGTGCAATCGCCCGAGGACGGTTTGCGGGCGTGAAGTTCGTGCATGCGGGAAACAACTGGACCTACACGCTGTACGACGACGGCAACGGCAACGGCGTCGCCAATGCCGACATCACCTCCGGCGTTGACCGTCGCTATTCCGGTCCGTCGGTCACGATGCCGCTGTACCACACCGCGACGATCGCGCAGTTGCCGAAAGGATTGCGCGATCCGGATGGTGATCCTCTCCTGCCCGACGATCCCGCGCTGCAGTTCGGGCGCTCCACGCTCTGCTCCTTCTCGCCGATGGGAAGCGGGACTCCGGGAACGATCTACATCAGCGACGGCATCGACCAGCTCTACGCAGTGCGCGTCCTCGGCGCCAGCGGCAGGGTGCGGCTGCTCCGCTACGACAGTGCGAAGCAGAAGTGGGAGGAGCGATGAGGCGGCCCTCGATTCCTTCAGGAAAAAACCCATTCACCACAGAGGCACTGAGAGCACAGAGAACACCACTGCACCTCGGTGATCTCTGCGTCTCTGTGGTTCACGGTTGTGAGACCTCCGGCCTAACTTCCTCCGCGCCGCACGACCAGCCGCTGCGCCTCGTACGTTTGCACTACCGACAGCGCATTCGTTCGCAGCGATTCTTCGGAGAAGGCTTCGGAGAGGATGCTGCCGTCCATGTCGCGGGCGACCGGGAGGCCGGCGATGTAAAGCACGGTCGGCACGATGTCGATGGCGAGCGCGGCGCGCGGTTTCTCGCTGCGGACGATGCCCGGGCCGCGGATGAACACGAATCCGTCGTCGGCACTGGCGTCCTCGGGATCGACGAAATCGCGGAGGAGCGCGTAGGGCGTGGCCGGCAGTTCCGGCGCGACCGGACCCGACGGCGAAACGACGACGATCGTGTGGTTCGGATAGTCGCGGGCCAGCGTCGCCAGCATGCGGTCGAGCTGCTCGGCGTAGGCGCGCAGAACAAGTCCCTTTACGTTCGACCGAGGGGGAAGCTCATTGCTGAAAATGTGGATGGCGCGCTGGGCCTCTTCGAATCCGCCGAGCGTGCAGACGGTGAGAGGAAACGAGCCGGTCGACTGGCGAAGGATGGCCATCGAAGTGAGGTCGGCAGCCAGGCCGTTCACGATTCGCTGCCGCGCCGCGCCGGTGCCGTTGAAGCGCTGCGTTTCCGCGTCGGGCGGAACGGTCTGGAGATTCGCTACGGCCGCGGCGAACTGCGGCGGAACGACTTCTCTCGGGTTGCGCGGAGCGCTTTCGAAGTACCGATCGGTGACGACGCGCGACGCGCCCGCCGGCTGCGACCATGGCCAGCCGATCACCGCTGCATGGACACCGAGGCGTTCGAAGAGAGTCCAGAGAGGAAGAGAAAGGCCGGACGGAAGCGGCGTCGCGATCCGCTCTACCGGCGGAATCAATCCCCACGCTTTGAAGCCGACGCCGCCTGGAATGATCAGGAATCGTTCGCCGGGCTTGTTCAGCGGGGTGCGGTACCCGAGGCGGCCGGTAACGCCGTGGCGGAAGGGGAGTTTGCCGGTTGCTACCGACGCCCAGAGCGACTTCGTGCTGATCGTCGAGAACGGCTCGAGCCGCGTGAAGTAGCCGTGCAGACGTACCTGCTCGAGGAACGGCAGCGAGCCTTCGCCGGCCATCGTCAGGATCCAGTCGTACGGCAGATTACGGATGGCGACGACGATCACGGGACGCTGCCCGGCCACGGTCCCGATGTTCGCCACGACCACCGCATGCGCCTCGGTGCGATAGCTGTCGCGGCGCTGGTAGAGGAAGACCGACGAGATGGCGATCAGCAGAACGCCGGCAACGAAAAGGATGCGCGAGGTGCGGCGCTCCGCGTTTCGCTCGGCGAACCAGAGCAGCAGGAGCGCGAAGGCCGTCGCGGTGATCACGTTCGTCGCTTTCGACAACACCCGGATCGCGCCAATCGGCAAGTAGTTGTTTCGGAACACCTCGAGGTGCATCCAGTAGATTGCCGCGGCCACGAACGCGGCCAGGACGACGAAACCGAAGCCATGTGGCCTGTAGTCGCGGTCCGTTTCCGGTTTCCCGAAGAGGCGTACACGCAGTACGCGGAAGAGCCAGAGGATCGTGCCGGCCAGCAGGCCGCAGATCAGGCCGTAAACGATCGTGACCGTTGCCAGGCGACCGGGTGTGATGTCGATCTGTGGGTTGAGAAAGTAGAGAAGGTTGGCGATGTAGAGGCCGAAGATCGCACCTGCGAGTACGCGCTTGAGATACGCCCAACGAATCGGCATGCCGGCGGGCGCAGTGTATCGCGCGGAGGTGCGGCGTGATCACGGCGGCGCGCCTGCGGCGCTGCACGTCGCGCGACGAACTCTTCGCGCTGTTGCGCGAGCTCGGATACGACGTCGCGCCGGTTCCAATCGCCGCGGAGGAGTGGAAGCGAGCGGGCATCGAGATCGGGTGGAGCGATGACGTCGCGCTCCATCTGGCCGTGCGCACGCCGCAGCTCGATCTCTACGTCGTCAGTGGCGACGAGTTGCCGGACGCGAGCTCGGTCACGGCGTTCCTCCGTTCGCTGACGACCTACAACGCGCTCGTCAAGCCGGTCGTCTTCGGCGTCGCTCCATCGCGGCTGACGATTCACGATCTCTCCACGCGGCGCGAGCCGCGGCGGCTCGACATCGGCATCGATCATCCATCGGCGCACGCGCTCGACCGGCTCAATCTTCTTTCCGACGGCAGCGAGCCGGCGCGCATCTTCGACCGCGCGCTCGACCGCGAATCGCTGACGCGCCAGTTCTTCGAGCGCTTCCGGCGCGCCGTGCGCGAGGTGTCGCAGACGATCGGCGCGGCGCTGCCTCGTGAAACGAAAGATGCCGCGGATGGTCAGGCCTTGCTGCTCCTCTCGCGGCTTCTGTTTCTCTATTTCATTCAACAGAAAGGCTGGCTCAATGGCGAACGACGCTTTCTCGTCGACCGCGTCGATGCCGCGATTCGGAGCGGGCGAGGAGTCTACGAGACGCTCTTCAAGCCACTCTTTTTCGGCTGCCTGAACACGTCCCTCCGCGAGCGCGACGCGGATGTGCGCAAGCTCGGCAAGATCCCATATCTCAACGGCGGTCTCTTCGAGCCGTCGCCCTTCGAAGAGCGCAATCCGCGTCTCGCGCTGCCGGATGAGCTGTTGCGACGCGTCGTCGAAGAGGTGTTCGAAGCGTTCGCCTTCTCGATCGATGAGTCGGACGCTGCCGGAACGCACATCGATCCGGAGATGCTCGGCAAAGTCTTCGAATCTTTGATGGCGAGCGACGAGCGGCTGTCGACAGGCAGCTTCTACACGCCGCGCGCCATCGTCGACGTGCTTGCGGCGCGCGCAATCGTGGCCTGGCTGAGCGACGGCGACACCGCCACGCGCGATGCCCTCGATGCCATCGTCCGAGGCGATTCTGTGAGCCGCCCGCGCAACGCGCGCACCCTGGCGCAGCGGCTCCAATCGATCGCCGTACTCGATCCTGCCTGCGGATCGGGCGCGTTTCTCCTCGGCGCGCTTCGCGTTGTCGAACGGCTGACGTTGGCGCTGGAGCCGGAAGCGCCTCGCGACCTCCGCCGGCGCATCGTGGAGCGCTCGCTTTACGGCGTCGATCTGAAGCCGGAAGCGGTGCGCCTCTGCGAATTGCGTCTCTGGCTGGCCATCGTGACGCAGACGGAGGCGGCAGTCGACAGCATCGAGCCGCTGCCGAATCTCGACCGCAACATCCTGCAGGGCAACTCGCTCCTCAGCCCGACTGACTTTCTCGGCGACAACCGCGCCGACGTTTATCGCGAGTGGGTTTACGCGTTGCGTGCCCAGTCCGATCTCATCGACCGCTACCGCAACGCGCCGCATCGCGAGCGGGCATCGGTCGCACGCCTCATCCGCGCTAACGACGGACGTCTCGCCTCCGAGCTCGTGGCGAAGGCGATCGACCTCGACGAACAGGAGCAGGAGCAGCTCTGCGCGCCGCAGCGCGATCTCTTCGGCCGGTTGCGCACGCTGAACCTCGAGCGATGCCGCGAGCTGTACGAGCGCATCGGCTCGAATCGCAAGTTGCTCGACCGGATCGAGGACGGCGAGATCGGCTTCTTCTCGTTCGACGTCCATTTCGCTCACGTGATGTCGCGCGGCGGTTTCGATGTCGTCGTCGGCAATCCGCCCTGGGTACGCAACAGCCGCATCGAGCCGGGCGTGAAAAAGATGTACGCGGAGCGCTTCCCGCTTTTTCATGGCGACGGCATGCGCGGCGCGGCGGCGTTCCACCAGCCCGACCTTTCGATCGCCTTCGTCGAGCGCTCGCTGTCGCTCGCTGCGCCGGGTGGTGTCGTATCGCTCCTCGTGCCGGCGAAGTTGCTCAACGCAGGCTATGCCGCGCCGCTGCGGCGGGCGTCGGCGGCGAGCATCGTCGCGCTCGACGACTGGTCGTCCGACGCCAAGCGCCACTTCGATGCCGACACGTTTCCGCTCGGGATGACGCTGGCGCGGCGCAACGGCAGCCCACCATCGTGTATCTCCGTCACTTCGTCCGGCGAGTCGTTCGCAGTTTCCCGCTCGGCGCTGACGCTGCAGGGATCGGAATGGTCGCTCTTGCCGCCGGAGGTGTATGCGATCGTTGCGCGCATTCACGCCGGGCACGCGCCGCTCGCGGACGCTCTCGGACGCACGCCGGTCATGGGCGTGAAGACTGGCGATAACGGATCGTTCTTTCTCGACGTCGGACACGTCCGCGCCAATACGGTCGAGACGATCGATGGCATTCATGTGCCGCTGAGCGCCGTCTGCCGCTGCGTGCGCGGCCGCGACGTGAAGCGCTGGAAGGTCGCCGAGGCGTCGTGGATGCTCTGGCCTCCCGCCGGTGGATGGCCGAATCCGCCGCGCTGGGTCGAGCGGTTTGCGGAAGCGCGCGGCGTCGAGGTCGCATCGCTCCAATTGTCCTACGTGAAGCCGCAGCACGTCGGCATCAAAGTCGTCTGGAAGGATCTTTCGCGCGGGCTCTGCGCCGCTGTGCTGGAGGATGCGATACGCCTCGGCGAACGCTCCATCCCGCTCGTCCCGAATCAGACTCTTTACTCGATCGACATGGCCTCCGTCGATGAAGCGCACGTCGTCGCCGCGTTGCTAAACTCGACGATCGTCAACGTCCTCGCCATCGCCGTCGCCGAACGCGCCAAAGACTCGCACTTCCGGTACTTCGCGCGAACCGTGGCGCGTCTGCCGCTCCCGGCGGTGATGCCGTCGAGCGCTTCGTGGGCCCGACTTCTCCGCGCCGCGCGCCACGCCGCTGACAGTCTCGAAGCGCTACCGGAAGCGATGACCGAGATCGACCAGACCGTGGCCGCGCTCTACGGCGTGTCGCAGCACGAGCACGAGCGGCTGGCGTCCTTCCTCCACCAGCGCCTCGGCATGGCCGGCGATGCCTGATCTCGCGCTCCATCAGCGCTCCGCGGTGACGCGCGCGCTGTCGCTGATCGGCCGCTACGGCGGCGCGATCCTCGCGGACGACGTCGGCCTCGGCAAGTCGTTCGTGGCGGCGGCAATCGCAGAGCATTTTCAGCGCCGAGGATCAGAGGTGGAGGTCGTCGTGCCGGCGTCGCTCGTGGTGCAGTGGCGCGAGACCTTGCGCGACTTCGCGGTCGAGGCGCGCATCATCACGCACGACGGACTCGCCGGCGATCCGATCCTCGGCATCGGCGAGCGCCTCATCGTCGTCGACGAGGCGCATGCGTTTCGCAATCGCCGCACGCAGCGATGGTGCGCGCTGGCTCGCCGCTCCGTCTGCGCGCGGTTGCTGCTCGTCACAGCGACGCCGATTTGCAACTCCGCGGACGATCTTCTCGCGCTCGTCTCTCTGATCGCCCCCGACGACGCGCTCCGCCTTCGCGGTGTTGGATCGATCGACGACGCGTTTGCCCTTCGCGACGCGCGAGCGCTTGAGGTCATCGTCCGCGAGCTCGTCATCCGCCGTGAGCGCGACGTCCTGCCGCCGGAGCTGCGATTCGGTTCCCTCGATCGCCGCGTGATTCGCCATCCGGTCGTTGCCGCGCCGTTCGAAGGGCTTCAGTTTCCGCTGAGTGCAAGCGCGCCGCTGTTGCGGCAGTTTCTCGAGAGGCGCCTCGAATCGAGTCCTGCCGCGCTCCTCGAATCCGTGCGCCGCCAACGGCATTTCTACGAACGCGTCATCGAGAGCGGCCGCCCTCTTTCACGCCGGGACTACCGGCTCGCGTTCGCGGCCGACGAAGATGCCGATGCCTTTCAGCAGATTCTTTTCTGGGATCTGCTCGCACCCGCATCGGGGGTCGACCTCGACGCGATTCGAAACGAACTGCGCGCGCTCGAAGAGATTCGCGTCGTCGTCGAGCAAGCGGGTGACGCGAAAGCATCGCTCCTCGATTCGACCCTGACCGATGACCCGACGCTGATCTTCAGCGGCTCCGCCGCGACCGCACGCGCGCTGGCGCGGCGCCTCCGTTGCGGGCTCGCCACCGCGCGCGATGGCCGCGGAGCAATCGACGCCTTTCGCCGGGGATCGCTCGACCGAGTTGTCGCAACCGACCTGGCGTCCGAAGGTCTGAACCTCCAGCGAGCGGGCGTAGTCGTCCACTACGACATCCCCTGGAACCCGGTAAAACTCGATCAGCGCAACGGCCGCGCGCACCGCATCGGCCAGACGCGCGATTCCGTGCGCGCCATCTACTTTCTGCCCGACGCAAGAAGCCGCATCGTCGAGACGATCGCGGCAAAGAACCGCACGCGGCGGCGCATTCTCAACGCGCATGATGATGCTGCCGTTCTGCTCTCGCCTGGCTTGAACCTTCTCCCGCAGCGCCTGCCGAAGGATGCTCCCGCGATCGCGCTGGCGCACGCGTTACGCGCGAGCAACCTGAATCCGCCCTCCGCTCTGGCGCGGAGACATCGCGCCGGAGTCGAGTTGCTCCTCGAGTCGATGGCGTGCGAGTACCTGGATGCGCGACGCGTCGAGGAGTTGGAGGCGATCATCGAACGGGAGGCGAAGCTCCGTTCCTGTTCGCGGCCCGAACTGGAGCGTTCCGCTCTGCCGGCCGGACCGGCAACATGACACTGCCCTCAGTTTCGGGTTAGACGATGACTTCGCCTGGTCAGGTCGGCCTCGACCCGTTAGCCGAGTGCCGGGCAGTCGTGAAAACGCACGCTCGCAGCGTCCTGATGTCATAATCACGCCCGTTCCATGAGCGACAACAAGACGTGGGGATCGACTGTGATGGGCTGGTTCGTGGTGAGGGATCAGGCCGAGGGTTCCGTCGAACCGGAGAGCGTACCGGTTGATGATGGAGCCGAGGCGCCGCAACCCGACGTTCCCGTCTTCAACGCTCCTCCTCCACCCGCACCCGGCGGCAAGGTCGATTTCGAGCAGGTGTTCGAAGCGGCCGGCATCGACGGCGAAGAACGGCAGCGGGTCTCGCGCACGCTCGAGCTGCTGACCTCACTCCCTCCCGACACTGACGCCGGCGTCAAGAAGCAGATCGTGATGGCGTCGCTGCGCGCCTTCGGCGTTCCGATCGAAAAGATCATCGAGGCGGGGGCGTCGGAACTGCAGGCACTCGAGGGCTATATCCGTGCTGGCGCTGGAGATACGGAGAAAGTGACCACCGAGGCCGATCTCCGCATCAAACAATACGAAGAAGAAATCGTAAAACTGAGAACGGTGATGCAGGAGCGCGTTTCCGAACAGCAGAGCGTCGTCCGCTCCTGCAACGAGAAGAAGCTCGAGGTGCAGAAAGTCCTCGAGTTCTTCGGGCAGGAAGCGGTCGCGCGCGTCGTTCGCGAATCGCCCAGGCTGCACGAGCCATCAGGGAGCTGAGACTATGGGTGTGATTTCGAGACTGAGTAATCTCTGGAAGGGTTTTCTCTCGCTTTGGATCGCGGACATCGAAAAGGATCACCCCGAGATCGCGTACGAAAACGCCATCAACTCGATGATCGGCAAGTACGCCAAGCTCAAGGGAGCGACCGCGGCAATCATCCGCCGCCGCGAAGATCTCGACGATCGTTTCAAGAAAGCCAATGCCGAACTGGCGCAGACCGAGGCGGAGTTGAATACGGCGGTGGAGACGAATCAGGACGACCTCGCCGTCATCCTGATCCAGAAAAAGAACGCGCTCAACGCGGAAATCGCGGAGATGAAGACGGACCTCGAGACCGCGCAATCCGATGCGCAATCGGCGAAGACATCGCTCCTCGGCGTGCAGTCGGAGATCAAGAAGCTGCAGGCCGAGCGGGAGACGATGCTGGCCAAGATGCAGTCGGCACAGGCGCGTATCAAGATTCAGGAGCAGCTCGACGGGCTGTCGGTGGACGACGAAGTGCGTGCGCTCGACAACGTCCGCACCCACATCAAGAACACGATCGCCGAAGCGAACCTCGGCAAGGAGCTTTCCGACTCGTCGCTCGACTCGCGTCTGGCCGGTCTTCGCAGCCAGGTCGGCGATGTACAGGCCAAACAGGAGCTCGCCGCGATGAAGGCGCGCAAAGCAGCCCAGCAGCAGGGTCAGAAGACGATGTAATCGTTTTTCATCCCGAGCGCGAGCGAGGGATCTGGCCCACGCTCGGGATCGCAAGGTTTTTTGGAGGATCTGATGAGACTCACTCCGTTCGCAAAATTCTTCGTCACCGTCGTGGTCATCGCTGTCGTCGGATACGCGGCCTGGCACTACAAGGGCGCCAACATCCGCAAGTGGGCCACCGGCAGCGACAAGGGTCAGCAAACCACGACGAGCGCCGTCAGCAACAACGATTTCGACTCGCTCAAGAACGCTCCGGCCGATCCGTCGCGCGACGCCGGGGTCAGTGGCGTGTCGTCGATCAACGTCAGCGCCGGCAAGCTGAATCGTCCGCTCGTCGTCGCCATCAACACCTGGGCCGGTCACTCGCCCGGCATCATCTTCAACAACGGCATGGAGCCGAGCGACGCGTCGAGCTATCGCCGCAAGTACGGCCTCGACGTGAAGTTCGTGCTGATCGAAGACCCGGCCGCGAAGCTGGCCGCGTTCCGCAAGGGCGACGTCGACATCATGTGGAACACGGTCGACAACTGGGCGCGTGAGGCTTCGATCCTGGCCGAGAACGGCCAGCACGCCAAGTCGGTGATCATGCAGGACTGGTCGCGCGGTGGTGACGGCATCGTGTCGTTGGCCTCGATCAACTCCATCGAACAGCTCAAAGGCCACAAGATCGCCTGCACGCAGTTCACGCCGTCGCACTTTTTGCTGCTGTATCTCCTGTCGCAGTCGGGACTCTCCGCGCAGGATCGGCTGGAGCTGGAAAAGAACATCATCTTCACGCAGGACGCGCCGGCAGCGGCGGCGATGTTCAAGGCGAAACAGGTTGATGCGGCCGTGACGTGGGAGCCCGATCTCTCCGGCGCCGTCACCGCGCGCGGCGACGAAGCGCACGTGCTCGTCTCCACCACCGCGGCCACGAACATCATCGCCGACACGCTCTGCGCGCGGCAGGACATCATCGACAAGGCGCCGGAATCCGTGCGCGACTTCGTTCACGGCTGGCTCGACGGCATCGAGATGATGAAGGCCGATCCCGCCAATTCGTACGCCGTCGTCGGCAAAGCGCTCAAGCTCGATACCGACACGGTCTCCGGCATGCTCTCCGGACTCAAGCTCACGCCGTACGCCGACAATGCCCAGTTCTACGGCCTCTCCGGCGGCAAGGCGCACTTCGAAACGCTGTTCGACACCGCGTTCGTGATCTGGCGCAAGAAAGGGCTGGTTACGCGCTCCGTCGAAGCGAAGGATTGGGTCGACACGCGTTTCCTCACCGCGCTGGCCTCCAACTACACAACGCAGAAGGTCGAGGAACAGAAGATTGCGGCAAAGGCGCCGTCCAAGAACGACCGCGCCATCATCAACAAGACGATTGAAGTCCACTTCACGCCAGGCTCCGACGAGATCATGCCTGGCTCGTTCTTCGTCCTCGACTCCCTCGGCGACACGATGACGTCGTTCGGCAACACCTACCTGCGCGTCGAGGGCAACACCGACGCGACCGGCTCGCCCACCGCGAACATGACGCTGTCCGAGCGCCGCGCGCTGGCCGTCAAGAACTACATCGCCAGGACGTTCCCGAATATCGACGTCAATCGCTTTCAGACCATCGGCCGCGGCTCGACGAATCCGGTGGCCGATAACCGCACCGAGACCGGCCGCCAGCTCAATCGCCGTACGGAGATCAAAGTCGTTCTCACGACGCAGTGATGAGCACGCGCCGCAAGACGTCGATCTGGGCCATCCGTCAGCCCGTGCCGCGAGGCACGGCGCTGATGCTCGCCTTCATCATGCCGATCGTCGTGATCGGTGCGTGGTGCATCATCAGTTACGGCAACTTTGCTCCCAACGATTTCCTGCCGTCGCCGACCGAGGTTGTTCGCGGAACGCTGCAGCTCTTCATTCAGTACGACCTGCTCACCGCGATCATGGTATCGACGAAGCGAATCGTCTTTGCCTTTCTTCTCGCGTCGGCTGTCGCGCTTCCCCTCGGCGTTTTGATGGGCGCGTTTTCGCCGATCAATCATCTGTTCGATTCCATCGTCGCGCCGCTGCGCTACATGCCGATCTCGGCGTTCATCCCGCTGCTGATTCTCTGGTTCGGGATTTACGAGTCGGAGAAAATCGCCTTTCTCTTTCTCGGCGTGTTCGTCTACCTGCTCCCCGTGGTCGTCTCCGCAATCCGCCTTGTGCCCGAAGAGCTCGTGCAGACAGCGATGACTCTCGGCGCGACGCGTTGGCAGGCCATTCGAACCGTCCTCCTTCCGGCGGCGCTTCCTGAGATTTTCGATTCGTTCCGCGTGATGAACGCGATCTCCTGGACGTACGTGATCCTGGCTGAGGCGGTGAACCCGGAGCATGGCCTCGGGTACATGGTCGAGCTGGCGCGCACGCATCAGAAAGCATCGTGGTCGTTCGCAGGATTGATCGTCATCGGCGGCATCGGCCTCATCACCGATCAGCTCATCCGCATGGTTTCCGCGATTCTCTTCCGCTGGAAGGAAGACGCCTGATGACTGAACCGCAGGCAGGTGAGCCGGGGACAGTCGCTGTCACCGTCGATCAGAAGGCTTCGAAAGCGACCTATGTCAGCGAGCGCGCCGACCAACCGCGCCTGCGCATCAGCAACCTCGGCGTGACCTACATCGGACGCGATGGCCGCGAGACCGAGGCGGTGCGGGAAGTGACGCTGGACATCGTCGACAAGCCGAACGTCGGCGAGATCGTCGTCTTCCTCGGCCCGTCCGGCTGCGGCAAGTCGACGATCCTCAAAGCCGTAGCCGGGCTGCTCGCTCCGACGAGAGGCGAGATCCTCATCGACGGCGTGCCGGTCACCGGCGTCGGCCGCGACCGCGGCATGGTGTTCCAGACGTACACATCGTTCGGCTGGCTGACGGTCCGTCAGAACGTCGAATACGGGCTTCGTTTGCAGGGCCTCGATGCAAAGGAGCGCTCGAAGCGGTCGAAGAAATATCTCGAAGCGGTTGGCCTCGCCGATTTCGCAGACCGCTATCCGAAAGACCTCTCGGGCGGGATGAAACAGCGAGTGGCGATCGCCCGGACGCTGATCAATAAGCCGAAGCTGGTGTTGATGGATGAGCCGTTCGGCGCGCTCGATCCGCAGACGCGCTGGGGCATGCAGAGCCTTCTGCTCGACGTCTCGCGCGACGAAGACAACACGATTCTGTTCGTCACGCACGACGTGTCGGAGGCGGTCTACCTCGCTGATTCGATCTACGTTCTTGCCCCCCGCCCGACGGCGATTCTTCATCGCGTCGACGTTCCCTTCTTCGAGAATCGCGACATGGCCCTGAAGTCGTCGCGGGAGTTCCGGCAGGTGGAACAGAAACTGCTCGACTTCCTCTACGCCCCAGCCTCGTAGAATGATCCCGTGCCTGAGCCTCCAAACAAGGACGCATCGAGACTGCAGACTGTGACGCCGCAGCAGCGCGCGGCGAAACCTGCCGCCGTGTCGAAACCTGCCGTCGCGCCGAAGCCGCAGCAGGATCTCGGGCTCGCCATTCGCGAGACCGCGAAGGACGCAATCAAAGAGGCCGCCTTCAGCAACCGGCCGTACCTGAAGCTGGCCTTCAACAATCCGTACAACCTCTCGCTGCTTCTCGGCGGTTTGGCCGCCTCGGTGCTGACCCTCAATCCCATCCCCGGCGTCGTCGCCCTCGGCGCCGAAGCGCTCTGGCTTCTGCACGGCTCCGACTCCAAATACCTCCGCCGCATTCTCTGGGATCCGCGGCTCGAGAAAATCCGCCTGGCGTTCGAAGAGCAGGACCGCGCCGTGAAGATGAAGGATCTTCCCGACGACGAGCAGCAACGCGTGCGTGGCCTAGTCGAGCGCGAGCAGCAGATCAACAAACTGGCCGCGCAGAATCCCTCGTTCACCGGCGACCTGCTGCGCACCGAGCTCGTGAAGACGCACAAACTCGTCGAGTCGTTTCTGGAAATGGCGCTGACGGTGAATCGCTACGAGAACTATCTCGACAGCGTCGACGTGAAGGCGCTGGAGCGCGACCGCGAGCGCTGGCACGACCGCTCGATTGCGCAACAGGCCAGCGCGCCGGAGCGCGACATCGCGCTGAAGAATTTTGCGGTGATCCAGAAGCGCGTCGAGCGCGTTCACGAAATCGGCCGCTACCTCGGCGTCACGCGCGCGCAACTCGATCTGATCGAAAACTCGTTCCAGCTCATCGCCGACCAGATCGTGACGATGCAGTCGCCGACCGAGCTGTCCGGACAACTCGACGATCTGCTCGATGGCGTCGATTCCATCCGCCAGACCGCCATCGACACCGAGAAACTCCTCAGCGGATTGGAGAGCAGCGCGTGACCAAAGCCATTCTTCCGAAGTGGGCCGATGAGCTGCGCAGCCGCTACTTGCGCGGCGAGGCCTCGATCTTCGTGCTGCACGGCAACGTGTACGACGCCGTCATCAGCGACGGGCGCATCGTCACGCTCACCGAGTTTCTCGGCGAGGTCCTGCTCGACCAGTCGAAGGAAACGATCGCCGTCTACAACGTCGCCAGCGGCATCCGTTTCCTCAAGCGCGCTCCCTCGGTCAACATCGACGAAGCCCTTCTCTCCGGCGACAAGCCGCGTGTTCTGGCGGCGCTGGAGCGGATGCTGATCGGCGGCACAAGGACGGCGGTGATCCTCGAGTACGCGGAATCAATCTCTCCTGCCGGCGATCCGAACTTTCAGAGCGAGGCCGACCGCGCCGCGCTTGTCACGCTGCACCGCTGGTCGTTTCTCGAAGAAATCGAGCGTAGCGACAACATCGTCATCCTCATCGCCGAAAACCTCACCGAGCTCGCGCCGAAGCTCGTCTCCAATCCGCGCGTCGCGGTCGTCGAGCTACCGATGCCAGACCGCGACGAGCGCAACGCCGCCGTGCGCGTCGCCGACAAACGGCTCGACGACAAGGACGCCGCGCGCTACGCCGAGATCACGGCGGGGCTCAAGGCCATCCAGATCATCAGCATCCTCACGCCTCCGCCGGCGAGCGAGGAGGAGTCGCGCCAGCGCGAAGATTTCATCACCAGTATCCTCACCGGACCCGACACCAAAGAGCGCGCGAAAAAGATTGCCGCGCTCACGGCCGGCCTCAGTCACGACGAGATCACGAAGCTGATTGCGCCCGGCGCGCAGCCCGCCAGCATCCCGCAGGATCGCGACGCACGTGCGCGTAAGGAAGTCGATGCCCTGATCGCCCATCGCAAGCGCGAGATTCTGGAGCGCGAATGTTTTGGCCTCATCGAGTTCGTCGAGCCGGCGCACGGATTCGAAGTCGTCGGCGGCATGGAAGAGGTCAAGAAAGACCTCATGGTCATCGCCAACAGCATCCGAAATGGAGAACGTTCGCGCGTGCCGATGGGCGTGCTTTTTACGGGACCGATGGGCACTGGCAAGACGTTCGTGGCCGAGGCATTCGCGCGCGAGTGCGGGCTGACGACGATCAAGCTGAAGAACTTTCGCTCGAAGTGGGTCGGCGCGACGGAAGGGAATCTCGAGAAGATCCTGAACGTGATTCGCGCCATCGGCCAGGTCGTCGTGATCATCGACGAAGGAGACCGCGCGTTCGGCAACACGGACGGTGAAGGCGATGGCGGAACGTCGTCACGCGTCATCGCACGGATCAAAGAGTTCATGTCGGACACGTCGAACCGCGGACGGATCCTTTTCCTGGTGATGACGAATCGTCCCGACAAACTCGACGTCGACCTCAAACGCGCCGGTCGTCTCGATCGCAAAATCCCGTTTCTTTATTCGCAGACCGCCGAAGAGGTCGAGGGCGTGGCCAACGCGCTGCTCCGGAAGAATCAGATCGTCACTGACGTCGACTTCGCAACTCTTCGCGACACCTTCTCCCAGAAGCTCATCGGCTACAGCAACGCCGATGTCGAAGCAGTCATCCTGATGGCCAACGATGACGCCGCACGAGCCGGCGCCACGACCGTCTCCGCGGACAACTTCACGCACGCCGCCGCCGACTACTTCCCCAGCCGCGATTCCGAGATGCTGGAGTTCATGGAACTTCTCGCGGTATTCGAGTCATCGAGCCGGCGCCTGCTCCCGCCAAAGTACGCGGCGATGACGCCGGACGAGCTCGATCTGCGGATGCGCGCGCTCCGGGCTGTCGTTGGCTCGCGGCGGTAACGGTCCACGCTACAGCGAGGACGACAGGCTTGTTGATCTCCGCGCGTCTGACTGATGCCTAAAGCAACTCTCGCAGTCTCTGATATCCGCTTCTGCTGACCGGCAGCCTGGTGCCGTCGCGCAGAATCGCTACGCGGCTGTCCTTTGCGTACAGCTCGATCTTCTCGATGCGCTCGATGTTGACGAGGTAGGCGCGATGGATGCGCACGAAGCGGGCGGGATCGAGTTGCTCGGCCAGCTCGCCGATCGGTTGTTGTTTGCGCAGCTTCGCGGCGCCGGTGGCGATCAGGATGGCGTCATCTGCCGCTTCGGCATAGTCGAGGCGCGCAACCGGGACGACCTGGATCGCCCCGTCGTCGCCGCGTACGACGACGCGCTGCAATGGACGGGCGCGCAGCGAGGCGGCCATTCCGGCGACGGACGACCGGTCGTGATGTCCGGCAGATCGCTTCACGCGCTCCATCACCTGGCGGAAGCGCTCCTGCGAGAACGGTTTGAGGAGGTAGTCGAGCGCGTGGACTTCGAATGCTCGCAGCGCGTGCTCATCGTGCGCCGTTACGAAGACGACAATCGGTGAGCGGTCGAGAAGCTCGAGAACTTCGAATCCGTCGAGCTTCGGCATCTGGATGTCGAGGAGGAGCAGGTCGGGATCGTGCTGGGCGACCGCCTTCACCGCTTCGAATCCGTTCGTGCATTCGGCGGCGATCTCGCAGTCGTCGTCGGCTGCGAGGTACTCGCGAAGAAGCTCGCGAGCCGGCGCCTCATCATCGACGATCACCACGCGGATCATCGCGGCAACTCGATGACGACATGGAACCGTCCGTCGTCTTCCTTCGCCTGGAGCATCGCTCGTCCTTCCGACACGGCGCTCAAACGCCCGCGAGCGTTTTCGAGACCGATTCCCTCTCCGCGTACATCGGCGCGATCGGGGTCGGCGGGATTGTCGATGACGATGCGCAGCATGTGGTTTTCGAGCGTTCCCACGATATCGACCGTTCCGCCGTCCACCATCGAAGCGACGCCGTGCCGCACCGCATTCTCCACTAGCGGCTGCAGGAGAAGCGGCGGCACGAGACATTTTGACGCAGCCTCGTCGATGTTGATGTGAACGGTGAGCCGGTCACCGAAACGTACCTTCTCGATCGCCAGGTAACGCGTGACGAGGTCGATCTCCTCGGCGAGCGTGATTCGTTCCAGCGCGCCGAGCCGGAGGATCATGCGGAAGAAATCGGCGAGGCGCTGCGCCATCTCTCGCGCTTCCAGCGGACGCGAGCCGCACATGGACGCCACCGCGTTGAGGCTGTTGAAGAGAAAGTGCGGATCGACCTGCGCTTTGAATGCACGCAGCTCGGCCTCGCGCGCCAGAACCCTGTATCGCAACACTTCGTCGTCGGCCTCGCGCACGGCGTCGATCTCGAGAAAGAGATAGTGGACTGCTACCGCGGCCAGGTAGAGGAGTACAGCGAGGCCGAATAGCAGCGAGTAGTCGGGCGCGAGCTTCGCCGCCGAGTGTCGATTCACAACCGGCACCCACGACTGCCACATCAGGATCCAGACACCGCTCGCAGCCGCTGCCGATCCAGCGTGCGCGATTGCCATTGACGTTCGTGAAGCGCTGCGCAGCGGCAACGCGCTGCAGAGAAATCGCGACGCCAGAGCGATGAAGCCAAGCAAAAGCGAGGGCGGAAGCGCCGCCGCGATGGCCGGCCCAACAGCCGCACCTCGGGCCCACAGGAAGAAAACCGAGCTGGCCGTGGCCGCTGCCGCCACCGCGCCCACCGCATACATCGCCAGTGCCCCTCGGCTCAATGTCGTTCGCGTTTGCATCGTTTATCCCTTCGGATGTTTCACTTCGACACCGCCCATGATTGCGCTGCCGCGGATGATGAGGCGAGGCGCGCCGGTCGGAACGTTGCTGTCGGTCTTGTCGACGACACCGCCGAGGATGGCCATGACGTGGTTCTCGACACGCCATCCGCGAGGAACGCGAATGTCGATGCCGCCCCAGAACGCCAGCACGTCGATGACCGCCTCGTTCGTGATCTTCGCGCCGGCGAGATTGATCTCGCACCCGCCCATCACGGCAACGGCATCGCCGCCCGCGAAATCGCTCGAAGCCACGGCGCGCCCGACGCCTCCCATCACGGCAACCGTGTGAAACGAGTCCGCCTTCGCCGCGCTTTTCGCCGCTGGCGAGAGCGCCTGCCGGATCAACGACACTCCTCCGAAGCTGATCAGCAAAGGCCACACGCCGAGGATTGTGGCCAGCCGAAAGTGCGGAAAGAATGGCAGCGGCGGGAGAAACAACACCCCGATCGCGGTCAGCACGACAGCCGAGACCCACTGGCGCTGCGGTAGGTGCGCGATGCCGAGTCCGATCAGCACCAGCGGCCACCACTGCACGTAGTCCGAGGCGTGAAGGCTGCCGGTGTGATCGAGCCAGCCGATCACGCCCGCTGTCAGGATCGCGGCGCCCCACACGAGGCGCGCCCACGGGTTGTCGCCACGCTTGCGGCGTTTGACGCCATCGACGTTGATCGACATTCGCCGGCGTTCATCGTTATTCATGACGTTCTCCTTCGATGGCATCGCTGCGGCGGAACGACTCGAGGATCGTGCGTCCGATCATGCCCGCGCCGAGGATGACGAGCAGCAGCGGCCACGACGAGCGGTACGTGAAACCGGCGACGTGAAGAGTGACGGCCTGCAACCACGCGCCGACAGCGATCATCCACAGACCAGCCCAGACCGAGCGGCGGTGAAACAGCTTCGACATCCCGATCGTGATGATGAAGAGCGGCCAGAAGTTGCGCATGCTCCACGAGAGGTCTGCCACGCCAAGCCGTTGCAGCAACAGTGCGGTTCCGCCAACGATCAGCAGCAGCCCCCAGAAGATGGCGTCGCCGTCGATTTTTCGTCCGTTGATGTTCATACCGCCTCCGCCGCAACGCTCTTGATCTCGACGCCGCCCATGAGTGCCAGCCCGGTGACGTTGAGCCTGCGGCCGCCCGGTACTGCCTTCGTTCGGATTTCCGCACCGCCCATGATCGGGACCGTGTTGCCGATGACTTCCCATCCGTCCGGCACCTTGATCTCGATGCCGCCCCAAACGGCAATCAGCTCGATCGAAGCAGTTCCCTGCTCCATGTCCGCCTTGGTCAGATCGAGCTCACATCCACCCATGAACGCGATGATCCGGCCGCCGGTGTAGGTGTGCGAGTCGATGACGATTTTGCGAACGCCGAGAATCGCCCAGACGGTCGAGTCGGACGCGCCCGACAGCGACGGCAGGCGAACACCGAAGGCATGCGCGACGATCCCAATACCGGCCAGAATCAAAATCACTGGCCAGAAGTCGAAGATCGAAATGCTCCACTCGACCGTGTTGGCGAGCAGGTTCAACGCGCCGATGCCGATCAGGAACGCGCCGAGGACTCTGTGTCCCGGGTCCTGAAACTTGAGGATGCCGATGGCGATCAGGGCCAGCGGCCAATACGCGAGGAAGCGCTCGGCGTCGATGAGATCGAGGTTGTCAAGCGTCAGAATCACGCCGAGCAGCGCGAAGAAAATCCCGACGATGAGCTTGAAGCCGGAAACGCCCGCCATCGGCGCCGGAGGTTGCTGCTGTGCGAGTGTCATATTCATGAATGAAATCCTTTCGTCAAACGACAGGCGCAAGATACGGAGCCTCGGGCGAGGTGTCTGCGCATCACCGGCGAACGGCGGTTTTAAGGCGGTGAATGGCGCGCGTGCGTCTCGCGGCCGTCTCCCACTCCGCGCGCGGTCTCGCCCGACGTTTCCTTCCCACCTCCTGCAGCCAAATGAGCTGTCATCCTGAGGCTGCCGAAGGACACGAAGTGCCGGAGGACGCCGAAGGCCCCCCTGATTCCTTGCGACGTCCTGCTGAACCCACCGCCCAACCCGCCGATAATCAGGGGGTCCTTCGACCGTCCTTCGTCACTTCGTGTCCTTCGGCGGCTCAGGATGACAGCGCGGACAACAGCGCACCATGATCCACCCCGCCACGCGATACTCTCCGATTCGTTGACCGCCATTCCGCGTATCTCGATCGTCATTCCTTCGCTGAATCAGGGCCGATTCATCGAAGAGACGATTCGCTCGATCGTCGATCAGGGCTGGCCGGATCTGGAGCTCGTCATCATCGACGCCGGCTCGACCGACGAGACGCTCGCTGTCATCCGCAAGTACGAGGAAGCGATCGCGTTCTGGATCAGCGAGCCCGATCGCGGACAGGCCGATGCCATCAATAAGGGATTGCGAAAAGCGACCGGCCAGATCGTCACCTGGTTCGGCGCCGACGATGTCTATGCCGCAGGCATCTTCGCCGCGGTCGCCGAAGCGTGGCGGCGAAATCCGAACGCGATCTACGCGGCACCAGTGGCGAATTTCTACTCCCGAGGCCGCGAGCAGTTGATCCGTCCGCATGGGCTGGTGATGGAGAACGTCGTGCAGTACTGGACGCGGCGATCGCAATGGCACGATCCGGGACTCTTATGGCCGCGCAGCGTGATCGAGGCGACCGGCGAGCTCGACATCTCGCTCCGCTACTCATTCGACTACGACTTTCTGATCCGCGCTCTGCAGCACGCACCGGTCGAGTACATCGATCACGTCGCCGCCGGTTTCCGACTGCACCGGCAGTCGAAAACGATCTCGCAGACGGAGCAGATGATGGCGGAGACCGCCGCGGTCAGCCGGCGATATTGGCCGCTGGTCTCGCACCTCGACCGCTCCGGTTTCGAACGCTCGGAGTTTGAGGCGCGCCTGCGGCGCGGGGCGTCAAAACTGCTGCGCTTCGATGGCGCAGGCCTCCCGCTCCTGCGCGCGTGTCTGCGCGAGCGCCCGATCGCGACGGTGCTCCGGCTGGTGTTGCTGTTCCCGACAGTGCTGGCGGAGCGCCTCGGTCGGCTTCGGCCCGGACGACACATCTAACTTCTCAGCGACGATGTTAGCGAGTAGGGCGGCGTGGCTGTCATTCCGAGCGGGCGGGGCGGCGGGGGGCGAGGAATCCCCCGCCCACGCAGCCGAGAGCGCCGGATCGCCCAGAGCCCGCTCGCTATACTCGCCCCATGAAGCGAATCATCGCCGCCATCGCGCTCGTCCTCCTGTCGCGAACAACGAACGCGGCGCCGATCGATCGCGCCGCCATGCAGGCCAAAGTCCGCGCCGAGTTTCTCTACTCGTGGCAGGCCTACGAAAAATACGCGTGGGGACATGACGAGCTGCGTCCGCTGACCAAACAGCCGCGCGACTGGTACGGCGAATCGCTTCTCATGACGCCGGTCGATTCCCTCGACACGCTCCTTCTCATGGGATTCAACGACGAAGCGAAGAAGGCACAGATGCTGATCGTCGAGCATCTCTCCTTCGACAAAGACATCTCCGTCAAGGTCTTCGAAGTCACCATCCGCCTCCTCGGCGGTCTTCTTTCCGGCTACGAAATGACCGGCGACGCGCGCCTGCTCCACCTTGCCGACGACCTTGGCGCGCGCCTGTTGCCCGCATTCAACACGCCGACGGGTATGCCCTACATGTACGTCAATTTGCGAACGGGAAAGACGACCGGCGAGCGCTCGAATCCTGCCGAGATCGGAACGCTGATCCTCGAATTCGGGACGCTGAGCAAGCTGACGCACAAGCCCGTCTACATGGAGAAAGCGAAGCGTGCGCTGGTCGAGATGTACAAACGGCGCTCGAAGATCGATCTGGTCGGCGAAGAGATCGACGTCGAGACCGGCGCCTGGGTCAGCAAGGCCAGCCACGTAGGCGGCGGCATCGATTCCTACTATGAGTACGTCCTGAAGTGCTCGCGCCTCTTCGGCGATAAGGACTGCGCGGCGATATGGCAGACGAGCATCCGCGCGCTGAACAAGCATCTCGCCGACGAAGCGCCATCCGGCCTCTGGTACGGCGAGGTAGACATGAACAGCGGCAAACGCACGAACCCCGAATTCGGCGCCCTGCATGCTTTCCTACCCTCGGTCCTCCTCCTCGGCGGCGACACCAAACGCGCCCGCCGCCTCGAAGAATCGTGCTTCCGCATGTGGACGTTGCATGGCATCGAACCCGAGGTGCTCGACTACCAGACGATGAAGATCAAGCCGCCCGGCTACCAGCTTCGCCCCGAGATCATCGAGTCGGCCTACTACCTCCACCGCGCCACGCACGACGCCCGCTACCTGATGATGGGCAAGACTTTCTTCGACGCCATCGTCGCCAATTGCCGCACCGATGCCGGCTACACGACGCTGAAGAGCGTAGTCACGATGGAAAAGGGCGACCTGATGCCGAGCTACTTCCTCGCCGAGACGCTGAAGTATCTCTATCTCCTCTTCGCCCCCGACTCCGCGCTCGATCTCGACAAGGTGGTTTTCAACACCGAGGCGCATCCGTTCAAGAGGTAGGGTCTCGAACCATCGGCTCCTCCAAACCTGCTCACGGCTTCTTCGATACCCGACTCCCGTCCTTCGACGCGCCGTACGGACTCACATACACGCCTTCGACGATCGGAGCATTCTTGTCGTCGCCCGGCTCGCGGGTCGCTGGCAGGATGATTCGAGGGATGGGATCGGTTGATGCGGCGAACATTCCTTTCCGGCTGCTGAAGTTTCCGGCGAAGGTGCCGACGATCAGGTCGAGCTCCGGGATGACCGTGACTGTCTGGCCGCCGGCGCCGCGTGCGGAGTACGCGTAGACCGTCCGATTCTTGTAGGGATAGTTCTCGCCCCACCAGAGATATCCGTAGTAGATGTTGCGGAGGTGGTAGAGCGGCGAGCCGGCGCGCGCGGCGAACTCCTTGCTGACGATTCTGCGGCCTTCCCACGTTCCCCCGTTGAGCATGAGCTGGCCGAGCTTGATGAAGTCGCGCAGCGTGAGTGCCATACCGCCGCCGCCGTACGGATGCCCGGCCGGATCGAGACCCCAATCGTAGCGGCGGATTTTCATCGGCTCGCCGATCAGACGGTCGAAGAGCGACATCGGATCGTCGTGCGCGGCGCGGCCGGCCATGCCCAGGGCGAGATTGGGGCTGGCGCTGCAATAGACGGAGTTCTCGCCGGGCGGCGTCGCCAGCGGAACCTTCATCGTGAAGCGATAGAAATCGGGCTCGGCTTCCTGCTCCCACATCCCATCTTCATTGCCCGGCGCCTGATCGTTCGTGTCGTCGCAGAAGTAGCCGGACGACATCGTGAGAAGGTTCTCGAGCGTCATGGCGCGCTTCTGCGGCTCGAGGTCGGCCGGAAACGTGCCGCCATTCATGACTTGGTAGACCGCATCGGAGAGCTTCAGCGGAACGCCGGCCTGCATTGCGGCGCCGACCGTCAGCGCGGTCAGGCTCTTGGAGGCGGAACGGGTGTTGTGGAGCTTGTCGCGGTCCTGCTCGTGAAAGTACTCCTCCAGAACCAGCTTCCCGTGGCGCGCGATGAGAAGGCCGTGAACCTGCGGCGCGTCCGTCGATTCCATCGGCATGTCGAGGATGCCCTGGACGAGCTTCTCGATCGCGGTGCGGTCAATGTCCGCGGCATCCAGCGTGCCCACGGGCCAGCCGTCGTCGCGCGCGAGTGGCGGACGGTACTTATAGCGGCCCGGCGACTTGCCGCGCGGATAGAACGCGCTGTCGTCGCCGTCGCGCAGGAAGTCGTAGCTTCCGCCGCGGCTGGGAAAGGCGAGCGTGATCACCTGAGTTTCCGCGTCGTAGCTGCCCTTGGCGACGTCCTGCTCCTTCCCGCCGCGCTTGCCGATGAGCGTCAGCGCGTTGCCGGCGCGGGTGAGCCGTTCCACGCCTTGCTGTGTGCCGATGTCACGCTCCGGATTACGCAAAAGCGCGCTGAACGAACCGTCCGGCTGCGGTTGGAGCAGGAGATAGAACGTGAACGTCTCCTCGATCGGATCGACACTGCCGCGCCATCGATTCGGACCGTCGGCCTTCAACACGACGGGAGACGCGCCGACGGGCGTTGCCTTCCAGTACAGCGGCGTGCCCGGCCGGTACCAGTGGCCGCGGATCGCACCTTTATCCTCCAGTTTTCCGCGGAACGTTCCGCCGTTGTCGGGCAGTGAGAACGTGAGCTCGCCGTTCGCGCTGCCGACCGGCACGATCCGGCCGGCCATGTCGGCAGTCCAGTTGGCGCCGCTCCGCTGCAGCACGAGCGTGCCGCGCGCGTCAGGACCGAATCGCTTCTTCGCCTTCCAGAGTCCGGCCAGCTCATTCGGTGAGCCGGTAGTCTGGGCGAGAAGCGGAAGCGATGCCGTGACAAACAACAGCGTGAACACGATCGATGCGATGCGGGCGTTCTTCATCGTTCCAACGTAGCACCGCGGCCGGGGCGCTGCTTGGCGAGGGGAAGCCGTTTTGTTCTCGATTAGCGGCATAGGTTTCTGCGCACGACATTTCTCACGCGAAGACGCGAAAGGAAGTGTTCGAAGGTTGAGATGCTTCTCTTCGCGCCTTCGCGTGAGAATCGGGTTGCGGGCTTTAGCGGTGCTGCGCGCGATACGCCGCCGGAGTTCGCCCCGTGACGCGCTTGAAGGTTTTCGTGAGCTGGCTCTGGTCGAAGAATCCGGCGGCAAGCGCGATCTCCGCGATCGGCTTGCTTGTCATCACCAGCTCGCGGCGCGCGAACCCGACGTGCACCCGGCGGATGTACTCGCCGACCGTGCAGCCCTGCGAGGCGCGAAACTGCCGCGCCAGATGCACCGGATGCACGCCCACCTCGGACGCAATTCCGCCGAGCGAAAGCGGCGACGCGAATTCTTCCTCGATCAGCCGCCGCGCGCGCTCCGGCCACGCGTTGCGCCCACCGCCGCTCTTGCCCGCAAGCCGCGACGCGAAGACGATCACTTCCGTCGCCAGCGATTCGATGACGATCTCGGACATGCTGTCAGGAGCGGCCAACTCCGCGTCGAGCCGGTCGCCGAACTGATCGACGAACGGCGATCGCACCCGAAAGCGCTCGCCGTTGAAGCCAGCGTCGCGCAGCCGGGTTACCCAGGCAGGACCAAGATCGACCGCCGCCAGCACAGCGCCGCCGTCGTCGAATTCATTCGCGTGCTCGTCGAAGGCGGGACGGTAGATGCACGAGAACCGATCGCAGCGCTCGCGTCCCTTGTTGTGCTCCTCGATGAATCCGCCATCGCGCACGAACAGGAGGAACGCTCCGGTATGTGTGTGCGGCGTCAAACGGAGTTGCGGCGGATACGCGGTGGAGGTGAGCGACGAGGCGGGCAACTCGACGCGCCGCAGCAGCGTGCCGAACCTCGCGTCAGCAGCGCTCACCCGCGCGTTGCGCGGGAGACGCGCCACACGCGGAAACGCCGCCGCCGAGGAGACCGGATCGAACTGCAGCACGCCCGGCGCGACGGTCGGTCCAGTGATCGCGGTCGTCATCTCGCAAGGTTAGACGGCGCGCGATGCCTGGCGTTAGTGGGTGAGGCGAGGCAACGGCGGAGCGGCGAGCGTCCCGAATCGAGACGCCTGCACTCCTTTGCCCTTATCCTGCAACTGTGGCGCGCGATCTTCCGATTGGCAACGGCAGTCTCATGGTCAACTTCGATCATGAGTACAACATCCGAGACGTTTACTACCCGCATGTCGGGCAGGACAACCAGACCAACGGCGACGTCAGTTTCTTTGGTATCTGGTGCGATGGGAAGTTTGCGTGGATCGGCGATCCATCGTGGGTGAAGCGGCTCGACTACGACGGAGACACGCTCGTCACACGGATGGACGCGCATTCCGATTCATTGCAGCTCGATATGACCATCAACGATGCGGTCGATTTTGATCGCGACGTCTTCATCCGCCGCGTCGAGCTTCGCAATCTCGCCGATACGAAACGCACCGTCCGGCTCTTCAGCCATTTCGATCCGCATCTCAGCGGCAACGCCATCGGCGACACGATCTTCTTCGATCCGGAGTTCAACGGGCTCGTCGCGTACAAGGCGCAGCGCTACGTCCTGATCAACGCGGCGAGCGAGGACCAGTTCGGATTCAAGGCTTTCGCCATCGGCACGAAGGAGCGCGAGGGTTTTCAGGGAACCTGGCGCGACGCCGAGGATGGGGTGCTGGAGGCGCATAAAGCGATTGCACAGGGATCGGTCGATTGCACCGGCATGATTGAGTTGACGCTGCCGCCCGGCGGTGTGACGACGGCGCACATCTGGTGGGTGTTCGGCCAGTCTTACAAAGATGTCGTTGCGCTCGACGCTCTCGTGCGCGAGCGCGGCGCGGCGTCGCTACTCGACCGAACGCGCGACTACTGGAAGTTGTGGGTCAAGAACGATGTCGACATCAGCCGGCTACCCGAGGCGGTGCAGAGGTTGTATCGCCGGTCGCTGCTGATCATCCGGACGCAGGTCGATCACAGCGGCGCAGTCATCGCTGCCACCGATTCGGACATCGTGCAGTTCGGGCGCGACACGTACACGTATATGTGGCCGCGCGACGGCGCGATCGTGGCCATGGCGCTGCTGCAGGCCGGATACGCCGAGATCACGCGCCGCTTCTTCGACTTCTGCTGCCGGCTGATTACGCCCGAGGGGTTCTTGCTGCACAAATACAACCCGGATGGCTCGGTCGGATCGTCGTGGCATCCGTGGCTCGCCGACGGCAAACGCCAGCTGCCGATTCAGGAAGACGAGACCGCGCTCGTTGTCGTCGCGCTCTGGACGCACTTCGAGAAGTTTCACGACGTCGAATTCGTACGGCCGCTGTACAAGCCGATCATCAAGCAGATGGCCGATTTTCTGGCGCGTTATCGCGAACCGCACACGCGCCTTCCTGCGCCGTCGTGGGATCTCTGGGAGGAGCGGCGCGGCATCGCTGCGTTCACGATCGGATCGGTCTGGGCGGGACTGAACGCCGCGGCGCGATTCACCGATGCGTTCGGCGAGACCGCGCAGGCGGAGAAATACCGCCGCGCCGCCGCCGAGATCAAGGACGGCACGTCGCGGTTTCTGTTCGATGAAGCGAGCGGTCATTTCGCGCGCTCCGTCAACGTCTCGCGCGAGGGTGAGATCACCACCGACACGACGCTCGACGCGTCGATGGCCGGACTCTGGCTCTTCGGAATGTTCGATGCCGACGACCCGAAGATCGTGGCCACGATGGAAGCGATGATCGAGCGGCTGACGATCAAGACGGACATCGGCGGCGTGGCGCGCTACGAGAACGACTACTACTTCCAGGTCTCGAAGGACGTCCAGAACGTGGCGGGCAATCCGTGGATCGTCTGCACGCTCTCGGCCGCGCACTGGTACGCGATGCGCGCGCAGACGAGCGCCGAGCTGCAGAAGGCGATCGACATTCTTCTGTGGGCTTGCGACCGCGCGCTGCCGAGCGGCGTCCTCGCGGAACAGCTCGATCCCTACACCGGCGCGCCAATCTCCGTCGCGCCGCTGACCTGGAGCCACGCCGCGTTCGTCCTCGCCACGCACGTCGTGGCGCGCCGCGCGGTCGAGCTGGCGGGAAACGGCTGACGATGGCGCGGCGCACCCGGCTTCGCACGCGCGTGTGGCTGCTGACGATCGCGTTCGCGCTCGCGCTGTTCGGCATCACGTTCGGCCTGAGCTGGCGCGCGCAGGTAGCGCAGGATCGCTGGAGCCGGCTGGTCGGCGTCGAGACGCGGGCGATCGCCACGCTGGAAGAGCTGATCCGCGCACAGAACGCCTATCGCGCGCACGCCTTGGCAGGCGACGCTTCGCGCTATCGCATCGTCGCGCAACTGCTCGAGTCGGAATCGTTGTCGACGATCGATACCTCGGCGCTGCGGCGGAGAATGACGACGTTTCGCGCGGTGCTTGCGGACGCCACGTCGCCGCCAAACGAGATCGACACGGAGTCGATGCGCGTGGTGGCCGAAGCGCAGCGCATGATCGATGAACGGAAGCGCGAGATCGCCAATCAGTTGCCGATGCTCGAGCGCGAGTCGCGCGAGCTGATGACCGCCGGCCTGGCCGTCGCCTGGATCATCGTCATCTGCAGTTTCGCCGCGGTGCAGGTGACGCTGCGCAAGGTGGTGCGCCCGATCGAAGATCTCGCACTCGCTGCCGACCGCATCGCCGCCGGCGACCTCGGCGCACGTGCTGCGGTCGCGGGCGACTTCGAGATCGCCACGCTCGCCGCGGCGGTCAATCACATGTCGGACGAATTGAAAGCGCACGCCCGCACCGACGAGCTGACGAACCTCCCGAACTTCCGCGCCTTCCGGGAGCGCATCGAGCTCGAGATCGAGCGCGCCAGCCGCTACCCGGAGCACGTCGGCATCCTCATCCTCGACCTCGACCGTTTCAAAAAATACAACGACACCTACGGCCACCTCGCCGGCAACGATGCGTTGCAGCGCGTGGCCCGCGTGATCCGCGAGGCGGTGCGCACGGTCGATTTTCCGGCGCGCTACGGCGGCGAGGAGTTCGCCGTGATCGTCCCGCAGATCGACAACGCGTCGCTGGCCGCGATCGCCGAACGGATCCGAGAAGGGATCGAGCTGATGCCCGCACCAAAGGACGGCGCGCAGATCACCGTGAGCATCGGCGCGTCGATCTTTCCCGACGACGGCGGCGCTGTCGATGTCCTCTTCCGCGTCGCCGACGAGCGTCTGTACGCGGCGAAGAAGGGTGGGAGGAATCGGGTGGTGGTGGGAGATTCCGCCGCAATGCGCGTGTCCTCGTAGGTTGTCCAAAGGCTTGAACCACAGAGTCACGGAGGACACAGAGGTTTTCTCTGTGTGCTCTGCGCCTCTGTGGTTAGGCCTTTTGAAAACGCGTTGACACGCACACACCGCACACGCCACGATCCAGCATGAGCATCGCACCAGCCCGAGACGAATCGGTGATCGAGTTCACCACGCGCGCTGTTCTCGCCGGCATCTTCTTCGGCATCCTCTTCGGCGCCGCCAACGCCTACCTCGGGTTGAAAGTCGGACTGACCGTCTCGACCTCGATCCCGATCGCGGTGCTCACCGTCGCGCTGTTCAAGCTGATGCCGGGCCGCCGCGACGGTGTGATCCTCGAAGCAAATCTCTCGCAGACCATCGGCTCGGCCAGCTCGTCTCTTGCGACCGGAACGATCTTCACCATCCCGGCGCTCTTTCTGTGGGGGATGGCCCCGCCGTTCTGGCAGGTCGCCATCCTCGCCCTCCTCGGGGGATTCCTCGGTATCGCGGCGATGGTTCCGTTGCGGCGGCTGCTCATCGTGAAGTCGGCCGCCGAGCTGCCGTATCCGGAAGGAACTGCGTGCGCCGAGGTGCTGAGGGCGACGACGGTCGGGACGTCGGGCGGAAAGTGGATCTTCATCGGCCTCGCCGCCGGCGCCGCGATCAAGCTCGCCCTCGGCGCGTTCATGCTGCTCCCCTCGGGGCTGGCGATGCATCTGCCGGTTCTCGCCAAAGCGGAGCTCGCGCTCGAGATCGCTCCCGCGCTTCTCGCCGTCGGCTACATCCTCGGGTACAAACCGTCGGCGATCATGGTGTCCGGCAGCCTGATCTCGGCGATCGTGCTCACGCCGTTGATCGCGACGATCGGCGCGGGATTGCCGGCGCCGATGTTCCCCGAGATGAAGCTGCCGATCGCCGCGATGACAGCGGGACAGATCTGGTCGCGCTACGTCCGCTACATCGGCGCGGGCGCGGTGGCGGCGGCAGGAATCGCGGCGGTGATCAAAGCGCTGCCGACGATGGCCAGCTCCTTCGCCGCAGTGATCAAAGGATTGCGCCGCGGCGGCATGGAGACGACGGACGGCGAGCGCACGCCGCGCACGGATCGCGATGTGCCCTCATGGATCGTCGTCGTCGTTCCGGCAGCCGTCGTCATCACGCTCGTAGCCGTGCCGGGCTTGCTCGCAGGAAACATGGCCTTCGTTCCGCGCCTCGTCGCATCGCTCGGCGTGGCCATCTTCGGGGTCTGTTTCGTCGTCGTGTCCTCACGCATCGTCGGACTGATCGGCGTGTCGTCGAATCCCACCTCGGCGATGACGCTCGTCACGCTGCTCGGCGCGTCGGTCGTGTTCGTGCTGTGCGGCTGGACCGATCCCTCAGCGCGCGCAGCGATTCTCACGGTCGGAACGGTCGTCTGCATCGCAGCGTCGAAGGCCGGCGACATCTCGCAGGATCTGAAGACCGGCTACATCGTCGGCGCCACCCCCGCCAAACAGCAGTTCGGCCAATTCCTCGGCGCCGCGTGCGCCTGCTGGGCCATCGCCGGAACCGTGCTGCTCCTCGGCAAAGCCTTCACGTTCGGCTCGCCCGATCTTCCCGCGCCGCAGGCAACGCTGATGAAAACCGTCATCGAAGGCGTGCTCTCCGGCTCGCTGCCATGGGCGCTCGTCGGCACCGGCTCGGCGCTTTCGATCTGTGCGATCATCGCCGGCCTCCCCGGCCTCTCCTTCGCCGTCGGAATCTATCTTCCCCTCGGCACACTGATGCCGGTATTCGTCGGCGGCATTGTCCGGCGCATGGTCGATTCAAAACGTGCCGGCAAATCGCTCGACAGCGATCCGGGAGTCCTCGCCGCGTCCGGCATGATCGCGGGAGAAGGCTTGGTCGGCGTGCTCATCGCCTTCCTGGTCGCCGCTTCGGGCAAGTTCCCGTCACTCGCCGGCCCGCTCGCAAGCATGCACTTCGCGGCGAAGGACTTCACGCACCTCACTGGACCTGTTGCAATCGCCGGCGGCATCGCCATCGTCATCGCCATCTGCGCGCTGCTGTATCGCGCGGGACGCTCGGCACCGGTGGAGGGGAGCGACGCGACCGAGGCGTCGATCAACGCTTAATTCGGCCGGCGCATGTTGATGATCCTGGGCATTCTGTACCTACTTGCGCTGCTCGCCGGCGATGCACTTGCTGTAATCGTCGCGCCGGCAGCAGCGGTCCTTCTGTTCCTTGGGTGGCGAGGCCGCCGCATCGCGTTGTCCATGATCACTGCGGGCACAGCCGGAGCCGGTGTGGGAGCTGGGGTCTTCTGGCTCCTCACGGTCCTCTTGAAAGCGGAGGTTACCAATGAACTTCTCGTCATGTGGGCGGGCGCGGGCTTCGGGTTTGCTGGTTTGGCGGGGGCAGCCCTGGCTGGCGGGATTGAGATGGCGGTTGCGATCATCAAGCGCGCGCCACGGCCGGCTTGACTCTGCACTGTAACTTGAAAGAGGGTAGGGAAAACCCCTATACCGACACTCCTTATGTAACACCGCCACAAAAAGGAGTGTCACCATGGCAAGCAAGCGAAGCAGCCGGCCGTCCAGGAGCGCGCAACCAGCCGGAACCACAAAGCCATTTTGCAGCAACCTTCCCCGGACGCTCCCTCATCTGCCGCCCGCCGTCATGGGTGATCCGCTCCGGGCCTCAGCGATCATCAACACCCAGACCAAGTGGTTGAACGGCACTGTCCTGCACTACTGCTTCTTCAAGGGCAGCTCTCACTTTGCCGTTCCGAGCAGTCAGGCCAATGCGATTCGCGGAGCATTTGCCAAATGGAAGGGCCTCGGAATCGGCCTCGAGTTTCAGGAGGTCACGCAGCTCAGCGAGGCCGAAGTGCGCATCGGCTATTCGACGGCAGATGGCAGCTCGGCCTCGTCGGTAGGCCGCGGTGTGTTGAACGTTCCTCAGACGCAGCCGACGACGGTGTACGGCTGGGACCTCACGTCCCCATACGGGAGCGGCACCGCGCTTCACGAGCTCGGGCACGTTCTCGGAATGGAGCATGAGCACCAGAATCCGTTCGCGGGAATCAAGTGGCACGAGCAGAAGGTGTATGACTCGCTGGCCCAGCCACCCAACAGCTGGGACCACGACACGACCTTTCACAACATCCTCGAGAAGCTCTCGACCCAGCAGGTTCAGGGCTCGACCTGGGATCCCGACTCGATCATGGAATACGAGTTCGAGCCCGGTCTCATCGACGAGCCTGAGCAATACGACGTCAGCGGCCTCACGCCACCCGCAACGCTCTCGAGCGCTGATAAGGAATGGGCGGTGAAGTGGTACCCGAAACTGAACGCGACGCTGCCAACGCTCCAACCCTTCCAAAGCGTCGCCGCCGATCTTGCCGCCGGCCAGCAGATCGATTACGCCATCAAGCCCACTGCATCGCGGAATTACACAATCGAAACAAAGGGAGCGTCAGACACGCTGCTCGCACTATTCGAAGACATCAACGGAACGCCGCGTCTCCTCGCCGGCGACGACGACAGCGGCCAGGACCGCAACGCCCGCATCGTCTACAAACTCTTCCAGGGCCGGAACTACATCGCCAGACTTCGGCTCTACTACCCGGGAAAAACGGGGAAAACGATGCTGATGTATTCGTAACGGCACCTGACCGGCGATGCCGCCGTCAACCGGCGGCATCGCCATCGTTCGCCATCAGTGCGTTGTTGTATCGTGCGGCACGTCATGAAGCGCACGTGGACGATCATCGGCGTAAACGATGTGCCAGGCAGCTTCAAATGGTACCAATCGCTCTTCGGCCAGCCCGAGACACAACCGGCCCATCCCTATTGGGGTCAAATTCTCGATTCGGACGGAACGGTCTTACTCTGCCTCCACCAATGGGGCGCACACGAGCATCCGTCATTGACGAGCCCCGACAACGCGACGCCCGGCAACGGACTTCTCCTGTTCTTCCGCGTCGACGATTTCGATAGTGCTCTGGAACGGGCACGCACTCTCGTGGCCCGATTCGAAGAGGGACCGACCACAAACCCGAATACGGGAACCCAGGAGTTCACGCTCCGCGATTTGGACGGGTACTACGTCACGATTAGTGCGTTCTCTGCGTCCGAGCTGGGGGCCATGAGCCGCCGTCCTGGCTGACGCCTGTGCAGCGTGGCCTGAGGCCGCTGATCGAGTTTTTGCGCGGGTTTTGCAGACGGCGCATGAACTCGCAAGGTGACGTGCACTATGTCCAGTATGATGTTCGCCAGGGTTCCTGCAGCGAGGTTCGCGTGTATGACGCCAAATGAGACGTTAGTTGGTCTGCTGAAAGCGCTAAGTCTAGTTGCAACGGCGGCTTTCGCTCTATACGGGCTGAGAATCGAATCTCGCAAGGCTGGAAAGTTAACGTCCGAAGGTTGGGTTGTTGCGCTCGGCATCATCTTTACGCTCGCGCTATCGATCACCCTCCAGGAGCGCTCCCAGCGTCTGGAAGTCCAGCGCGCCGAAAAACAAGCTGCTGACTACCGCCGTTTGCTCGACACCGCAGCTAATAGATACACAACTGTCGGCGCCACGCTTCAAATCCTTGTGATCCTTGATGGCGCGGTCCTAGCGAAAGAAGGTTACTCTAACCGGCTATCAAGAGCACTGGCCGCAGGCAAGATCGGCTGCAAGAGTACAACGCTGCCCGAGAACCCAGGCGGAGGGACATATGACTGCGGAGATCATTTCTACGACAATTGGGATGCAGAAGAGATCAGCTTCGATGCGTCCTCCTCTCTGATGCCCAGCGCTGCAGAAACCAATACTGCGGCGTTGTTGCTTGGAACCGGATATGGGCTGAGCTTTTACAAATTGCCCTACGGCACAAGACGAGAGCCTCTTGGTTCGCTGTCGTTCACAGTAGGCAATCATCTCCATGAGACATCGTTCACATACAACGGGACGAAGCTGACAATTAATATCAAAGGAGATGCTTATCAGGGCCTTCAGAGCGCAGGCATATCGTCTCTTCTTGACCTAGCAGAGACATTCGTACTTGCCGGTCCTTCTTTTAATTACGGACCTTGTAGAGAGCGAGGCGTTCGAACATGCGATCAGATCTGGCAGTACGCTACGACAAGCACGAGGCTTCAGACACTTGCCCTGCGATTCCCGCATCACAAAGATCTTCAGATTTCCGAACCATCAGATTCAACTTACCCTGTAACCAAGCATGTCGGCGCGAATGGCGCCGCAAGCTATGAGATGCAATTGCCAAAAGAGGTTGAAAAGTTTGTCGTCGTAAAACAGTAGCACCGCAGATAGTGCCGTGTTGAACGGGCCGGGCTAAGCGCCGCTACACGCGGCCGAGGAACAGGAAAATGACGAGCTCGACATCCTCGATCTGGAAAGCATCGTCCTCACGGGCGAAATCATCGAGTGTCAAAAGGACCGCAGAACGGGTGAAGCGAAGTACGTCATCCGGGGCATTACGCTCGCGTACGCTGCCGGCTGCGTCGTCGCCAAGTTCGATTCAATCGGGCGCGCAGTCATCATCACCGTCTACCTCGAGTGAGCCTTGTGCCTTTTGCGGAAATGCCGAGGTGTTACTTCGCCACGTTACGAGGAGCTATGGTAGCGGCTCGACTCTCCTCGTAATCGAGGACATTCCGATGTTTTCCTGCCCGAGGTGCGGCGAGAGTTACTTCACAGCCGAAACGCTGCATGAGATATCGCGAATCAAGGCGAAACGGCGCAGCATGGCTGCTCCGCGGACGGTCCCCGTCGCAGTCTTCCCGAAGCGTCCGAGCGCGGCTGCCTAATCACTTCGATCGCGACGTTGGACCGCGTGAGTAGATTGTGGCGTGAGAGACATCGCGGAATTCGCAAACTGCCCATCCCTGAGAGGCTTCAACTGGTCGGCGAAATCTGGGACTCGATTCTCGACGATCCCGGTCTCCTTCCGGTTTCTGATCAACTCAAGCGCGAGCTCGAGCTGCGGTTGGCGGCTCACCGCGCGAACCCGGAAAGCAGTCTCGCGTGGGAATTAGATCGAGAGATCTTCGGGCGGAGTGAAGCGCAGAATCCGGACCCCAAGCTCTCTCGTGGCTAAATTGATCGCAGGAGAGCGTCCTAGGCTCGTTTTTAGATCGGGACCCGTTTCAACGCCCTGTGGAGCTACGGAGCCGGACCAGACCACCGAGGCGAGACGCCTCGATGGCCGCGGGCGAGACGCCCACACTCCCAAGCGCTTCGAGGCATGCAAGGAGTGCGGTCGTCTCGACCGCGGGCACTCGGGCGTCCTCGCCCGAGTGCTGTCAGGGCGGGAGGTAGAAATTCGTCGACGTTCTTGCTCGTGCTGGGGGATTCTCATCGTGCTCACCACTCACGGCCGGCGGTCGTGACGCCCGGCGGCTAACTACTTTGCAGCCGGCGCTGCCCTACACCTGCGCGAGCCGCGGCGCAGTCGTCTCCCCAAACACCTCGTACCAGAACTTGGCCATGATGTTCTCGGCCAGTTGCAAACGGTAGTCGGCGGAGCCGCGGACGTCGCTGATTGGTTTGATCTCGTCGCGGGCGATGCGGCCGGCTTGCTCGAAAACATCGAGCGATGCGTTCTTGCCCGCGAGAAACGCCTCGGTGCGCGGGAGGCGGACCACGGTGGGTGCGACGCCGCCGTAGGCGATGCCGGCGCGGTCGATGCGGTCGCCGGTCATCGCCAGGCGGATGGCGGCGGTGAAGGCGGAGATGTCGAGGTCTTTCCGGCGCGAGACTTTGTAGAGTTTCAGCGTGTCGCGGACGATGGAGAGGCGGACGTGGGTGATGATCTCGTCTGGTTGCAGATCGAACTTGCGGTAGCCGAGGTAGAAACGGTCGATGGGGACGGAGCGGGTGCCGTTGTTCATCTCCAGCGCGGCGCCGGCGATGAAGAGATAGGGCAACGTATCGCCGATCGGCGAGCCGTTGGCGATGTTGCCGACCAGCGTTCCTGCGTTCTTGATCTGCGGCGATCCGAAGATGGCCATGATGCCGGCGAGCTCGGGGATGCGATCGGCGATGAATGTCTCGAAGTCGGCCAGCGATGTGTTCGCACCGACGACGATCGTGCCCTCTTCCTCGCGAAGCTCGCGCAGCGACTCGATCTTCGCCAGCGACAGCATCGCCGGCGCCTGGTAGCGGCGCTTGTTGACCCAGACGCCGACGTCGGTGCCGCCCTGGACGATCGTGCAGCCGGGATGGTCGCGCTTGAAGGCGATGGCTTCGTCGAGAGTGCCTGGCGCGAAGAATGTTCCCACCTGCACGGAGTCGTTCGCATCAGGCAGTGACGGGTAACGCTCGCGCATCTTCGCGGCCTGTGCGCCGTCGACTGCGAGAGCCGCTTTGATGATCGGCTCGTAGCCGGTGCAGCGGCAGAGGTTTCCCGTCAGTCCGTCGCGCACCTGCTTCTCATCGACACGATCGCGGTTTTCGAACATGCCGGCCATGGCCACGACGAAGCCGGGCGTGCAGTAGCCGCATTGTGCGCCGTGGCATTGCACCATCGCCGCTTGAACGGGATGGAGCGCCTTCTCTTCACGCAGACCTTCGACCGTCACGATCGATGAGCCGTCAAGCTGCGCGAGCGACAAGATGCATGAGTTGACGGCGCGGTAATCGGCATCCGCGCTGCGCCGCGTCAGCACTGTGCACGCGCCGCAGTCCCCTTCCTCGCAGACAATCTTCGTACCCGTCGCCGCGACATCCTGACGCAAATAGTTTGCGAGCGTCTCGAACGCGGCATCGCCTTCGACGCGATGTTCACGTCCGTTGATGTGGATGAGGATGTGGTTGCGCATGGGCTTGAGAAAACCGGTTCACGCGGAGACGCGGAGCTGCGGAGAAAACCCCTTCGCGTCTACGCATCTCCGCGTGAAAGGTTCTTCTCCTACAGCCGCGGGATCCCGGTGTACGTCTCCGGACGGCGGTCGCGATAGAACTGCCACGTGTTGCGCACCTCGCGGATCTTGTCCATGTCGAGGTCCGCGGTGACGAGCGCGTCCGCATCGCGCGGGCCGACGGCCAGCATCTGGCCGCGCGGATCGCAGAAGTAGCTCTGCCCGTAAAACTCGCCGATGTTCCACGGCGCTTCGAAGCCGACGCGGTTGATGGCGCCGACGAAGTAGCCGTTGGCCACCGCGTGCGCCGGCTGCTCGAGCTTCCAGAGATACTCGGACAAGCCCGACACGGTCGCCGAGGGATTCATCACGATCTCCGCACCAGCCAGCCCGAGCTCGCGCGCGCCTTCGGGGAAGTGGCGGTCGTAGCAAATGTAGACGCCGACCTTCGCGTACGCGGTCTCGAACACCGGGTAGCCGAGGTTGCCCGGGCGGAAGTAGAACTTCTCCCAGAAACCGGGAGCGACGTGCGGGATATGGTTCTTGCGGTACTTGCCGAGATACTTGCCATCGGCGTCGATGACGGCGGCGGTGTTGTAGTAAACGCCGGTCTCTTCTTCCTCATACAGAGGCACGACGATGACCATGCTGTATTTCTTGGCGTACTCCTGCATGAGCTTCGTGGTCGGCCCGTCAGGAATCTTCTCGACGGAGTCGTACCAGCGCGTGCTCTGCTCGGCGCAGAAGTAGGGACCGGTGAAGATCTCCTGCATGCAGAGCACCTGCACGCCCTCGGCGCCGGCCTGATCGATGTACTTGAGCGTGCGCTCGGTCTGCGCGAGACGGATCGTTTCGAGCGGCTCGGTCGTCTCGCAAGCGAGGGAAGTCTGAATCAAACCACCTTTGACGATTCGGGACATGTTGGTTCTCTCCGATTTTGGTTTGCGGATTATACGGCTTGGCTTCGGAACCCGGGCGGCCGCAATGCCGGTGCGGCTATACGCGCTGGCCGGACGAGTCTCCGACAACCTGCGTGCGCTGATTGACCTTTGTGCGGGAGGCGTAGCGCCGACGATGATCGTTGGTTGCGGCGGCTCCGGTGCGGGCGGCGGTTCGGGAGCGGGTTGAGGCTCAGGCTCGGTGATCGGGACGGGCTCGGGATCAGCGTCGGGGAGCGGCTCGGGATCGGTGATCGGATGAGGGACATCATCTGCGTCGATCTGCGCGATCTGCGGACCGGTTTTATCCGCAGATGGCGCAGACGAGCGCAGATCGGGAGACGTCATTGGCGGCAGCTTGAGGTCAGTCACCGGGACGGGCTCAGCGTCGGGGAGCGCCTCAGGATCGGTGCTGGCCACTTCGCTGATTGAGGGTTCCACGTAGGTCGGACTCTCAGTCCGACTGAGCGTGACCTCAGACAGAATGGCGCCACTCGGAGGGTACGTGATGTCGGACTGGAGAGTCCGACCTACGTTTACCTCCCGATCGATGTCGACATTCGTTTTGCGATCGGCGTTTGCTGCGCGCGCGGCGGTCTTTCTTCGCAGCGAGGCGCCGGCAACGATGGCGGCGACTGCGGCGCCGCCGAGGATCAGGAGTGTGATCATGCGGCGGCCAGAGACGATTCGCGCGGGGGGAGGGCTTTCATCAGGATGAGGTGCGTGACCGCGGCGACCCCGAAGCCGACGAACCAGGCGTAGTCGTAGAGCGGGCGGAGCGCGGGAACTACGAGGCCGATCCAAGCGGCCAGGCAGCCTAGGAGCGTCGCGAAGACGGCGCGCCAATTCCAGCCGGCGGCGTAGCGGTAGGCTCCTTCCGTCCGATAGAGATCGCCGAGGACGAGGTGCTTCTTTCGGACGATCCAGTAGTCGACGATCATCACGCCGCCGATCGAGCCGAGGCCGCCGCTGTATCCCAAAAGCCACGTAAAGATGTAGCCGGAGGGATCGGCCAGGAGGCGCCACGGCTGCATGGCGATGGCGAGGAGGCCGGTAATCAGGCCGCCGGTGCGGAACGAGATCCACTTCGGAAAGGCGTTGGCGAAGTCGTTCGCGGGCGAGACGACATTCGCGGCGATGTTGACCGAGAGCGTGGCGATGACGACGGTGAACATCGAGATAGCCACGACCAGCGGTTGCTTGAACTGCGCGACGAGCTTGAGCGGATCCCAGAGCTCGTTGATCCCCATCGTCGGATAGATGACGACGGCCGCCGAGGTGATGATGACGCCCATCGCTGCGAAGACCGTCATCGTCGTCGGCAGGGCCACGGTCTGACCGATGGCCTGTTCGCGCTGGCTGCGGCCGAAGCGGGTGAAGTCGGGCATGTTCAGCGACAGCGTCGCCCAGAAGCCGATCATCGCCGTCAGCGATGGGATGAAGATCGGGCGGAACTGCGCCCACGTTTCGAACTTCCCTTTCTCGTGCAGCAGGTAGCCGAGTCCGTGCGCACGCCAGACGGCCCACGCGAGTAGCAGCGCGGTCATCACGAGTACGAATGGCGCCGCCCAGTTTTCGAAGCGGCGGAGCAGGTCCATGCCGCGATAGATGATCAGGATGTTCAGCGCCCAGAAGAGGAGGAACGAGATCCACTCGGTGGTCGGATGCCCGGCAAAGTTGCCGAGGAGAGTGGGCCACGAGTGCAGGATCGACGTGAAGAATGTGTGCAACGCCTCGCCGCCGATCCACGCCTGAATGCCGAACCAGCCGCAGGCGACGATGGCGCGCATCAGCGCGGGCAGGTTCGAGCCGATCGTGCCGTAGCTGGCGCGCGCGAAGACCGGAAACGGGATGCCGTACTTGGTCCCGGCGTGCGAGTTGAGCAGGATGGGGATGAGGACGATCGTGTTGCCGACGAGGATCGTGACCAGCGCCTGCCACCAGTTCATCCCGGCGCCGATCAGGCCCGACGACATCATGTACGTCGGGATGCAGTGCGCCATGGCGATCCAGAGCGCGGCGTAGTTGTACGTCGTCCAGTTGCGTTCGGACACCGGCACTGGGGCGAGATCGTGGTTGTAGAGCGAGCTGGTGCGAATCCCTTCGTCGGAACGAAGCTCGACACGTCCATCTTCGTGTTGAATGACTGCGTCAGTCATCGATCGTCTCCATGCGGGGGTCCCAGAATGAGGGGATTGCGCGCCATTCTGCCACACGCATCCGGAGCGTCACGGGATGCGTATCATCGGGCATGCAAAAACACGTCATCGCATTCGCGCTCACATTCCTGGCCGTTGCCGGCGGGGCCGCCGAGGTGAAAACCGGAGGCGTGAAGATGATCGAGGTCGACGGGAAGTATCACGTCTGGACCGACCGCGTCGGGCACGGTCCGATCAAGATGCTGACGCTGCACGGCGGCCCCGGTTTTCCGCACGACTACTTCGAATGCTTCGAGGATTTTCTGCCGCAGCACGGCATCCAGTTTTACTACTACGACCAGCTCGGCGTCGGGAACTCTGACGTGCCCGACGATGCTTCGCTCTGGACCGTAGCCCGCTACCGCAACGAGGTCGAGCAGGTCCGCAAAGGCCTCGGGCTCGATCACTTCGTTCTCTACGGTCACTCCTGGGGCGGCATGCTGGCGATCGAGTACGCCCTCGAGCATCAGGATCATCTGAAGGCGCTGATCATCTCCGACATGACGGCGGGCATCGCGTCGTACGAGAAGTACGCGGCGACGCTGCTGGCCGAACTGTCGGAAGCGGACCGCAAAACGCTTGCGAAGTACGAGGCGGCCGGCAACTACGATGCGCCGGAGTACCAGGAAATCATGATGGGCAAGGTGTACGCCGCGCATCTGCTGCGCCTCGATCCCTGGCCCGAGCCGGCGGCGCGGGCGTTCAAGAAGTTCAATCAGAAGATCTACAACGTGATGCAGGGCCCGAACGAGTTCGTCATCAGCGGCAACTTCAAGGACTGGGATCGCTGGGCCCACTTGCACAAGATCAAGGTCCCGACGCTGATCATCGTCGGCCGTCACGGCACGATGAGCCCGGACGACATCCGCCGCATGGGAAAGCTCATCCCGCACTCACGCGTCGTGATCACCGAGGGAAGCCATTTGGAGATGTACGACGATCAGGAGCGCTACTTCCGCGAGGTGGTGAAGTTCATCAAGGACGTGGAGGCGGGGAAGGTGAAGTGAGGGGGGACGGGTCGAGCTTCTCTCACTCGAAGTACGTGTCGACGACGATCACTGACGACCTTTGCGCTTCGCTTCGGCGATCTCCTTTTCGGTCGTTTCGAAAGTGAGCGTCGACCGGAACCGGCGCGCAGTTTCGAGCAGCTCCGTTGTGCCGGCGCGTCGCGGTTCGAGCGATTCCTCAGGGAGTCTCTTCGTGGTTTTCTCCATAGCGTAATCGTACCTCTCCCGGCTCCCACTATGATCGGCCCGTGAAGTTGCCGAAGCACGCCGCCGCGGCCGTCCTGTTCGCGGTCCTCGCGATTCTCATGACCTGGCCGCTGCTGCCCAACCTCGGGCGCGCGGTGGCGTACCCGGGCGATCCCTACATCAACACGTGGGTCCTCGACTGGGACTTTCACGCCACGTTTCATCAGCCCGGCCGGCTGTTTCAGGCGAACATCTTCTATCCCGCGAAGTACTCGCTTGCGTTCAGCGAGAACCTGTACGGAATCGCCGTCTTTCTTTTCCCGCTGCGCGCCGTTGGCGTGCCGCCACTCGCTGCCTACAACGTGGCCATGCTGCTCGGTTACGCGATGTGCGGATTCTTCGCGTACCTGCTGGCGAAGGAGGTCACCGGGAGCACCGCAGGCGCGATCGCCGCAGGGATTTTCTATGCGTTCGTTCCGTACCGGTTCACCCACCTGTCGCATGTGCAGTACGTCTGGGCGGGAACGCTGCCGCTGCTTCTCTTCGCGCTGAATCGTTATGCGCGGGTGCCCGACTGGCGCCACGCCATCGGCTTCGGCGCGGCCTTTCTCTGGAACGGATTGTCGAACGTCCATCTCTTTTTCTTCGGCAGCATCGCCATCGTAATGACGATCGCGATTCTGCGGCCGCCGCTACGGCGCATCGCCATCACTGGTGCGGTGGCGATGCTCTTCCTCGCGCCATTTCTTTACCCATACTACAAGGCTTCAAAACTGTACGGTATGGAACGATCGTGGGACGAGTCGATGGACCACTCAGCGCTGCCGGGCGACTGGCTCGTCGACAACTTCGCGCATCGCTTCTATCCGACGCACAGCGATCCGAAGGTTGATCCCGAGCGCTGGCTCTTTCCCGGAGCGCTGGCGCTCTGCTTCGCGCTCGTAGCCATCGCCTGCCGCCAGTGGAAACCGTTGACGCTGGCGTGGTCCTGGACTTTTCTCGGCTTCATCGGTTCCCTCGGACTGCGCACGCCGTTCTACCGATTCCTCTTCAATTACGTTCCCGGCTTCCACGCCATCCGCGTTCCGGCGCGATGGGCGCTCATCACGCACGTCGGACTGGCACTGCTCGTCGCCATCGCCGTGACGTGGATCGCGAAGCGCGCGCCGTGGGCTGGTGTCATCGCATCGCTCGCGTTCATTGCCGAATTGCACGGCCCGATTCGCTGGTACATGGCGCCCATGAAGGTGCGTCCCGTTGATCGCTGGGCCGCGTCCGCGCGCCCGCACGCGATGGCCGAGCTGCCGATGTCCGAGCAGAACGATGAATACGGCGTGATGCTGAACGCCACCGCCCATCATCGCCCGATCGTCAACGGCGTCTCCGGTTTCGCGCCGCCCGAGTACGCAAAACTCGTCGGGCTCGCACAGCAATGGTCCGACGAGCTCGTGCCGGAGCTGCAACGCATCGGCGTGACGCATGTCGTAGTACGCGCCGACGCGCTCGATGCCGGCGGACGAACGTGGCTGGGAAAGATGGTCGATACCGGCCAGCTAGGTTTTCTCCGGCGCTTCGATGACGGCGTCGGAGGCGACTGGCTGTTCAAGGTCGGCGTGCGCAGCGACAACCCCGATCTTCGCGCCATGCTCGGCGGCCACGCCACATACAACGAAGGGACGTTTGGCGCGCTCCTGCTGCCCACGGGACACGAAAACATCAAAGGGCGCGCAATCTTCTCGGGCGTAGCGCTCTCGCCGTTCGGTATCCGCGAAGTGAACCTCCTCTTTCAAAACGGAACCATTCGCATTCCGGCCACGCTGCGCGCCGATCCCGGAACGAGCCGCTGGTATCGCTGGTACGACGCGACGACCAAACCGGCGTACATCCGCGAATTTGCCTCGCGGCCGAAGCACATCAGGCCGAACACCGACGTCCAGGTGGAGATCATCGACGGCCGCGGCGATCGGACGCTACTCGACGATCGCTGGATCGACTGGTACTGATCTCGCGGTCTCGCGGTTGAAAGGTCTCGAAGTTTCGCGGTTCGTGGCGTTGATTTCGACCACACGGCTGTCATTTCGAATCGGCGGAACCGCGGGCGTGGATGGGCGGGCGGGAGCGGTGCAGCGCGATGAGAAATCCCCGGCTACGGGCAGTCATCGCGAACATCGGCAGGGATTCCTCTCCGCGCTCCTCCGCTCCTCCCGCCCTTCCACCCCCGCGGTTCCGCCGGATCGGAATGACAAAAACCGCCGCGCGACTAAACTTCCTGCATGGTCGCCATCGTCGTCGGTGCATCGAGCGGGCTCGGGCTCGAAATCGCGAACCAGTTGCGTTCGCGCGGAACACCCGTCGTCGGCGTGGCCCGTCGGGCAAGTGCGGACATCGCCGGCGATGCTTCGAAACGCGAGACCGCGCTGCGCGCGATCGAAGCTGCGGAACGACTCGGCGTCATCGACCTTCTCATCAACTGCGCCGGCATCGGCATCTTTGGCCCGGCCGGTTCGTACGATGCACAAACCATCGCCACGATCATTGACTCAAACCTCATCGCCACCATCAATTTCTGCGAGCTGCTCTTTCCGCGATTCAAGGAGCACGGCGGCACGATCGTCAACGTCCTCTCCACTGCTGCGCTGACCGGCAAGCCGAACGAGAGCGTCTACTGCGCGGCGAAGTGGGGAGCGCGCGGATATGGCGAAGCGCTGAAGGCCGAGGCAAAGGGAACGAAGGCGCGAATCATCGCGGTCGCACCGGGCGGGATGAACACCTCCTTCTGGCCTGAGCCGCGCGCGGGCTTCATGGATCCCGCGGACGTCGCGGCCACGATAATCAGCGCCATCGACAGTCCCGTCGACATTAGCGAAATCGTCATCAACAGACGTTAGAATGGCAGGAAACCAAAATACGGAGGTGTCCATGCGTCGATCAAGTTCCATCCTCGCGGTGATCCTTTTCGCTCTGCCGCTGTTCGCGCAGACACCAGCGCCGTTCCCGGAGCCGTGGCCGAAGGCGTTGGTGCCCGAGGCGTATTGGCAAACGCTCGTGAACGGCAACGCCACTTACATGGCCGGCGCGCTTCCGTACAAAGGACTGCAAGGTCAGCGCGATGCAAACGTCGGCGGTCAGAATCCACCGGTGACCGTCCTCTCCTGTGCCGACAGCCGCGTACCGGCGGAATTGATTTTCGGCCGCGCCATCGGCGATCTCTTCGTCGTTCGCGTGGCCGGCAACGTGGCCAGCACGCTCGACATCGCCAGCATCGAATACGCCATCGCTCACAAATGGACGCTGCTGATCGTGGTGATGGGGCACGAGGACTGCGGCGCCGTCAAGGCCGCCCTGGAGATCGATGATCCACCGACGCCGAGCCTTGTCACGCTCGTGCAGCGTATCCGCGAATCGTTCCTGCTTTCGACGTGGACCGGGCCCGACAACGTCGAAAGAGCGATCAAGGCCAACGCCCGCAGCTCGGCCGCCTACCTGCTCGCGCACAGCACGGTGATCCGCAAAGCCGTGCTGGAACATCGCGTCGGATTGATCGCGGCGTACTACAACTTGAAGAGCGGGAAGGTGGAGGAAGTGAAACAGTAGGCGTAACATTCTCCGGCGATGACCGAACTTCTGGTTGACGAAATCGAGGATGACGTTTTTGAGAAGCTCCGGGAACGTGCGCATTCTCACGGCCGGAGTACCAAGGAAGAGGCTCGCGAGATTCTTCGGAACGCCCTCAGAACTGAAGAGAAAACCCGTCCGGGGTTGGGAACGCGGATCGCCGATCGTTTTCGCGGTATCGGCCTCGAACAGGAGATCCCGGAATTGCGTGGCTATCCTGCCCAGCCTGCGGATTTTGACGATCAGTGATACTGCTCGATACGAACGTGATTTCCGCGCTCGTCAGGCCGGAGCCGGATCAGACCGTCAAGTCGTGGCTTGATTCCCAAACGCCCGAGTCGATGTGGACCACATCGATCTCCGTTTACGAGCTTCGTTTCGGCGTGGAGCTCCTCGCGTTTGGCCGGCGCCGCCAATTGTTGGAGGAAGCGCTTGAACAGCTTTTGAAAGATGACTTTGACGGGCGCGTGATTCCTTTCGACGAGCCGGCCGCGCAGGCTGCCGGAAGAATCGGCGCCGCCCGAAGACAGTTGGGCAGGACTATCGAGATCCGTGACGTGCAGATTGCCGGCATTGCAACGGCGCGCAAGGCCGCCGTTGCTACACGCAACATCCGCCACTTCGAGGGTCTTGGTATCCCGCTGATCGATCCCTGGACGCCTTGAAAAGCCTTACCGCCCCTTCCAAACCTCCGCCACCTTCGCGCCCATCTCGCTTGGTGCTTCCACCACGTGAATTCCGGCCGCCTTCAGCGCGTCCATCTTCTCTGACGCCGTTCCCTTGCCGCCGCTGATGATGGCGCCGGCGTGGCCCATGCGGCGTCCTGGTGGCGCGGTCTGGCCGGCGATGAACGCGACGACCGGCTTCGTCACGTGCTCTTTGACGAACGCCGCGGCCTCTTCCTCCGCTGAGCCGCCGATCTCGCCGATCATGATGATGGCCTCGGTGGCCGGATCGTTCTCGAATGCGGCCAGGCAGTCGATGAAGTTCGTGCCCGGCAGCGGATCGCCGCCGATTCCGACTGCAGTCGACTGTCCGAGTGCGCGCGTCTGTCCGACCGCCTCGTAGGTCAGCGTTCCCGAGCGCGACACGATGCCGATCGGGCCGGGGCTGTGGATGTGGCCCGGCATGATGCCGATCTTCGCTTCGCCCGGCGTGATGATGCCGGGGCAGTTCGGACCGATGAGACGTGACGGCGTCGCTCCCGCCACCACTGCGCGCGCGTTCGACTTTTTCAGATAGTCGTGGGCCCGCATCATGTCGTTCACCGGAATCCCCTCGGTGATGCAGATGATCAGCTCGATGCCGGCATCCGCCGCTTCCATGACCGCGTCGGCTGCGAACGGCGGCGGCACGAAGATCAGCGAGCAGTTCGCTCCCGCTTTCTCGCGCGCTTCGCGAACGCTGTTGAAGACCGCGAAACCCTCGTGCGTCGTTCCGCCCTTGCCCGGTGTCACGCCGCCGGCCATTTGCGTTCCGTACTCGCGGCACTGAATGGCGTGAAACGTTCCCTCGCGGCCGGTGATGCCCTGCACGATCACTCGTGTGTTCTTGTCTGCCCAGATAGCCATAGTGTTTGGTCTCTACTTTCCCTGCGCGGCGGCGACGACTTTCTGCGCCGCGTCCCACATCCCGTCGGCGGTGATCAGCGGGAGTCCTGATTTGGCCAGGATCTCTTTCCCCAACTCGACGTTCGTTCCTTCGAGCCGCACGACCACCGGCACCGGCAGTCCGACTTCCCTCGACGCGCTCACCACCCCCTCGGCGATTCGATCGCAGCGCATGATGCCGCCGAAAATGTTGATCAGAATCGCCTTCACGTTCTTATCCGACAGGATGATGCGGAAGGCGTTCTTGACCTGTTCCGCGTTCGCGCCACCACCGACATCGAGGAAGTTTGCAGGCTGTCCTCCGGCGAGCTTGATGATGTCCATCGTGGCCATCGCCAGCCCCGCGCCGTTGACCATGCAGCCGACGTTGCCGTCCAGCGTGATGTAGTTGAGGCCGAACTGCGACGCCTCCACTTCGAGCGGATCTTCTTCCTTCAAATCGCGCATCTCGGCGATGTCTTTGTGCCGGAACATCGCGTTGTCGTCGAAGTTCATCTTGCAGTCGAGTGCGAGGACGTCGCCCTCTTTCGTCACGAGGAGTGGATTGATCTCCGCGAGCGACGCATCCATCTCGATGTAGCAGCGCATCAGCTTCTGCACGAAGTCGACGCACTTTTTGTAAGAATCGCCGGTGAGCCCGAGGGCGTTGGCAACCGCGCGGGCCTGGAAGGGAAGTGTGCCGAGGACGCCATCGATCGGCTCGCGGTGAATGGCGGACGGATCGCGCTCGGCTACTTCCTCGATCTCCATCCCGCCCTGCTTCGACGCCATGATCACCGGCATGCCGATGCGGCGATCGAGCGTGATGCCGAGGTAGAGCTCCTTGTCGATGTTGAGCGCTTCCTCGATCAGCACCTTGCCGACGACGCGCCCTTCGGGTCCGGTCTGGTGCGTGATCAGCGTCATGCCGATGATCTGCTTCGCCAGCGCGACGGCGTCGTCGGGATCCTTGGCCAGCTTGACGCCGCCGCCTTTGCCGCGGCCGCCGGCGTGGATCTGCGCTTTGACGACGACGCGTCCGCCCAGCTCTTTCGCCGCGGCACGCGCGTCCTCGGGATTGTCGACAACGATTCCGCGCGGCGTCGGCACACCGTAACGACGCAGGATTTCTTTCGCCTGATACTCATGGACTTTCATAGGGCGGCGACTTTTATCACATTGACGGCGCTGTCGCGGACGCGCCCGGAAGTTGCATTAAACTGCCGCGCCCGGAGGTACCCGATGCCGATCGATGACGCTCATTTCAGACTGGCCATGTCGCACTTCGCGAGCGGCGTCACGATCGTCACGACCGAGCTCGAAGGACGGCCGTTCGGGATGACCGTGGCATCGTTCGCATCGCTGTCACTCAATCCGAAACTCGTTCTCATCTGCATCGAAACATCGGTGAAAACTCACGACGCCATCGTCGCCTCCGGAAAGTTCGGCGTCAGCATCCTGGCTAGCGATCAGGCGGACATCTCCTCGAAGTTCGCCTCCCGCGCCGACGACAAATTCACCGGCGTCGAAGTCTTTCGCGGCGCGCTCGATCTGCCGATGATCACCGGAGCGCTAACCACCATTCAATGCAGCGTGCAGGCGCAGCTCCCCGGCGGCGATCACTCCATCTTTGTCGGCGAGGTCGTCGAAATCCAGACGCGCGAAGGCGATCCGCTCCTCTACTTCCGCAGCGGCTATCGCGAGATGCGTAGCTGATGCGGCCGATGGGCGACACACTGCGCGCGGCCTTCTACCGCGTGCTGCGGCTGGACAACCGCCGCAAAGAGATCCGCCGCGGCACGCTCGATCACATTCGCGGCTTTCACTCCGACATCCTGGCGAATGACCGCAACGTCACGATCTATCTGCCGCCGGGCTACCAGGACCGCGATGACGTCCGCTATCCGGTGCTCTACATGCACGATGGGCAGAATCTTTTCGAGCCGGATCGCGCCTTCATCCCCGGCCAGCATTGGCGTCTCGCCGAGGCTGCCGACGAAGTCATCGGTGGCCGCACGGCGCGGCCGATGATCATCGTCGCCATCGACAACACCGGGCCCACACGCATCGACGAGTACACGCCGACCTCGGACGCGAGGCAGCATGGTGGTGGCCGGGCCGCTGACTACGGCCGCATGCTGATCGACGAGCTGAAGCCTGTCATCGACGCGAAGTATCGAACGATCCCGGACGGCCACGCCACAGCCCTCGGCGGTTCTTCGCTCGGCGGCCTTGCCACGCTGCACCTCGGGCTCAAGCATCCCGAATCATTCGGCGGCCTGGCCGTCATGTCGCCCTCGGTCTGGTGGGACGACCGCACCATTCTTCGCGACGTCCGGGCCTTCGACGCGCCGCGGCGTCCGTTGATCTGGCTCGACATCGGGGGACGGGAGGGCGCCGAATCGATGGTCAACGCCCGGCTGCTGCGCGACGAACTGCTCTTGAACGGCTGGCGGTACGCCGAGAACTTCCGCTACTACGAAGAGAGCCGCGCCGATCACAGCGAGCGCGCCTGGGCCAAACGCGCGCCGGCCGTGCTGGAGTTTTTGTTCCCTCCGGTCGAGTTGTCCACGCCGAATGGCAGTTGACGCCCTCGGCCGCCCGCTCCGCGATCTTCGGATCTCCGTCACCGACCGGTGCAACTTCCGCTGCACCTACTGCATGCCGAAGGAAGTCTTCGGCCGCGACTTCGCCTTTCTCGATCGCTCGGAACTGCTCTCCTTCGAAGAGATCGCGCGTCTGGCGCAGCTCTTTGTGCGCGAAGGCGTCGAGAAGTTCCGTCTCACCGGCGGCGAGCCGCTGCTTCGCCGCGACATCGAGCGCCTCGTGGCGATGCTGGCGCGCATCCGCGGCGTGCAGGACATCGCGCTGACGACCAACGGCGCGCTGCTGACGCGCGACAAGGCGCTGGCGCTTCGCGACGCCGGCCTCACCCGCATCACCGTCAGCCTCGACTCGCTCGACGACGCCGTCTTCCGCCGGATGAATGACGTCGACTTTCCCGTTGCGCGCGTGCTCGACGCGATCGATGCCGCGGCCGATGCGGGCCTGACGCCCGTCAAGATCGACATGGTCGTCAAGCGCGGCGAGAACGACGGCAGCATCGTCGCAATGGCCTCGCGATTTCGCGGCACCGGTCACATCGTCCGCTTCATCGAATACATGGACGTCGGCAACACGAACGGCTGGCGAATGGAAGACGTCGTCTCCGCCCGCGAGATCGCCGAACGCATTTCCGAGCAGTGGCCGATCGAGCCCGCGCAGCCGAACTACTTCGGCGAAGTCGCCGAGCGCTGGCGTTACGCGGACGGCGCCGGCGAGATCGGCATCATCTCCTCCGTCACGCAACCCTTCTGCGGCAGCTGCACGCGCGCCCGACTCTCCGCCGACGGCAAGCTCTATCTCTGCCTCTTCGCCGGCGCCGGCCACGACCTGCGCGGCCTCCTCCGCGGAGGCGCCGACGACGAAACGATCGCCGCCGCGATCCGCGGCCGCTGGCATCCCCGCGACGACCGCTACTCCGAGATCCGCACCGAGGCGACATCCGCGACGAAGGTGGAGATGTCGCATATCGGGGGGTAAGTTTTTGAGCGGGCGACCCCTTCGCTGTCATCCTGAGGCGCCAAAGGACACGAAGTGCCGGAGGACGCTCGAAGGACCCCCCGCGCTTGTGCCGGTCTTT
>JAXDGW010000056.1:0-31986 GCA_034664845.1 Thermoanaerobaculia bacterium | reverse complement strand
ATGGTGTCTTCCGCCGCCACCGGACCCTGCACTTGCGCGGGGGTCCTTCGACCGTCCTCCGGCACTTCGTGTCCTGCGGCGGCTCAGGATGACAGGCTTGATAATCTTTGCGTCGTGCGCGGAAACTGATGGTTAGTAGTACAGAGTTTGGATTTGCCCGCGGCCGGTCTTTCACGCGAAGACGCGAAGACGCGAAGAAGACTACGTACTTGTTTTCTCTGTGCTCTCTGTGCCTCTGTGGTGATCAGTTTTTCAGCGAATGACGATCACGATGCCGGTCGAGGTGACACTGGCGCTGCCGCTGGTGGCGTTACCTCCGGCAGCCTTTCCTCCGGTGTCCGCACCGGCGAGCGGTTGCCGTCGCGGTCGATGGCGCGGACGCCCATGAAGACGTTGTCGATCGTGAAGTTTTTGAGCGTGTAGCGGGCGACTTTGCCGACCGGGATCACCTTCTCCCAATCGTCCGAGGTCGTTTCGCGGACGACGATCTCGTAGTCGGCGAGGTCAGTGTCGGTTCCCATGTCCCAGCTCAGCGTCGTGTCGTTCGTCACGGCGCCGGATGCTTTGATGTTGCGCGGCGCGGACGGAGCGCAGGCGCCGGTGACGAGGGCGACGGCGTTGACCGAGGCGACGACGCGCATGTAGTCGCCGGAGACGAACTGCGGCAGGTCGCCGTACTGGACGCCGTTCTCGACGCGCACGGTTTGATGCTCGTGTTTGTAGTCTTCGTTCGGTTCGCTGAAACGGATGGCCGGGAAGCCTTTCTCGAAGAACGGCGTGTGATCGCCGCCGCGGCCGAAGCGATCGAGGCGATAGATAAGCCGCGCATTGACGTGCGGCAGCCAGACGCGGACGCCGTCCCGGACGAAGCGCGCCCAGTGCCGCGCTCCGCCTTCGCCCGCCCCTTTCGGATTCGCCGAAAAGATGCGCACCGTGTGATTGTCGATGTCGCCCGAACCGCCTACTGCTCCTCCGACGATGTCGTTCGTGATCATCCCTTCGACGTTCCACTTTTTCGCGACTGCTTCTTCGGCCAGGCCGCGCGATCCCAGCAAGCCCTGCTCTTCGCCCTGGACGGCGACGAGCATCACGGTGGCGTCGAGCGGATGCTGCGAGAGGACGCGCGCCAGATCCATGATCACGGCGACGCCCGAGGCATCGTCGTCGGCGCCGGGGGCATCGAGCGTAGCGTTCATGTTGTCGGAGTTGATCGAGTCGTAGTGACCGGTGGCGATGTAGATGCGTTCGGGATCGGCCGTGCCGCGAATCGTGGCGACGACGTTGATCATCTCGACCGGCTCGTTCTTGGTGCGCGGTCCCTTCTGCATCGACGACTGATACTCGACCGTCATCCGGCCGCTGCTCGCCGCGGCGATGCGCGTCATCTCATCGAAGATCCAACGCCGGGCCGCGCCGATTCCGCGCGTCGCCGACGTCGTATCGGAGAGCGTGTGCCGCGTTCCGAAGGAGACGAGTTTCTCGACCGTCTGCTTCATGCGCGCGCCGTCGAGCTGGCCGGTGATGCCGGCGACATCGGCGCATTGCGCGTGAAGGGTGGCCGTGGTCACGGCGATGGCGAGTGCGGTGGTGAGGACAATTCGCATGGCAACATCGTACCGCTCGGCCGAAACAGCGCTACCATCATTGCGTCGCATGTCCCTTCGGCGCGGTCTGCTCATCCTCCTCCTCGTTTCGATGCCGGCCGCGGCGCGCGTGCTACCTCCGGGAATCCGTCCCTTCCGCTCGTACGGAACGGAGTCAGGCCTCGGCAATCTCGCGGCGATGCGGCTGGCGCAGGACTCCGCCGGCTTCCTTTGGGTGGCAACGCAGGACGGCGTTTATCGCTACGACGCGAACCGCTTCGTCCGTTTCGGACTCGACGAGGGGCTGCCGTCGAGCTACGTGCAGAACGTGCAGGCCGCGCCCGATGGCAGCGTGTGGGTTCTCACGTACGGCGGTCTGGCGCGCTTCGATGGCAAGCGATTCAACGCGATCGCCTCGGCAAAAGCGCCCATCAATGTGATGTCGATCGATGCGCAGAACAACGTCTGGCTGGCTTCCGGCGAAGGCATCTTCCGCGGCGATGCGAAACATGGATTCGTTCCCGTCACAGGATGGCCGGGCGGTGAAGCGACGACCGTGTGGTGCGAGCGATCGGCGAATGCGATTTGGGCCGCGTCGCGTGGCCGCGTCGGACGATTCGCCAATGGCGCATGGACCTTCTGGACCAACCTCGGCGACGAGCGGATCGACGCCATCGTCGTCGATCGCAATCACACGGCATGGGCGCGTTCCGCGGCGCATTTGTGGTCGAAGTCCGAGGGGGCGGAGGCGTTTCGCGACGAGTCGGACGCGCTACCTGCGACCAGCACGAGCGGCTATCTCGCACTCGACCGGCGCGGCAATCTCTGGGTTCCGACCGATCGCGGAGTGGCCGTGCACGACGACAGTGGCTGGCGCGTCATCGGCGCTGCCGAGGGGTTGGCGATCGAGTGGTCGCGCGACGTGCTCGAGGATCGCGAGGGCTCGATCTGGATTGCCAGCCTGGGCGTCCATCGCATGCTCGGCCGCGGCGAGCTGACGACCTATGATCGCCGCGCAGGATTGCCGAACGAGGTCACCTGGTGTTTCGTCTGGGACCGCGAGCAACATCTTCTGGTCGGCACAGACCTCGGCCTGGCCCGCTCGACGCCAACCGGTTGGGAGACGGTCGCCGGCACCGGCACGCATCAGATTCGCAGCGTCGTCGAAGAGCCTGACGGCACGCTCTGGATGGGCGGGAGCCCCGCGGAAGTACTGCGCGTGAGCCGAGGCGGCGAGGTGAAAACGTACCCTGTCGCGGGCCGGACCGTGCTGAAAATGGTTCGCGATCGCGACGGATCGTTGTGGGTGGCCACCCGCGGGGGCGGGCTTCTGCGCAAGCTGGCGAATGAAGATCGATTTGTGCCGGTGGCAGTTCCGAGCGGACCGATTAATGGACCGATTGACGAGACCTTTCGCTGGCTCACGATCGACTCCGCAGGCCGGCTCTGGGTGGCCGGCGAGCACGGCATCGCCTGCCTCGATGCCGGCAATTGGCGGCGCTACACGACGCGCGACGGGCTCGCCCACAACCACGCCGCCTACATCATCCAGAGCGCGTCGGGAGATTTCTGGGCGACTTATTTCGAGCCGCTCGGGGTCATTCGCTTTTCGATCGATGCGAATCGCGACATGCACGTGGTCGATCGCCTCGATACCCGGCGCGGACTCTCGGCGAGCAAGGTCTTCATGATCGGCGAGGATGCCCATCGAAAGCTGTGGGTCGGCACCGGCACCGGAATCGACATCGTCAACGGCCCGCTCATCGAACACCTCGGCATGGCCGACGGTTTGTCCGGCGACGACATCGACGCCATGGCTTTTCTGGCCGGCCCTGACGGCGAAGTGTTCGCCGGCACCAGCTCCGGATTCAGCCACTACGTTCCTCGCGCCGACGCGCCGGTCATCGAACCGCCGCCGGTACGGATCACGTCGTCGTCCGTCGGCGCGAAGCACGATTTCTCCGCATCGTTCGCGGCGCTGACGTATCTCAAACAGGATTTGATCGAGTACCAGGTGCGGCTGATCGGACTCGAGGATGAGTGGCGTCCGGCGGCCACGCGCGAAGTTCGTTACGCACCTCTCGCGCCGGGCCAGTACCGATTCGAAACGCGCGCGCGGCTGCGGCCAGGTTCGTGGAGCTCACCGGCGGCGATGACGTTCACGATCGCGCCGGCGTGGTGGCAAACGTCATCGGCGCGCGTTCTGGCGCTCCTCGCCGTCGCCGCGCTGATCGTCCTCGGGCATCGCATGCGCGTCGCGCTCCTGCGCAGGCGCAATCGCGAGCTGGAAGCGCTCGTCGCGCAGCGCACCAGCGAGCTCGCCGACGTCAACACCCGCCTGCTCAACCTCAGCGTCACGGACGCGCTCACCGGCATGAAGAACCGGCGCTACCTCGATTACTGCATGCCGGAGTACATGGCCGACGCGCTGCGCCGCCACGAGTCGCTTTCGCGTTCGGGGCTCGATCCGACGCGCGCCAATGCCGACCTGCTCTTCTTCCTGCTCGATCTCGATCGCTTCAAGGAGATCAATGACCGCTTCGGCCACGCCGCCGGCGACCGCGTGCTCGTCGACATCCACGAGCTGCTGAAAACAATCATGCGCGATACCGACACGCTGGTGCGCTGGGGCGGCGAGGAGTTTCTGCTAGTGGCGCGCAACTCGTCGCGTCACGAGGCGGCCGCGATCGCGGAACGCATTCGCGCCGCCGTTGCCAGCCACGCCTTCAACGTCGGCAAGCGCACGACGTCGCTGCGCCTTACCTGCTCGATCGGTTTCGCGCCGTTCCCGTTCCTGCCGATGGACCGCCTCTGCTTCGGCTGGGCCGACGTGCTCGACGTCGCCGACACCTGCCTCTACGCCGCCAAAAACGCCGGCCGCAACCGCTGCGCCGGCGCGATCTCCGGCGACTGCCGCGATCCGGAGAAACTCCTCCAGCGCATCCGCCAGTCCATGGACGACGTGATCTCCTCGGGAGAAATCACGCTGGTGACCAGCGGCGGCGACATGAGCACAAACGCGATCGCGGTGTGAGGTTGGGGTCGCGAGGTGGCGCGGTCGCGGATCCAGAGCCGCTGACGCGGCACAAAAACGCGCGACATCACTTCCAGGCGTGCTCGCAGAAAGCGCTCGCACGCCTGGCTACCCTCTAGTCGCCGCTGACGCGGCGAACACCATGGATTCGATCGACGAAGCTAACGTGTAAGGGCATGAGAGCGAAAATCATGGGCCGTGTCAGCGGCATGAGAGCGGGTTGAAATGATGGGCCATGTCAGCGGCATGAGTGATGGGTCGCGTCAGCGGCAGGTGAGTAGTGCGCCGCGTCAGCGGCGTATGAAGGTAGCCAGGGGTTGCGAGCGCTTTTTGCGAGCAACCCCTGGAACGATGTCGATTTGGAATTGTGCCGCGTCAGCGGCACTGGAACGAGCGCCACTCCAGAGCCGCTGACGCGGCACAAGAACGCGCGACATCACTTCCAGGCGTGCTCGCAAAAAACGCTCGCACGCCTGGCTACCCTCTTGTTGCCGCTGACGCGGCGAACGCCATGGACTCGATCGACGAAGCTAACGGTTAAGGGCATGAGAGCGAAAATCATGGGCCGTGTCAGCGGCATGAGAGCGGGTTGAAATGATGGGCCGCGTTAGCGGCATGAGAGCGGGTTGAAATGATGGGCCGCGTCAGCGGCATGAGAACGGGTTGAAATGATGGGGCGCGTCAGCGGATGAGAGTAGTGCGCCGCGTCAGCGGCGTGTGAAGGTAGCCAGGGGTTGCGAGCGCTTTTTGCGAGCAACCCTGGAACTCGATGCCGATTGGAATTGTGCCGCGTCAGCGGCACTGGAACGAGAGCGACACCCACCTACTTCGTCACCGTCATCATTGCGAACCATGATTTTGCGCGGTAGTTGCCGTTGAGCGATGTCGAACTGGTCGTGACGATGCGCTGCTTGTACGTCGTCAGGCCGAAGGCGACGTCGATCCAGTCGAGGCCGAGGCCGGCGGTGGCGGTGGTGTGGTCGGAGTCGGGGAAGAAGGCGCCGACGCCGGCGTCGGGCAGCGGCGTCTTTGCCAGCGAATAGCCGAGGCGGATTTGCGGGCCGGTCGGGAACTGCCAGCGCAGGCCGGCGCGGTACGTCCACGCATCCTGCAGGCCGAGGGCGTAGGTCGTATCGAGCGTGTGGTTGGAGGGAAAGACGAACGTGAAGTTGTGAACGCGCTTCCAACTCGTGCGTTGCGCATCGACCTCGAGCATCAGCGCTGCTTGGGCGCCGAGGGCCGCGCCGAATGTCGTTTGCGCGGGGAGCTCGCTGACGGTCGTGAAGAGAAGATCCTGATCGAACGGAAACGTCGCGGCGATGAGCTGATCGAATTGCGCGTTGTTCGTTTTGATCTGCGTCAGCCGGCCGGCGCCGTTGGCGTCCGCCTGCGTCCGGCTGCGATACGACGCGCCGAGGGAAAAAGAGGGGGCGGGACGGACGAACAGCCCGGCCGTCCAGCCGATGGAGTGGCGCGTATCGCTCTTCAATGTGAAGGAGGCGATCTCCTGCTGCACGCCGGCCGCGGTGGTGGCCAGGCGGCGAGCGGCGGAGATGTTCGAGGTGCGGTAGATCGCGCCCGCGCCGAAGCCGAACGAATCGCCGACGCGCACGCCGGCTGTCGGCGCGAAATCGTAGGCGTCGATGCGCGATGAGGTAGACGTGAAACGTCCGGCGAAAACATCAGGCGCCTTCCAGTCGGTGTGCATGGCGAACGGGTGATAGAAGCCGGTGCCGAAAACGACGTTCGCACCGAAGGGGAGGGCGATGAATGCGTGCGGCTGGATGGCGCGCGGCGTGGACTGCTCCGCGGCGGTACCGGCGCCCGGTCCGGGCGGGAGTCCCTGGTAGAGCGACTGGTTGAAAGCGGACGCGCTGACGCCGATCGCGGCGCCTTTCTTCTTAGGGATCAGCGCGAGCGCGCCGGGATTGCAGAAGATTGCGGTGGGATCGATCGCTTGTGCCACGCAGGCGCCTCCCATCCCCGCGGCGCGCGCGCCCTGCGACTCGACCTCGAATCCTCCCGCGCACAACGGCAGCGCGGTCATGAGCAGTCCTGTTCCCACCAGCATCCGCAGCGTCGTCATCGTTCTCTCCTCGGAAAGCCTGATTGTTCTCTCGCCGTCGACAAGTCGGGTAAAGGCTCTGTCGGTAGCATCACTACGCCGCCCGCAGATGAACGCCGAAGTAGTCGGCACGAGTCCATGGGAAACCGTCGAGGTGGTCCGCGACCTGCCACAAATCGTCTTTCTTGCAGCCGCAACAGCCCGGCCAGCCATTCCCTCGATAAAGCCCTTCATTGGGATCAAACAGGAAGATGTAGTCCGTGCCCCGGTAAACGCCGATGGCGTGCCCGACCTGCACTCCTCCGGACAACGCCACGAAGAGCGCGTCGCCTTTTCTCATGTCATCGAGAACATCGCTCCAACTCCCAATGGCATTGCCGGAGTAGTGACTGCATGGAACGACCGGCTCAAGCGCATTGGCATCACCTGGCCTGCCCTTCGCCGGGTCATACACGGCGCGTATTTGCAGATACGACTGATAGGTGGCGACATACACATCCCCATCGGTGAATTCGTTGTACAGGTCATTGGCTTCTTCGGTGCCCGGCAGCCAGTCGGCAGCGCTGGAGCCCCAATTGAAAGCCCCAACCCGATCCTTGATGCGCTTCAGCCACAGGCAGACGGCCGCCTCGCAGACGCCTGCCTCGTTTCCCTCGGCGAAATTGGTAAACCGTTGCCTGATTGCGAACGTCATTCAAACCTCCATCTCACCGCGGGCTGCGTCGTGGTTGATTGATTGCGGATCGGTCCATCTCGCCCTTCCCGCGCATCGCGGCCAACTCTTTCCGCACCCGCCGCACATAGTTCTGTGTCTCGCGGTACGGCGGGATGCCGCCGTACTGATCGACGGCTCCTTCTCCCGCGTTGTAGCCGGCCAGGGCGAGGTCGAGATCGCCGCGGTAGCGGTTGAGGAGCCAGGCCAGATACGCGCTTCCGGCGGCGATGTTGGGGGCGGGATCGAAGAGGCGGTCGGCGGTGACTCCGAATCGCGCGCCGGTCTCGGGCATTACCTGCATCAGGCCGCGGGCGCCTTTGTTGGACACGTCAAGCGGATCGAAATCGGATTCGACGCGCGTCACGGCTGCGATGAGCAGCGGCGAGAGACCGTGGCGGATTGCCGCGGCCTCGATGACCGACGCGTAGTGCAGCGGATCGCGTCTCGCGATTGCCGCCGGGAGCGCAAACGCGGGCGGCGGTGGCGGGGCGGCGGGTGGGGGGAGGGGAGCGGGCGGGAGAAGATCGGGCCGCTCCACGAGGGCGAATGATTGCGGAGTGGAGACGACGGCGCTTGCCGGTTGTCTGACACGCGTTGCGGCGTGCAACGAAAACGAAAACGATGGAATGCTCGACGCGAGCGAGAGCCGAGGCGCGCTGGAATCGGTCCGCGGCGCCGTCGCCGGACCTGCAAGAACAGACATTGGCGTGCCGGCGAACGCGCCGATCAGCCATCCGGCGCTGAAGAAAAGCGCCTGAACGACGACGACTGCAAGCACGACGACGGTCAGCGTCGTGGCATCGAAAGAGAAACGGGCGCGGCGCTTCGTTCTCATGCGAACCTCCCTTGCGCATCGACGGTCACGTGAATGTTCGCGAAGCTCACGCCTTTCGCCATCCGCTCCAGAATCCGCGTCGACAGCTCGGGCAGGAACGTCTGCGTGAAGATCTGGTCGACCTCGCGGGCGCCGCTGGACGGCTCGCATCGTCCGGCCAGCGACTCCACCAGGCGCGGGTCGTAGGTCAGCTCGGCGTTGTGATTTTCACGGACGCGGCGGACGATCGCGCCGAGCTTCAACTCCACGATGCGCACGATGTCGGCGTGGCTGAGCGGGTAGTACGGCACGACCACGAGCCGCGCCAGCAGCGCCGGGCGGAAGCGGTCGAGCAGCGCGGCGCGCAGCGGCTCGGCCAGTTCCTGCACCGGCGGCCGCTTCATGTGCCGGCATGCTTCCCCGATCACCTCGGCGCCTGTATTCGACGTCAGCAGGATGACGGTGTGGCGAAAGTCGACCGGCACTCCTTCGCCGTCTTCGAGCACGCCTTTGTCGAAGACCTGGTAGAAAAGATCGACGACGTCGGGATGCGCTTTCTCGATCTCGTCGAGCAGCACCGCGCTCCACGGCCGGCGCCGCACCGCCTCGGTCAAGACGCCGCCGCGGCCGTAGCCGACGTAGCCTGGCGGCGCCCCTTTGAGCGTGGCTACCGAATGCGGCTCCTGAAACTCCGACATGTTGAACGAGATGAGATTCCGCTCGCCGCCGTAGAGCACCTCGGCCAGCGCGAGCGCGGTCTCGGTTTTGCCGACGCCGGTCGGCCCGCAGAGGAGGAAAACGCCCTTCGGTTTGGCGGGATCTTCGAGGCCGGCCCGCGACGTGGCGATGCGGCGGCAGATGGCGTCGAGCGCCTGCGGCTGGCCGATGATGCGCTCTCCCAACCGCTCGTTCATCGCCAGCACGCCGGGGATCTCGTCGGCGAGCACGCGCCCGACTGGAATGCCGGTCCAGCCCGAGATCACGGCTGCGACGGCGCGGGAGTCGCAGGCGAACGGCACGAGCGACTCGGTCTGCTGCAACAGCGCGAGCTCGTCGCGAAGCGCGGCGTTGTCACCGTCTGCGTTACTGCGAAGCGCGGCGACGATCTCGCGCTCGCGTTGCCAGCGCGCGGCCAGGCGCTCGCGCTCGTCGCGCATGCCGGCGAGCTGCGATTCGAGATCGTCGGTCGCTCCATTCGCGCGCCGCAGCACCGCGGCATCGGCTTCGATGATGCGGATGCGGCGGTCGAGATCCTCGATCGCGGCGGGCATCGTCTCCTGCGCCAGCGCCACGCGCGCGGCGGCGGTGTCGAGCACGCTGATCGCTTTGTCGGGGAGGCGGCGCTCGGAGAGATAGCGGTGCGATAGCGCGACGGCACTGTGGACTGCGTCGTCGAGGATCGGCACGCCGTGGTGCTGTTCGAGTTGCGGCGCCACGCCGCGCAGCATGTCGAGTGCCGCGGCCTCGTCGGGCTCTTCCACTTTCACGAGTTGGAATCGCCGCGTCAGGGCAGGATCCTTTTCGAAATACTTTTTGTACTCGCTCCAGGTCGTCGCTGCGATCGTGCGCAGATCGCCGCGCGCCAGCGCAGGCTTGAGGAGATTCGCGGCATCGCCCTGGCCGGCCTGGTTTCCTGCGCCGATGAGCGTGTGCGCTTCGTCGATGAAAAGAATCACCGGTTGCGGCGATTGCTTCACCTCGGCGATGACCGACTTGAGCCGCTCCTCGAACTCGCCCTTCACGCCGGCGCCCGCTTGGAGGAGGCCGAGGTCGAGGGCGCGCACGGCGATGTCGCGGAGGGGGGTGGGGACGTCGCCCGATGCAATGCGCATCGCGAATCCCTCCACCACTGCCGTTTTTCCGACGCCGGCCTCGCCGACGAGGATGGGATTATTCTGCCTGCGACGGGTGAGGATATCGATCACCTGCCGGATCTCGACGTCGCGTCCGCGTATGGGATCGATGCGTCCAGCGCGCGCGTCGGCGGTGAGGTCGGCGGTGAATCGATCGAGCGCCGAGCCGGTCGCTGGCGGAGGATGCGGAGCGTTCTCCGTCCGTTGCGCGGCCGACTCCTCCACCGAACCACGCACGCGATCGGCCAGCGATTCGGCGAGCGACTGGCGCGGAATGCGCGCCAGCGCGGGACACGAGTCGTGAATCGTCGAGCGGAGAGCGTCGTCGTCGATGAGCGCGAGCAGAATCGCCGCGGATCGCACCGACGCCGACTCCAGCACTAGCGACGAATGCACCCACGCTTCGCGCAGGAGGTGCGTGATGTGCGGCGAGAGCGCGGGCGTGCGGCTGTTTCCTCGGACGAATCGTTCCATGGCCCGCTCGAGTTGCGCGGTCACCTCGTTCGCGGTGATGCCGTACGAATCGAGGAGCGCCGCGGCATCCGTCCCCGGAATCTCGAGCAGCTTGAGGAGCAGGTGCTCGATCTCGACGTTGTAATGCGTTTGCGCGACGCAGAGCGCCGCGGCCGCCTCCAGCGCGCGCCGGCAGACGTCGTTGAGCTTCGTGACGAGGACGCTCAGCTCGCTCATGCGTGTCCCACCAATCGCACCTGGTCGTCGTAACCCCGGGGCTTGCGGAACGGCAGCCAGGTGGTGTGGCCGAGGTACGCGCCGTGGCCGCGGCCGATCTGCAGCGGCGGAATCTGGTCTCTGGCGATGATCAGCCGGATGAAGAATCCGAGCTCTTCGCGCGCATAGAAACGGATCATTGAGACCAGCGGATGAAAGGCGCCACCTCTGTCCTCTGATCTCTGATCTCCAATCTCCAGTCTCTGATCTCTGACGTCTCTGATCTCTGATCTCCGCTCCTGGCTGGGAAGGAACGAGCGGAATCGCGAGAAGTCGAGCGGGCCGACGCGCACTTCGAAACGCGACGACTGATTCCAGACGCGCCGCCCGAGGAGTGCGCTGCCGCCGAGGAGGTTGTTGCGGCCCGATGTCGCGCCGATGGCGGTGACGTCATCCTCCTCGATCGTCTCCCAGGCGCCGATGAACGGAACGACTTGCGCCGTCACGCCGACTTGCGCCGTCACGCCGAAGTAATCCTCGAGGATGCGCTCCAACCCGGTCGGCGAGCGATAGCCGCCCGCGATCAGGCCCGTGTACGCAAGGAGCGCTCGGTCCGAGGGCCCGCCTCGCAGCGCGCGATACGCCGGAAACGGCGGTCCGATCAGCGGGTCTTGCGGCGGCTCCTTCCGAAGAACACGGCCGCGAAGATTAGGTGTGCCGAGGCCGAGGAATGAGTAGAGAACGCGCGCCATGCGGCCATCGTGCGGACCGTCGGTATCGAGTGCCGGCCGGTACTTCTTGTGAGCGCGATACAGCAGCGAGATGAGGCGGTGGTTGAAGATGTCGAGGAAGCTGGCGAAGGCGCGGCTGCCGTACCGCATCCGGTCGAGGATCGCTTCCGTAACGGGATGCGGAAGTGGACCGAAAAGGCCGGCCAGCCCCATGATGTTGACGGTCATCAGCGCGGGCTCGCCATTGTCAGCGCGCTTGAGTGACTCGACGTCGGTAGGAGGATTGTCGAATCGGATCTTGTGGCTGAAGAAGACGAGCTCGTGCTCCTGATGCGCGGTCTCGCCGGGAGCGCGGCGCAGTCGGGTGAGCGCTCGGGAAGCGCTCCCGTTGGCGCGGTCTTTCGCCTGCGCGATGTCCTCGATCAGCCGGACGGCCTGCAGGAATGTGAAGCGCGACGGGTCGTCGTAGAGGAGCTCCTCTACAGAACGGCTTTCGCGCCGATCATGACTGGCCATCGCATTCCTTTCTGATCGCGTGATCGCCCGTCGCCTTCGTCGTCGCGGTGGACGACGACTTGCGAGAACGAATTGATGGAGGCGTGCAGGGCGAAGAAGTGGCTGAGCACGGAGGCGAAGAGGAAGCCGTTCTCCGACAGCAGCCTTGCATCAAAAACGAGCGTGACCTCGGTGCCTCGCGCGAAGCCGTTCCAGGCGCTGGCGACGCGATGCGTCATCTTGCGGCTGGAGACTTTGCGGATGCCGTCGATGCGGCGCCGCGGGATCGGCAGGCTGGCGGGACAGTAGAGCAACAGAATTTCGCGCAGCGCCGGCAGCGCGTCGTCGCCCGAGATCGAGAGGTGGTTGAGCGAAAGGTGCGACACGAGGCGCCAGAGCAATTCGCCGCCGGCGGGAGGGAGTAGCGGCGGCGTCGGCTTGTGAAGCACGACCGCTTTGCTGCCGAACGTTTCCTCATCGGATTCCAGCGGCAGGCCGGCATCGATCTGCGATGCGTAGTCGCCGTTCGTGCAGAGCACATGCGCCCACACGACCTCATCGCCGGGGAGCGTGGGGTCGAAACCGGAGTCGCGGAAGGAGAGGAAAACGTCGTCCCCGTCGCGCCGCGAGTGCCAGAACGCGGCGCCGGGTTTCTGCTCCATGTGGCGCGTGAAGCTGTAGAACGGCGCGTATTGGCGCGACGTCGCCGCGGCGTTCGACGATCCGGAAACGGAGCTGACGGAGTGGATTTTCGTGGAGCGGTTGCGGCGGTAGTCGGCGACGAGCGGGTATTCGATACTTTGATGCGTGACGCGAATCGGCTCGCTGGTTCGGGGAAAGAGATTGATCGCCGGCGTACATCCGAGGAGGAAGGCGTCGCGGTGTACGACAGCGCTCGCGGGCGGCTCTTCATCGAGGAGGAACAGCAGATCGACGCGCGTGCCGTGAAGTTTTCCGCGCAGCCCTTTGACGTCGAAGAAATGGAACTTCTGCTCGAAGGCGAAGTACTCCTGCAGCAGCCGGTAGGCGGGATGCGAGAGACGCGGCGTGTAGATCACATCCTCGTCGTCACCGAAGCCAACGGGCGCGATCTCGAAATGCTCGCGCGGGATGTCGATGGAATCGGGCGCGACGACAGAAACCTTGCGGTGATTGCCGCCGAGGAGCAAAGGATAGAGGCCGTTGACGAGCGACTCGTTGTTGATGAAGAAGCGAAGCGTGTCGACCTGCAACGCATCGAAGGGGATGTCTCCCGAGGCATCGCCAACGGTGCGAAGGCGCAGGCGGAGCACGGCGGCGGGACGGCGCTCGCCGGTGTACCGAAAGTCGAAGCCGCTGGCGATGGTGGCGTCTTCCACCTCGATCGGCCAGAGCGACACCGGATAGCAAGTGCGGAAGCGGCAGATGTCGTCGCCTTCTTCGCGGACACTCTCGCCGTTCGCCGGTGGCACGAGTCGCAGGCGTTTGTCTTTGGTGTGAATGAAGAGCGGTGTTCCCCGTTTGATGAGCGCGTCGTCGGGGAGTTTCTGCTTCGGATTGGGAACGAAGCGGACGATGGTCATCGGCGGGATTGGATTCAGATAATGCGGATAGAGCGTCTGCAAAAGCTCGGCGGCGATCTCGGGAAAATCGTTGGCCAGATCGCGTTGGATGCGCGCGGTGAGGAAGGCAAACGACTCGATGAGGCGCTCGACGTGCGGGTCGGGGCTGACATTGGCGCCGAGCTCCAGCCGGCCGGCGATCTTGCCGTTGTCGCGGGCAAAGCGGACGCCCATGGAACGGAGATACGAGATCTCCTCCAGATAGCGGCCGAGGAGCTGGTCGTCAATCGCCGTCATCGATCTTCCACGTTCCCTGACGAATGTTGCCGTCTACCTTGAACGACACCGGCTCACGCACGGAGTCGGCGACGAGGTCTGCCTGAATGACGACCGCCAGCGCGTTCGAATCCTCGGCGGGCGGTGGGATGAAGACGCGTACTGACGCCAGGCGCGGCTCGAATGCTTCGATGGCCGTTCGCAGCGCGGCGGCCAATGTGATCTGGTCGTTGGGATTGCGCGCGGAAAAATCCGTCAGCGCCGGGATGCCGTAGTCGATCACCGTCAGGGGCGCACCCGGCACGCGATGCGACGGGAAGCTGGAGCGTGTGTTGAACAGCAGCCCCAGCTCCCCCCGCACCGAATCGCGCAGACCCTGACGGTCAAGCGTGCGCTCTCCGCCGGCCAGGCGGTCGAACAGAGGGGTGCGCACGTTGAAATCGTCAGGCATGGCCGGTTACGAGATCGCTTTCTTCATGAGGTCGTGCTTGGCCGGCTTGTTTCCGCCGGCTGTGCCGTCATCCTTCTGCAGGACGTAGGTGTACTGCACGGTGCCGTAGTCGAGCGTCAGGTTCTCGACCGGAAGATCGCCGCCCCCGCCGGAGAGACTCTGATTGGAAATGATGACGTCCGTCATCTCCACCTTCAGGTACTCGACCGACTTGTTGTCCTCGGCCCCGGAGGCGCGAAAACAACTGAGAACGGCTGTGGCGATGGTCTTCCCGCTCCAGCAGGTCTTCATCAACACCGTGGTCGCGGAATCGATGTACTTCGAGATCGACAGCGGCTGGTGCGAGGCCTGTTCGACGGTACCGCCGCCCGCGGCGCTGCGCGTAGCGCTGGTGGGTTGCACGAAGCCGTGGTTCCAATTGAGGACCTCGATCTCTTTCTCGTGACCACCGGCCGTGCAGTCACCGTCGATCTTGTCGAGTTTCATATACGCATTGATTGCCATGATTCATTCTCCTCAGGCCGCCGCCGGCGGCGGCAGTTCGGCAACGAGACGGATGGATGTAGTGAGCTCTTCGAGCTGGAAGTGGGGACGCAGGTAAACGATGGCGCTGAAAACTCCCGGCTTGCCGGGGACGTCGACCACGTCGACGCGGGCTTCGCGAAGGGGGAACTTCGCTTTCATCTCCTGACCGGCGTCATCGAGGGCCAGGACGTAGCCCATGATCCAGCGGTTGAGGTACAGCGCCAGCGTGTCCTTCGTCTGGAACGTGCCGATCTGGTCGCGGCACATCACCTTCAGGTAGTGCGCGAAGCGCGACGCCGCCAGCAGATACGGCAGGCGCGCCGAGATGGCGGCGTTGGCGTTGGCAGCATCGAGGTCGTATTTTTTCGGCTTGTGTGTAGTCTGCGAGCCGAAGAAAGCGGCGCCACCTTTGCCCTTCTCATGAACGAGCGCGATGAAGCCGAGGTGATTGAGCTCGTTCTCGCGGCGGTCGGTGATGGCCACCTCGGTCGGGCACTGGAGGACTTTGTCGCCCTGTGGTGTCTTGTAAACGTAAACCGGAAGACTGGAGACCTTGCCGCCTCCCTCGGGTCCACGAATGGCCGCGCACCAGTTGTATTGAGAGTATGCGTTGGTGATGCGCACGCCGAGGGCGTATGCCGAATTGCCCCACAAGTAGCTCTCGTGCCTCTTTTCCAACAGAGGCTTGTCGTTGCCGTTGCCCTCTTTGGTTGGAATTGTTGCGGCTTGTGCGGCTCCGTTTGAAGAATGGTCGTCGACGTCTTCCGCCATGTCAAACTTCTCGGCTTTCACGTTTTCCTTCCCATAAGGCATGCGAAGGAGGAAACGCGGTAGCGTAAGCGTCACATAGCGGGCATCTTCGCTCTCGCGGAACGCGCCCCACTCGATCATCGAGGTCGTCTCGAAGACTTTGGCAAGATCGCGCGGTTTGGCGAGATCGGTGAAGCTGTCGATCCCGAACAGAGGTGGTGCGGCGGCGGCGATGAACGGGGTGTGCGCTGCTGCTGCAACGCTGGCGAGCTTCGTCAACAACTCCATGTCATGTGGGCCGAATTGAAAATCGCCGATGAGCAGGCTGAACGGATTGCCTCCGTATGTGCCATATTCCTCTTCATAGACCTTCTTGAAGAGCGCGCTCTGGTCCTTGTCGATGGCATTGACGAGATCCGTGGTCAGAGTTTTCTGCTTTACATTGAGAAGGCGCAGCTTGAGGCCGGCGTTCGTATCGGTATTGAAGACCATGTATTTCAGGCCGCGCCACGAGGCCTCGAGCTTCTGAAAGTCTTCCCCATGCAGGATCTCGGTTACCTGCCTGCTGAGCTCGGCGTCGATCCTCGCGATCCGATCCTGCAATAGCTCGATCGCGGAGTGCTTCTTCTGCGCATCCTCTTTCGACGGCAATTCATTGAAATAGGCGTCGAAGAGGTTGTTTGCCGCCTCGACTTGAGCGTTCCTTCGCGCTTCCACTGTCATTGCAGATGTCGCCGGAAGATGGGCGGGATTCCCTTGCTTGACGATCAGGTCGAGCAGCTCGGATGACGGTTTCACGGCGGGGGCGGCTGTTGATGTGCCACCGCCTGGCGTAGTTTGTGGTTCGTTTGCAGACATTCGGTCCTCCTCTTGTGACTGTTGAGTGGATTTCGGGCGTTAGCTGGCCTTTGGCTTCAATGCGTCGGCATCGATATGGGCCTTCTTGTTCGCGGCATCGACGTCCGCATCGGCGATTGTCTTTGCTGCCTCGGCCTTAGCCTTCAATAACGTTGCGTCGGCGGCGTCAGACGCGATTCTCTTTTCGGCCTCCGCATCGGCATAGGCTTTGTCTCTCGTGGCCGCAGCAGCGTTCTTTGCCTTGGCAAGATCGGCATCGGCCGCTGCGATCACGTCAGGCGTAGCATCGGCAGCGACTTTTTTCCGATCTGCATCGGCAGCCTCGTCGGCCGCTGATTTCGCTTTATCGGCGTCGGCCCTTTTCTGCGTAGCCGCCTGCTCGGCCTGACCCTTTGCGGTGTCTGCATCGGCCTTAGCTTTCGCGACATCCGCCAGAGCCTTTGCTTTCAGTTCGCCGGCGTCGGCATCGATCTTTGCTTTTTCCTTTTCTGCCGCGGCAGAGGCGTAGGCCTTGTCCTTCGCGGCGGCGGTATCGGCGTCAGCCTGCGTTCCCGCCGTGAGCACGTTCTGCTCTTGCGTCTCCAGCAGCAGCTTGTCGCTGATTGCGTCTTTGCCGTCGACGATCGCCAGCAGGTCGTTGAGTTTCTTCCGGACCGTCAGGAGCTCTTTGAGCGCCGGGACGTTCTCGACGAGCTGGTCGGGGCCGAAGTCGTCAACGGTCTTGAATGTGACCTGTTCGCCACCAATCATGAGCGACGGCTTGATCGACAGCATCACCTCGTCGAAATTGTCGCGGTCGATCTGCACGAATTTGTAGCCCTTGAGATCGGCCACGGATTCATTCGCCGAGGTCACGCCGCTCAGGTCGGCGATGATGCCGACGACCAGCGGCAGTTCCTTTTTCTCGATCGCGCCGCGCGTTTCCAGGTCGTATGTGATCTGCACGCGGGGCGGACGATTGCGTCCAATCCATTTCTGAGTTCCGTCTTCAGACATGTGAATCTCCTTTCATTGAACGGTTGATTGGAGCGGGAGGGATCTGGTCAATTCATGGGCTCCTCCTCAACCTTCTCTGTTCATTCCGAGCAGCGCATAGACCGCTGCCAGGTCGTTGCTGTTTCTCAGCAGCTCGGCGAAGAGCTCGGCGAGCGGCAGGTGCTCCCACGAGACGGCGCGCATGACGAGGTACGGCACCGGGCTGTGCGGCTCGGTGCGCATGAGAAACTCCGCCGCTTCGCGAAGGCGCAGGAAGGCCTCGGCGCGGCTGGCGATCGATCCCGGCGGCCCAAATCCCTCGGCAGGGACCGCCGCGAGATCGGGCGCCGCCGCGTTGATGCCGGCTGATTCAGCGGCGATCTCGCCGCGCTGAACGCGCTCCGCGAGGATGCGGGCGGCGAAGGCGCCGATCGTCTCGATCACTTCCTGCAGTTGCCCGAAGCTCGGCGATTTGTCGGCGCCCGCCAGCTGGCTGAGCGTGTCGTCCAAGTCGTCGATGGCGTGCGCTGCCTCGGCCAGGTCGTGTGCGAGCGCCGCGAAGAAGGTGGCCGGAGTGAGCGAGGCCGAGATCAGGAACTTCGGATACGTCACGGCGTCGCGGTCGCGTGATCCAGCGGGCGCGGCGCCCCTCTTTTCCAGGTTGTCGTAGTAGAGCGCGTGCTCGCAGTCGGCCCAGGTCATTGGAGCCGAGTCTTCCGACGGAGCGGTCACGGGCACGCTCTTGAGCGGCAGTACGAACTTCTCCGCGGCCCACACCAGCGGGGACAGGCGCGCGTCGAGAGACTCGCCTTCGAGCGCCGGATGGAGGCCTTCCCAATACTCGCGGCAGAGAGCACTGATGAGACGCACGCCAGCGGCGAAGCCGGCGAAACCGCTTCGACGGAGCCAAGCCTCGGTCAGCCACGCCGCCAGGAGTAAGTCTTTCGACCGCGTCGCCAGCGCTTGCGACGCGCGGTCGGCGACGCCCTGCCAGTCCGCGCGTTTCAACTCGTGAGTCCATACGCCGCGGTCCAGGTTCGGATCGTCTTCCTCGCGCAGCTTGCGGATCTCGCTGTACACGGCGTCGTTGCGCAGCGAGTCGCCCGTGGGGTGCTCGCCCGCGATCGGCGCGAGGAGCGGCGCGAGGTCGAACGGATCGCTGCGCGGCGCTTCCATCGTGGTCATGGCGACACCTCCGCGGTCTGTCGTTTCAACGGAGGCGCGATCGCTGGGAACGCAGGCAGGTCGAGCGGCTTGCCGTCGCTTCCCGAAAGCGAGAGCCGGACGTACACAACCGCCGGATGACGCGGATCGGCCTCGCCGCCGCTCTCCGGTTTCGTGAAGACATTCATCGCCAGCGTCACCGGCTGCAGGTCGGCGTTGGCGGGAAGCTCATCTGAGGACGCGCGCAGAGCGGTCAGCGCGGAGAGCAGCGACCAACGGTTCGTGAATTGATAGACGACGGAGCGCTTGTCGATGGAGGCGTTGCTGGTCGCGGAAAGAAACGTCGGAACGTGCGGCGCGTCGTCGGCCCACCGCAACTTGAGGGTCACGGGCATCGCGGGACGCCATTGCAGCTTCTTGCCTTTGCCGCGCGTGGTGGTGTCTTTGCCGAGGGTCAGACTCCAGTCGATGATCTCGTTGGCGCCGACTTCGTGATCTTCGAGCACGCGGAACTGCGTTTCGACGCTCACCTCGGGCTGGAGCGCCTTCTTGTCTTCGAGGAACGGCGCGAAGAAAAGACGGACGCGCTTCATGTCCCTGACGAATTTCCGTCCCGGCTCGAACCAGGTGCGAGCCGCTTCGTCGGAGACGGCGGCGAAATCGGCTGTCGATTTGTCGAAGTGCGCAAAGAAGCGCCGCACATTCTCGGGGTCGGCCTCGACGTCTCCGGCACTGGGCGGTTTCCGGCTGAACGGATAGCGGTCGGCCAGGCTCTGGTTGAAGAGGCCGGCCAGTTCTTCGTAGCTCTCGGCAGCCTTGCTGTCGGCGACAACGCGGCATTGCGCGGCCAGCCGCGAGGCGATGAACTTGAGCTGCGCGGCGAAGAAGCCGCGCGCCGGCCGTTCGGCCGGAGTGAGGTCCGCCATCCGGCAGTCGGCGGGCGTTACCGTCGCCGCGCGGACGTTGATGTAGTTGTCGAGGAGAGCGGGCGCGTTGCCCGGCTTCTTCGCCGCGAAGTTGCGCAGGTCGTTGCTGATCGATTGCCACCGCGCCACGAGCTCGGGATCAGGCGGATGCGACGGCGCGAATTCGGCGAGCCACCGCAGCGGCGGCGCGGCGTAACTGTCGGAGAGCGTAGTGACGCGGGCTCGCGTCGTATCGAGATACTCGGTCAGCTCGCCGTTGTCGTGTACGCCCCACGCTGCGAGCGCGGGCGCCGTGTTGCCGTTCCACCAATCGAAGTTTCCGGTTTTCGGAAGGTACAGCCCGTTCGCATTCAGGAGTTTGTCGGTGGCCTGGAGAAGGCGGACTGCCTCGGCCGAGGTGGCATCGATGATCTCCTGGCGAGCGGCTGTGGCGCGCAGCAACTGCAGTGTGTTGAGCGGCGTGCGAATCGCTTTCGCCGATTCTTCGAACGTCATCGCTTCAAGCCGCAGGTTTTCCTCGCTGACCGCCGGATTGATCTCGGGAGGGATCGGCTCGAAGCGCTCTGCCTTCGCCAGCAGAACCTTCATCCGCGTGACGGTGTGCTGCTGCGCGGCCTGATCGAGGATCGTAGCGAACGCTGGCGGAAGTCGCTTGAGGCCACTCTCGCGGAACTCGTTGTAGCCGCGATAGACCGCCATCGCCTCATCGAGCTGCGCGGCGTCCCACACCAGGTAATGGCCAGGATCTCGTCGCGGTATCGAGGTATCGAGGCCGTCGGTCTTGGTGGCGTCACGCACGACAAACCTCTGGCCGAGGAACGTTTCCAGCGCTGTGTGCAGCCCTTGCGTGACGTCCGACAACTCCGGCAGAGGCGTGCCGTCGGTGCGCAGCTTCAACACGGGAAAGCCGAGTCCCGTCTGCGCCTCGAGCGTGCGCTGGAGCGCGGGCAGACCGCCGGCGCCTTCCTTTCGGATCGTTCTCGCGGTCGTCCCTTCGAACATCTGCGACGCCTCGATCGCCGAGAGGATCTCGGTGAACTCAGGACCGAGGTCGAAGGTTTGCCGGAAGAGCCACGCCGTCGCCGGCGAGGAGAGATCACCCTCCAGTGTGTGGATCGTGCCGTCGAGCCAGCGGAACATTTCGCCGCTGACTTGACCCTGGCTGGCCTGACTGAGTGACTCCGGGGTGATGGCCTTGGCGACGATCCCGACGCGCCACGCGCATGGGTTTTTTCCGAACAGGCGCGCGAACAGCGCCTTCGATTCGAGCACCGCGGCCTCGCCGGCTCTCGCGGCGTACGTTTTCGGATCGAACCGCTGCTGCGTGGAGAGCTCCTTGACGGCGCGCTGATAGGCCGAGGTTTGCCGCAGGAACTGCTCGGGAAGGGACTGGCCGAATGAGAACTGGATGATCGATTGCAGCGCTGCCACATCACCGTCGCGGGACGTGGCCACACGGTTGAAGAGAACGCCCTGCGCTTCGATCTCCCGCATTTTTTTGACGAACGTCTGCAGGGCGGTGAGCTCGGCGGTTCTCTCCACAGGCTCGACCGGTGCATTGTTCAGCGACGAGTCTTCGAGATTCACGCTCGTCGCAGGCGAGTAGTTGTTCGCCGGAATGGACGTCACCAGATCATTGATGAGCGAGCATTCGCGCGCCTCGAGCCGATAGTTGACGGCGTTCAGGACGATGGCCGAGAACGAGCTGACGATTGCTGAGTGCAGATCTTTGTCGAACCTGCTGAACCATGCCGCCGGAAGCCATCGCGGGCCGAAGTCGTCGAAGTCGATCGCCGACATCAGCTTGAGAATCTTTGTCGCCTCGTCGCCGAGCATCAGGTCGTTCGCCGATAGCTCCGCGTGGCAGTCGCTGGGGAAGTCAGGCGGCGAAGCGCCATCGCCGGCACGGCGCGGCGTCACGTTCGAGGACGGCAGACTCAAGTCCGTCTTCGCCGCCTGCAGCAGCGGAAGGATCTTTCCGCGCTGCTGATCCAGGTTGAGCCAACCGAGCCCGAGGCCGGCGAACAGCAGAACGGCCATCGCAGCCGTGGCGATGTGTACGGCCTTCGCTTTCCGGCTTCGCGTGATGCGGACCGCCGACGACGGTACCGCCAGTCCGGCCTCCTGGAAAATTTTCTGCGCGAACAGTTCGGCCGCGAACGCGGTTCGTTTCTCAACCTTGCCGCAGAAGTAGATGCCGCGGGTGATGGCGCCTTCGTGACGAGCGCCCGGGCTGAAGAGCTGATCGAGGAACGTCCGCAGCGGATCGGCGATCACGCCGAACGACCACGGAAAGAGCATCACCTGCCCCGACTGCGGTCCTGCCGAGAAGAGCTCCATCTGCAGATCGGAGAGCGCTTCCCGCACGGCTCCGAACGTTTCATCGATCCATTTCGATTGATACGGCAATTGCGTTCCGTAGGGGCTCGACCAGCCGAGCATTTGCGCGCGCTCTTCGGGCGGCAGCGCAGCGGCTGTCTCGCCAAAACCGTCCAGCACCTCGCAGTTCGTTACCAGCACGTAGAGCGGAAGGCGGAATCCCGTTTTCTCCTGCAGATCCCAAAGCCGGTCGCGTACGTGCGCGGCCGCTTCCGCAAGGGCCAGCCGCAACGGCTCATTGCGCGCCGCGTCTTTCAACTCGAGGCAACTGACGGTGAGGACGACGCCATCGACGGGACGCTTGGGCCGCATCTCGACGAGATTGCGCATGATGCGGCGCCAGGCGACGTCGTCTCCGTGCTTGCCGTCCGAGCCGAGCACCGGCTCGCCGGCGACATCGAGCACGGCTCCTCCATCGAAGAAAAGAAACTCGCGCCCGTCGGCGAAAGCAAAGCCGTCCTTCACCGGATCGCTAAAGTGCAACGTCAGTCCAGGCCCGTCGGTCTGTTTGAGGAAGCCTGCGTCGCGCGAGCCCTCGGCGCCGATCACGAGCACCAGCGGCGTCGTGTACGCGTTGCCTTCGCCCCGGATGCGCAGCACCGACTTCGCCTTGCGGAACGCGCTTCCGATGCCGGCGTAGTCGACGGTACTGACATCCGCTGAAGGCGCGGGCGCCTCTTCTTCCTGCCCGGCGGCGGTATTCGGTTTCTCGCTGAATCCCTTGCGCAGCAGCATCACCAGCGCGGCCAGGATCATCATCGCCAGCGTCATCACCGCCCCAAGTACCCAGGGCCAGTAAGCGGGGAGGGAGGTCATGGTTTCCCTTCAGCTCCCTTATGGAAATTGGCGTCGTTGATGGTTTGAACGTACGGCTGGAGGTCTTTGGTCGCTTCGTGCCAGAGCGCAAAACTGCCGGCGACGTAAAGCACCGCGAGCAGCACCATCGCGTAGATCCACGGCCGGAGGTGCGGCAGTTGCTTTTGCTCGCCATCGATGAGCGTCGATTTGTATGCGGCGTCGACGATCCGCTCCTTGCCGGTGGCGGAGACGGGACCGCGGCCATAAGCGAGGCGGAAGAGCTTCCTGCGGTACGGCTCGAGCTCCGCTTCGGGATCTCGCAAGCGGAAGATGCCTTGAAAGCCGAGACTGAGGATGGCGAGGTAGACGCGGGCCAGCTCGGCTGCGGCAGGACCGAGGTTCTGCATCTCCGCGATCTCGTCGAAGATCTTCTCGCCCGCGCGCTGCGAGCGAAACAGCTTCGACTCGAGCATGTGGTGTTTCCACGCCGCGCCGTGCGCGTGAGCCGGGTTCAGCAGAATTTCGTCGCCGAGGGCGGCCATCGCGTACTTGGCGCGCTGGAACGTCTCGCGGCCATACGCTCCCAACTCCCGCTGTGAATCAGCCTCCTGCCGGTCCAGCAACTTGGCGAGCCGGTCGTGCGCCTCATCGACGGCGATCGATCCTTTGTCGAGTTGGGCATGGACCTCGAGCAACTCGACGTAGAACTCGTGAAATCTGTCGATGAGCGCCACCGTCATTTCTCCGTGTTGACGTACAGCACGATCTCGGCGGGACGGCCCGGGTTGTCGTTCTTGATGACCAGCTCGCGAGCGGCGGCAAACGAGCTGGCGTTCGGATTTTTCAGCTCGTACAGGACGACGCCCGACGAAGGCGGCAGCGCTGCATCGGTGACGCGCCTGCGTCTCAGACCGATGGAGCGGTTCAGGATCAGCGAGTCGAGCGCGTCGTCGGACTCGCCGATCGTGCACTCGTTCACCCACTGATCGACGTCGCTCGGATTCGCCCCCTCGGGAGCGCGAACGCCGAGCATCAGCTCATGGCCTGCCCACGCCGGCTTGATTCGGAGCCGGAAGCTGTCGCGCTTGAATTCGAACGTGTGCAACTCGAACGGCGCATGGATGGCCTGTTCGATGATGGCGTGGATCTTTTCCTCCACATGCCGGAAGACGCGCAGCGGATCCTCGTGGTCGTAGGCCGGCAGCCGCGGCGGCACGTTTCCCGGCGCGAGATTGCCGGCGACCGACAGCAGCGCCAGATAGAGCGAAAACGGATGCGCAGCGTTGGTGTCGATCAGCGCGTCGAGCGCCGGCAGCGGCGACACCATGCTGTGGATCAGCATGCGCGTCTCCAGCAGTTGCGCGCCGTGCGTCGACTCGGAGCTGTTCCTGATGCTGGTGGCGAGTGACGTCGCTTTCTTGCGAAGCAGGTCCGCGAGCTCGCTGCAGATCCGGTGCAGCGCCGATTCGTTGCGCACCTGCAACCACGGGGGTTCATAGCTCGATAGGACGACAGCGCTGCCGCTGATTTCCACGCGAGCGACGGGAACGGCGATCGAGCTGCTCGCCAGCTCACCGCCGAAGGTCAGATGGACCTTGGGGTGAAGGACCTCGACCTCGACCGCCAGGTCATCCTCGGCGCTCGTCTCGTCGGTCACATTCTGTTTGCTGTGGTTGTACCGCTCGTCGAAGCGCACGCCCTTCCGGTGCGCGGCGACGGTGAGGAAGATGGTCTGCGCCTTCTCCCGGATTGCCTCCGCATGTTTATTAAGGTTGATGGTGAGGTCGCTGCCGCCCTTGCCGGGATGGCTCACCACCAGCCCATCCGGCATGACGGCCTCGATGCTGGTGATGGTGAGGATGCCGTCCTTGATCTGCGGCGGCTCCAGCTCGATCACTCCCCAGTGAAACGGCGAGACGATCGAGGCCTGGTAGTGAAGCAGCTCTTCGGAGCGCCGCGAGGCGAGCTGGAAGTGCTGAGGCGCGAGCAGCATCCCCTCGGTCCAGTGAATCGCAGGCGTGACCTCATCGGCGGCGCGGCGATGCGTGGACACGTTGCGATCCGCCGGCGCGCCGCTCACTTGTTCACCTCCGCGTCGAAATCGATCGCGCCGAGGGTGAGATGGAACGGCTGCTGCGGATCGAGCGCCCTGCGATGTACGCCCTCGGTCGCGTAGTTTGCGAACAAAACGATCTTCTTCGCACCCGCTTCGTACGACACCGCCTTGTCGTCGACGCGCTGGCCGGGCACCCACTCCCATCCATGCACGGCGACCTTCCGCGGGTTGTCTTTGACGAACTGCTGCTTGCGCGCGAACCAGTCGGACGCAGGAAGCTTCAGCAGATCGTCGGCGACTTTGCTGTCGTAAACGACGACGAGATCGACAGCGACCGCGCTGTTCTCGTTCGCGTCCGGAGCGACCGTGACTTTGAAGGGAAGCCGTCCGCCAAACATGGAGCGCGTCGATGAAGCGAGCGAACAGGAGAAGAGCAACGCGAGCGATAGAAGAGACGCTGCTGCATGGACGGCGAAAGCGCTGCCGCGAAGGCGGTCCTTCCGCCTTACTGGGATCTTCATTTTTTCTCTCTCTTAGTGGACGACCTAATTATAGTAGAGAATCCGGTGTAAGTTTCCAGACTTAGATTAAAAAATCTTCATCCAGACGGTGGAATGGTACCTGGGAGGACTAAGCGCATCGACGGATGCAATAGATCAGCTCGGCGGATGGGGATGCGCGATCCGAATAATGTCGACGCCGATCGCGCTGCTGCCCGCCCACCGGTTCGGATAAATGCACCCCTTACCGAATGACGACGCAGCAGGTGTGCGGAAGCGACCCCGGAATGTGGCCCATCGCATTCGCGATTCGCGAATAGCGAATGCCGTCGCCTCTTACGGCGTCCGTACGAGCTTCTCGAACAGCCCTTCCAGCGCCGTTCGCGGGTCTTCGTGGACGCCGGAGTGGACCGCGGACGTCTGGATCACCGTGCTTCTCGGAGCGACGAGCCAGTGGAAGCGGGCGCGTTGGGGGAGGTCTCCGATCGAGCCGGCTTCGCCGCCGCCGGCGCAGATTTTCGGGATCGCTTCGAGGTAGCTTTCGACGACGGCGATGTCGATCGCCGGTGCCAGCGCGCGGAGGCGGGCGTGATCGAGCTCGATGCGGCAATCGAGGAAGCCGGCGGTCGGGCTGAAGACGATCACGCCGGCGTTCAGGAGCTCGCCGCGGTCGACGCGCGGAACAACCCGCACGACGGCGTAGTCAAACACGAAGCGTTCGTGCATGAACGGCGTCCTCCATCCATTTGCGCGGCGATGCCAGCCGCTGCGTCAGATAGTCACGATAGCCGAGGCGGTGTGCGGCGATGGTGGGGAATCGGGGCTCATCGCCCAGCCACGACTCCGGGATCAGGTCGATCACTTCCGCGATCGCTTCGGGCGTTAGCAGCGCGGTGAGCTCCGCGTCCACTTCGGCGATCTCGTTGGCCCAACGAAGCAGCACGTGGTCTTTGATCATCGGAAACGGATTGCCGCTCCGCTGCAAGTAATCATCCCAGTTGTGATGAAAGATCAACGATGCGCCGTGATCGATCATCCAGAGGTTGCGGTGCCAGACGAGCAGGTTCGTGTTCCTCGGCGTGCGGTCGACATTCGTGACGAGCGCGTCGAACCAGACGATTGATGATGCCAGCCGCGACTTGCCGGCGATCGGCAGCTCGACGATCGGGTCGAAGGTGATCGAGCCGGGGAGATAGTCGAGCGCGAGGTTGAGCCCTTCGCTCTTTCGCAGCAGATCCTGAATCTCGGGATCGGGCTCGGTCTTGGCCATGCGCGGATCGAGATCGACGAAGACGATCTCCGGAACTGGAAGTTTGAGGAGGCGCGCGATCTCGCCGGACACGAGCTCCGCGATCAACGCTCTCGCGCCCTGTCCCGCACCGCGGAACTTCAGGACGTACGTGCCGTCGTCATCGCCGGCGACGATCGCGGGAAGCGATCCTCCCTCGCGGAGCGGCATCACGTACTCGGTGGCGGTGATCGTGCGGATCATTGTCCGTGATCATAAGAGAAACAACGAACCACAGAGACGCAGAGAGCACCGAGAAACCTCTGTGTCCTCTGCGCCTCTGTGGTCGAAAGCTTTTGAAGACGATCTACGGCGCGAAGTACCCGAGGATCGTCCGCGCCGTCAGCGTTGGCGACTTGAGCATCACGTGAACCTTGCGCCACTGGTTGTGCCGGGCAAAGTCGCTGATCTGGTAGACGATCGCGTATTGCGCGCGCAGATCCTTCTCGATGCCCGCGTACTTGGCTTGGAGATTCTGCGCCGAGGCGGTGACGAGGAAGCCTCCGGTCTGGACGGCCAGGTATTGGAGGCGGTTGAGATCCTGCGGATCTTCGATGTCGCCGCTGTTGTAGGCGATGACGTAGACCGGGATGCCGGCTTCTTTCGTCAGTCGGTCGATCTCGTCGAACGTGGCGATCGATGATGTGTCGCCGCCGTCGGTGAGGATGACGATGGCGCGACGATTCTTCTCATCGCGGAGATCCCGTTCCGCGCTGGCGATGGCATCGTAGAGCGCCGTTCGTCCTTCGGCGCGCAGGTTCGTGACCGTGTTCCGCACCGCGGCGAGGTCGCTGGTGAGCGCCATCTCGCGGCGCGGCGTGGAGCGGACGGAAAAGACGGCGCAACGGTCGCCCGGCTTGAGCGTCCCTTCGACGAAGTTGGCGGCGGCGCGCGACGCTTTCGGCATCTCGTACATCATGCTGGTTGAGGCATCGAGCAGGAGCGCGATCGAGATCCGCTGATCGAACGCTTTGCCGATCTGCAGGATCTTCGCCTCCGTGCCGTTGTCGACGATCTTGAACAGAGCCTGATCGACGTCGTCATGCGTTGCGCCGTTGCTGTCGACGACGGAGACGAACAGCGGGACCGTGCGGACGTCGAGCGACTCGCTCGCGACCTCGCCGGCGGCCGACCAGAAGTCCGCGGCCTCCTCGCCCGATTTCGTCCGCGCCGTTACCTGGACGGTCCTCTGCGCGAACGCCTCCTCCGGAATGGTGAATCGATACGGAGGTTCGCGCACGCTCACCACTGCTTTCCCCCGATCCCAAACCGAAACCGCGGCGATCGGATCGTCGTCGGGCGCTGTCGTATTCGCCTCGAAGAGCCGGTTCGCGGCATCGACCGGCTCGATCCTGACGCGCAGCGTGCGGCTTCCTTTGTTGATCGTGGTCTGCCACTGCAATCGCCGCCGGTCTTCCGCAAAGAGGGTGACGACGATCTTGTGCTCGACCGGCAGCGGCCCGAAATCGACCGGCAGATGCCACGGCTGCCGCAGTGCTTCCGCGATCTTCTGGCCATCGACCGTCACGGCAACGCGCGCGTCGTCGAAACCAGGAACGATCGTCAGATCGACCAGCCCCTTGACGTCTTCGGCGAGGTCGCGCTGGCTGTCGCGCGCGAGGATGAGCTGTGTTGGAGTGGCGGCGCGGGCCGCGGTGGCAAGCAGGAAGAGAGCGATCGGTACTAGCGACAGAAAAAACAGCTTACGGCTTTGTTGGTACCTCATAAATCCGCCGATACTCGTACCGGTTCCGGCTGACAGTCTTTACGTAGAGTCTTGTCTCCGCGAACGGAATCGATTCGATAAACAGGTCCTCATCGTCGATGGGCGTTTGAGCAATCCATTTGCCAACGGCGTCTTCGCCCGCGTTGTAGGCGGCGATTGCCAGGATCGGATTGCCGTGAACGGCGGCCAGTTTCTGCGTGTATTCGGCGACGCCGATGGCGATGTTGACCTTCGGATCGAAGAGTTGTTCGCGCGTTGGCGCCGGCAGTCCCGCCGCCGCGGCGATGCTGGCTGCCTCTGCCGGCATGATCTGCATGATGCCGATGGCGTCGGCATTGGAAACCGTCGTCGGCTCGAAGCCAGTCTCCTGACGGATGATCGAAGCCATGAGGTAGGGATCGATCTGGCGCTTCTCGGATTCGGATTTGATCGTCTCCCAGTAATTGAGCGGGAAGAGGATCTCCCAGAAGCGATGCGGGATCGTGGCGCCGCCGTGGCGGACGAACTGGCGGAACTTGCGCTGCAGCACATTGTTCGCGGCAAACGGCTCGCCGCCCTGAACGTAAAGATCGGCGAGCATGAACTGCATGCCGAAGTTGGAAGGGTAAGCGGCGGCGAGCGACTTCATCTCGCGGGTCGCCTCGCGGTAGAGGCCGAGCCACGCCAGCTCGCGCACCGAGTCGAGGCGCGGTTCGTTGACCGAGGCGAGCTGGCCGTCGACGTCGGGAAAGACGTTGCCGTTCGTCACCTCGCTCGGAGCGACGACCGGCTCGCCCATGATCTGGCGTGCGCGGAAGCTGAAGTAGCTGTAGGGATACTGGCGCTCAAGCTCATGGAACGCCGCGTCGCGGAGCTCGCGATTGCCGCGGCGATCGTGGATCTTGGCGGCCCAGAAGAGCGAGTTCGAAAGGTAGTCGCCGTCCGGATACTGCGTGGCGTAGCGCCCGAACGTGCGGAGAGCGTCGTCGTAACGTTGCGCGCGGAAGTAGGTCCAGCCGAGCGTCCAGAGATTCTCGCCTTCGTTGCCGAGGGCGCCGGCGGCGATGGCGGATTCGAGATCGGCAATGGCCAGGTCGTATTTGACCTCGTCGGTGACGTAGTACTTGGCGCGGAGGATCTTGGCCTCGGCGGCTTCGGTGGTCTTGGGGAACTGTTTTTCGACCTGGCGCAGCCCAGCCAGAAACGCCGTCGGCTGGTTCGCGCGCCACGCCGCGCGGGCGCGCGTGAGGATGAGGGCCGGATCGGTGAGCTTGACGCGGTCCGTCTCGGCCAGCAGATCGGTGTAGCGGCGCGAATTGAAAAGCGCACGGAGTCGGACGGCGCGATATGCGTTCGAGCTTGCGGACTCGCGCGGGAATCGCGACGCGATCCTGCCAAGGAGATCGAATGCGCGGCCGTAGCGATCGTTGCGTCCAAGCTGCTGCGCGATCTTCAACTCGTCGTCGAAGGAAAGTGCGTCGAGCGGAGACGGGGTCGCCATCGACACGTGATCGTACGTATCCTCGGTGAAGCGTCCCTGCGTGAATTCGGTCAACAGACGCATGCGCAGCGGCGTGGCCAAATCCATCCGCCCCGCCCTGGCCATCGATTTCGCGAGAGCGACGAAATCCTCCTCGGTCAGGACGTCGATTCCGATCGCATTCGCGGTCTGGAATGAGGCGTTCGTGTTGGCGGCATCGCCTGATGCCGCGTAGAAGGCAGGAAGGCGAAGACGGGCGATGGTCGCGGCGGAGCTGACGGGCGTCTCATTAATGATGCGATTCGCGTTGACGATTGCATCCGGCCAGTTGGCAGCGTCAGCATCGATCGCAACGATCCGGAGCCGCAGCCAGGGAGCAGCGAGCGGATCGGCATCGGCGGCCTGCCCCAGGAGCGGCAGCGCTTCGGCGGTCCGTTTCTGATCGACATAGAAAAGAGCGAGGAGGGCAAGAGCCCGCCGCTGCGTGACCGCGTCGGGCGATTGGGCCAGCGTTTTCAGCCCGCTCTCGTACAGGTCGAGCTGTTGATTCGTACGCAACGCGCGGACTTCATCGAGCGTCGGCAGCTTCGGCGGCTCGACGACAGCGACAGGAGCGGAAACCGGTTCAGGAGGGGCGGGAGAGGCGGGTGTGACGGCCGACTTTGATCCGGAGCAGGAGATGAGGAGGCAGAAGGCAATCGACAGAAGGATCGGAAGGATGAACGATTCTCTAACTCCACTTCTGATTTCGAACTTCAGACTTCTAACTTTCATCCCACCCTCCGCTTCATCACGCCATCCACTTCGAGAAACCCGACACGCTCGAGGAAAGCGCGATGTTCGATGCCGGCCACTAACCAACCACGCTTCATCGTTGCCGCCAGATTCGCCAGCTCGTTCAGCATGACCCGTCCCACGCGTTTGCGCCGCAACTCTTCGGCAACGACGAGATCGATGAGACGGATGGCGTCCGGCTCGACCTCCATCGTCAGGACCGCGGCCAGCTCGCCGACGAGCTTTCCGACCATGCCCGCCGATGGCGAGGGATCGCCTCCATGCGCGGCGGCAAATGTCCGGAGCGCGGCGATGTCACCAGCCTCAATCGGCCGTACGAAGAGCTTCTGCCCCTTCACGTTTCTGTCAACCGCCGCACCGAATGTATGGGCTCGCAGTCCCTCAAACCCGCTCCTGTCATGCTTTTACAGCATACCAGCTCCGGCAAATAATACTTGACAATCCTAGGAGGCGCTCTACACTGCGCGAGTCCCCCCAGCAACCATTTTAAAATTATTCCGTGAGTGTGATGATGAACGTGCAAGAGGCGATTGCTGATTTTCTACAACATGGCCAGGCCGTGCGGAATCTGTCCGACCGCACCATCCGAGCCTATCAATCCGACCTCAGCCAATTCCAGGTTCACGTCGATGGGGCGGCCATGGTCGACATCACGCCCGATCATCTGGAGGGCTACCTCGACAAGCTGGGCACGGGGCCGTACCGCGACACCTCCATCCGCCGCAAAGTCGCCGCGCTCAAGGTCTTCTTCCGCTACCTCGAAGAGAAGGGGATGTTTCACGAGTCGCCGGCGCGCAGGCTGAAGATCCGCAAGCCGGTCGAGAACCGCGTTCCCACGGTGCTTTCCTCGCGCGAAGTCCGCGCCCTGCTCTCCGCGCCGAAGGATCAAATTGGCGCGCTGGTCGGACTCCGCGATCACTCCGCCGGCGGACGCAACCGCTATTTCTGCGCCGTTCGCGACAACGTCATCCTCGAGCTGCTTTTCTCGACCGGAATCCGCATCGGTGAGCTGGTCGCGCTGAACGTGACGGACGTCGGCGTCGAGAACAACCAGATCCACATCATCGGCCGCGCCACACGCGGACGGACGGTCACGATCACCTCGCACGTCGTCATCGAAGCGCTGATGAACTACCTGGAAATGCGCAGCGACCGCAGCCTGACCAACGATGCGCTCTTCGTAGGCCGCTCCGGAACGCGCCTGACGATCTATTCGATCGAGAACATTTTCAAGAAGCACGTCCGCCTCGCCGAGATCAAGCGCCACATCACGCCCCACGCGTTGCGCCACACGATGGCCGCGATGCTGGTCTCGTCCGGCGCCGACATCCGCGACGTCCAGGAAATCCTCGGCCACGCCTCGATCCTCTCTACGCAGGTCTACACAAGACTGCCGATCCAAAAACGCCGCAGCCACACCGCCGCCGATCCGGCCCGCATTCTGATCGAGCCGCATGGTGCAAGGTTGTCGATCAAGAAGACGTAGGGGGCGGCGCCCGCTGTCATCCTGACCCGCCGAAGGACACGAAGTGCCGGAGGACGGTCGAAGGACCCCCCGCG
>JAXDGW010000055.1:0-15743 GCA_034664845.1 Thermoanaerobaculia bacterium | reverse complement strand
TGGCGGGCCGCGCGTTGTCGGTTGTCCGTTGGTTGCGCTTCGCGCGTTGTCAGAAGCCGGCGGGTTTAAGGGCCGATAGTGTTTGTGACAACGCGCGAAGCGCGACCAACCGACAACCGACAACGCGCGGAGCGCAATAATCCAACGCGCGAAGCGCAACCAACCGACAACAGACAACGCGCGGCCCGCCAGGGCCGCGCAGCATCACGGCTGTATCCACCCCGCGAAATGCGTCGTCCCCTCATCGATCTTGATCATCGCCACCGGCTTGATCGGATCGCGGTCGGGTCCCATCGTGATCACGCCCGAGACGCCCTGGTACTCCTTCGTCGCAGCGATCTGGTCGCGGATCGCTTTCCGGTCGAGTGATCCGGCGCGTTTGATCGCGTTTGTCAGCGTGTAGAGCGCGTCGTAGCCGAGGGCGGAATTGGCGTCGGGATTCTTGCCGGAGCGTTTGAGAATCTCGGCCACAAACTTCTGCACCGCCGGCCGCGGCTCGCCGACGAAGTAGTGATCCGAGAAATAGCAGCCATCGACCGACTTGCCGCCGATCTGGATCACGGTCGGCGAATCCCAGCCGTCGCCGCCAACCATCGGATAGGTGATGCCGAGGTCGCGGGCCTGAATCGCGATTTGCCCCACCTCGGTGTAGAAGCCCGGAATGAAAAGCACCTGCGGATTCGCCGACTTGATCGCCGTCAGTTGCGGCCGGAAATCGCTGTCGCCGCCGCTGTAGCTGTGCTCCGCGACGATCTTGCCGCCGAGCGTTTCGAACTCTTTGCGAATGACCTCGGCCAGACCGACCGAGTAGTCGCTCTTGTTGTCGCGCAGGATCGCCGCCGTCGTCGCGTGCAAGTTGGCGCGGACGAACATCGCCAGCGCTTTTCCCTGGTACGGATCGGTGAAGCAGACTCGAAAAATGTAGTCTCCCTTCTTCGTCACGCTCGGATTCGTCGACGAGGGCGAAATCATCGGCACCTTCGACGCCTGGCAGATCGGCGCCGCTGCGAGCGACTGGTTGGAGGAGTTTTCGCCGATGACGGCGAGCACGTTGTCGTGCGTGATGAGCTTGGTCACCACCGACGCCGCCTCCTCGGCTTTGCCCTGATCGTCTTCGATCACGAGCCGGATCTTCTTGCCGAGCACGCCGCCGGAGTTGTTGATCTCCTCGGCCGCGAGCTTGATGCCCTGGACCGTGGCCTGCCCGAACGCGGCTTCCGATCCGCTCGTCGCGGCATAGACACCGACTGGAATATCACTCGGCGCGGCGGCCGTTTGTCGTTCGGCTCCGGGTCGGCAACCAATCCCGAGAAGCGTCGCAACACAGAGAGAAATCGCAATGATCCGGCTCATAGGGCCGGGAGTTTACCAGCGAAAGGACCCACCACTTCATGCAGGCCAATGACATTCGCAGAGGGATCGTGATCGTGTTCAACGGCGATCTCTGCAAGGTGATGGAGTTCAATCACCACACTCCCGGAAACCTCCGCGCCATGGTGCAGGCAAAGCTGCGCAACATGCGCACCGGCAATCAGTTCGAGCACCGCTTTCGCTCGCAGGACGAGATCACGCAGGCCTACATCAATCAGCATGAGATGGAGTACATGTACTCGGATGGTTCTGCCCATCACTTCATGAACACCGAGAACTACGAGCAGGTCGAGATCTCCAGCGAAGACCTCGGCGAATCCGCGGCGTGGCTCGATGCGGGCGTGAAGCTGCAGGTGCAGTTCTACGAAGACAAGCCGATCGGCGTCGAGCTCCCGAAGACGATCCGCGTCCGCATCTCCGAGACCGAGCCACAGGTCAAAGGCGCCACGGCCTCCGCGTCGTACAAACCCGCCAAACTCGAGAACGGCGTGACCGTGCTCGTGCCGCCGTTTGTCAGCGAAGGCGAAGAGATCATCGTCGACCCGAGCGAGAACCGGTATCTCGAGCGCGCAAAGTAGCGTCTGCCTCCCCCGCTGGTTTCGCGCTACTCTAGGCCGATGTCCGGCCTGAGCTTTCGCGATGTCGCCAAACGGTTTGGAAGTGTCTCCGTCATCGAGGGTCTGAACCTCGACATTCACGATCACGAGCTGATGGTGCTCGTCGGCCCGTCGGGTTGCGGCAAGTCGACGGCGCTACGGATGATCGCCGGGCTGGAAGATGTCAGCGCGGGAACGATCTCGATCGGCGGGCGCGTCGTGAACGACCTGGCGCCGAAAGACCGCGACATCGCCATGGTCTTCCAGAGCTACGCGCTTTATCCGCACATGACGGTGCGCGAGAACCTCGAGTTCGGGTTACGCATGCGCAAAGTGCCGGCGGACGAGCGCGCACGACGCGTCGCCGGCGCCGCCGAAATCCTCGGCATGTCGCATCTTCTTGAGCGAAAACCGAAAGACCTTTCCGGAGGCCAGCGGCAACGCGTCGCGGTCGGACGCGCCATCGTGCGGCAGCCGGCCGTTTTTCTTTTTGACGAGCCGCTCTCGAACCTCGACGCCAAGCTCCGCGTGCAGACACGCGCGGAAATCACGAAGCTCCAATCGACACTCGGCACGACCTCGGTCTACGTCACGCACGATCAGGTCGAAGCGATGACGATGGGGCACCGCATCACCGTGATGCGCGACGGGAAAATTCAGCAGGTCGGCACGCCGCGCGAGGTCTACGAAAAGCCGGCGAACGCGTTCGTCGCGCAGTTCATCGGGACGCCGCCGATGAACCTGATCCAGGCGACAGTGACCGGCGACTCGCTCCAGGCCTCATCGTTCGCGTTGCCGTTGACGGCGAAAGTCCGCGGCCGCGCGATCGAAGGACAGCGCGTCATCGTAGGCATCCGGCCGGAGCATCTGCATCACGCTACAAACGGCAGCGCGCCGATCCACGCAGGGGTCGACGTCGTCGAGCCGGTCGGTCACGAGACGATCGTCTACGCGAGTACCGGCGACGAGCGAATCGTCGCGATCTTCGAACCGTCGGCCACTCCGCATGCAGGCGAGACGATCGCGATGGCGGTCGATGTCGAAGCACTGCATTTGTTCGATGCGGAGACCGAGGCGAGCCTGCGCTGAGTGGTTGCAGATGGAGCTACCAGGCCGGAGCCGACCACCGAGGCGGGACGCCTCGATGGCCGCGGGCGAGACGCCCGCACTCCTCGGGCGCGGTCGAAAATCAGCAACCTTAAAGCGGATACACTTGAAGGTGCGGCGGCGGCCCGGAAATCGCTGACGCAACCCACGCGATGAATTCACCACACTCCCCTGCCAAGGGCGCTCAGCGGCGGTTCTGCCTGCTCCTGGTGAAGCCGTCGCACTACGACGACGACGGTTATGTCATCCAGTGGTTCCGCTCCGCCATCCCTTCGAATTCGCTGGCCGCGCTCTACGGTCTTGCGCGCGACTGCGCCGAGCGGCAGGTGCTCGGGGCGGACGTGAATCTGGCCATCCACACCTTCGATGAGACCAACACGCGCATCCGGCCCGAAAAACTTGCCGCGATGATCGAACGGGCGGGCGGCGGGATGGTGATGCTCGTCGGCGTGCAGTCGAATCAGTTTCCGCGAGCGCTCGACATCGCCCGTCCACTTCGCGAGCGCGGCATCCACGTTGTCCTCGGCGGATTTCACGTCTCCGGCACGATCAGCATGCTGAACGGAGTCGATGACGGGTTGGCCGCGGCGCGGAAGATGGGCGTCTCACTCTTCGCGGGCGAGGCCGAGGGACGGCTGGATGAAGTGCTGCGCGATGCTGCCGCGGGCGCTCTTAAACCCCTGTACAACTACATGAACGACCTTCCGTCGATCGAAGGAACGCCGATTCCGCTGATCACCGCCTTGCGCGCCTGGCGCACGGCGGGCGGCGTGACGAGTTTCGACGCCGGCCGAGGATGTCCGTTTCAGTGTTCGTTCTGCACGATCATCAACGTGCAGGGCCGCAAGTCACGCCGCCGCTCCGCCGACGACATCGAGCAGATCGTTCGCGTCAACGTCAAACAGGGGCTGCACAGCTTCTTCATCACCGACGACAACTTCGCCCGCAACGCGCATTGGGAGGCGATTCTCGATCGGCTGATCCAGCTTCGCGAGGACGAAGGGATCAAGATCCACTTCATCATCCAGGTCGATACGCTCTGTCACCGCATCCCGAACTTCATCGAGAAATGCGCGCGGGCCGGAGTACGGCGCGTGTTCATCGGCCTGGAGAACATCAATCCCGACAGTCTGGTCGGCGCGAAGAAGCGCCAGAACAAGATCACCGAGTACCGCAAGATGCTGCTGGCCTGGAAGTCGGCCCGCGTCATCACCTACGCCGGCTACATCCTCGGGTTTCCCAACGACACGCCGGAGTCGATCGCGCGCGACATCGAGATCATCAAGAAGGAGCTACCGGTCGATCTGCTGGAGTTCTTCTTCCTCACTCCCCTGCCGGGCTCGGAAGATCACCAGCTGCTCGTCGGCAAAGGCATCGCGGTCGATCCCGATCTTAACAAGTACGATCTCAATCACGTCACGACCGCGCATCCTCGAATGTCCTCCTCGGAATGGGAGAGCGTCTACCGCAGCGCGTGGGAGATTTACTACACAAAGGAACACGTCGAGACGATTCTCCGCAGGCTGGTGGCGATGCGCGGCCGCGCCACGAACGCGATTCTGCTGATGACCTGGTTCCGCGGCTCGATCCACATCGAGAAGGTGCACCCGCTCGAAGCGGGTTTACTGCGCTACAAGTTCCGCAACGATCGTCGCCCGGGACTGCCGCGCGTTTCCGCGTGGCGTTTCTATCCTTCTTATGTCATCGAAACGATGAGCAAGATGGCGCGCTGGCTTTCGACGTACATCGAGCATCGGAGGACCTACGTGCGGGTCAAGCGCGATGCACGCCGATTCGACTACACCGACCTCGCACTAACGCCGGTCACCGATGCGGAGATGGATACGCTGGAGCTGTTTCATCACACCGAGGCAGCGGAAGTGTTCACGGCGCGGGAGCGGAAGCCGGAGCGGGTGGCGATTGAAGCGCACTACTGAAACGGATCGACTGCGCGAACGGTGCCGTAGAAGCGGCCGTGTTGAAAGTCCTCGGAGAGGATCTCTCGACATCCATTCACTTCGGCGTAAGCCCACATCTGGGCGTCAAACCAGGAGAGCTGATAGACAGCAGTGGCTCGAAGTGCGGCCCGAACAACGTGCTCATCGGGATACAGAACGACGAATTGCGCCAGCAGCTCTTCGGTCTCACGCGTCGCGCTGGCCAGGTCAAGTAGAGCGCCTGATCCCCGCAAAGGACGTGATACGGCGTTGAAGAATTCGATGACCGCCTGGTGGGAGATCCGGATGGAATCGTCGACGATCCCCCGTCGCAGGATCTCCGTGGCGATCTTCTGCTTTCGGGGATCTCGCGGATCGTGACGATAAACGAGAATGTTCGTGTCAACGAGTGTGGCCACGATCGTAAAGTTCGTCCCGGGTCCATCCTCTCGACGATGACGCCCGTTTGGGCCGGTGGCGCTTGTTTCTGGCAGCCTGCCGTTGGCTGGCCAGATCGAAGAGCTCGAGACGGCGTTCTCGCGAAAGGGGCCGGCTCGCGTCCGCCGGCGCAATCCGCAGCTCGCCACCGGCGATCCGCCACTCGATGTGATCGCCGGGACGAAGGTGCAATTGCTCGGCGAGCGTCTTTGGAATACTCACCTGGAACTTACTCGTGACCTTCGCCATTTCCTTACTGTAGCACGGCAACGCACCTTGTTAATCGGATGGAGCGAAAACGCCGGGTTGCTGCCTTGCGGCGAACAACCCTGTTCGTTCATCTCTTTGCCGCCATAATGCAGCCGAGGGTGGCAAGAGCTGCAAACAGCAGCGGTCTGGCCGCCGAAGGAATCGCAGGAATCACCGCCGCGACCGAAAACCGGAGCTCACCAAGCACAATGAAGGTGTTCCAGTAAGTGTCGTGCAGCACCCACTTCGCCGTGTAATCCCCGGCTGCCAACGGCCCAACGCTGCTGATCAAGGCTGTGCACCGAAGAGGAACCCCGTCGGGAACCGGAACAGGTGCGGGGTTCACTTCGCTATCAAAGTTTTGACTGATTGTGATTACGTGCGACGAGCTCATGACGTTGGCGATCGTTTCGTCAAAGTAGCCCAGGCCCTTTGGCAACTTCAAAACAATCAAATTGACAGCGTCCGGATTCGCAGGCGTGACTGACGGCGTCATGTTGCAGGCCATCTGGCCAGGAAGTGAAGGCGCAAAAAAACAAAGAAGCACCGCGGCCATACCGGCCGCGGTGCTTACGATGTTCGATGAGCTCTTAGTCGCGGCTTTCAAAGCACTGAACGTGAGACCTCCTACTGCGCGGGAACGAACGTCGGGTCCTGGGTCTTCTGGTCGATCACGGAGCCATAAGCCGTGATCTTGCCTTGGCCGTCGATCACTTTGACGCTGATGCGGGCGTTGTAGGTGTTGCCGAGTCCGAGGCTGCTGAGGACTGGGAACTGGCGGAACTCGAAGGCGGTGAGTGGGATCTGGACCTTGGGTGCGACTTTGGAATCTGGAAGGATGACGGTGATTTCCGCGGTCACGGCTTTGCCGGTGACTTCGGCGATGCCGAGGTTGGTGCGGTAGCGGGGGGAGTCCTCCATCTGCAGGAGTTGCAGGGCGCGATCGCTGGCGCCGACGGCATCGGCAGGTGTGACGGCCTGAACGAACTGGCCGAGCGTGCCGGTGGAGGTCTGGTCGAAGGTCCGCGCGGTGACGACGAGCGGCGCGTTGACGGCGGTGGTGACGTGCAGCGCGCCGGAGGCGTTGGTCATGTTGAAGGTGGAGTGGACGATGTCGTCGAGCGCTTTGACCTCGCCGGGCTGAATCGACGTCTCGCGCACGATGCTGGCCGAGGGGTTGCCGGCCGGGAAGAAGGTCAGCGTCGTCGTCTGCGGCAACTGGCTCCCGTTGAAGATGCGCACGTCGCTGCGCCACGTGTCGGCTGCGTCGAGGCTGGCCACGCCGGGGATGACGAAGCGGGATGCGCCGGTGCCGCCGATGGGAACGCCGGAGACGAGCAGCGGATCGGTGGTGCGGCTGTCGATGACCGAGGCGTACGCCGTCACCTTTCCGTCGCCGCCGGTCGACTGCACTTCGATGTGGCCGTTCGTCAGCGAAATGCCTTTGTCGGAGAGGAAGGAGTTGAGCTGGCGCTGTTCACCGCCGGCGATCGTCAGCGGGAGATCGAGCAAGCGCGAGCCCGCGCCGTCGAAGACGCTGACGAGCACCGAGGCCGGCTTGCCTGTGGCTTCGACGAGGCCGAGGTTGGTGCGGAACGTGTCGGTTTGTGCAATTTGCTGCAGCGCCAGGATTGAGTTCGCACCGGGAGCCTTGCTGATGAAGTTGGCCAGAGGAACGGCCGGGATGAATTGGCCGAGGGTGCCGAGTGCGGAGGCGTTGTACGTCCGGCTTGAAACGACGGCGGCCTTGGAGACACTCGTATCAGGCTTCCCGCCCGCGTCGAGCGGCTGCACGGTGAGGATCCCGTTCGAGGAATCGCCCATCGCGCCGACGCCGTACCAGTTGCGGACGATGTCATCAAGGGCCATGGTCGCGCCGGGATCGATCGTGATCGTGGTCTGTTTGATGGCCGACGACGTGGCGCTTCCGCCGCTGAACGTGAGCTGCGCTTTCTTCGACAGGGCTGTGATGTTGGCGATGCGGATGTCGCTCTGCCACTGCGCGCCGAGGCCGGCCAGATGGCCGACGGACGGAATGACGAGAGCGGTCGACGCGGGAGTCGTGAGCGTGCCTGGCGTGACGGGCGACGTGAGGCTGATCGACACCGGAATGGAGGTCTTCGTCGTATCGAGAGTGTGTACGCGTCCGCTCACACCAGCCGTGCCGAGGATGATGATGATGGTGCCGGTCCACGTGCCGTTCTGCAGCGTGCTCGGGTCGGCGGAGATCGTGAAGTTGATCCCCTCCGGCGGCATGAGACCGCTCGTCGGTGCGACGGCCAGCCACGGTTTGTCGACCGTAGCGAGGAAGGTCGTGGTGATACCCGGCACGCCGGCGACATGAAGCGTGAAGGTAACGGGCTGCTTGCTTCCGTCAGGCACCGGGATGTTCGGATTGATCGAGTTTGGCCCCGGAAGCGGGATGACGATGACCGAGGCAACCGGCGAGAAGGCGGTTGGTACCTGGCTGCATGCGGCGCGGGCTCGGACGCGGTAGTAGAAGACCGTCGGTTCCTGCACATTCTTCGTGAACGATTGCGACGTTTCGCCGAGGGTCGTCGACGACGGATTCGAGAACGCGGCGTCGAGCGATTCCTGCAGTTCGTAGTTCGCGCCTTCCGATCCGGTCCATGAGACGGTGATCGTCTGTCCGGTGGTCGAGAGAGCGACGACGCTGGCAAGCGGCGCGTCGGGAAGGTTGCAGACCGAGAAGGATGAAGCCGCGGACGTTGCCGGCGGGCAACTTGCCGCGCCGACCGCCTTCACAGTCCAGGAGTACGAGCCGTTGCCGAGCACCTGTGTGAGCGAGGTCGCCGAGGTCGTCAGCGTCATCGTTGCGGTTCCGGTGATGGTGACGACGTAGCTGGTGGCTCCAGCGACGCCGTTCCATGAGAACGCCACCGGCGACGTGACCTGCGCGCCGGCCGCGGGGGTGAGGAGCGTTGGCGCCTTCGGGCAAACCTGCGTGATGGCCATCGAAGCGCTGGCGGTGTTGTTGATGGGCGTTGGATCGGCGCTGGAACTGCCAACGGAAGCGGTGTTCGTGATCGTTCCGAACTGCGTCGTGACGCGATAACGGCTGGTGATGGTCACCGTCGTGGAGGGTGCGACTGAACCGAGGTTGCATGGATACGCCGTCGTGCAACCGCCGCTGTTGGAGACGAACTGGAGGCCCGACGGCGTGGGATCGGAGACGACGACGGTGTTCGCCGTTCCAGGCCCGTTGTTGATCACGGTCACTACGAAATCGACCAGCTCATCGAGGCTGGCTCCCACAGGACCCGACTTGCTGATCACGAGATCTGCCGGTGCGCCGGCAGCGATCGGCGTGATGACCGTGGCGGAGTTGTCCGCGGGGTTGGAATCGGGAGACGACGTGCTGACCGTGGCGGTGTTCGTAATCGACGTCGCGGCGTAGTTCGCCGGAACGCTGTACGTGGTGGTGATTACCTTCGGCGAGCCGTTCGTCACGGTTCCCAACGCGCATGGATACGGACCGCTGCAGGCGCCGCTGTTGGAGACGAAGTTCAGCCCGGGAGGCGTCGGATCGTTGACGAAGGTGTTCGCCGCCGCGAGGGTCCCGTTGTTGGTCACCGTGATCGTGTAGGTGACGGTCTGGCTGACCGTCGCGGATGGCGGGCCGCTCTTGGTGACCGAGAGGTCGGCCTGCGCAGCGATCGTGGCGGTGGTGCTGGACGTGTTGTTGGTGGCGTTCGAATCGCTGGCCGAGGAGACGGTGGCTGTGTTCGTGATCGAGGCCCCGCCGTAGTTCGCGGGGATGCTGTACGTGGCGGTGATGGTCACGGGAGGACCGACGGCAAGCGCGCCGATGTTGCACGGGAAGGACGTGCAACCACCGCCGCTTACGGAAACGGGCGTGAGGCCGGGAGGCGTCGGATCGCTGACCGTGACGGCCGTCGCGCCGGACGGACCGAAGTTCGACACGGTGATCGTGTAGCTGATGTTGGAGCCGAGGCTTGCCGTGGCCGGGCCGCTCTTGGTGATGGCGACATCGGCGGATGCACCGACGTTCGTGGTGGCGGTCGCGCTGTTGTTGGCGTTGCTCGGATCGTTCGTGCTCGATGTGACCGAGGCGGTGTTGACGATCGCGCCGCCGGAGTACGACGGCGGGACACTGTACGTCGACGTAATCGTCACGCTCTGGCCGGCGTTCAGCGTGCCGAGTGTGCACGGGAACGTCGTGTTGTTGCATCCCGGATTGCTGGAACTGTTGGAGATGAACGCCACGCCGACGGGCGTTGGATCGCTGACGGTCGTTCCGGTTGCCGGCGAAGGCCCGCCATTGGTCACGACGATCGTGTACGTGACGGTCTGGCCGGGATTGGTCGATGCCGGTCCGTTCTTGGTGATCGAAAGGTCCGCCTGCGCGCCGACGTTCGTGCTGAACCCGATGGAGTTGTTTGTGCCAACCGGATCCGCCGTGGTCGCCGAGACGCTGGCGCTGTTGGTGACGCTGCCGCTGAATGAGGGCGACGTGCTGTAGGTCGAGGTGATGGTGACGGTCTGACCGGAATTCAGCGTTCCCAGGCTGCATGGATACGGCCCGACGCAGGCGCCGCTATTGGAGACGAAGGTGAGATTGGCGGGAGTCACATCGGTGACGACGACTCCAGCCGAGGCGGACGGCCCGTTGTTAGTGACGCTGACGGTGTAGGTGATGTTCTGGCCCGACGTTAAGCCAGCGGGACCGGTCTTGCCGATGGAGAGGTCGGCCTGCGCGATGACGTTCGTATTGACGCTCTTCGAGTTGTTGGAAGGGCTGGGATCGTTCGTGCCCGAGGAGACCGTGACGCTGTCGGTGATCAGACCGCCGTTCGCGGGAGCGGTCATCGAGAACGTCAGCGTGGGAAGTTGCGCCACGCCGAGAGGTCCCGGCGCCGTGCAGGTGATCGTGCCGCCCGACGGGAGACCGCAGGTCCAATTGACGCCGCCTCCGGTCGCACCGGTGACACCAGCGGGGAGCGTATCGACCACGGTGATCGTTCCGCTGACGGGGTCGGGACCGTTGTTCCCCACGTTGATCGTGTAGCTGAGCGGCTGGCCCGCGTTGACGCTTGCCGGTCCGCTGAGCGTGTCAGCATCGAGGTCGGCCGACTGCGCCGTCACAGTCGCCGTGAGGATGTACGCGTTGGATGTGGAGCTCGTCGCAAGCGTGCCGTGTCCGGAAGCCCACGACGGCAGGTTCTTGGTTGTGAAGTCGCCGCTCAGAGACGCGAACGAGATCACCGGGAACGTGGCTCCATTTGCCGGCTCGTAACCGCCGATCAGCGAAACGTCGAGCGTTCCGTCGAGACTTGCGGTTCCCGTGATGTTGAGTTGATCGAATTGTCCAGCGGAGGGACCCAGTTTGATTGCCAGCGTTCCGCCACTGCCGGAAGCGCCGCCGAGGTAGTTGCCGGCAACCTTGATGACGCCGGTCGTCGAGGCCGTTCCCGGCTTGACGGCGCCGTAGTTATCGAGGTCGCCGCTGAGCGTTCCGCTGCCTTCGAGGACGCCTTCGTTCAGTTCGAAGGTGTTGGCAGCGGCGATGTTTCCGCCGCCGAGCGTGGTCGCGCTGGACGAATTGTTCTGCTCGAAGTTGCCGAGGAAGTTGATCTCGCCGCTGAGGAGTTGGAGCAATCCCGGAGAGCCGCTGCTGCCGTTGACGAAATTCGGGCCGAAGGCGGTGCTTCCCGCGCCGGCCGACTTCTTCACGGTTCCGCTGTTGTCAAATTCGTTCGAGATGGGGCAGCCGCATCCTTCGAGCACGTGCGGCTTGCCGCGTTTGGCAGCGTTGAGGGTCGCTTGCGCCAGTCTCGCGGCACGGGCCGCTGCAACGGACGAGGCCACCGGCGTCGCAGGCTTCGCGGCATGTCCTCGGGTTCCCGCCAATCCGGCGATCGTCTTCCTGCTGTCGAAAATGGAGCCGCCGGTGGATGCGATCTTCGCGTCGGTCTTGATGTCGAACAGGCCGGTGTTGTCGGCGAGCGCGTTGTTGGCAAACGTCAGATAATTGCTCGGCGACGTCGCGTTGGCGGTGTAGTTGACGGTGCCGTCGTTGGCGAAGATCAGGAAGTCGTCCGTTGGTGCGCCGGTGGCGGCGTCGATCGTGAGCGTCGCCCCAAAGTCGACGAGGAAGTAGGCGTTGGGGTCCGAGGCGTTCATCGTGCCGCCGGACCACGTGCCGTTGCCTCCCATGGTGAAGTCGCCATTGACGGTGAGTGTGCCGCTGGTGAACTGGAAGTCATTCGTATACGCGGACGTCTCGATATCGACCGTCCCGCCGCTGATCTCAGTGAGGCCAGGACCACCACCAACGACAAAGCGTTCGACGTCGTAGTTGCCCTGGATCTCTGAGGTGCCCGCGGAGAACTTGACGGTGCCGTCGCCGCCGATGGCAGATGAGGAGTTGAAGATCGAGCTCGGCGCGCTGAATTTGAGCGTGGCCGGCCAGAAGGCGAAGAATCCGCCGCTGCTGCTCGCAATGTCGCCTGCAAACTCGAGCGTGCCTGTGGAGGCATAGACGTTGGCGTTATTTGTCGAGCCCGGATAAATCGTCGTCGTCCCGCCCGGCCCGTTTACCTTCCAAAGCAAGCCATTCGGATACACATTGAAGGATGACGGCGCTGCCCCGGCGATCGGCGCGTCGTCGTTGAGCTCGAACGTGCCGAAGGTACTGAAGTTCGCACCGTTGTCGAGCTCGAGCGGACTGCTGGTGGCGGTGTAGTGGATGTAGCCGTAGTTGTTGAAGTTGCGGTGGTCGAGGATCATCGTCCCGAAGCCGCCGTCGAGCGTACCGGTTCCATGGCCGGCAAGCTCGGTTCCGGCGTTTCCGCTGGTCGACTTGATCGTGCCGCCCGACCAGGTGAAGGTATTCCGGATGGAGAGGAACCCGTCGCCATCGAGCGTGCCGCTGTTCATGAAGAAAGCGCCGGGCGAAGTGACGCCGCCGATGTTCAGCGTGCCGCCGGTGATCGAAAGCCGGCCTTCGCCCGAAACGGAGCCGCCGCCGTTCATCGTGTAGATCCCTTGAGGGAACTCCAGCGTGGTGCCACCGTCGATGTTGAAAGGACTGTTGCCCGTTCCCCCACCTCGGAGCGCCAATGTTCCGCTCCAGACGTGAAGCCCGGTGCCGCCGGCGTTGTTGTTGAACACTGCGTCGACAGTCGCTGTATCGGTCCCGACGACCTCGAACACTCCGTTGTTCTGGATCGTGCCGCCACCATCGATCTTGCCGTCGAGGTTGAGCTGGAGGTTGTTCTGTACGGTCAATGTCGATGTAGGCGTGATCGTGAGCGTTCCGCCGTTCACTTGCAGCTGCGCGGTCCCGCCGACGGTGTACGTGCCGTCGAGCGTCAGCTGCCCGCCTGCCTTCACATCGACAATCCCGGCCGTCATCAGGAACTGCGAGCCTGGCTGGAAGGTCAGCGAGCCGCCGGACGCGATGGTCAGCGTTCCACCGCTGAGTTTCACGGTGGTGCCGGTTCCGATCGTGCTGGGCCCGGTGATGGTGAGCGAGCCACCCGAGGTGATGTCAACCGTCCCGCCGGTGCATCCACCGCCGGTACAGGAGAGGTTCAACGACGCAATCGGGTTCGGAATCGCGCTGTCTACCGTGATCACGGTGACCGAGGAGTTCGTGTCGGAAGCAGAGTCGCACGGGGTGTCGCGGCCCGGGTAGCTGCCGACGGGCGGATTCCACAGAGAGGTATTGGTCCAGTTGGACGTGGGAGGCGCGGAGGAGGTGACGACGCTGTATGCCGTCCCTGTGCAGGGTGGCCCGGTCAACGCGGAACCGCTACCGGCAAGGCCCAGGAGCAGGATCGCAACGATCGCTGCGACAGAGACACCGGTAGAAGTAAGGATCGTACGGAGGTTGGAGCGATTGAAATCCTTCATTGGATAACTCCTGCGCAGCCAGGGCGGCCGTGGGCAAGCGGACGTTTATTTGATGTAGCGAGAGTAACACGGGACAGCGTTCGTACGATCAACAGGCCGCGCGTTCATGCACCTCGGAAACGCGCCGCAATCGGGAGTGGATTTATGGCGGTTGTCTCGCGGTAGTGTGGTCTCTCGGCGGTGTCGCGGCCACAGAGACAAGAGGTCAGAGATCAGAAGAGCCGGCCTGATCTCTCGTCACGATCACTCCCCGCGAGACGTCGCAACCTTGCGACCGCGCAACCGCAACAACTACCCCTTCACGCTTCCCACCATCAGTCCTGCGATGTAGTAGCGCTGCAGGACCAGGAAAAGGATCAGGACCGGAAGCACCGTCACCACCGATCCGGCCATCATCAGCTCGACGTCCAGCACGTGCTCGCCGAGGAGATTGGCCAGGGCCACGGGCAGTGTGTGATGCGACTGATTGGAGAGGATGATCAGCGGCCACATGAAGTCGTTCCACGTCGACATGAACATGAACGTCGCCAGCGTCGCCAGAATCGGGCGGGCCAGCGGCATGACCACCGACCAGTAGATACGCCACTCGCTGGCGCCATCGATGCGGGCTGCTTCGAGCAGCTCCTGCGGCACTGCCAGCATGAACTGACGGATGAGAAAGATACCGAAGACCGTGCACATCGACGGGATGATCACGCCCCAGTAGGTGTTGACCAGGTGCAAGGTCTTCATCAACAGAAACAGCGGCAGCATCCCGACCTGCGGCGGCACGATGATCGCCGTCAGGAGAAGGCCGAACATGCGATCGCGTCCTCCAAACCGGAGCTTCGCGAACGCGTATCCAGCCATCGATCCGAAGAGCACCGACGAGATCGTGACCGTGCCCGCGACGATGGCGCTGCTGAGAAACGCGCGCCCGATGTTGAGGCGTCCGAAGAGCTGGCGGTACTGATCGAGTGTCGGCGCATGCGGCACCAGGTGCGGAGGAAAGGTGGTCGACTCCCCGTTCGACATGAACGACGCGGAGAGCATCCACAGCAGCGGAAAAAGCGTCAGCAGTCCGCCCGCGATGAGCAGGGTGTGCAGCAGCAGCGATTGGCTCTTCCGGCTCACGATTTCTTCCCCAGCCTCATCTGCAGCAGCGTGGCTGCGCCGATGATGAGAAAGAGGACGAACGCCACCGCCGCGGCGTAGCCCATCCGCCAGAATTTGAAGCCCTGCTCGTACATCATCATGACCATCGTCAGCGTCTTGTTGAGCGGGCCACCTTTGGTCATGACGTACGGCTCGGCAAAGATCTGCAACTGACCGATGGCGACGACGACACCGACGAAGAGGAAGGTCGGGCCAAGCATCGGCAACGTGACGTGCCGGAACTGTTTCCACATCCCCGCCCCATCCAACCTCGCCGCCTCATACAACTCCTCGGGGACATTCTGAAGCCCGGCGATGAAGATGATCATCGTGTACCCGAAGCCCTTCCAGACGCCGAGCAGGATGATGGCCGGCATGGCGAAGTGCGGATCGCCGAGCCAGTCGGGCTGCGGCAGATGCAGCGCACCGAGGGCGAGATTGATGAGGCCAAAGCGAGGGTGGTAGAGGTATTTGAAGACTACCGACACCGCGACCAGCGTCGTCACGACCGGCGCAAAGTAGACCGTCCGGAACAGCGCCTTCCATCGTGTGAGCTTCGCGTTGACGAGCAGTGCTGCGAAGAGCGAGACCGCAACCGTCAACGGCCCGCCGACGAGCGCGAAGTAGAGCGTGTTGCCGAACGCCGTCCAGAAGATGGGGTTAGCGAGGAGATCGCGATAGTTGCGCAGCGCCACGAAGCGAAGGTTGTGAATGTCGCCGATCGAGTAGAGATCGAAGTCGGTGATGCTGAGCGCAAACCCGGCAATGACCGGCGCAAAGAAAAACACGGACAGGATCACGAACGCCGGAGCCACAAAGAGAAGTGCCGCGCGTGATTCGGTTGTTTTCACGGTGCGGTCTCCCGGTAGCGGGGTCGCGCGACGCGAAGATTATCCAGCCTGTCATCCTGAGCCGCCGAAGGACACGAAGTGCCGTAGGACGGTCGAAGGACCCGCAGGATCTGAAACGCTGGATCGAGAACCACAGAGCCGCGGAGGCCCGCGTGCGTGAG
>JAXDGW010000054.1:0-50713 GCA_034664845.1 Thermoanaerobaculia bacterium | reverse complement strand
AAGTCGAAAGTGCCCGTGGAGAGACACACATGATCAACCATTTGCTCTGGGCACTTTCGACTTTCGACCTGACCCCATGATCGCCTCATATAATCGCGCTCATGTTCAAAATCGAAGAGCTTTTCGCGCGTGAGATTCTCGATTCCCGCGGCAATCCGACGATCGAGGTCGACTGTTTGCTCGACTCCGGCGCCTCGGGGCGTGCTGCCGTGCCGTCCGGCGCGTCGACCGGTTCGCGCGAGGCCCTCGAGCTTCGCGACGGCGACAAGAAGCGTTACCTCGGCAAAGGCGTCGCCAACGCAGTCGACAACGTCGACATCATCGCCAAAGAAGTCGAGGGGATGGACGCCCGCGAGCAGGCCATGATCGACCTGCTGATGAAGCAGATCGACGGCACGGACAACAAAGGCAACCTCGGCGCGAACGCGATCCTCGGCGTGTCGCTGGCCGTGGCGCACGCGGCGGCGCAGGCCTCAGGCCTGCCGCTCTTTCAATACCTCGGCGGGCCTGGAGCGCGGACGCTGCCGGTGCCGATGATGAACGTCATCAACGGCGGCGCGCACGCCGATAACAACCTCGACGTGCAGGAGTTCATGATCATCCCGGCCGGCTTCGACGATTTCAGCGATGCCCTCCGCGCCGGTGCCGAGACGTTTCATCACCTCAAGAACATCCTCCACGACCGCAAACTCACGACGGCCGTCGGCGATGAAGGCGGATTCGCCCCTGATCTCAAATCGAACGCCGAGGCGCTGGATCTGATTCTGTCGGCGATCGAGAAGGCAGGATACAAAGCCGGCGAGCAGATCTTCCTCGGGCTCGATGTCGCTGCCTCGGAATTCTTCGCGAAAGACAAATACGACTTCGAAGGCACGAAGCGCGGCAGCGACGAGATGGTCGCCTATTACCAGGAGCTCCGCGCCAAGTACCCGATCATCTCGATCGAAGACGGGATGTCCGAGGGCGATTGGGGAGGCTGGACCTCGCTGACGAAAGCAATGGGCGCCAGCACGCAGCTCGTCGGCGACGACGTCTTCGTCACCAATCCCGCCATCCTGGCGAAAGGAATCGAACAGGGAGTCGGCAACGCCATCCTGATCAAGGTCAATCAGATCGGAACGCTGACAGAGACGCTCGACGCGATTGAGATGGCGAAGCGCGCCGGATACCGATCAGTGATCTCGCACCGCTCCGGCGAGACCGAGGACTCGACGATCGCGGATCTGGCGGTGGCGACGAACGCTGGGCAGATCAAGACCGGGTCGCTGTCACGCAGCGAGCGCATCGCCAAGTACAACCAGCTGCTCCGGATCGAAGAAGAGCTCGGCGACGCGGCGGTGTTCGCGGGGAAGGGGATCTTCAGAGCGAAGGTCTAGTTCCTGTCATCCTGAGGCCGCCGAAGGACACGAAGTGCCGGAGGACGCCGAAGGACCCCCCGCGCTTGTACAGGCTTTCGTTTCCCGCCACCGACCCTGCAAAATCGCGGGGGGTCCTTCGACCGTCCTTCGGCACTTCGTGTCCTTCGGCGGCTCAGGATGACAGTTGTGATCGAGGGATGAGGACCGCTAACTCCGCCAGCTCCGTCACCGGCGCATCGCGGCGCGCGACTTCAACCACATCGTCCCGCCCGAGCGACGCCAGCGCTTCCTGCTCGAACCCGCGCAGCGACTGATCGCATGCGCAATCGTTATCCGGCGTGACGTAGTTAGCGATCACGCCGCCGATCTTCATGCCGCGCTTTTCCACCTCGGCGATGAGGCGCTGACTCTCGGCGATGACAACGCGCTCCGGCCGCGTGACGACGATGACGCGCGTGGTGTCTGAACGCATCGCCTCGTCGAGTGCGTGCAAAGCGCGCGAGGCGCGGATCAGCTCCTCGGCGAGCGACCCCGCCGGAATCAGCTCGCGGTAGTGAAGAAGGATGCGCATGAATTCGCGCACCCACTCGCCGGCGGTTTTGGGTAGATCGATGAGCCGCAGGAAATGCCCGGTCGGCGCTGTGTCGACAATGATCGCGGCCTGCGTGTCGTCGGCGATGAGGTCGGCTAATCGCGTGATCGCGAAGAGCTCGTCGGCCCCCGGCGGCGCGATCTCCACCAGTTTCTTCATCGCCTCGGCGTCGTACGCCACGGTCATCCCGCCGGGAGTGATGGCGCCGATCGCGCGATCGATCTCTTCGCCGAGGGAGTCGCGGAAGAGGCGCCACTTGGCGCGGGTGTCGATCGTCTCGACGGTGAGGTTCGGCGGAGCTTGCTGGTGCGCGAAGACATCGCGAAGAGTGTGGGCCGGGTCGACGGAGATGACGGTGTAGTGCTTCTCGGGATTGCGAGTGGCGAGTTGCAAGGCGATGGAGACGGCGGAGGTGGTTTTGCCTACGCCGCCCTTGCCTGCGAGGAAGGTGAGGCGGGCGATGTTCAAGAAACGACTGTCATCCTGAGCCGCCGACGGACACGAAGTGCCGGAGGACGGTCGAAGGACCCCCCGCGCATGTGCCGGTCCGGGTGGTGGCGATGTTGACAATGCATATGCGCGGGGGGTCCTTCGACCGTCCTTCGGCGGCTCAGGATGACAGTCGGCCCACTGCGCGATTAACTGCGCGCTATCGAGCGGTCTGCACGCTCCGAAAGCGTCGACAACAGACCCCAGCCTCGCGCGCGCCTCCGCGTCGCGCGCTGCGCGCGTGCGATCCCGCTCGCAATCGGGATCGGCGGTCGCGCGGTTCAGCACGATGAACGGAACGTCGATTCCGTCCGCGCGCACGTCGCGCACGAGGCGTTCCGTCTGCTCGACGACCCAGGGTTCGGACAGAGTTACCGGCACGAAGGCGGTTCGCGCGGCGTCGGTGAGCAGGTCGCGCGTGCGTGATGCGTCCGCTTCGAACTGTTCGACAAACGCGTCCATGGTGTCGCGCACGTCGCGTCGCGTGAACTGCCTCACCATGCCGCGGTGCTTGGCCTGCATCGAATCGAGCGCCTCGGCGAACTGGCGGAAGTGATCCGCGGAGCCGAGCATGCGCAACGTGTGGCCGGTCGGTGCGGTGTCGACGACGATCGTGGCGTCCGGGTTCTCGTCGACCAAAGCACCGATGCGCATCCACGCCATCAGCTCATCGACGCCCGGCAGCGACAGCTCGAAGAATCGTCGCAGCTCGTCTTTGTCGAGATAGGTTCCGCGGTCGCCGAGCTCGAGAAAACTCTCGAGGTTGCGGTCAAGAAAGCGCTGATACAACGCCGCTGCGTCGAGCGCTTCAGTCCGCAGCTCGCCGTGCAGAATATCGGCGAGGTTGGAGGCGGGATCGGTCGTGAAGAGAATTACGTTGCGGGATTTCGCGAAATGGAGAGCGGCTGCGATCGAGATCGTGGTCTTGCCGACGCCGCCCTTCCCGCCGATCAGGATTACGCGCCGGCCGGCGAGCGGGTCGAACGCCGCGGCGAGCGTCACTGACCGTATCCGGTGAAGATTCCGATGCCGCCGTCGTCACCGTCATCGCCGCGATGCTGACGCGCGATCTCTTCACGCCGGGCCCGGATCTCGCGCAGCGCCTGGAAGACCTGGGCCTCCTGCTGTGTGTACTCCTCTTCGGTGAGGTCGCCGACCTCGAGCATCATCTGCAGCTCGATGAGGCGCTCCTTCCACGGCTGATCGTTGAGCAGCTCCTCGTTCGCCATCGTCTGGATCTGTTTCATGATCCAGTTGAAGCCCGCGATGGGGAGCTTCATGGGAAGCATGAGGATGTCGTCGAGAAGGAACATTGCGCAGTCTCGCGGTGTCGCAGTTTCGTGGTCCCGGTGGGGTGGAGCCGCGAGACCGCGAGACCTCGCAACTGCGCAACCCAACCAGCTAACTACCGCTCTGCCCTCTCTCCAACTTCAGCCGGATATTCACAAAGTTGTACGGTGGCCAGGGGCCGGTGTACAGGAACGAGAGCTTGTTCTCGTACTTTTTGGCGATCTCGGTGATCTGATCGTCGAACGTCTTTGTTTTCTCGCGATCGACGAGGAACGCGGCGTTCATGATCATCTTGTCGCCGATCGGTTTGTTCGAGCGCGAGGCGATGGCGGCGTCGCGCAGCGCTTCGTAAATCTCGCTTACATACGCATCGGCCTTCGCCTGGAGCGCCGACTCGACGACGCGCCCGAGCTGCATGCGCGAGAAGTAGGTCGACGTCGATGTATTCGACGAGATCTCTTCCTTCAGCCGGCGGATCTCTTCGTTCTCCGTTTCGATCTCGCGGATGACCTGATCCTTGTCCCAGTTCACCTTCAGGCCGAACTCGATCTTCCCGTCCATCTTCTGGAGCACGTCGGAGAGCGCGTCGTACGTCCCCTTCAAGAACTCCTTGATGTCGTTCTCGGTGCGGAAGACGGTGCCGAAACTCATCGGCAGGACGGTGAAATCCTTCATCACGAGCTCATTCACATGCTCGTGCGCCAGGGCGTTTTCGCGTGTCGGGTCGAAGACGATCAGCGGGCAGTTGGATACGACCGCCGCGAATTCTTTGTAGGGAACGCTGTAGACCTTGTCGCCGCGGCCACCGATTCCGACGGGGCCGAAGTCGCGCGGGATCTCCGTTTTGATGATGCAGTAAACGTACTTGCCCTGTTCAGTTTCTGACTGACTTGACTGTGCTTGATCTTCCATGTTGGCGGCCTCGGGCGGGAGAGTGCAAAGCATACAATACAAGCGAATTGCCAACCCACCGGCTTGCCTCCCTGACTGAATCGTGGTTCCGGAAACATCAGCGCCCGCTGCCGTGGCGTGATGGCTACGATCCCTACCGCGTCTGGGTGTCTGAGGTGATGCTGCAGCAGACGCGGATGGAAGTCGTCCTCGGGTACTACGAGCGATTCGTGCGGCGCTTTCCAACCGTTGGCGATCTGGCGCGAGCGAGTCTCGATGACGTTACCGCCGCATGGTCAGGACTCGGCTATTACCGGCGAGCGCGAATGCTTCGGGAAGGTGCGATCGATGTGATGACGCGCTTCGGCGGTGTGATCCCAAGGGCGGTCGAGGAGTTGATGTCGATCGCAGGGATTGGGCGTTACACGGCCGGCGCGATCGCGTCGATCGCGTATGACCAACGCGCGCCGATCGTCGACGGCAACATCGCGCGGATCATGGCGCGCCTCTTCGCGATCGCAGCGCCGCTGGCGTCGCCGGCGTTGATGCGCGAGGCGTGGATTCACGCGGAAGAGTTGGTCGCGTCCGCGAAATCGCCGCGCGATTTCAATCAGGGGCTGATGGAGCTCGGCGCGCTTGTCTGCACGCCGAGGAATCCAGATTGCGGAGTCTGCCCGCTTCGGCGCGGCTGTGCGGCGTACTCGTCGGGCCGCGTTGACGAATTTCCGTGGCCGAAGGCGAAGTTGGCGACGCGCGAGATGCACATCCCGCTCTATCTCGTCGTCGATCGGGAAGGGCGCGTGCTGATGCGGCGCGAATCGGGACAGCTCATGCGCGGGATGTTTCACCTTCCGCACGGCGATACGACGCTGCTGACGGGCGCTCCGCTGCGCGTCGGCATCGTCGAGACGCTCGGGACGTTCCGGCACACTGTGACGAACCGCAGGATCACGTTCGAAGTCTTTGCGGTGACGCGGCGAGTCCGTGCGCGGGGACGCGAGTACGCCTGGATCGATCCAGCTCTGCTCGGCGAGTTCCCCCATCCGTCGTACGTGCGGAAAGCGTTGCGGCTGGCCGGAATCGGTCAGTAGCCGCTCGCTGTTCGCGGATACATGAGACTTGCCGCTGCTTTGGTAGTGCTCGCTGCCGCTACGACCCTCCACGCCGACTCGCGCACGTACGCGATTGCGAAGGGGGGCAACAACGTCGCCGAGTTTCACGCCGAGGATACGTACGACTCGTTTGATGGGAGGACGAGTGATGTCACCGGCACGATCGTGGCCGATCCGGCGAACCCAACCGCCGCGAGCGTGACTATCGTCATCAACATCGATTCACTCGACACCGGCGTCGGCCTGCGCAACAAGGAAATGCGCGAGCGGTTTCTGGAGTCGAACAAGTTCGGCACGGCGACATTCAAGTCGGTCGGCGTTACGGGACCCGCTTCGATTGCTCCGAACGCACCCGCGGAGATCAGTGTCACCGGCGACATGACGCTACACGGAGTCACGAAGCGGCTGACGATCCCCGTGCGCGTGGTGCTGATCCCCGACGGCCGCATCCACGCCACGAGCAACTTCAAGATCCACATGCCCGACTTCGGCATCAGCGTTCCGCACACGATCCTGGTGACGGTGAACGACGATGTTCCGGTGCGGCTCGATGTGTGGGCGGTGGGGAAATAGGTTTCGACGTTACTCCAACGGCTGTCATCCTGAAACTGCCGAAGGACACGAAGTGCCGGAGGACGTCGAAGGACCCCCTGCGCATGTGCCCTGGTTTGTTTTCCGCCGCCCGACCCTGCACGAAATCAGGGGGTCCTTCGACCGTCCTTCGGCACTTCGTGTCCTTCGGCGACTCAGGATGACAGCTCTGTTCGATTAAACTCTCCCCATGCTCGGGCGTGTGGCGGTCGCGGTCGTACTTCTTCTCCTCCTTCCTGTCGCAGCCTTTCCCCAGTGCAATCTCTCGCAAGTCGCCAGCGTCCCGTTTCGCGCTTCGTATCTCGACATTGCCATCGATGGGAACGACCTTTGGGCCGCAACTTCGTATGGCCTCTCGCTCTATGACCGCAGCGTCGATCCGCCCGCGCTCGTCGTTGCGTTTCCGCTGCCGGGCGTCACGCGCGTGGTCCGCGCTGCGAACGGACTGGCGTACGCGGGGAGCGGATCGACGCTTTATGTCGTCAGGAAGAACGGGCGGAACCTGCAAGTGGCGCGGTCCATCGACATGGGCGCGACCATCAACGACCTGCTGCTGACGACGCTCGATCTCTACGTCGGAACCGCTGCCGGCCTTACGCAGTGGGATCTGCTCGATCCGGCTTCGCCATTGAAGACGCCGGCAATCTTCACGACCAGCAATCCGAACGTTCGGTCGCTCGCGCTCAGCGGATCGGCGTTGTTCGCTGCGGATGGCGACTCGTCGGTTGAGGCGTTCAATATCAGCATCCCTTCCATTCCGAACGGTATCGGCACGATCTCGTCGCTTCCGGGATCAATCGCGGTCAGCGTTGCCAGCGGGCGTCTCTACGTTTCGGACGGCTTCGCAACCGACATCTTCACGAACGCCGAGGGTGGCGGTGCGAGTGCGGTGAAGGTGGCGCGCGACTCGTTCGGCGCCGTGGCCACCGCGACGATCACGCCGACGGCGATCATCGCGGCGGGCTCCGACAATCGGATCCGCGCGTTTGATCTCGCAGCGGCCGCCACGCCGGTGGAGTTGTTTCGCGCGGAACTGTTTCCAGCAGGCGGCACGGTCAATCGGATCAGCCGCGTGGCGCTCGCGTCCAATCGCCTCTACGTTGCCGGCGGCGACCTCGGCCTGCTGACTTACGACACGACGTCGTTCACGGCTCCCTTTCCGTTGCGCAGTTACGCCACTGGCGCGGCCACGTCGGTCGTCTCACTCGGCACCAATGTCTACGTTTCGCGCGCAGCCGGCGGCATCACGGAGTTCAGCCAGACCTCGACGGGCGCGCTGACGCAACTCCGATCGTGGGACAGCAGCAACGACACGGTGTGGGACGGCGGAAACAACTTTCTTCTGACGACGTCCGGCGCCGCCGCCTCGCTCTGGGAGTTGAGCTCCGCGACGCCGACGCTCGTCTCGTCCGTCACACTTCGCGCGCCGATCGTCTCTGCGGCGCTGATCGGAACGACCGGCTACTTTGTGCTCAGCGAGGCCACCGGCGGCACGCTCTGGTCGGCAGATCTCGCGCCGGTGAAGCCAACCGCGCAGCAGATTGCGCTCGCGGCGATCAAGCCGTCGTTCATCGCGCGGTCGGGTTCGTCGCTCGTGCTGGCCGAGCTGCGCACGGACGGCACGACTTCACTCTCGTACTTTGCCGCGGCCGACTTCACGAAGGCTCCAGTCGCACTGAACGTTAACGGCCTGGCGACCGGCGGTGTCGCGCTCTCCGGCTCGATCGCGGCAGTATCGACATTCAGCGGCTTGACTCTCGCCGATTTCTCGAGCGGCACGACGACGCTCCTGCCGCAGTCGAGTGGCGCGATCGCGCGCCGGCTGGCATTCGCAGGAACGACGCTGGTCGAGATAACCAGCACCTCACTGCTGATCTGGAACACGCAGTTGCGAACGCTGACGAAGCAGTACACGCTGCCTGCCGCTCCGGCCGCGGTTCACGTCGGTCCGGATAATGCCGTCGCTGATGTCGCCACCGAAGATGGCATTACGAGTGTCCAGCTTGCGGCGGCGACGCGCGTGCCGGCGTTGCTCTACACGACGAACGGGAACGCCTATTACAAGAAGCTCGTCGCTGGGAGTCAGCGGCTCTACTTCTTCGACGGGCGTAACGTCGACATCTTCACGAACACGATGCAATCCACCGGCGGCATCCGCACGCCGCTCATCGTCGATGTCGCGGCGAGCGACACTGCTGCGTTCACGATCCAGAACAACCTCTCGGTCACGTCGTACGGCCGCGACGGAAACACGCTCGCTACATCGATGATCAACGAGGGCACCGACGTGCAGGCGCAGTCGATCGCTACCGCCGGCGGCGCGGCGTGGGCCTCGATCGTTCTGAATTGCCACAGCAGCGGTTGTGAAGGAAAGACGATCGTCTTCGATCCGAAGAGCGCGTTCTCACAGACTGCGACGATGACGGGTACCGTTCGCGACGTCGTCACGAACGGAAATCGTGCGTACGTTCTCACCGAGTTGCCGAACGAAGTGCGGGTCGTCGATGTAACGGATCCTGCCCATCCGGCGGTTCTATTCAGTCACGCCACCGAGGGGGCGCAACCGCCGTCGTCGATCGCGTTTGCCAACGGCACCGTGTACGTCCTCGGCGAAAAGCTTTACACCTACGCGGCCGGCGATCTTTCGAAGACAGGGGAGCAACTGGCCTCCGCCGTCTTCGATCCGGCCACACAACGGATCCGCGCCGAGGGGGCGTGCGTCGCATACACGGGCCGCGATTTCTCGCCGAAGTTTCTCGCTGGCACACCCGTCGTCGCCTCTCCTGCGAACTCGCGCTTCATCGCATGGCAGCCGGGGACGTTCTACTTCCTGACGGACTATTCGGTGGAGATCTGGTCGGCGAAAAGCCTGCCGCAGCCAGCGCGGCGGCGTCCGTCGCGTTAGCATTCGCGGATGACGAAGATCGCTGTTTCTTCCGACACAAACGCCTACCGCATCACGCTCGCCGATCCGCCGCTCAATATCCTCGACATCTCGATGCTGATGGAGTTGCGCGAGGCTCTCGCGCAAGTGACGCCTGGCCGCCATGTGCTGATCATCGACGCGCAGGGCGATAAGGCGTTTTCTGCCGGCGCCAGCGTCCAGGATCACCTCGGCGATCGCGTCGCCACGATGCTGGGCTACTTCCACGATTGCTTCCGGCTGCTCGACAAGCTCGACATCGTGACCGTCGCGCTCGTGCGCGGTGCCGCCCTCGGCGGTGGCTGCGAGCTGGCCCTTGCCTGCGACTTCGTTCTCGCCGCCGACAACGCGAAGTTCGGTCAGCCCGAAATCAACCTCGGCGTGTTTCCTCCGGTCGCCGCCTACCAGCTCTCGCGGCAAATCGCGCCAAGAAAAGGACTGGAGCTGCTGCTGACCGGCGACTCCATCGATGCCGCCACCGCCGAACGCCTCGGCCTCGTCAATGCAGTCTTCCCGCTCGCCGAGTTTGATGCCCGCGCCGACGCGTGGCTGCAGCGGCTCTACAAACAGAGCGCGTCGTCGCTGCGCTTCGCCAGGCGCGCGTTCCGCCTCGCGCAGAGCGCCAACTTCAACGAGCGTCTCGCGGTCGTCGAGCGCCTCTACCTCGACGAGTTGATGGAGACGCATGACGCCAACGAAGGATTGAACGCCTTCGTCGAGAAGAGGAAGCCGGTGTGGACCGGAAGCTGATCAAAGCCGGTCAGTGAACGCCGCCCATCAAACGGCGAATCGGCTTCACGAGCACGAAGAGAATCAAACCCGCCGTCAACGTGGTTCCCGCCACGGCGCCGAAGAGCGTCGGCAATGGCAGCCGGTCGAAGAAGCCGGCGCAATAACCTCCGAGTTTGTTGCCGAGGGAGATCGAGAGGAAGAAGACGCCGAGCATCAGACCGACGATGCGCGGCGGCGCCAGCTTCGTCACCATGGACAGGCCCACGGGGCTCAGGCAAAGCTCGCCGACCGTCTGCAGGAAGTAGACGCCGACCAGCCACATCGGACTGACCTTGATTCCCTGCGACTGCGCGATCGCCGCGCCTGGAACGAGCAGCAGAAAACTCAACCCAACGAAGAGCAAGCCGAGGGAGAACTTGGCGGGGCTTGACGGCTCATGACGCCCAAGACGCAACCAGATCCAGCCGAAAACCGGTGAGAGCGCGATGATGAACAGCGGTTGCACCGATTGAAATGTGCTCGACGGAAAGTTCCACCCGGCAAAATTCAACCGCGTCAGACGATCGGCGAAAAGGTTGAGACTCGATCCTGCTTGTTCAAATGCACCCCAGAACAGCACGGAAAAGAAGAAGAGGATGCCGATGACGCTGATCCGCTTCCACTCCTGAGGCGTGAAGGAGGGTGATTTCCCCGCCGCTTTTTCTGCGACGCGATCATCCGCTTCGTTCTTTGCCATGCGCGCCAGTCCCGGTGCGATGTGTTTCTTCCCGGCGATGTACTGGATGACGCCGAGCGTCATTCCGACTCCGGCCGCACCGAACCCCCAGTGCCAGTTGATGCGCTGCCCGAGCGGACCGCAGATCAGCGGCGCGATGAACGCGCCGAGGTTGATGCCCATGTAGAAAACCGAGAAGCCGGCGTCGCGTCGCACATCGTCTTTCGAGTAGAGCGTGCCGACGATGCCGCTGACGTTCGGCTTCAACAGGCCAGTGCCGCAGACGATGAGAATCAAGCCGAGGTAGAACGTTTGGATCGAGGGGTAGGCCATCAGGAAATGGCCGGAGGCGATGATGATTCCGCCGAGGAGAACGGATCGGTAGAGGCCGAGCAATTTGTCAGCGATCCAGCCGCCGGGGATCGACATCGCGTACACGCCCATCGTGTACCAGCCGTAGATCGACGCCCCTTTTTCAGTAGCGAACCCAAGGCCGCCTTTGTCAGGCGGAGCCAGCATGTAGAGCAGAAGAAGTGCGCGCATCCCGTAGTAGCTGAAGCGCTCCCACATCTCGGTGAAAAAGCACGTTGCTAATCCGCGGGGGTGGCCGAACCACTGCTCTTCTGCGACGGCGGTTTCTGACATGCCGGCCATTCTCAGGCAGCGATGATGCACAATGCAACGCCGATGACGGAGTCGTTGCAGAGTGTTGCACCGCGCCGGCTGGAGCGTAACGTCCCACTCGCGCCGCTGACGACCCTCGGCATCGGCGGTCCGGCCCGCCTTTTCGTTCGCGCAGAGACGGTCGATGAAATCCGCCAGGCCGTCGCTTGGGCTGAGTCGAATCACGAGCCGCTCTTCGTCCTCGGCGGCGGCAGCAATCTCCTCATCGCTGACGAAGGCTTCGACGGTGTCGTGCTTCAAATCGATCTGCGTGGCATCACGATTCGCTCAGAATCGCCGGACGCAGTGACGATCTACGTGGCAGCCGGTGAGCGTTGGGACGATGTCGTCTCCTTTGCCGTCGGCCGCGGCTTGGCCGGAATCGAGTGCCTCTCCGGCATCCCCGGCCTGACCGGCGCGACGCCGATTCAGAACGTCGGCGCCTATGGTCAGGACGTCAGCGAGACGATCGTGGAGGTCGAAGCGATCGAGCGCGACACCGGCCGCGTCGTAACGTTGACAAACTGGGACTGCGGCTTCGGCTACCGGCAAAGCATTTTCAAGAGCTCCGCCAAGGACCGCTACATCGTCGCCGGCGTGACGTTCCGATTGACTCCCGGCGGCGCTGCCAACATCCGCTATCCCGAGTTGCAGACGTACCTCGACGAGCACGCGATCGACGTCAGCGACTTGCAGCGAGTTCGCGATGCCGTCATCGCAATTCGCAAGCGCAAGGGGATGGTGCTCGATTCGTCCGACCCCGACACGCGCAGCGACGGCTCGTTCTTCATGAACCCAATCGTGACGCCGGCGGAGCTCGAGGAGTTTCTCGTCCGCGCCGGAACAAAGAACGTCCCGCACTTTCCTTCCGGCGATCAGATCAAACTATCAGCCGCCTGGCTGATCGAGCACGCTGGCTTTCACAAGGGCTTCGCACACGGCAATGTCGGCCTGTCATCGAAACACACGCTCGCGGTGATCAACCGCGGCGGCGGGACGGCGCGCGAGGTGCTGGAGCTTGTGGCGATGATTCAGGATCGCATCCGCGAGGCGTTTGGAATCGAGATACATCCCGAGCCGAACTTCATCGGGTTTTGACAGCTCGACGCGTCAAAGATTTCTTGCTCTTGCGTCTCGACTGACTCGGTAAACCGGGTCTCAGGCTCGGGACATGAGTCCGAGCACTGAGCGCGGCAACAAGACGAAGATCCCTGAACGGGGATTGCAAAAAGATGTCCGACCATCCGTCTGACTTCAACTGCTGCGCCGTCGCGGCAACATCCGAATAGATCTTGGTAAGTTGCTCAAGTGTAGGACGCTGACTCTGCCGTGCAAGCGCATTCGACACAGCCTTGAGAACCGAGGCAGCGCGACCATCGTGAATCTGGACGTTGACTCCGCTTATGTCGCTGAGCGACTTCGCAGCGCGATGAGCGACTTTATCGAGAAGAAACCATTGATGCCGGCGATTGGCGGATAACGCGATCGCCACTGCAAGGCCCAGCTCGAACGGCATATTGAATCTCGGAGTCCGAGGTGAAGGTGGGTCAAGGCTTACATAGGAGAGGTCGTGGAGTGAGATCGAAGACTCCTCGATCAATCGGTAGATGCGGCTCAATTGGGGATCGCTTCCTGGATCATGCAGCGCTGCGACAGGTGTGAGACCAAAACCGGCCACGCTGGCCAACAGGCCGAGGTAAAGCTCCTCGTTAGAAGTAACGTACGCGAGATTGATGAACGCGGTTCCGGCTTGTGAACTGCGCTTCACGTGTCGACTCCAGCGCTTAACGTCGCGCTCGACTGCCGCGCTTTGCAACGGTACGAGCCGTGCCGGACTTCTCACTCTTACGGGCACTCTTTGCGTTAAGGGCGTAGCCTGGCACCGTTTGAGCGTTATGCTTCTGAATCTCCACCAGCTCCTCGGCAAGCTTGTTTATCCGTGACATTGGCACATGGAGAATGCGAGCCAGATCGCGGTTAGTTGGGTACCTCGATGTAATCAACGCCTTCTTCAGTTTTGCTTCAGGCATCGGATTCTCCAATTTTCATGATACGGCAGCACCGCATCATGGAAAAGGTGCTTTGAGGCGACGTGATTCCGTCGCTTGATGGTCAACTTTCCACGTACTTCGCCAGCTTCTCCCTCACTTCGTCCGGCACCGCTGTCGGTTTGAACTCGCCGCGTTTCACCGCCACGAGGATGTACTTGCCGGTGGCGACGACGACCTCGGGTGCCTCGCTGCGATGGACTTCGAAGTTGAGGTGAATCGAGCTTGTGCCGATCTTTCCAAAGTACGCCTGGACGATCAACAGCTCGTCGAGCGTCACCGGGTGGAAGAAGTCGCACTCGACGTGGACGCGTGGCAGCCAGAGGCCCAGCTCGTCGAAGAGCGTTCGATACGGGAGGCCACAGGAGCGAAACAGCTCGACCTCGGCCAGCCCGAAGAAGCGCAGGTATGCCTGGTAGTTGATGATGCCGGCGGCGTCGATGTCTTCCCAGCGGACGTACTCGGACACGGAAAAGCGCATATCGATAGAATTCTAGTCATGAGACAACTTCTGGCCGCGCTCTTTCTTTTGTTCGCCTCGACGGTGATCGCAGCGGATGCCCCTCTGCAACTCGTGGCCATTCGCGCGGCGCGCCTCATCGACGGACGCGGAGGGAAGGTGGTTTCACCCGCGGTCATCGTCGTGCGCGGCAACAAGATCGAATCGATCGGCGGCTCCGTTCCCACCGGCGCGCAGGTGATCGAACTCGGCGACATGACCCTGCTTCCCGGTCTGATCGACGCGCACGTTCACACGCTTCTTCAGGGCGACATCACCTCCGAGGATTACGACGTGCAGCTCTTCAAGGAGTCGCTGGCCTATCGCGCTCTGCGCGCGACAAGGGCGCTGAAGATCGCGCTCAACCATGGATTCACGACCGTGCGCGATGTCGAGACCGAGGGGGCGATGTACACCGACGTGGACTTGAAGCGCGCCATCAACAACGGCGTGATCGAAGGGCCGCGCATGGTCGTCTCGACGCGTGCGATGTCGGTGACTGGCGGTTACGGCCCGAGTGGTTACTCGCCTGACGTCACGTATCCGATGGGCGTGCAGATCGTCGACGGTGTCGAGTCGGCGCGCAAGGCCGTTCGCGAGGAGATCGGACACGGCGCCGACTGGATCAAGGTTTACGCGGACCGCTCCTACTTCGTGGCAAAGGACGGCACGCTGTCGTCGACGCCGACGTTTACCGCCGAGGAGATGAAAGCGATCGTCGACGAGGCGCACAGGCTTCGGCACAAAGTGGCTGCGCACGCGATGGCGCGGCCCGGAATCGAGAACGCGCTCAACGCCGGCGTCGATTCGATCGAGCACGGCATCGCCATTTCCGACGATCTGCTCGACGTCATGGTGGCCAAGGGCACGTATCTCTGTCCGACGTTGACGGTGACCGAGTTCGTCGCACCGGGACGCGTCGCTGCCGGCGGTGCGATCTGGGGAAAGATCCCGCTGTTTCATCACGATAGTTTTGCGCGGGCGCTGAAGCGCGGCGTGAAGATCGCGTTCGGCACCGACGCCGGTGGCTTCGCTTGGGATGCCGTCAACGAGGCGAAGGAGTTCTCGTACGAAACGCAGTTCGGGATGACGCCGATGCAGGCCATCCAGACCGCCACGCGAAACGCCGCGGAGATGCTCGACATGTCGGACCGCATCGGGACGATTGAAACGGGCAAGCTGGCCGACATCGTGGCAGTTCCCGGCGATCCGCTTGCCGACATCACGGCGATGGAGCGCGTCGCCTTCGTGATGAAGGACGGGACGGTTTACAAGAGGCCGTGAAGCAGCGATCTGCGCCAATCTGCGTAGATCTGCGGATAAAAGCTGTCCGCAGATGACGCAGATGAAACGCAGATGAGAAGCGCTCGCGTTACTCTTACGATCGTGTCCAACCTTCTCGTCATCGACGTCGGCAACACGAACATCGTGCTCGGCGTTTTTCGCGGCAACGCGCTGGCGAGCTCGTGGCGGATGGCCACGGCCCGGGAGCGGACCTCGGACGAGTACGGAATCCTGGCGCGGCAGCTCATCGGCGAGACGTTCTCCGATGCGTTTGAAGGGGCGATCGTTTCGTCCGTTGTCCCGCCGCTCAACCACGCCATCGCCTCGATGGTGCGCAAGTTTTTCGGACTCGAGGCGCTCTTTGTCGAGCCGGGAGTGAAGACAGGAATCGCGATCCACACCGACAATCCGCAGGAAGTGGGCGCCGACCGCATCGTGAACTGCGTTGCGGCGCACGCCGAGTACGGCGGGCCGGCGATCATCGTCGACTTCGGCACGGCCACGACGTTCGACGTCGTTACGCACGATGCCCGCTACATCGGCGGCGTGATCGCGCCCGGCCTCACCATCTCGGCCGAGGCGCTCTTCGCGCGTGCAGCGCGGCTGCCGCGTGTCGATATCCGCCGTCCGGAATCGGTCATCGGCACGAACACGATCGTCAACATGCAATCGGGCATCTACTTCGGCTACCTCGGGCTCGTCGACGGCATTCTCGGACGCATGAAGCGCGAGGTGCCGGACGTCAAAGCTGTCGTCGCGACGGGCGGGCTTGCGGCGCTGCTCGCTCCCGACTCCGAGCACATCGAGCACGTCGACGACGATCTGACACTCAAAGGATTGAAGATCGTCTACGAGCGGAATCGCGTCTCGCGCCGGGGAAGGAAGTGAAGCGACGAGGGAGCACAGACAAGAGTGTCTGTGCCACACAGGCTTCTTATGTGGCACAGACACTCTTGTCTGTGCTTATTAGTGGCAGGCTTGGAATTGCAGCCCTCCTGCTTGCGACGAACGTCTTCGCTGGCTCGCAGGTCACCGCCACACACGCCGCCCTGGCAACCTCCTCACCGGCCGCGACGCAAATCGGTTTGCGCGTTCTGAAAAATGGCGGCAACGCCATCGATGCCGCGGTCGCAGTTTCATTCGCTCTTGCCGTGCTGGAGCCGAAAGCGACCGGCCTCGGCGGCGGCGGATTCCTGACGTACTTTGACGCCGAAAGCGGGGGCGTCTGGACGCTCGATTTCCGCGAGACCGCGCCGGCCTCGGCGAAGAAGCCTGCCAGCAAGGACGCGGTGTCGGCAGGTGTGCCGGGATTCGTAGCGGGACTCGATGCCATGCACAGCCGCTTCGGTTCGCGTCCCTGGCGCGAGCTGGTTACGCCCGCGCAACTCCTGGCGAAGGAGGACCTCGCGAAGACGCTCCAGCGAATCGGCGAGCAGGGAGGGCACGACTTCTACGACGGCGAGTTGACGCGCAAACTCGTTGATGGCGTGCAAGCCGCGGGCGGCCTGCTCTCGAATCGCGATTTGCGCGACTACAAACCGATCTGGCGCGCTCCCGTGCGCATCGCGTTTCGCGGCACGGAGATCTACACGGTGGCCCCGCCTGCCTCAGGCGGACTGGTACTTGCCTCGGTGCTGAAGATCCTCAACGGACTCGATCTCGGTACGAGCGGCCTGCAGTCTCCGAAGACGTTGCACCTCCTGCTCGAAGCCGAGCGCCGCGCCGCAATCGACCGCGACAAGTTTCTCGGCGATCCTGCTGGAGGCCGTGTCCCGATGCACGATCTACTCTCCGACGATCGTGCCGCGCTCTGGCGCGCATCGATCGATCCGAACCGCGTGACGCCGACGATTGCGCTCGCCGAGCCCGGCGCCACCACAGCGCCCTCGGGTCACACGACGCACATCTCCATCGTCGATTCGCATGGCAACGTCGTGTCGCTGACGACGTCGCTCGGTGATGACGGCGGAAGCGGCTTCGTCGTGCCCGGACTCGGCGTTCTCCTCAACAACGCGATGAACGACTTCAACGGCACATCTGCGACACCAAACTCGGTGCAGTGGGGCAACCGCCCGGCCTCGCCGCTTGCGCCGACGATCGTGCTCCGCGGTGGAAAGCCGCTGCTCGCGATCGGCACGCCGGGCGGCGCCACGATCACGACAACGCTCGGACAGATTCTTCTCGACATGCTCGTCTTCAAACGCTCCCTCGCCGACGCGATCGCCGCACCGCGCTGGTCGCAGCAGGCCGCGCCGGAAGAGATCGCGTACGAGCAGGGGCGCCCGCCGCAAGCAACACTCGATGCACTCGCCGCCCTCGGCCACGGCATCCGAGCCCGCGAACCGATCGGCGACGTTCAAGCCGTGCTGATCGACGGCCGCAAACTCGTGGCTATCTCCGATGCACGGCACGGCGGGGCGGCCGGCGGGTACTGAGTTCTGACCGCGCGCACCGTTGTCATTTCGAATCGGCGAAACCGCGGGGGCGGAAGGGCGGGCGGGAGCGGTGAAGCGCGATGAGAAATCCCCTGCGAGTGTACGAGGATCGCTCCGTCGGCAGGGGATTCCTCGCCCCCCACCCCGCCGCCCGCTCGGAATGACAGCGGCACGGACTCGCCTCTAAACCCCGAGGGCTAACTCCCGTGCGTCATCCGCCGCACGCCCTCGCTCGTTGCGATCAGCGCCTCGGTCGCTTCGGTCGGAAAGAATCCGGTCTCGACGACACCGGCCATGGCGCGGATCTCCGTCACGACGTCGGCGATGTCGTGCTCCGCAGGGATGCGGATGTCGAGGATGAGGTGGCCTTCGTCGGTGATGCGGAGTTTGCCGTCGCGGAGGCGAATCGCGGGCGACAGGCCCATGATCGTGAAGCGCTTTTCGAGCACATCGCGGGCGAAGGGCGTGACTTCGATCGGGAGTAACCCGGCGCCGAGGCGCTCGACAACTTTCGACTCGTCGGCGATGACGATGAAGCGCTTCGCCTGCTGCTCGACGATCTTTTCGCGCAGCAGCGCGCCGCCGCGGCCTTTGATCAGGCGAAGCTGCGCATCGATCTCGTCGGCCCCATCGACAGCGAGGTCGAGAGGCGCGATGTCCGCGAGCGCGAACAGCGGGATCCCCAGCGAGCGAGCCTGCTCCTCGGTCTGATTCGATGTGCATGTGCAGCGAATGTCGCAGAGATCGCCGGAAGCGATCGCGGCGCCGAGGAGGGCGACGAACTCCTTCGCCGTACTGCCCGTGCCGAGGCCGAGGGACATGCCGCTGCGAACGGAGCGGAGCGCCTCGCGGGCCGCTTCGATCTTTTGCTCTCTTGCGTCCATCGTCACTCCGCCTCGGTCTTCCGCACCGTTACATCGAACTGCCACTGATGGTCCTTGTAGTAGAACGAAACCAGCGAGATGAAGGGCTTGTCGAGCGGCTTGTTCTGCTTCGTCTCGAAGAACGGGTAGAGCTCCGTCGGGCGCGTGTAGTGCCACACCAGCTCGCCGTGTCCGGTCGTCGGCTCGGTTGGATGGCGCTGAAAGTTTCGCAGGCCGTCGTAGGTCTTGTAGCAGATAAGTCCGCGGAAGACAGGGCCACGCGCGCTTGGAGCCGTGCCGAGGATCGGGAAGCCTTTTGGCGTGGTTTTGGCGATGTACGCCTCACCATCGGGAGTCGGTCCGCCGGTCACGGTGATGAGGCCGGCGTCCTTCAGATTGTTGAACGTGCGTAGCGATCGTTCGTCGAATTCGTCCTTCGGAAAGTGCGCGTTCCACCACACCTTTTGCGGCACCTCGGCGTAGATCGGCTCGGCAGCAAAACGGGAGCTGGCCAAGATCTGCTCGGCTTTTGCAGCAGTGAGTGGCTCGGCCTTCTGGCAGGCCACCGCGAGCACCACCATCAGCATCACCATCATCAACGCCATCAGGAACGCAACTTGACTCATCCGACCGCGCATGTTGTTATCCCCCCGCTTTTCCGCCAGAGACGAACGATACCGCGAGACCTGAATTGACTGACCGAATCCTCGACGCGCTCGCGCGCCTCTGCCTGCGACGCAGCAAAGAAATCCTCATCGCCGGGCTTGTGCTCGCGGTCGTGGCCGTGATCGGCGCGACGCGCCTGTCGTTTGATCCCGACCTCCTGAACCTGATCCCGCAGCAGAACCGGCAGGTCAACGAGTTCCGCAAAGTGCTGAAAGACCTCGGCACGATCGACTACCACATCATCGTGATCGACCTGCCCAAAGGGCGCGACGTTCATGACTACGACTCGCTCATCGATACGATCGCCGAGGGGTACCGGAAGAATCCGAAGATCGAGGATGTGACGTACAAGATCCCCAATCCGCTCGACTTCATCGAGATCATTCTGCCCAAGGCGCTTCTCTTTCTCTCGCCTGCCGAGCTCGACGAAGTGGCGGCCAAGCTGACCGACGAAGGCATCCGCGCCTCGGTCGCTCGCAACCGGACCATGCTCCAGACGCCGCAGGCGTTCGCGATGAAGCCGCTCGTTCAATACGATCCTTTCAACCTCGTCCCGGTTTTCCTTCGCAAGTTTCAGTCCGCCGGCGGCGGCTTCCGCATCGATACGTCGAGCGGCTACTACATGTCGTCGGATCACAGCATGTTGCTAATCCTGACGAAACCGCGAAGACCGGCGCAGGACGTTCCGTTCGGCAAGGCTCTGCTGAGCGACGGCTCGCTGCTCGAGGCGCAGGCGCTGAAGGACTTTCAGAAAACGGCGGAGCCGGGAACCCCGCTGCCGAAGATCTCGCACACGGGCGGCTACGAGATCGCCACCGGCGACGCCGACCTCATTCGCACCGACGTCATCATCAACATCGTCGGCACCGTCTTCGGCGTGCTGGCGCTTTTCCTCTACGCATTCAGGCGCATGGCGTCGATTGTCTATGCCGGCGCGCCACTGGTGCTCGGTCTCCTGCTGACGTTCGGGATGGCCGGTGTGACGTACGGCCAGCTCTCCCAGGCCAGCGCCGGGTTTGCCGCGCTGCTGGCAGGACTCGGCATCGACTTCATCACGGTGTTGTACGGCCGCTACGTCGATGAGCGCAATCGCGGCACGTCGATGCAGGACGCCATCCGCGTGATCATGCGCTCGACGATGCCGGGCGTTTTCATCGCCGCCATCACCACCGCCGGAACCTTTTTCGCGTTTCTGGCGACCGATTTCCGCGGCATGACGCAGCTCGGCTTCCTGACCGGCGTCGGCATCCTGCTCTTTCTTTTGTGCGTCATGTTTCTGCTGCCGGCGCTCATCGTCTTCTCGGAGCGGAAGCAGGCGCGGCGCGCACCGAAGCTTTATCTGCACTCGTTCGGCGCCGGAAAGCTGATCGACATCTCCGTGGCCCGGCCCGGAATCACGATCGCCATCTGGGCGGTCTTCGTCGTCGTGTGCGGCGTGCTGGCCACGCGCGTGAAGTTCAGCGACAACATTCAGGATCTGCGTGCCAAAGGAAATCCCGGCGTCGTCAATCAGACGCGCATCACCGAGAAGTTCGGCCAGTCGTTCGATTTCATGATGTACGTTTGCGAAGGGAAGACGATGGAGGAGGCGCTGGAGAAAACGCGCACCGCCTCGCAGGAGCTCGACGCGCTCGTTGCCGATCACACCATCTCGTCCTATCAGTCGATCTCGACGTTCCTGCCTCCGGCGACCGACCAGCAGAAGATCATTGACCGGCTTCGCGCAGGCAGCGGCAACGAATTCAACGTCGCGCGTGTTGACCGCACCTTCCGCGCCGCGCTCGCTGAGAACGGATTCCGTCCCGATGCCTACGACGACTACATGAAGCTCTTCTCGCAGACGCTGCAGCCGGCGCAGCCGATCACGATCCAGACCATCGGCAACAAAGACATCGAAAAACTGACGACGCGTTTCGTCAAGCAGGTCAACGGCGGATGGATGTCGGTGATCAATGTCTATCCGACTGGTGGCAAGTGGCCACGGGACGTTCCCGCGAAACTGCTGGCAGTGCCGGACCGGCATCCCGGCGACGTCCTCACCGGCGTGAATCTCGTCAGCGCGACGTTGCGCCGCATCGTGAAAGCGGACGCCACGCGCTCGACGATCATCGGGTTCGTCGCTGTCTTCATCCTGATGTTCCTCAGCTTCCGCACGATAAAGCTGACGGCGCTCTCGTTCGTGCCGTTCGTCGTCGGCGCGGTGGGGATGCTCGGATTGATGGCTCTGTTCGACCTTCAGTTCAACTTCATGAACATCTTCGTTGGGCTGATGATCATCGGCGTCGCCACCGACTACGCGATCTACATGCTGCAGCGCTATCAGGAAGATCCGCCGACGTTCCGAGGGAGTGCGCACGAGACCGGTAAAGCAATCGTCATGGCGGCGCTCACGGCGATCGTCGGATACGGTGCCTTCGCGTTCTCGCACTATCCGGGACTGCGATCGATTGGGTATGCTTCAACCTTCGGAATTGGACTGAGCGGGCTGGCGGCGATTACCCTGCTGCCTGCGATTCTGGTAATGAATCAGAAAAATGAAGGCGGACCGATGAAGGATGAATCAGCTTCGGTCTGATCTTCAGCGCTCACTCTTCGGGAGACACGACATGGCGACCTCGGTGAAAACGATTCCTGCGGCACTTCTCACGCACCTCGTCCGCGGGCGCGCAGCGCTCGACGTCATGCTCGTCATCGGCGCCTCGGTCTTCATTGCCCTCGCGGCGCAGGTGGCCATTCCGATGCCTTTCTCGCCGGTGCCGCTGACGTTGCAGCCACTGGCGGTGCTCCTCGTCGGCGTGACGCTCGGTTCCGTTCGCGGCGCGGCCGCGGCTGCGCTCTACCTCCTCGAAGGCTTTGCCGGGCTCCCTGTGTTCGCCCTCGGACACGCTGGTCCGATGTGGCTGGCTGGTCCGACCGCCGGCTACCTCTTTTCGTATCCCTGCGCCGCGTGGCTGGCGGGCTGGCTCTCCGAGCGCGGTTGGGGCTCGACGACGCTCCGCGCGGTCGTCGGGATGGTTGCAGCTCTCGGCGTGATCTACCTCGGCGGCTGGGCCTGGCTGGGGGCGTTCTCAAGTCCGCAAGCTGCGTGGCTCGCCGGTGTTCGTCCCTTCATTCTTGCGGACGTGGTGAAGGTCGCAATCGGCGCGTCGCTGCTTCCTCAGATGCAGCGGTTGATCGCGAAGATCTGAGAGCTGTTCGCGGCGTGGCGAGACTCGAAAGCGGCAGCTGGCGCTGCCGCAGTCCAAAGCGCTTCGCGCGAAATCCTTGCGTGATCTCGTTAGGCGCTGAGTCCCGGCGACCGTCACCAACCGACTCAGCATTCCGCTTTAATCGCATGTTGGCGACGATCGTTGTGGCACCCTCTTCGCAGTACAAATAACCGTACTTCAGGAGGATGCGAATGGTCGATAACATGAATCCCACCAGTCAGTTCCACCCGTATCAGCGCGAGACGAGTGTCCCGGTCGCGGAACGCGAACCGAGCGGCCTCGGCGGCGTTCTCAGCAAGTTTGGTATCGATCCGACGAGCGTTAGCTCGATCGGCGATCAGATGAAGAACCTCAACGTGAATCAGTCGTTCGAGAAAGCCCGGACCTACGCGAAAGCGAATCCAGCGAAAGTCCTCGGCGGTCTCGCTGCGCTCGCCATCGGCCTCGGCATGATGCGCGGACGCAGAGCGTAATGGTTGACTGACGCGGGCTTAGGTTTTATATTCGTACGTATCTACTCCCCCGGCGCCATTGGCTAACCGGGGTGCGAGGCCGCCAGCGATGGCGGCTTCTGCTTTTTAGAGAAAGCGTTGATTGCGAGCGATTGTCTACGTCGACGGATTCAATCTTTACTACCGTGCCCTTCGGGGCCTCCGGTGTAACTGGTTGGATCTAGGTAAGCTCGCTTCCCTTCTTCTGCCAAACTATACGATCGCAAAGGTCCGCTACTTCACAGCGCTGGTTACACCGTCGCCCCATGATCGCGATCAACATTTACGCCAGCAGACTTACCTCCGAGCTCTGGGCACTCTGGCTAACGTGGAGATTCACTACGGCACATTCATGACTGGCGAAAAGAACATGCCCGACGCTGCCGAATGGCGAAAAGGCAATCTCGTCAAGGTCCGCGTCGTCAAGACCGAAGAGAAGGGATCTGATGTAAACATCGCAACGCACATGCTTTGCGACGGGTTCCGAGACGCATACGACATCGCTGCGCTGATTTCGAACGATACTGATCTCGTCGAGCCGTTGAGAGTTATCCGCGAAGAACTTGGAAAACGAGTCGCGCTGCTTTCGCCGAGCAAGCACCCGAGCCCCCTGCTCGCCAAGTACGCTACGACCATGCGCCAAATTCGCCCTGGCGTCCTTCGGGCATCCTTGTTTCCGGACGTCATGCGCGACTCGGAGGGAACCTTCTCTAAGCCGAGCAGTTGGTAATCCCGTGTGACCCGCTGTTCTCACTGCGAGTGATAGGTGTAGTCGACCTTTACCTTCTGCCCCACGATCCTTCCCTGAACGCTGACGCTTGATGTGACCGGTGAGACGCCGCTCGTCGTTGCGTCGGCCGTGATCTCGAACGCCATCTCGCTCGCATTCGCAGTGCTGTTCACCTTGCAGTTCGCCTTCATCGAGCCCTGCTCGTCCTCCGCGTTGATGCTGTTGCCGGAGTTTCGCGTCACCATCGATGCCGCCGACAACTCTGCCGCGCTCTCGGCCAGCGTCGTCGCCACGACCTTCGAGCGGAAGCGCTGCGCCTCGCGCAACGCGCGCGACGAATCGATCAACATCAGCTCCATCAGCGCGAAGTAGAGGATCGCCAGCGCGATCGCGGTGATGAGCACATAGCCTCGCTCACCCGTGCGGGCGCGGAACGAAGATCTCGTCGATCGCAAGCTTCCCCTCCTTATCCATTGCCTGGATGCGCACGGCTGTCTCGCCGCCCACAGTCTCCGGGGCGAGGCACGATGAACAGATGAAAATCGGAACACTGCGGGCTACCCATTCCGAGGAGAGCGCAGTTGCCCGGTACGCCTTTCGATGGACCTCCCCTGGCTTGCTGAAGTCCCACACCACCGTCTCGAAAGAGCGATCGACGCTTGCCGTGTAGACGATGAGGGTCGTGGCAGAGCTGTTGTATGTGTCATAGCTGGGAAGCAATGACGTGCTGTCGTAGACATCGTGCCGGATGCGCGCGAGGACGCTGCCGACTTCCGGATGCGTGAAGAAGTTGACCGGCCACTTTTTCTCGTTGCGGCGCATTTCGGCCGTGAGCGTCACGAGGATGAAGAGAAGGACGCTGAAGAGGGCCATGGCGACGACGGCCTCCATCAGCGTGAATCCGCGAGCGTACGTTCGTCTCACCACAGGCCGCTCCCGCCTGTGTTGGCGCGCGCGATGGCCAGGTGCGCCTCGCGCGTTGTGGCCCACCGGATCGTCAGCGTGACGTTGCGCACGTCCGTTTGCGGAGTCTCGACTTTCACCGCCGTCGTGTACGGAGCGAGCGGAGCGAGCACCGAGAGGTCGGTGGCCTGGAACTTCTGGTTCGCCGCATCGTCGATATCCTCGAACTTCAATCGGCGCCAATGCTCGGCCTCGTTCGATAACGCCTGGTAGGCCAGAATCGTCTCGCTGGCTTCCCGCATCCTCTTCGTCCGCTCAGCGAACATGGCGATGGTGGTCGTGATCACAATCGCCAGAATCGCCAGCGCGACCAGCACCTCGGCCAGCGAAAAACCACGCGAGCGGCGCATAGGATGGATTCTACGCGCTGGGGGGGAAGCTGGTAGCTGTTAGCTCTTAGCTCTTAGGGAAGCCTGTACCCGACACCTGACAGCCGACAGCCGACACCCTAAGAGCTAAGAGCTAAGAGCTAAGAGCTGAACAGCTAGAATCCAACCCATGAAGCTTCGTTTCGCTCCTTCGCCCACCGGATTTCTGCACGTCGGGGGCGCTCGCACGGCAATCTTCAATCTCCTCCACGCACGGCGGCATGGCGGCACGATGATGCTGCGGATCGAAGACACGGACGTGGAGCGATCGCGCCAGCATCACGCCGAGCAGATCGTCACTTCGCTGCAGTGGCTTGGTGTGGAGTGGGATGAAGGGCCGGTTTATCAGAGCGACCGCCTGGAGCGGTACCGCGAGCGCGTCGAGGAGTTGGTGGCGAACGGCAAGGCATATCGATGCTATTGCACGGTCGAGGAGCTGGACGCCGAGCGCGCGGCGGTGGAAGGTTCCGGCGGGCAGTGGCGCTACTCGGGCCGCTGCCGGGCAATTGATGGCGATCCTGGCGCGGCGCATGTCATTCGCTTCGCCGTTTCATCAGGCGCGATCGAGTTTCACGACCTCATTCGCGGCGACGTTCAATTCGAGGGCGACCTGATCGACGACTTTGTCCTTCTCCGTTCCGATCGCAATCCCACCTATCACCTCTCCGTCGTCGTCGATGACATCGACATGGAGATTACGCATGTCGCGCGCGGCGACGATCACCTCTCGAATACACCGAAGCACGTGCTGCTTTTCCGCGCGTTCGGCGCCGCGGTTCCCTCGTTCGCGCACCTCCCTCTCATCCTCGGCAGCGACAAGAAGCGCCTATCGAAGCGCACCGGCGCGACGTCGGCCGAGGAGTACCGGGAGATGGGGATCGTGCCAGAGGCGCTCTTCAACTTCCTGACGCTGCTCGGCTGGTCACCCGGCGAGAACCGCGAGATCTTTCCGCGCGAAGACGCGGCGCAATGGTTCGATCTCTCCCACGTCAACAAGGCGCCGGCCGTCTTCGATCCGGAGAAGCTGATCTGGATGAACGGCCAGTATCTGATGCGCATGACCGCCGAGCAGATTTACCCGCACCTCGTTCCGTTTCTCGGCGACACGCCGCGGTCAATCGAAGAGGTGCGCACGATCATCGATCTGCACAAGATGCGCGCCCGGACGCTTCGCGAGCTGGCCGGCCAGATGGCCATCTACTTCGCCGCCGACGACGCGATCGAATACGACTCCGAAGCGGTGAAGAAGCACATCAAAGGCGACGACCTCGGCGCGCGGCTCGCGGCATTGCACGATGCCCTGGCGTCGACGGATCCGTTCGATGTCACGACGTCCGAGGGTTCCTTGCGCAAGCTTGCCGAATCGCAAGGCGTGAGCGCCGCGAAGCTCATCCATCCGCTGCGGCTTGCACTGACAGGGAGCGCGGCATCACCACCGATTTTCGACGTCGCAGTGGTCTTAGGGAAGGAGCGGTCGCTGCGGAGATTGCAGCGGTTGATCGAGCGATTGCCGGAGCTGATTTAGTCCTACTTCGGAATCGGAATGCTCCCCAGCAGATACTTGAGATCATCGTCGCGCCACCGAATCCCGCCTCCGAATGTGAAGGCTGTGTGGTTGAGGACGTTGTCGACGCCGCTGCGGACGAAAATCGATGGGGTCTTCGGCCGTTCCTGGCGAAAGACGTACTCGCCGTAGAGCCGAAGGTGGGGATTGCTATCTCCGCTGCGGTGGCCGAAATCGAAGGCCTCGCCGGTGACGCGGATGCGATTGTTGTAGTTGTAGTCAACGCCTGCGCCGCCCGACGAATCGATCATGCCGAGGCGGACGGCGAAGGGAGCGAGCGTCCAGCCGGCCTGCGCGGAGATGAGGAACGAGCGGTCGAAACGGGTCTGTTGCGTGATCGTCGTTTGCGACAAGCCGGTGGCAGGATTCGTCACCGTCTCTTCGATCGTCTTGTCGCGCCGCTTCCCGTACGGCGTGTCGGCGAATTCGATGTTGTAGAAACGATTGCGGTCGGGATTCGGAATGAGGCGCATCCAGACTGCCGAGCGCGAGTTGCCGAGCTTGTCGTTGCCATCCTGCTGCGCCGGCAGGCCGGCGTAGTAGTCGCCGTTGAGGCCGAGGTCGAGCTGCATCTTGCTGACGCGGCCGAGCGTATTGCGCAACTCGGTCACGCCGCTCTCGACGGAACCGAGGGCCGCGGTGAGACGGTCGTGGGCCTCGTTGCTGTAGAGAAGTTTGCCGACGGTCCCTTCACCGCTGCGGATCTGCGCCGTCACGCCGTTCAGATTCTCCGACGTGGTTTTGAGATCGGCGGAGAGCGTGCGCAAGTTCTCGACGATCTGGCGAACGTCCTGGCGGTTCTCGCCGACCGTTCCGCTCATCTGCGTGGCCATGCGGTCGATTGAGCTGGCGAGCCGAGGGATCTCGACGCGGAGCGATTCGCTGATGACGCGCGCATTCGCCATCGTGGCGTCGACGTTCGTCCGGTTGGCGGCGATGAGGTCTCGAACCTCGGCGGTGATGTCGCGGACGTTCTCGACGATCTCGGAGAGCCGCTGCTCGCCCGGAGGTCCCGTCATGACGCTGCGCATCGTCGCGGTAATCGCCTTGATGTCGTTGGCGATCGACGCAACCTGGTTGGTGATGTCGTCCATCGACGGCGGCTGGGTTCCGCGCAGGACGATGCTCTGATTCTGCGGAATCGCCGGCGCGGTGGAGGAACCGGGATCGAGCTCGATGTACTTCTCGCCGAGAAGGCCGAGGTTGGCGACGTGCGCGATGGCGCCCGGATGAAGGACAACGTCCGGATCGATGTCGAGCGTCACCTCGGCCTTGCCATCGGTCCGCAGCTTGATGTTCGACACTTTGCCGACGCGCACGCCGGCCACGCGGACGGCCGATTTGGTGTCGAGTCCTGCCACCGAGTCGAAAAGCGCGGTCACTTTCCGGCTGTCGGTACCGCGGCCGAAATGCACGTCTTCGATCTTCAGGATGAAGTACCCGAGGATCGCCAGAACGATGAGCATGAAAACGCCGACTTTGGCTGCGGATGACATGGTTTGCCTCTGTGCGGGAGCGACTCCGGGCTACGAAACCTGGCTCCTGATTCCCGGCTCCTGCGTGAGATCGATTCCTGCCCGTCTCAGCATTTGGAAAAGCAAAGCAAGTGGTAATCCAACTACGTTCGTGTAACTGCCGTGGATGGAGTCGATGAACATGGCGCCGACCCCCTGGATGGCGTAGGCACCCGCTTTGTCCAGCGGCTCGCCGGTCGATACGTACCACTCGATCTCGCGCTCGTCGAGCGGCAGCATGCGCACTTCCGATTCCGCCACGCGCGTTTCCCGCCAGTTGCGCGCGGCGTTCTGCAGCGTGACGCCGCTGTAGACGACGTGCGTTTTGCCGGCGATCAAGCCTAGCATCCGCTGCGCGTCGTCAGGATCCACGGGCTTTTCGAGTAGCTGGTCGCCGAGGAGCACGGTGGTGTCGGCGGCGATGATCCAGGCGTCGGGATGTTTCGCCGCGACCACTTCCGCTTTGTCGCGCGACAGCCGCGCCACGTATTCCTCGGGGGACTCGCCAGGCTGATGAATCTCGGGCACATCGCTCGGAACGATGTCGAATGCGAGACCGATCGACGTCAGCAACTCGCGGCGCCGCGGCGATTGCGAGGCGAGGATGAAGTTCATCGCGCCACGACCAATCCGATGCTCAACACGACGATGAACCGCGCCTCGGTGACGATGCGATAGATGATGCGAATGCCCTCACTGCGATAGCTCCAGTAGCCGCGCAACGGTTCGAAAAGCGGCGCTCCGATGATGGGATCTTCGTCGATGGTCTCGAGCGCTTTCGCCGCGACGGCGCGCTGTTCGTCGCTGAGTGCACGCCAGTCCTTTTCTACGCGCTCGGCGAATCGGAGACGGTCATTCCACATGAGTTGGCCCTATCAAATCCTCAGCCGCCAGCATCGCTCCGCGCAGGACTTCCGACTCCCCTTCTTCGATCGCCGCACGCAACGGCGCATCGTCAGCGATGTCGATCGTTTCGCGCAGTGCGAGGTATTCGTCATGCGAGATGAGGATGGCGATGGGACGGTCGTTGCGCAGGAATGTCGTGCGATTTCCCGTCAGCTCGCATTCGCCGACGATCGCCCGAAGCTCCTCGCCAACATCGTGGATATCGAATCGCTTGTCCATCAGTTCTGCGAGCGTTTGCCGTCGCCGCCGAAGAGCGACTGCAGGTACGCGCGAAAATCCTTGCCGACCACCGGGTGACGCAGCGCGTAATCGACCGTCGCTTTGAGATAGCCGAGCTTCTCGCCGGCGTCGTAACGCTTGCCTTCGAAGACGTAGCCGTAGAAGTCGCCGGTGCGCACCAGCTCGCGCAAGGCGTCGGTGAGCTGGATCTCGCCGCCCGCGCCGCGCTCGGTCTTCTCCAGCAGCGGGAAGATGTCCGGCGGCAGGATGTAGCGCCCGATGATCGCGTAGTGCGACGGCGGATTCACTTTCGGTTTCTCCACCATGTCGGTGATGTGAAAGCGCCGGTCGCTGAGCATGTTGCCCGCAACGATGCCGTAGCGCGTCGTCTCCTCCGCCGAAACCTCCATCAACGCGATCACCGGCCGGCCCGTCTCCTCGAACACGCGCCGCATCTGCTGGAGGCAGGGCTCGTCGGCGAGGATGACGTCGTCGGGCAGAACGACCGCGAACGGCTCGTTGCCGACGGCATCCTTCGCCTGCAGCACGGCGTGGCCAAGTCCGAGCGCTTCCTTCTGCCGGACCGAGATGAGATCGGCCATCGTACTGACGGCCTCAACCTCGCTGAGGAGATCGTTCTTTTTCCGCTCCTGCAGCGACCGCTCGAGCTCCGCCGTGCGATCGAAATGATCGAGGATGGCGTCCTTCCCCTTCGAACTGACGACGATCAACTTGTCGAGCCCCGACGCGAGAGCTTCTTCGATCCCATACTGAAGAATCGGCTTGTCGACGAGCGGCAGCATCTCCTTCGGGATGACTTTCGTAGCAGGAAAAAAGCGCGTGCCGAAGCCGGCGCAAGGGAAGACACAGGTGCGAAGGGCGGTCATGGGGGAGGAAGGATAGCGCGTTAGGAGTGCGGGCGTCTCCGCCCGCGGGCACTCGGGCGTCTCGCCCGAGTGCTGTCGCGATGCTGGTTCCCCAGCCCAACCGAACAATCTCTCGCGTTTGGCCGGGCGACATCACGAGCATGCTCATCGGCGCCCGCCTGCGAGACAACCATCGGGCGGGACGCCCGATGGTCCGCGGGCGAGACGCCCGCACTCCCGCGGCAGCGATATTGCTACCGCATCGTGGTAAAACAGTTCCGGACCGGGCGGGCATGCGTAAACTCCTCATCACTCTCACGTTTCTCTTCGTTGCGTTACCTCTTTGCGCTCAGTGGCGGCGCGCCAATCTGTATGGCGCTGACGTTCGGGCGCTGATCATCGATCCCTCCAATCCCGACACCCTCTACCTCGGTACCAGCGGCGGCGAGGTCTATGTCTCCAACGACGGCGCGAAGTCGTGGTCGAATCCGCGCCGCGGCATCCCGTTCCCGGGTTATGTCGTCGACAACCTCGTGCTCGATCGCAGCGGCCGGCTCTGGGCGGCCTGCTGGGGCGCGTGGGGCGGCGGCGTCATCGCGGTTTCTGACGACGGCGGCCAGAACTGGACACGTCGCGATGCCGGGCTCGAAGACTTCTCCGTCCGCGCTATCGCCATCGATCCCCACGATGCCGATTTCATCCTCGTCGGCGGACTCACCGGTGTCTATCGCTCGACCAACGGCGGCGTGTCTTGGGAGCAGATCTCGAATCAGATCAACGTCGAGTCGATCGCGCTCGACCCGCGGACGCACGACCGCATCTACGTCGGCACATGGCGGCAGGGAACGCGCTCGGACGACGGCGGCAAGACGTGGAAGCTGATCAACAACGGCATGGTGCTCGACACCGACATGTTCTCGATCACCATCGACCGCTACAACCCCGACAAAGTGTGGGTATCGACGTGCGGCTGGGTCTACAACACGAAGAACCGCGGCGAGAACTGGACGCGTTACCGCGACGGCTTCGACAACCGTCGCATTCACGACATCGAGCTCGATCCGTGCGACCGCGATTCGATTTACGCCGGCTCCGTGGCCGGTCTCTATCGCAGTCACGACGGCGGGAAGAGCTGGTACGTGATCTCGAGCGAATCGCTGGTGGTGAACACGATCGCGCTCCATCAGCAGCGGCCGGACCGCGTCATCCTCGGCGTCGAAGGCGACGGCGTCTATGTCTCCAACGACAACGCCAAGACGTTCACCCGCATGTGCGATGGTCTGCGCAATCTGACGATCACCTCGGTCGCCGCAGACGCGTCGCAGCCGAAGAATGTCTACGCCGCCGTGGCCTTCGGCGGCTCGTCCAGCGGCATCTATCGTTCGGTGAATGCCGGTGTAACGTGGGCGAAGCTCGGCGCGGTTGATCTGCCGCCCGTGTTATCGCTCGTCGTCGCGGACGATGCCCAGGCCAAGTTCGTCGCCGGGACCGAAAAGGGATTCTTCTGGAGCACGAATGGCGAGCAGTGGACGCAGGCTGCTCCTGCGGCGTTTCCGATTCGCGTCGACAAGGTTCTCCGATTCAACAAAGTGCGCTATTTCGCCGCGACGTCGGAAGGCGTCTTCACGAGCCGCGACGCAGGCAAGAACTGGTACCTGCTGGCCGGCGCCGGCAATCGTGCCGTCGACATGGCCATCGGCAACCTCGGCGACAAGCGCGCTCTCTTCGCGCTGACCAGCGTCGGCGTGCTGGCGTTCGACGGCACGGCGTGGTCGTCGATCGAAGGGGCGCCCGCCAAGGGCCGCACGCTGGCCGTCCGCGGCACCGGCGACAACCAACTCGTCTTCGTCGCAGGGTCGCAAGGAGTGAAGGCGGGACGCGTCGGCGCCGATCACAAATGGCTCGAAGTCGAAGCTCCCGACGCGCAGTTCGCCTCGGTATTCGGCAGCTCCCGCAGCAACGACAACTTCGTCTTCCTCACCTCGCGCCAGCAGCACGAGATGCTCGTAGCCGAACCAAAATCGCAGGACTGGCGCTCCTTCCCGCTGCCGTCAAGAACCGCCGAGGTGACGTCGGTAGCGCTCGATCCATTCGAGAACGACCGGCTTTACGTAGGCACCCTCGGCGAAGGCATTTTCATTTACGAGGGAAAGTCGGCCAAGTACGAAGCGAAGAAGAAGCCGGCGGAAGCGGCCGCAATGGGGACGAATTAGCGGTCGCGCGGTCGCGTGGTTTCGGGGTCGCGTGGTGGTTGCTGGGTTGCTAGGTTTCTGAGTTGCTCGGTGAACCGGTTGTCAGGTTGCCGAGTTGCCAAGCGGACAACGGTTCCGAATCAGCCCTGCAGCCCAGCAACCCAGAAACTCAGCAACCCAGAAACTCAGCAACCCAAAAACCCGTCACCTCGCCGCGCGACCGCGAAACCCCGTAACCCGCAACCACGGCTCCCCCCTTGCAGTAGACTCACCGCACCGTGCGTCCCTACGACGACGAAGATACCGACGACTTCGACAGGACGCTCTCGCTGCGCCGCGTGCCGGAGTCTGTTTCGACGTTTTCGGATAAGCGCACCTCCTCGGAGCGCCGCGGGTCGTCGAACTCGCGCATCCTTCTCATCACCGTCGTCGTTATTGCCATCCTCTATCTCGCCAAGCCGGTCTGCGTGCCGATCGCGCTGGCCATCCTCTTCGCGTTTCTCCTGACGCCGATCGTCTCGCTGCTCGAGCGGACGCCGCTGCGCCGCACGGGCGCAATCGTTCTCTCGCTCGGCCTGATCGTCACAGGGCTCGGCTTCGGCGGCTGGTGGCTGTACCAGCAGTTCAACGACGTGGCCAAAGAGTTCAACGAAGCGGCCAAGAGCGGCAAGATCGAACAGAAGATTCGCTTCCTGAAACCGAGTGGCGGAACGTTCGCCATGGTCGAGAAGACGTTGCAGCGCGTCACCGACGCCACGGCCGACAAGCAGGAGCGCGCGGATCTCAAAGTACGTGTGATTCCGGACCCGAAGGACTTCGCCAGCAAATACAAGACGCTCGCGCCGACGATCGAGCTCGTGGCAGCCTCCTTCCTCGTCATCGTCCTGGTCTTTTTTCTGATGCAGGACCGCGAGCAATTGCGCGACAAGATGTTGCGGCTGGCCGGCCGCGCGCATCTCACCGTCACGACGCAGGCCATCGGCGAAACCTCGGATCGCATCAGCCGCTACCTGCTGACGATCGCTCTGCTCAACGTCGGATTCGGGGTCCTCATCGGCTTCGGCCTCTTCCTATTGAAAGTGCCGCACGCGCCGCTCTGGGGCGTTCTGGCCGGATTGTTCCGTTTCATTCCGTACGTCGGCGCCGTGTTGAGTGCCGCGCTGCCGACTTTCCTGTCGATCGCCGTTTTCCCGAACTGGTACATCCCGCTGGCGGTCATGGCTCTGTTCATCCTGACCGATCAACTCATCGGCGGATTCATCGAGCCGATCGTGGTCGGGCATCGCGTCGGCGTCTCGCCGATTGCGCTTCTCGTCTCGGCGATTTTCTGGGGATGGTTGTGGGGACCGGTGGGCCTGCTGCTGGCGACGCCGATCTCCGTCTGCCTCACCGTCGGCGGCGAATTCATCCCCGCGCTGCGCATCTTCTCGATCATGTTCGGCGCCGAAGATCCGCTGGAGGGCTATCTCAGTTTCTACAACCGCCTCCTCCTGCGCGACCGCACCGGCGCGATCTCCATCGCCGACCGCCACGCCGAGTCCGACACGATGGAGGAGATGTTCTCCGATCTCTTCATCCCCACGCTGACCTTCGCGCAGGAAGAGCTCGACCGCAAGCGCATCACCTCGGCCAACGATCACTTCATCAAGGACGTAATCCGCGAGCTGATCATCCGCTTCGGCGACCGCAACGCCGGCGTTGCCGATCCTGACCGCCACATCGTTGCCGTCTCCGTCGCCGGCGAGCGCCTCTCCCTCGGCACGCTGATGCTGACGCAGCTTCTGCGCGAGGAAGGCTTCTCGATCGATTACTTCACCGACCTCCCCGACGCCGAGCTGATCTCGTTCGTCAACGAAGTGAAGCCAGAGGCGGTCTTCGTCTCCTGCACGAACCCCGACCATCTTGAAGCTGGCTACGGCCTGCTGCAGCTCATCGCCGCCTCGTTCATCGACCTGATGATCGGCGCCGGCGGCTCCGCCTTCGCCCGCGACCGCGCCAAAACCCTCGCCGCCGGCGCGACCTACGTCCCCACCACCCTGACCGAAGCGAAGGAAGACTTCCTGACACGCCGGAAAGCCGCGCGCCGGAGAATCTCCCGCTCGATCACGTTCAGCGGAACGCGGTTTCGCGTGCCGCCATCGGCGTGATATTGCGCGGCCTGGCGGCCGCGCGTTGTCGGTTGTCGGTGGGTTGCGCTTCGCGCGTTGTCCCTTCGGATGTTTCCACAGGCGACGCAACCAACCGAGTCGGGTATTGACAGACATGGCTGCGGAGATGGCGGCGAAAGGCGTCGACAGACGAGACCGCCGAATTTCGCGCGAAGCGCTTTGGACTGCGGCAGCGTCAGCTGCCGCTTTCGATCTCGCCACGCCGCGCAACACACGCCGCGGCACGTCGCATCATTTGCGATTAAACACGACAGGCCCGCGCATCTTTGCAAACAACACCTCGTAACGATCGATCATTTTGATTGTCCAGTGCCGCTGACGCGGCACGATTCTCAAAATCGCACGAACGAGGGGTGCTCGCAAAAAGCGCTCGCACCCCTCGCTATCCTCTTCCAGCCGCTACGCGGCACAGGGTGCAACGCCCCGGCGGTGTCCTGTTGCTTCATGACTCATCAACGGGACAGCGCGCGAAGAAGCGCAATCAACCGACACCGACAACGCGCGAAGCGCAACCAACCGACAACCGACAACGCGCAGCCCGCCAGGGCTGCGCAACTATCCCGGCGGCCAGCTCAGATTGCGTCCGCCGAGGAGGTGGAAGTGGATGTGGAAGACGGTCTGGCCGGCGTCTTCGCCGTGGTTTGCGACCACGCGGTAGCCCTGGCCGCTTAGTTGGAGCGTGCGGGCGATCTCTGCAACGCGAACGAGAGTGATGCCGACGGCGGCGGCATCTTCTTCATTGAGATCATCGAGCGAGGCGATGTGCTGGCGTGGGATGACCAGCACGTGGACCGGCGCCTGCGGATTGATGTCGTTGAAGGCGACGACGTGGTCGTCCTCGAAGACTTTTTTCGTAGTGATTTCGCCACTGGCGATGCGGCAGAAGAGACAACGATCGGTTGCGGGCATGGTTGGAAATGATACGACGTTCGAGCGCCGGCACGAGGGCTGTGAAACCGGGGATCAGTCGCGAGCGCTTTGCCGTTCCCACTCTTCCGTGCCGCCCTGCACGTTTCGCACGTTTGAAAAACCTGCGCGAGCCAGCAGGCTGCTGGCGATGGACGAGCGGTAGCCGCCGGCGCAGATCACGGCCAGCGGATGCTCACGCTCGATTTCACCGAGGCGATCGGCGAGCTCGTCGAGCGGGATGTTCTGCGCGCCGGGGACGTGCGCCTCATCAAACTCGCCGCGGCGGCGCACGTCGAGGACTTCGAGAGCGTCGTCGCGCAGATCGTGCACCGTGAGCTGCGGAAGTGGCGCGGTGGGGAAACCGTCCATCGCGGCGATGTAGCCGGCTACGTTCTCGATGCCGACGCGAGCGAGACGCATGGCCGCCTGTGAAGCGAGCGCCGCGTCGTCCGCGACGATGACGATCGGTGTGTCGAACGGCAGCAACGTGCCGCACCAGGAGGCGAAGCTTCCGTCGAGCCCGATGTTGATCGCACCGCGGATGTGCCGCGCACCGAACGCGTCGGCGTCGCGCACATCGAGGATCAGCGCGTCGGGCGGCAGCGTGTCGGGAGTGAGTAGCTCCGGTTCGGCCTCGCGCAGCGACGAAGGTCCGAGGCGATTCATTTCGGCGTTGATGGGGAAATAGCGCGGCGGTGCGGAGAGCCCTGAGGTCAGTTGGCGAACGAAGGCGTCGCGGGTCATCGGTTGCAGCGCCCAGTTCAACCTTCGCTGGATACCGATCGTCGACGTCAGCTCCTTCGAGATGTTCTTCCCGCAGGAGGAGCCGGCACCATGCGCGGGCCAGACTTCGACATCGTCGGGCAGCGTCATGATTTTGTTGTGGAGCGAGTCGTACAGCATCGACGCCATCTCTTCCGGCGTATGTCCTCGGCCACCAGCGAGATCGGGCCGGCCGACGTCGCCAATGAAAAGCGTGTCGCCCGTCAGCACTTTCGTCGCGCGCCCTTCCTCGATCACCAGCCAGCACATCGACTCCGGCGTGTGCCCCGGCGTGTCGATGGCGCGCAACTCCACGTTGCCGATGCGAAGCACGTCGCCGTCATGCGCCGGACGATGCGCGAACAACGCGTTGGCCCGCGCTCCGAAGACGATCTCCGCACCGCTACGTTCCGCCAGCTCGCGATGTCCGCTGACGAAATCGGCATGCAGATGCGTCTCGATGACGTAGCGAATGACGACGCCGAGGTGCGCCGCGGCATCGAGATACTGATCGACGTCCCGCTGCGGATCGACGACAACGGCCTCACCGCCATCAGCGATCAGGTACGAGGCGTGGGCAAGACAGCCGAGGTAGAACTGGTGGAAGTGCATTTGGTTGGGTTGCTGGGTTGCAGAGTTGCTGGGTTGCCGGGTCGTCACGTTGTAAGGAATCTGTGCTGTTGCGTGCCCGAAACTGTTCTTGAGTCGAGAATCAGGCAACCAGGTAACTCGTCAACCCGGCAACCAAGCAACCCAGCAACCCAGCAACCCAACCCCACTACCTCCACGTCATCTCGTACGTGCAATTGGCATCGCCGAGGGTTGTGCATTTGGTCTCGACGACGCTTGGCTCGGTGCCGCCGTGGCGGAGGATCGACTCGAGGTAGAAGCCTGCGGCGCTGGCGCAGTAGATCGGGCTGTAGACCGAGTAGTCGCTGCAGATCATCCGGCCGCCGTTGGCCGTTTTCTCGAAACGGACGTTGCCGAACTTCTGGAATTGACTGTGAAACATGGCCTGGTTCTCGAGGAACTTCACCAACTCGGTGCTGTCGAGCGACTTGTAGACGCGGCCGATTCCCAGCTCCGCCGAGGCGGCGCCGATCAGCGCCAGGACGTTGGGATACTTCGGCTTCATCGTCTCGTAGATCGCGCGGTCCAGCTCGATGAGCGAGGCGAACTCGCACCAGCTCGATGCCAGCGGCGTCTTCACGTAGCCGGCAGTTTTCGGCGAAATCTTCGCCAGGATTGCCGCCAACCCTTCTTCTCCGGCCGTGTCGGCGAGGAACTGTTTGCGTCCGCCGAACATGACGCCTTTCACTTTGGCGATGTCGGGATTCGGCCCGACCAGGAGTTCCTTTCCTTCGAGTCGCGGAAGCGGAGCGGCGGGCCCTTTGCGTTGCATGAGGAGAGACATGGGGAGATTCTAACGCGGGGAGCGAAACTGGAGCGAGGAGTAGAGTCCGGTGCGAAGAAAAGCGTCTCACGCGGAGACGCGGAGGGCACGGAGGTTTTTCTCCGCGTCTCCGCGTGAGACGCCTTTGACTCACTTGCGATCGTCGAGGCTCCCGCTTCGTCCCCACCCCTAACTTGACACCCGCCGCAACTGAGCCTACATTGCGCGAAATCAACAAACCGACCGGTCGGACGGTAACTCGTCAACCCACTACCCAACCAGATACAGGAGATGCCGATGTCGCGAAAGCTGCTCTTCGCTGTCCTTGCCACGCTGATGGCGATTCCAACATTTGCTCAGATCGACAAAGCGACCATCGAAGCGGTGGCCCTCGATCAGGCGAAGGCGCCGCTGCCCGGCGTCACCGTTACTGTCCACCGCTCCGAAGTAGGGCTCGAGGTCATCGACGTTACCGATGCCGCGGGTGTCGCTCGTTTCAAAGCGCTCTCGCCCGGCAAATACCAGGTCTCCTTCGCGCTCGAAGGGTTCGCGCCGCTCAAGGAGCAGAACCTGACGCTGCTCGTCGGTCAGGCCGCGAAGCTCGTCGTGACGCTCCAGCCGTCGCTCAGCGAGTCGATCACCGTGAGTGCCGCGGTGCCGATCGTCGATGTCCACAAGACCGACTCGTCGACGAACATCGTGCCGGAGCAGATCGAATCGCTGCCGGTCGCCGACCGCGACTTTCAGAAGCTCGCATTCCTCACGCCCGGCGTCGAGCGTGAGCGCGGCAGCTTCCGCTTCATCAACGGCGGACCGGTCGTCGGCGCGGGCGGCAACGCCTCGCAGACCACCATCTTCGTCAACGGCGTCGATCTCACCGATCAGGTGAACGGCCAGTCGCGGACGCGCTTCAGCCAGGACGCAGTCCGCGAGTTCCGCGTGATCAACAATCGATTCGACTCCGAGATCGGCGGCTCCGCCGGCGGCGCGATGTCGATCGTGACCAAGTCGGGAACGAACGACACGCACGGCACAGTCTTCGGTTTTTTCCGCGACGCAGCCATCCGTGAAAAGGGCGCGCTCGATCTGAAGAAGAACGACGATTACTCGCGCCACCAGATCGGATTCACTCTCGGCGGTCCGCTCAGCCAGGACAAGCTTTTCTACTTCGCCTCAGTCGAGCAGATCAACGAGAAGAACATCGTTCTCTTCCGTCCGGGCGGCGCGTTCGCGTCGCAGGCGGCGGACGTCAGCCATCCGTTCAAGCAGACGCTCCTCTACGGGGGCCTCGACACGAACATCAACTCGAAGATGACTGCCGGTTTCAAGGCGGTCTACGAGGATTACTCCGAGGACAACTTCCGGGTCGGCGGCGTCGCGGACGCGTCGTACGGACAGACCCTGGAGCGGAAAAACTGGAACGGAACGTTCGAGCACAACGCGGTGGTCTCGAACTCCACGTCGAACGAGGCGCGCTTCCAGTTCGGTCATCGCCGTTTCTTCGAGCCGACGAACACGCGTACCGGCCCGGCGGTTTGGTACTCCTCCGGCAACACGCTGCAGACGGGCACGAACATCCTCGGCGATCTGCTCGGCGACGGAAACACGTGGGAGCTTCGCGACTCGCTGCATCACAGCCTGACGCTTGGCCGCTCTTCGCACGATCTCAAGGCAGGCTTCTCGGCCCAGCGCGTTCATGAGCGCCTGCGCATTGACACCTACCAGAACGGTCTCTTCATCTACCTCACGGACACGACCGCGCTGCCTCTGGCGTACGCGTACGGCGTCGGCTCCTCGGACGTCGGCGCGAGCACGAATCTGTACGGCGCGTTCCTCGAAGACTCGTGGCGTCCGAACGCGAATCTGCTCGTCAACCTCGGCGTCCGCTACGACCTCGATACCGACGGCAACAACCCCGGCTTCACGCATCCGCTCATCCCGACGGCGCGCAAGAAGGACTCGAACAACATCCAGCCGCGCGCGTCGTTCACCTACGACCTCAACGGAAATGGCGCCAGCGTTCTCCGCGGCGGTGCAGGAAAGTTCACCGGGCGCTTCCTCCTCGTTCCGGCGCTCACCGAGAAGCAACAGAACGGCGTTTCCGGCGGCCGTGTAACTTATACCCGCATCAATGGTGCGCTTTTAGGTTTCCCGGCGCTCGCGCTCGATCCGAAGAATCCGACGACCACGGGCATCGTCTCGAAGCCTGCGATCGCGCTCCTCTCGCCGACGTACAAATCGCCTGAGGCCACGCAGGCATCACTCGGATTCACGCAGAAGATCGGCGCGTCGCGCATGTATTTCGACGCCGAGGGCGTGTATGTGAAAGGCGAGAACGAGATCGTCATCCGCGACATCAACTGGAGCGGCAACGCCACGCACGTCCGTCCGATCACGACCTTCGATCAGGTCAACGAATACACCAACGACGGGCACTCGAAGTATCAGGCGCTCGTATTCGCGCTGAACGGCAGCATCCGCACCAACGATCTGATTACCGCGTCGGTCACCTACGCGGACAAGAAGAACATCAGCGACGATTTCTCGCCCGACTTCCCGACCGGCTATCCGAACGATCCGCATGACATCGGCCAGGAGTACGGCCGTGCGCGTGGCACCGAGCGGTATCGCATCGTTCTCAGCGGTGTGTTTCACGCGCCGTGGACGACGACCGTTGCGCCGATCCTCGAGTACGGATCCGGCCAGCCGTGGACGCAGCGTCTCGGCTACGACTTCAACGGCGACGGCAAGAACTCCGATCGTCCGGCCGGCGTCGGCCGCAACACGATGAACGGACCGAAGTACAAGAACGTCTCGCTGCGCCTGACGAAAGACATCGCCATCAGCGGCTACGGCTCGCTGCAGGCGATCGCCGAGGGATTCAATCTGCTCAACTTCAAGAACTACGACGTGCAGTCCGTCTCCGCCGGTCAGTTCCTCAGCGGTCCGACGATCACCAACCCGGCCGCCGCGAAGGTGGTCAACGTCAACTACGGGAAGTTTCTCGCCACGCTTCCGGCCCGCGAGTTCCAACTCGGTCTGAGGTGGGTTTACTAGAGGTTCAAGTGGCCCCGGCCACAACCGGGGCCACAGACCACTCCACCTGCGGCGGGTCATTGAAATGGATCTCAACCTGAACGACAAAGTTGTCATCGTCACCGGTGGCGCGGCTGGAATCGGCCGCGCTACCGTCGAGCGGTTCGCTGCCGAGGGAGCGAACGTCGTGGCGTGGGACGTCGCGACCGATCCTAAAGTCGACGTCACCGACCCCGCCTCGGTACAAAACGCCGTCGATGACGTAATGGCGAAGTACGGGCGGATCGATGTGCTCGTCAACAACGCCGGAATCGTCCGCGATGCGCAGCTCATCAAGTGGAAAGACGGCGTCGCCGGCATGATGGACGACGCCACGTTCGACGCGGTCATCAACGTCAATCTGAAAGGCGTGTTCCTCTGCACGCGCGCCGTCGTGCCGCACATGATCAAGGCCAAGCGCGGCGTGATTCTCAACGCCTCGTCGATCGTCGGTCTCTACGGCAACTTTGGCCAGACCAACTACGCGGCCACGAAGGCCGGCGTCATCAGCTTCACGAAAACGTGGTCGCGCGAGCTAGGCCGTCATGGCATTCGCGTGAACGCGGTCGCACCCGGATTCATCGCCACGGAAATGGTGAACGCCATGCCGCAGAAGGTGGTCGAGTCGATGACGTCGAAGACGCCGCTGGCGAAACTCGGCGAGCCAGAAGACATCGCGAACGCGTACGTCTGGCTGGCCAGCGACGCGGCGAAGTTCGTTTCCGGCGCGGTGCTATCCGTCGATGGAGGACTGGTGCTGGGAACCTGACGGCGCTCGGGCCAACCCCGACACCCGACACCTGAGAGCCGACACCCAACTATGCACGCCAACCTTGTCTCCACCGGCTCGTACGTGCCGGAAATCAAAGTCACCAACGACGATCTGCGCGCCCGTTTCGACGCTTCGGCGCCGGACTTCGTCAACAAGATGGAAGCATCCACCGGCATCCTGACGCGCTGGTGGGCGCCCGACGACCTCGTCACCTCGGACCTCGCGGTGCGCGCGGCGCGCATCGCGCTCGAGCGCGCGGGGAAGTCGGCGGAGGACGTCGATCTCATCATCGTCGGCACCGACTCGCCCGACTACATCACGCCAGCCACCTCGGTCATCGTTCAGGCGAAGCTCGGCGCGAAGAACGCCGGGACGTTCGACGTCGGCTGTGCTTGCGCTTCGTTTCCGACAGCGTTTTCGTCGGCGGCCGGGATGATGGCGACGAGCGCGCAGCTCAAGACGGTGCTCGTAATCGGCGTCTACCTGATGCACAAGCTGACCAGTCCCGACGATCCGATGGTTTTCTTTTACGGCGATGGCGCGGGCGCCGCGGTGCTCGAACAGAGCGAGCAGCGTGGGTTCGTCTCGTCGGCATTTCGCGCCGATGGTTCGTATGCGCCGCGCTGGGCCATCCACGCCGGCGGCACCGTCGAGCCGGTGACGGAAGAGTCCATCCGCGCGGGCCGGACGCGCGTGAAGATGTACGAACGCTATCCTCCCGAGATCAACAACGAGGGATGGCCGCTCCTCGTGCGGCAGGTGGCGAAGAACGGCGGGTTCGCCGTCAGCGACATCGACTTCACGATCTTCACGCAGGTCCGCAAGCCGACGATCGAGCTGGTGATGAAGGATCTCGATCTGCCGATGTCGAAGACGCACATGATCATGGAGACGGTCGGCTACACCGGCTCGGCATGCATCCCGATGGCGCTCGATGACGCGATGCAGGAAAAGAAAATCAAACCGGGCGATCTCGTGGTCCTCGTCGGATCGGGGGTCGGCTACAACCAGGCCGCCGCGGCGTTCCGCGTGGCGGACGATGGAGCGAGACTGTTCGCATGAAGATCGCCGCTACCCTTGCTCTCCTGCTGATCGCCGTAGTCACATCGGCCACGGTGGTCGCGAAAACCCAATCGCTGGAAGACGTCGTCAAACAAACCCGCCGCAGCCTCGGGCGCGCGGGCATGACGCGGCGCACGCTCGACGTCGATGGCAATGGCGTCGTCTATTTCGCCGGTGGTCGTGGCGCGCGAACGATCGTACTCATTCACGGCGTCAACGATCAGGCCGGGACGTGGGTCTCGGTCGTCCCCGCGCTGATGAAGGACGCCCGCGTCATCGCCATCGATCTTCCCGGACACGGCGAGAGCGCGCCGGCGGCCGGTCCGTTGCCGATGCCGCTGATGGTGAAAGCGGTCGCCGCGATCATCGACCGCGAATCGCCGGATGCACCCATCGTGCTCGCGGGCAACTCGATGGGCGGCTGGGTCAGCATCCTCTACGCTGCCGATCATCCGGCGCGCGTCGCCCATCTCGTGCTCGAAGACGCCAGCGGCATGATGTGGGACTTGAGCCACGTTCCGCTGTTTCCGAAGACGCGCGATGAGGCGATCAAGCTGCTGCGGCTGGTACACGGCCCTGATGCGCCGATCCCCGATTACCTCATCGACACGATGCTGAAGAGCGCCGGCACGATGCCACAGGCGCGCGTGCTCCAGGCCGGCATCCTGACCTCAATCGTCGATCTGCGCCTCAAGGATCTGACGATGCCGGTGACGCTGATCTGGGGCGCGCACGACGGTCTGTTGCCGGTCGTGTATGCCGAGGCGCTGCACGCGAAGATCGCCGGATCGACGCTGCACGTCATCGATGATGCGGCGCACATCCCGCACCGGCAGTCGCCGAAAGAGTTCGTCCGCCTGCTCCACGAGGCCATGCAGTGATCTTCGACGGCGACCTGCTTGCCGAGCGGGCTCGCCTCACGCCCGACAAGCTCGCCCTCGTCTCCATCGAAACAGGCGAGCGGCTGACGTACGCGGAGCTGAACGAGCGGGCCGAACGCGCGGCAGGTGCCGTCGTTGCGGCCGGCGTCGGACCCGGCGATCGATACGGAATCCTGCTCCACAACTCCGTCGATTTCCTCGCCCTCTTTTTCGCAGCGGCCAAATGCGGCGCGATCGTCGTGCCGCTCTCGACCCGCGCCACGCCGCACGAGTTGGGGCAGATCGTTGCGGACTGCTCGATGAGCGTGCTGTTCACGAGTGGCGGTTTCGATGTGTCGGCTGTCGGGTGTCGGGTGTCGGGGGTCGAAACGCTGGCTTCGAATTCTTTCCCGACACCCGACAGCCGGCACCCGACAGCCGAAGACATCTACTGCCTCCTCTACACCTCCGGCACCACCGGCAATCCCAAAGGCGTGATGATTCCGAAGCGCCAGCTCTGGTGGAACGGCTACAACACCGCCGTCAACTGGGGATTGCGCGACGACGACGTCTGCCCGATCTACACGCCGCTGTATCACGCAGGCGGCGTCGCGGCGTTTCTCATCCCAATCTTCACCGTTGGCGGCACGATCGTGCTGCATCGCGGGTTTGATCCGGGCGAAGTCTGGCGCGGGATCGAAGAGGAAAAAGCGACGGTCGTTCTTGGCGTTCCGACCACGTTGAAGATGCTGATGGAATCGCCGGAGTTCGCGGCTGCCGATCTCAGTCACGTTCGCTGGTTCATTTCCGGCGGAGCGCCGCTGCCGCACTACATCATCGACGCGTACCAGAAACGCGGCATCGAGATGAAGCAGGGCTATGGGATGACCGAGGCGGGAGTGAATTGCTTTTCGATGACGGTGGAGGACTCGCGGCGGAAAGCCGGATCGATCGGCAGGCCGATGATGTTCACCGAGGTCCGCGTCGCCGGCGAGGACGGTTCGGAAATGCCGGCCGGCGAGGTGGGCGAGATGTGGATCCGCGGTCCGCACGTTTCGCTTGGCTACTGGAACAACGTCGAGGCAACGCGCGCCGCGTTCGATGACGACGGCTGGCTGCACACCGGCGATCTGGCCCGCCGCGACGACGAAGGTTTCTTCTACATCGCCGGCCGGAAAAAAGAGATGTTCATCAGCGGCGGCGTCAACGTCTATCCCGCGGAGATCGAGGCGGCGCTTGTGTCGCACCCCGGTGTTTCCGACGCGGCAGTGATCGCGGTCGCGGATGAGAAATGGGGCGAGGTGGCCGTCGCCTTCGTCGTCGGAAGCGCGGCGCCGAACGATCTCGATATCTACCTCGCCGAGCGCATCTCGAAATTCAAACTGCCGAAGCGCTACCTCTTCGTCGATGCGCTTCCTCGAACGCCGTATGGAAAGGTCGAAAAGCCGAAGCTTCGTGAGATGTTGGATGTGTCATCCTGAGCGCGGTGCCTAAATGAACCAGGAAGAGCGCTCCGAGCGCAGCCGCGCGCAGATCCTCGACGCCGCGCTCAAGCTGTTTTCGCACCGCGGCTACGGCGCCACTAGCGTGCGCGACATCGCCGAAGACGCGGGCGTGTCGAAGGGCAACGTCTACCATCACTTCGCCGACAAAGAGACGATCTTCCGCGCGTTGCTCGATCAGTATTTCCAGGCCATGTCCAGCCCCGAGTTCCCGTTCAACCGCGCGCTGGCCACGGGCACTTTCCCCGAGAATCTCGAAGAGCTCGGCCGTGCTGCGCGCACGACCGTTCAGGACTATCGCGCCTACGTCGCGCTCATCTACGTCGACGTCGTCGAATTCGATGGCACGCACATCCGCAAGTTCTATGGCGACATGGCTCTCCGCTTCGATGCCTTCATGAAGAAGCACGGGATGGAGGCGGAGCTTGCCGGACGCCTGCAGGACGGACTCTCGCCGATCTCGGCCGTCATGCTGGCTACGCGGATCTTCTACAACTACTTTTCGATCGAGATTCTCTTCGGCGTCAAGGACCACTTCGGAAAAAACACCGACGAAGTGGTGGGCGAGATCTCGCGCATTCTCCGAAACGGCATGTTGAAGAACGGCGCGCCGCGGAAGCGGTGACGCGATAAACGCCACAGTCCTGTAACCGCGCCGGCCGGGCGTTTCGGTCATCGTGAGACCGCCCGAAGAGGAGAATCCGATGAGGATGCGATGGATCGCCGCTGCCGTGATGTGTGCCACGTCCGCCTTCGCCCAGCTCCACGAAACGGTCAACGTCAACGTCATCGAGGTGCCGGTCTCCGTCGTCGACTCCAGCGGAAATCCCGTGCGTGGCCTCACCGCTGCCAACTTCGAGGTTTATGACACGGGAAAGAAGCAGACGATCACCTCCTTCGACAAGGTCGACCTGGCGGCGAAGGAGACGGCCGGCGTCAGTGCCATTACGCCGCTGAATCCCTCCGCCCGGCGCTCATTCCTCCTGCTCTTCGACCTCGGATTTTCGTCGCCGCGGTCGCTGGTGCGGGCGCAGGAGGCAGCGCGGAGTTTTGTGACCACCGCGGTGCAGCCGCGCGACCTCGTCGGCGTCGGCACGATCGACATCGATCGCAGCTTCCGCCTGCTGACAGCCTTCACCACCGATCACGATCTCGTCGTCGCGGCCATCGGTAATCCGGCCAGTTTTCGCGGCAACGATCCTCTGCAGATCGGGAACAAGACGTACGCCGGCGAGATCTCGGTTCCCGAAGACCGGCATACGCGGGATGACGAGCCACAAGGCACCGCAAGCGCGAAATTGGGCGATGAGGAGATGCGCGATCTACGACGGCGCTTCAGCAACGATCGTGAGGACTATGCACGCACACGGGTCGAGAGGCAGATCGCCAACCTCGGTGATCTCGCCAGAACGCTTCGCGCCGTCCCGGGCCGCAAGCAGGTCATCCTTTTGTCCGAAGGCTTCGACGCGAAATATGTGCAGGGACGGGATGCACGCGACTCGAAGGCCAATCAAAGCGACTTCGATAAGGTGACCAAAGGGCAGGTGTGGGACGTCGATACGAACCAGCAGTTCGGCAGCGCGTCCAGCCAGGGATTGCTGGACCGGATGGCGGCCGCTTTCCGCTCGTCCGACGTCGTGCTCAACGCAATCGACATTCAAGGCGTGCGCGTGGACAACGCGAACTCCGCGGGCGCCAGTCCCGGCACCAGCGCCAGCGCCGGAACCAGCGTGAACTCGAACGAGGGACTCTACGTTTTGTCGCGGCCAACCGGCGGCAGCGTCTTCCGGAATTCCAATGACCTCAAAGGTGACTTCGACCGCATGCTGCGCGCCCAGGAAGTCGTCTACATCCTCGGCTTTCAATCGCAGCAGGGAGCTGCTGGCAAGCTTCACGATTTGAAGGTGAAGCTCGTCAACGCTTCGGGCCGGGTCTCGTACCGGATGGGCTACTACGAAGCCGGCGGCGAGTCATCGGCGGAGCGCGCCCTCACCACCGCCGAGGTCATCGTCAACGACATTCCACAGAACGGTGTCCGCGTGGCCGCGTTCGCTGCGCCGTTTCCATTCACGGGCGGCGACTCGCAGGTTCCGGTGATTCTCGAGCTCAATGGCCTCGATCTGGCCAAGCATGCCCGCGGAAACAACGCCGGCGCCGAGATCTTCGTCTACGCCTTCGATTCGGAAGGCATCGTTCGTGACCGCTTGTACCAGCGCATCAGTCTGGACATGCAGAAAGTCGGCGACCGTCTGCGGGCAAGCGGCGTTCGCTATTACGGCACGCTCGTGCTTCCGCCGGGAACGTATGCAATCAAATCGCTCGTGCGCACAGGCGAGGCGGTCGATGCCGACACGCGCGGCTATGCGCGGACGGACGTGGTCGTTCCGGAGTCGGGCGATCTCGCCCTCCTGCCGCCGATCCCGATCGACGAAACGTCGAAGTGGGTGCTCGTCAAAGGCCCGGACCGCGGCGCCGCGTTGGAGTATCCGTTCGAATTGAATGGGCAGATCTTCATCCCAAGCGCGACGGCATCGAACAAAGTGGCGATCGTCGTCTATGGCGCCGGCGCAAGCGACCTGACGTGGGAGACGACGCCGAAGACGAAGCTGCTGAGCACCATCCCCGTCATGGGCGGAACGAAGTTCATCCTCCAGCTCGACGATCCGGCGCCGTCGTCGTTGCTTCGAATCACGATGCATGCGAAGAATAAAGCCGCAGCACAAACGACGAGCGTTGCGCTCGTGCGGCCGTAGACCGGCGCCGCCGCGGTCATCGTGAGAGTTCGGCGTTGATGGATCACGCCGCGCTTGATAGCCTCCGTTCATGGCAGAGATCTGGACCAGCCTTCACGACTTTCAGGACATTCGCTACGAGCGCACCGGCGACGGCATCGCCAAAATCACGATCAACCGCCCCGAGGTCAGGAATGCGTTCCGGCCGCTGACGGTGAACGAGATGAAGCAGGCGCTCGACATGGCTCGCGACGACAGCGAGATCGGCGTCATCATCCTCACTGGCGAGGGACCCGACGCGTTCTGCTCCGGCGGCGATCAGCGCGTACGCGGCAAGGGCGGCTACGTCGATCCGAACGAGAAGATCCCGCGGCTCAACATCCTCGACGTGCAGAAGCAGATCCGTTCGATGCCGAAGCCGGTCGTGGCGATGGTGGCCGGCTACGCGATCGGCGGCGGTCACGTGCTGCACGTCGTCTGCGACCTGACCATCGCCGCCGACAACGCGCGCTTCGGCCAGACCGGCCCGCGCGTCGGATCGTTCGATGCCGGACTCGGCTCGTCCTACCTGGCGCGCATCGTCGGCCAGAAAAAAGCGCGCGAGATCTGGTTCCTCTGCCGGCAGTACGACGCAAAACAGGCGCTGGAGATGGGCCTCGTCAACACCGTCGTTCCTCTGGCGCAGCTCGAAGAGGAAACGCTGAAATGGTGCCGCGAGATGCTGGAGCTCTCGCCGACCGCGCTGCGATTCCTCAAAGCAGCGATGAACGCCGACTGCGACGGCCAGATCGGCCTCCTCGATTTCGGCGGCGACGCCACGCTGCTCTACTACCTCTCCGAGGAAGCCCAGGAAGGCCGCGATGCCTACGTCGAAAAGCGAAAACCCGATTTCAAGAAGTTCCCGAGATTTCCTTGAGCTGCTTCATTGCTGCGTGCCCGGCGGCACGCGTTGTCGGTTGTCGGTTGGTTGCGCTTCGCGCGTTGTTACGACGTGAAATCGCGGACGCCAACCCACATCGAGCCCCTTCTCCCCCACGCTTTTCAGTGGGGGAGAAGGTGGCCGAAGGCCGGATGAGGGGGTATGTGGCACTGGCGCCGGACGGTGCGCCTCGGAATCTCGTCGCGAACCTCACCCCGCTCATCCGCCTTCGGCACCTTCTCCCCCCGAAAAGCTCGGGGGGAGAAGGCGCTCGATTTAGGGGATTTGCAAGTTCGGATAATAGTGGGAAGCGCGCTCGACGCAAAGCCCTAGTAAGTCTGGAAACCAACGCCAGCGCCCAACGTCGAGCCCCTTCTCCCCCACGCGGTTCAGGGGGGGAGTAGGTGGCCGAAGGCCGGATGAGGGGGTGTGGGGCGCTGGCATCAAGCGATGGCCGGAAGCTCGTCGCGAACCTCACCCCCCTCATCCGCCTTGGCGCTCGATTCAAGGGATTGGCAAGTTCGTACGAGTGTGTGAAGTGCGCTCGACACAAATCCCTGACAGCTCTGGATGAGTGTCAGCGCAAGGTCCAACCGCCAACCGACAACCGACAACCGACAACGCGCGTAGCGCAGAACCAATGACTCCCTGGCTCCTCGCTGCACGTCCGAAGACGCTGGCTGCGGCGGTCACGCCGGTGCTGGTTGGGACTGCGCTCGCCGGCGCGCCGGTCCACTGGCCTTCCTTCATCTTCGCGCTCCTCGGCGCGGTCTTCATCCAGATCGGTACGAACTACGTCAACGATGCGCTCGACTTCAAGAAGGGCGCGGACACTCACACCCGCCTCGGGCCGTTGCGCGTGACGCAGGCCGACCTGCTCAGCGCGGACGCGGTGCTGCGCGGTGCGTATGTCTGTTTCGTCGTCGCGGCGCTCTGTGGGATTCCGCTCATCATGCGCGGCGGCTGGCCGATGCTGGCGATCGGGACTGCGTCGATCGTTGCCGCGTACGCCTACACCGGCGGGCCCTATCCGCTCGCCTACCACGGCCTCGGCGAGCTTTTTGTGATGATCTTCTTCGGCTTCGTCGCCGTCTGCGGATCGTTCTATCTCCAGCGGCTGACGCTCGATCCAAGCGCGTGGATCGGCGGCTTCGCAGTCGGATCGCTCGCGGTCGTCATCCTGGCGATCAACAACCTGCGCGATCTCGAGAACGACCGCGCCAGCAACAAGAGGACGCTCGCGGCGCGCTTCGGACCGCGTTTCGCGAGCGCCGAGGTCGTCCTGTTTGCGCTTGCGCCGTTCGTCTGCGTTGCCGCGATTGCGTATTTGCGCGGCCGATGGACGATGATGATCCCGATGCTCGCGCTCGTTCTTGCGGTCGCGCTGCTCGTGCGCGTGGCGCGCAGCCGCGGCGTGCAGCTCAACCGTTGCCTCGCGCTTGCCGGCGTTCTCGATTGGCTGTTCGGAATCCTCTACGTCATCGGAGCGAGCGTTGGCTGAGATCTGGTACTGCCCGTACGCGCTGATCCCGCGGCGTGCGCTGAGTGCCATCGCCGCCGCGGGGCCGCGCCATGGAGCGCTGATCCGTGTCGATGGCGGATACGCGGATATTCATCCCTGGCCCGAGCTCGGCGATGCACCGCTCGACGAGCAGCTCGCCGGTCTGGCGCGCGGCGAGACGACGCCTCTGACTGCCGCATCGCTCCGCTTCGCTGCGATCGATGCGGCCGCTCGGCGGGAAGGTCGAAACGTGTTCGACGGACTGACTATCCCGCCGAGCCACTGGCCGGGCGCCGATCCGCCCTCCGGCTTCGATACGGTGAAACTCAAGTCGATCGATGTGATTCCTGACCGCCTTCGCCTGCGGATCGATTTCAACGACACGCTGACGCCCGACGAATTCGTGCGCATCGCCGCCACGCTCCCGCACGAGCGCATCGACTTCATCGAAGACCCATGTCCCTACGACGCCGCCACCTGGCGCACGCTGCGCGATCGCACCGGGTTGCGTCTCGCGCTCGATCGCGGCAGCGGCGCCGAGGAGGTCGACGTGCTCGTCGTCAAACCGGCGGTGCAGGAGATCCCGGCTACGCGCGCCGAGGTCATCATCACCTCGTACATGGACCACCCCCTCGGACAGCTCTGCGCCGCGTACGCGGCAGCAAGCGCAGGCATCACCGCAACGTGCGGCCTCGTCACCCACGTGCTCTACGAATCAACCCCGTTCATCGAACGGATGCGGATCGACGGCTCGCGATTGGTGCCGCCAACCGGCACCGGCTTCGGATTCGACGATCTATTGGAGGGCCTGCCGTGGCGCCGCATCTAGCAAGCCTCGGCGTCACTCATCAATCGAGCGCCTTCTCCCCCACGCTTTTCAGTGGG
>JAXDGW010000053.1:0-75138 GCA_034664845.1 Thermoanaerobaculia bacterium | reverse complement strand
GTCTCGCCGGCTGGCTCGGCGTGCGTCCTCGCCGCCGTGGTGCTTGGTAAGAATGTCGGGCCTCTGGCGAGTAGGCGGCGGGACGCACGCCTGGCCAGCCGGCGAGGACGCCAGCGTTCCATCGCGCTAAGTTAAGGCCATTGGGATGACAGTACGCTCACGCTCAGGCATCGCTCTTGCGGACCCGCTCACGCATGAGCAACGAAGCAATCCTCGACCTCATCGGCAAACAAGAGTGGCTCGAATCCGCCGCTGATCCCATTTCGAAAGCGGTCCGCAACGCCTTCGCCGGCGATACCGGAAAGACGATCAAGAACGCGCTGCATGGAACGTGGTTCGGCCACCCGCTGCACCCGGCGCTGATCGCGATCCCCCTCGGCGCGTGGACTGTAGCGATGGTTCTCGACTCCATGGAAAGCCTGAGCGGACGCAAAGAGCTACGTGCCGGCGCTGATGCCGCAGTCGGTATCGGACTCCTCGGCGCCGTTGGCTCCGCGATCACCGGCGCCACCGACTGGTCGGAGACCGACGGCCGCGGCAAGACGATCGGCCTTCTTCACGGCCTTCTCAACGTCGGCGCGACCGCGCTCTACACGACCTCGTTTTTCATGCGCAAACGAAGGAAGCAGCGCTCCAAAGCGGTGGCTCTCTCGATGCTCGGCTTCGCCATCTCCAACGCCTCCGCATACCTCGGCGGGCACCTCGTCTTCGGCGAACAGATCGGCGTCGATCACACCGCCACACCGGATGCGTCGGACCCCGAGCGATTCGATGTCGCCATTGCCGCAAACGAGTTGAAGGCGAACACGCCAACGCGCGTCACCGTTCGCGACACCGCCGTCGTGCTCGTCAAGCGCGGCGACGACATCTTCGCCCTCAGCGCCACCTGTCCTCACCTCGGCGGTCCGCTCGACGAAGGGAAGATCGTCGGCGACGCCATCCAATGTCCCTGGCATGGCTCCGAGCTGGCGCTCGAAGACGGCCACGTCGTCAACGGCCCGACGACGTTCCCCGCCCGCTGCTACGAAGTCCGCGTCCGCGCCGGCAACGTGGAAGTGCGCCCCGCGAAGAAAATGCCATAAGCGACGATCGAGCTCACGACGGGGAGACTGCCGCCCTGATGACGTCATTGCGCGCCATCAGCATCCGCCGCAAGTACGCCGCAAGAATCAACCGATCGACGATCGCACCAAGGAATCCGAGCGGCGAGGCAAACGTCAGCACGTCGGTCATCTTCGTCCCCGCGGCGACCGCCTCGAAGTAATGATCGTGCACGAACGAGTGAAACGCCCCTCGGAGCATGGAGTCCTGAAAGTATCTCGGCCGGTCGAACGCCGTGATCTTCGACGTGAATCTCTGCCTAACGCCGAAGTGCCGGCCCTCCCAAGTAACCTGCTCCCCCATCTCGATGAGCCCCGACATCCTCCCCGCCACCGCCTTCTCTCCCGTGTCTTTCATCGACGTCACGTGAAGATCGAGATCCCGCGACGCATCGAAGCATCGCTCGGGTGAAGCGGGGAGGAGGGTTTCGATGGTGATGGTGGGCACGTTCTTATGCGGGATCGGACGCCCAGTTCGTGATGTCAGGCGCTTGCTTTCTCTGCAAAACCACTCAATGAATAGCCGACGACTAACTCGACTACGCTTCGAACCGCGTCGGAGCAGTGGCGAAATTCGATTAGTTCGAGAGCACGCTCGCCGTATGTTTGCAACGCTTCGCCAATCAACGCGTGAATGAATGATTGCGTCGCATACTTGACCGCGGAAAAATCCAACACGACACGGCCGCCTTCCGCGATGGCCGGCAAAACTCGAGTGTTTCGTAGCCGTATCGCCTGATCTTTGTTCTCCGCGAAACCATTGACTCCAGACTCAATCCGTATTTCGTCGCTCATGTGAACCTGATCTTTCCCGCCGCGGACTTGACGGAAATCACCATTTGTCTCCACCGGATCGTCGGACTGGATTCTAGGGCGATCACGGCGAAGACGTCAGGCACTGCGTCGTGCAGAAGTGGCGAGGGCCTTCGCGACGACCTCCGGTGCTTTGGATGCCACCATGAGCAGAGCGCGAGCAGGACCAACAGGCTGCCTCCGACCTTGCTCCCAGTTCTGCAATGTGGCGATGCTCACGCCAATCATTCGCGCAAACTCCGATTGCGATTGGTGCAACTTCTCCCTGATATGGCGCACGTCTTCCGGCTCGAAGACGAACCTGCGCGACGGCTGCGCTTCACCGCGATGAATCTTCCCAGCCTCCTTGACACTTGCCACGAGGTCATCGAAAAGCTGTTTTTTCATTTGAGCTCCTCCGCCACAAGCGATCTCAGTACGCTTTTTTCGCGTGTCGTAAGGTCGTCTTGTTGTCCTTTTGAATACGCAATCAGCATGTAGATCAAAGAGCCGCTCTGGTACCAGTAATAGATGACTCGAATGCCGCTGCGCTTCCCTTTTCCACGCCGCCCCTCGCGCCAGCGAACTTTTCGCAGTCCGCCGGTACCGGGTATCAAGTCACCCGCTTCGGGATTGACAAGAAGAGTGCCTTGAAGTTCCGAAAACTCAACATCGGCGAGCAAGCTTGTGATCGCGCGAGTGAAAATCGCTGTCTCGATGAACGCGAGCATCGAGCAGGCAGTATACGCCAGCGGCGGATGGCTTCATGACGGAGTGTTTTACAAGAAATCGATCAACACTGGCGGCTCAACCTGATCGCCTTCGATGACCGCCAACGCCGTTTCAATTACCGCCCGTTGCCGCGCTGGCTCATGAGGAAGATCGAGCGGATACCCATGCCGGAACGGTACGAACAGCGTCCTCGGCGGACGGACCTTCTCCGCCACCTCGCGCAACAGGACGATGCAGACCGTCGTGATTCCGCGGCGTTCCAGTTCGGCGGCGATCAGACTGACCGTCTGATTGCACATCGGTCAGACGGGGACGAGGAGGGCCACGTCGACGCCGTCCTCCACCAGGAGCTGTGCGGCGGCCGGGGCGGAGTCGCGGATCAGGCGGCTGGGGGCGGTGATCGAGCCCATGAACGAGAGATGGCGCTCGCTCACGCCGCCGATGCGCCCGTCGTGCGCGAGCTCGTGCAGGCGGTCAAGCGGGAAGGCGAGGTTCGGGTCGGATTGGATGCCGCCGTGGTCGAAAGTCTCGCTGCGATGCGTGTCGATCAGTGAGGCAACGCTGGCATCGCAGGGAATCACACGGAAGCTGTAGTCGCCGCCTTTGATGCCGTCATCGAACGGCTGCTGGCTTGGCATCACCAGTCCCGCCGTCGTCACGATCGCCACCTTCGCTTCGGGCAGCGTTTTTCGCAGCGGCGACCAGGGGATCGGGTCGATGCGCCGCCAGCGGTAGAACTTCAGGAAGGTGCGGGTGGCGAACGAGAATTCGGAGAGGTCGCCCATGAGGAGGTGAGTGTATCTGTCATTCGGAAGGCGGATGCGGGACGCCACGAACGCGATGCGTCATCCCACGCGGTCGCGCGAAGCATACGGAAACGTAGGTCGGACTCTCCAGTCCGACGCCTCTCTGTGCAATCTGTCGGACTGGAGAGTCCGACCTACGTTCGTTGCGTATGCTTCGGCGCGAGCGCGGAATGACAAACGATGTTGTGGCAGGATTAGCCGCATGCACATCCGAGTCGGCACCAGCGGCTACAGCTACAAAGAATGGAAGGGGACGTTCTATCCCGACGATCTTCCCGCGGCGAAGATGCTGCCGTTTTACGGAGCCCGGTTCGATTCCGTCGAAATCAACAACACCTTCTACCGGATGCCGGACGCGAAGATGGTGGCGAAGTGGGGAGAGCAGGTGCCGGACGGATTCACGTTCGTGCTGAAGGCGCCGCAGCGGATCACGCATCACAAGAAACTCGTCGGTGCCGGCGACGACCTCCGGCAGTTGTTCGAGGCCGGCGAGGTGCTCGGATCGAAGCTCGGGCCGGTCCTTTTTCAGCTTCCGCCATTCTCGCGCAAGGATGCGGTCAAGCTGCGCGAGTTTGTCGCCATCCTGCCCTCGGATCGCCGGGTTGCCTTCGAGTTTCGCCACGACTCGTGGTTCGACGACGAGATCTACGGCATCCTTCGCGAGCGTGACATCGCGCTCTGCGCTGCCGACACGGACGAGGTGCCCGATCCTGATGCGCTGGTCGTGCCGACGGCGTCGTGGGGCTACATGCGCCTGCGACGCACCGAGTACGCGTCGGGACAGCTCGCGGCGTGGGCGGCGCGCGTGGAAAAACAGTCCTGGAGCGACGCCTACGTCTTTTTCAAACATGAGGATGAGGGGAAAGGGCCGCGCTTCGCCGTTGAGTTCCGGGCGCTCCTTCATTGACGGCGCGCCCGCTCCGTCGTTACCCTTCGCGAACCGTGTCGCTCCTGCGTACCCTCATGGTCTTCACCATGCTGACCTCGCTCAAGTACGTGAGCCGGCTCTTCTTCCGATATGACATCAGCTGGGTCGGTGACGTGCCTCCGCAGCCGTGGCGCCACCTGCGCCTGGTCTCCTTCCTCAACCACACCAGCCTCTTCGAGCCTGTCTTCCTCGGCGGCGTGCCAGCCAATTTCATCTGGCGGCTGGCCGCGCACGGCGTCGTCCCGGCGGCCGAGAAGACCACCGGACGACCGCTCGTCGGCATCATTTTCAAGTTCGTCGCGCATCATGTCGTCGCCATCACGCGCGAACGCGACCACACCTGGTTTCAGGTGCTGAACAGCATCGATCCGAAGTCGATGGTCATCATCGCTCCCGAGGGGAGGATGAAGCGCGCGAATGGACTGGATGTGCATGGCAATCCGATGAGCGTCCGCGGCGGGATCGCCGACATCCTCCTGGCGATCAAAGAGGGGCGGATGCTGATCGCGTACAGCGGCGGACTGCATCACGTGCAGGTGCCGGGCAAGATGCCGCGCGCGTTCAAGACGGTGCGGCTGCGGCTGGAGATCGTCGACATCGCCAAGTACATCGCCGAGATGATGCGCAACGGCGGCGCCGATGCGTTCAAGAAAAACGTGATGCAGGATCTCGATCGCAGGCGCGATTTCTATTGCCCGGAGGAAGCGCTTCGCAAGACGGCGTAAGCGATTGCTTAGCGCTTGATCGGGATTCGCGCTTCGCTCGGAATCGCCTCATCCTGCGGCCGCGCCGGATAGAGGTAGAACAGTTCGTTCTGGCGCACGAAGGCGTTGCGGAGCAGGAAGACGTAGGGGCGCTGGCTCTTGTACGTCATCAGGATCTCGGCCTTTGTTTGCTGCACGGCCGTCGACAGCCCGTACGTCGCCCAGGCGAAACCCTGCATTCGTGCCGGCGGCAGAATCGCGCGCCGAGGCGTTTTCATGAACGCGGTGTGGATGCGGCTGCGGGCGGTGTGGACGAGGTATCCGAGGCGCGACGGGTGGAGGTCGAGTTGATCGAGGACGGCGTCGGTGATCTCCGCCGCCGCGCTGTGATCGGAGTGCTTGTCGAACGGCACCGGAGCGATGACCGTGGTCGGCTGAACGATGGCGACGACTTTCTTGAAATCGCTGATCAGGCTGGCGTAGCTGTAGTCGGCGCGTGGCGTGACGGCGTCGGCGTACGGGACGCTGTTCTCGCGTGTGGCGGCTGATCGGATGATGGCGCCGGGATTGTCGACCATGGTGCGAAGGCCGCGGTCAGGGTACCCGAGGACGAAGTAGTGATCGCGCGGGACGCCGAGCAGCTGCATCGCCTCACCCGCCTCGCTGATGCGTGCTTTGCCGACGCCGAGGTAGTGCGAGGCGGTCGGCTCGAGGGTCTTGTACATCAGGCGCGCCGAGAAGCGGTTACAGTCGCCCGCGGTGAGGAAGACGACGTAGACGTCCGCGCCGTTGGCGAGGGCGTCGATGGCATAGCCGCCCGCGCCGATCGACTCGTCGTCGATGTGGGGAGCGACGATGAGGATACGGTCCTGCTTGCCGGCCGTGTGAAGGGTCGGATACCGCTGGATTTTGGGCCCGCTGGTACGGGCAGGATTGAGCAATAGCATCGTAGCGAGGATGGTCAGATGGAGAAACATCGCAATACGAGGCGACGTAACCGCGCAGGATTATACGGAATTCTTGTGCGGTCTCGCGGTAGCGGGGGTCTCGGAGTGGCGCGGTGTCGGGGCTCGTGGTTGCGCAGCGGTCGTTCTGATCGACGCTTGTGATCCTGTCTGGTCGTAGTGCTTGCGGGGGACTACCTTGACGTTAGGACTCGCGGACGGAACGCTGGCGTCTCGCCGGCTGGCTCGGGGCGCGTCCTCGCCGCCGAGGTGTCAGGCAGAATGCGGGATCCAGCCGGGCGGCGGCGGGACGCACGCCGAGCCAGCCGGCGGGGACGCCAGCGTTCCGTCGCGTTAGGTTGAGTCCCTGGCCTGAAAACCCGGCAACCAAGCACCCCCGCAACCGCAATCAGAAGCCATACCTCACTTCCACCGTCACCGACCGGCCATCCGTGTTCGGACTGACGCCCGATTGTTGCGCGGCCGGGCGGTCGCCAGTGACTTGCAGAAACTCGGTGCCGAGGCGGACGTTTGGTTTCACGTCGTGCATCCACGCCAGCACCCAGGAGTGGCCGTGCTCCGTGTTGTTTTCGGCGACGCCATCGCGGTCCTTTGTCGAAAACGTATCGAAGCGGAGCGAGAAGCGGTCGTTCGCTCGCTTCCATGAGCCGAGGAGATACCAGGTTGCGAAGTCAGCCTGCACGAAATGCGGCGCGATCCCCATGCCGGTCGCACCCCAGCAGTACTCGCCGGCGAGTGTTGCGGGAGAAGTGAGCCCGACCTGCGCTGCGGCGATGTTGAGGTGCGTCTGCCACGAATACTCGCCGCGATACTCCTCCCGGTCGCCGCGGTTGTCGATGCGGGTGAGCTGAACCATGGCCCGCTCGGGAAGCTGCATGCGCAAGCGGGCGGAGACGCCCGTCCGGCCGTCGAGGTCGCGCTCGAACGGGACGGTGCCATCGTGGCGTTGATCGTCAAAGTCCGTCGGTAACGAGAAAAGCGGCGGCAGCGGCAGGACTTCGTTGTAGACGCTGAGCCGGTTGCCAACCGACCAGCCGCGCCACGCGATCAGCGCGCCGAGCGTGTCGTTGTCGCGGAACGCGGTTGCGCCGGCGGTGACGTAGAAGTTCGGCCGCCAGGCGAGGTCGATACCGACCGGACGAAGCTCTTCTCCGATCCAGGAGTTCAGCGGAGAGAAGTTGATCGTGTAGGGCGAGGTCCAGAGCGGCTCGATGTTCTCGCGCGACGTGCCGAGGAAGAACTGTCCGGCGCGAAGCTGGAAGTGCTCGGAGTGAAGATCGACATACGCCTCGACGAGTCCCGCGCGTTTGCCCCGCGCACCCGGCTGCTCGCGGCGCGCCACACCATTCGCGTGCAGTTCGAGCCAGGAGGTAGGCGCCCACGAAGCGCCGATCTGCGCGACGCCAAGCGTGACGTTCCGATGATCCTTCACGCTACCCGCGCCGGTGTCGAGCCGGCCGAAGCCGCCCTGCAGCCACGACGATTGGCCGGTCGTGTAGACCTCCCGCGCGGAAAGGAAGCCGTGGAGCTGGAAGGCCGATTGCGCGAAGGCGGGGACGGCGACGGCGAAAGCGAGAGCAGCGAGACGGAACGAGCGCATTGAGAGGATTCTACGGGATCGCCCCCGGACGGAGGTCGTTCGAAGACAGTCTGTCATCCTGAGCCGCCGAAGGACACGAAGTGCCGAAGGACGGTCGAAGGACCCCCCGCGCCTGTGCAGGATCGGGCGGTGGGAACTGGTGACATTGCAAAAGCGCAGGGGGTCCTTCGACGTCCTCCGGCACTTCGTGTCCTCCGGCAGTCTCAGGATGACAGTGTTGATGAGAACGAAGTCCTCAAAAACTGTACCGGTACTCCAGCGAGATCGTCGAGCCGCCCGTTCGCGGATCGAAATCGGGAGCGAGTCCCGGACGGTCGCCGGTGACGCGGACGTACTCGAGGCCGGTGCGCGATCGGGCGCTCGTCTCGTGCATCCACGCCACCGTCCAGGCGCGTCCATGCTCGCGCGCCGTGTCGACGAGAGGGCGCGACGCAGCGCGCGTGGAGAAGCGCTCGACGCGCGCGCTGAGGCGCTCGTGCGCGAACGCGTGCGAGACGAGCACGTAGGCCGTATCGAAATCCATCGTGAAACTGCCGCCGGGAAATCCGACGGCGGTCGATCCATACGCCCACTCCGCCGCCACTGTCGTCGGGCTCTTCGTCCCCGCCTCGGCGCTCACGACGTTGAACCGCGTCTGCCACGGCTCCTGTCCTTTCAGCGGCGTAGGCACGATCGGAGCGCGGTTGTCGATGTGCGCGATTTGCAGCATGGCCCGCTCGGGCAGCGATACGCGGATCCGTTCCGCGTAGCCGTTCTTGTTGTCGAGATCCGCGCCGATCGGACGCGTCGTGGCCGGGTAGGGGAGCGGCATGTTCTCGTCGTACACAGCCAGGTAGTTTCCGAACGTCCAGCCGCGCGCGGCGAGCAGCGTCCCCATCGTGTCGTTGCCGCGGAACGCGGTAGCGCCGAGGGTGACGTAGAAGCCGGGCGACCACTGCAGGTCGGCGCCGATCGGCCGCACCTCTTGCGCGATCCACGAATTCAGCGCCGAGTAAGTGATCGTGTACTTCGACGTCCAGAGCGGATCGGTGTTCTCGCGCGACGTGGGCAACCAGAATTCGCCGGCGCGCAGGCGCCAGTGATCGTTGTAGACGTCGACGTAAGCCTGCACGATGCCGGCGCGTTTGCCGTCGAACCCGGGCTGCTCGTGGCGGGCGACGCCGTCGGCATGGAGCAGGAGCCACGATGCCGGCATCCAGTCGATGCCGATTTGCGCGCTCTGCACGTTCACGAGGTGGTGATCGTCCGCGCTGTCCGCACCGACGTCGAAGCGTCCCACGCCGCCTTGAAGCCACGATGGTTGTGCCCGGACATACGTTTCGCGTCCCGTGAGAAAGCCATGAAACTGCCACGTCTGCGCAGCGGCCGGCGCGGCGGCACCACCGATCAGAACAGCGATCAAAACGACGATCAGAACGGCGGGCGTGCGGTGCATGTGCGCATTGTAGCGGTGCTTGTGCCAAGTATCGCGTCCAGCGCGGCGACTGCACCAAAGCAGCGTGTTGTACCATCGCCCTCGCCCATGAAACGCCTCGCCGCCGCGCTCGTCCTCCTCTCACTCGCGACGCCGTCGATGGCGTGGACGCGCGCCGCCGACATCCGCATCGCCGCGAAAAGCGCGGCCCTGGCGCCGCCCGATCTGCAGCTCCTGATCACCAAATACAACGATGAATACGTCCACGGCGTCGACGACGCGCTGGCCAGCGAAGGCACCGACATCCATCGCCGCCGTCTTCGCGAGCGCATCGAAGCCCAAACGCGCGGCATCGTCCAGATGATCCGCACCAACCAGCCGATGAGCGCCGTCGTCGGCCAGCTCGGCAATCTCTCGCACCTCGTCGGCGACGCCAACAACCCGTTCCACATCGGCGACGATGACGCCGCCGCGCACGCCGATTTCGAGGCGTATTTCGAGCGCCGGCTGGCTCGCTTCTCTCCCGTTTTCTACGGCATCGATCCGAACTTCACGCTCAACAAGTACCTCGACAGGATGTTCACGCGCACCACCAGACTCGGACCGCTGATGTCCGAGGAGTATGGGCGAGGGAATGGCAGCACGTTCGACGACCGGTCTACCGCGTTCGGTGTCGCCTCGGTCTGCTACTCCCACGCCATTACGGACACCGTCAATCTCTACTACTACATCTGGAAATCAGCCGGCGGCAGCGTGCGGCCGATGCGTGGCGGGTTCAATGGCCATTGAGCGCATGGCACGCGCAATCCTTTCGGTCTCGGATAAAACCGGAATTGTCGACCTGGCTCGCGTGCTGATTTCGAAAAATGTCGAGATCCTCTCCACCGGCGGGACGGCCAAACATCTAGGCGACAACGGCATCGCAGTCACCTCGATCGCACAATGGTCCGGCGCCCCCGAAATCCTCGGCGGCCGAGTCAAGACGCTCACACCGAAAGTCTTCGGCGCCATTCTTCACGATCGCGATAACGCATCACACCGCGACGACGTCACAAGACTCGGAATCCCCGCCATCGATCTCGTCGTCGTAAACCTCTATCCCTTCGAATCAACAGTCGCCAAAGAAAGCGTGACGATCGCAGAGGCAATCGAGCAGATCGACATCGGCGGTCCGTCGATGCTCCGCGCCGCCGCCAAGAACCACAAACACGTCCTCCCATTGTGCGATCCGTCGCTATACGGAGAATTCATCCAGGAATTCGAGCAGGGCGAAATCAGCGATGCGTTCCGCATCCATTGCGCAATCGAAGTGTTCCGCAAGACCGCCGCCTATGACGCGATGATCGCCAGTTTTCTCTCTGCCGACACCCGGCACCCGACACCCGACACCCTCACGATCAACCTAACAAAGTTCCAGGACCTGAGATACGGCGAAAACCCCCAACAAACCGCCGCCTTCTACGTCCCGCAAGGCACAACACCCTTCGAACAAATCCAGGGCAAAGAGCTCTCCTACAACAACCTCCTCGACCTCGACTCCGCCATACGCCTCGGTCAAGCGTTCCATGAGCCCGCCGCTGCGATCATCAAACACACAAACCCCTGCGGCGTCGCGAGACGCGACACACTCGCCGATGCATTGAAAGCCGCCATCGAATCCGACCCCGTCTCCGCATTCGGCGGCATCATCGGCGCCAACCGCGAATTCGACGCGGATGCCGCAAACGTCGTCGAATCGATGTTCCTCGAGGTGATCGTCGCCCCTGCGTTTAGCGAGGCAGCCCGGTCGATCCTGGCGAAGAAGAAGAACCTCCGCCTGATCATCGCGCCGCGACTGTCAAATGACACCGATTACCGCAGCGCGGCCGGAGGGATCCTCGCGCAAAGCAGGGATCTTGTGACTGGAAGAGCACAGACAGGAGTGTCTGGGCCACGCCATTCCTCCCCAGTGGCAACGGCAAGCGCGGGGCCACAGACAACCTCAGCACAGACAACCGCTGCTGATCCAGCACAAACGCAAACCACGGCCGAAGCCAGGAGTGATGTGGCACAGACACTCTTGTCTGTGCTCCCCACCGGCTGGAAAGTAGTCACCACCCGCCACCCCACTCCCGAAGAAATGGACGGCCTCGAATTCGCCTGGATCGTCTGCGCCCACGTGAAATCAAACGCCATCGTCCTGACCAACCAATCGCAAACAGTAGGCATCGGCGCCGGCCAGATGAGCCGCGTCGACGCCGCCAAAGTCGCGATCATGAAATCGATCCTCCCCATCGCCAACACCGTCGCCGCCAGCGACGCCTTCTTCCCCTTCCGCGACGGCCTCGACCTCCTCGCCGACGCCGGCATCCGAGCAGTCATCCAGCCGGGCGGCTCCGTCCGCGACGCGGAGGTGATCGCCGCGGCGAATGAGCGAGACATCGCGATGGTGTTTACGGGGGAGAGGCATTTCAGGCACTGAGCGAAGGCCGCCGCTTACATTCGGTCCCGTTGCAGCGCCCCAGAGCGAGACCGGCCTATGACATCGAGACGCCGAAACGTGCGACACTGTAGTTGGTGACCTACCATGCCTTCAACTGACCGCGTCCAGGAGCACATAAGTAGGCAAATTCCACCAGAGCCACACACTGCGATGTATGTGTGGCACAAATACTGGTCGAGGAAGACGTGGAACGTGGTCGGCGAGTTCATTCGCTGCTACACAGACCCAGGCGAAGTTGTCTTCGATCCGTTTGCAGGTAGCGGTGTTGTAGCTATCGAAGCTATCCGGAGTGGCCGTCGCGCGATTGTTTGCGACTTCAACCCGGCGGCGACGATAATTATTGAGCTCACACTGCGGCCCGCAAACCTTCTTTCGCTTCGTAGGGCATACGACAGAGTGAAAGGAGCCATCGCGGCAAAAATCGACAGTCTGTACGAGATCCACTGTGTGAATTGCAGAAAGCCGCTCGTGTGCACCGCCTTCGTGCGCGAAGGCGACCAATTGACTGAGGTTCGGTATCCCAAATGCCCATCTTGCGGCCACCGAGCTGAACGTGCGACGCCACTTCCAGAAGATGTCCTCGCCCTTGCTGACCTCGAGTCCCGACCCATCGTTGGTTGGTTCCCGACGAATCGTTTCTTCTACGATGACGGCACTCCATTTCTCAAGCGCGAGAAGTATGACTCCGTTGACGAGCTGTTTACGCGGCGGAATCTTCAGGCGCTCGCTTGGCTCTACGAAGCGATTCAAGACGAACCTAGCGACCATCTTCGCTCGTTTCTGATGGGTGGCTTCACTTCCATGGTGCATCTCTGCAGCCGAATGATGCCCCTCGGGAATCCTCAGCCAACGAATCATTACACTTTCTTCAGCTCACCGGGGTGGACCCAGCACAGTTACTGGTCTGCGCCTAGATCGATGGAGCAGAACGTATGGGAGAAGTTCGCGTCTTCTATCGAGGGCAATCAGGGACTTCTGCGCGCGAAGGAAGAGTCAAACCGAGAGTTGCCAAAGGTCAAGATTACTAGCGACTGGCGCAAGGTTATGAGCCGGGAGGCCGACGTCGCGATCATAAACGCGGATTGTATTGAAGCCATGAACGAGATGCCAGACGAGTGCGTCGATTATATATTCACGGACCCGCCATACGATAACTCTGTTCAGTATGGTGAATTGTCATTACTGTGGAACGCCTGGCTCCGAAAGGCTTCGCACTATAGCGAACGTCTTGTGACCTCCGAGGTCATTCACAATGATCGTCAGGGCAAGTCGTTCAACGTATATCACTCCCTCATGTCGAACAGCTTTCGCGAGTGTCACCGCCTACTCAATGCGAATCGCTATCTCACGTTGACGTTTCACAACCCTACGTTCAAGGTGAGAAACGCTACCGTTCGCGCGGGCGTATACGCTGGCTTCGACTTTCAAAAGGTGCATCACCAGCCTCTGGGCCAAGTGTCGGCGAAGTCCATGCTGCAACCGTTTGGCAGTGCACAGGGAGATTTCTATCTGCGCTTTCAGAAACCAGTTCGAGACTATGACGTAGGTCGAATCGATACAATTCGAGATTCGCCAGCGGGTTTGGATGACGATACCTCCCTTCAGGAGGAGCGGTTTCGAAAAGTTGTTCTGGAGCGGTGCAGAGAGGTCATCGCCGAAAGAGCGGAGCCAACTCCCTACACGATTCTAATTAACCACGTGGATCCAGCGCTGGCGCGACATGGGTTCTTTGGTACTCTTAAGACCGGGCTGGACGTTCGCACCGTTCTGGAGGAGTCTATCGGGCAAGAGTTTGTTCTGGTTCCTTCCAGCATAGGTTCAGCCACTGGCCAGCAGTGGTGGTTCAAGGATCCGGTGTTTGTGGCTCGTCTGAAAGAGGTTCCGCTTTCGGAGCGTGTCGAACAGACTGTATATAGAATTCTGGCCGATCGTGGCCGCGTGACGTTCACCGATATCTGGGATGGCGTCAGCCGTGAGTTCCCGAATTCTCTAACCTCCGATACGACCAGCATACGCGAGGCACTTGAGATCTACGCCCGGAAGGTTGGAACAAAAGGCCAATGGATGCTGCGAGACGAGATAGCTGATCGAATCCGATCGCACTCCGAGATCATCGGACTCTTGGCTTTGATCGGTGCGCAGCGCGGCTATGACATCTGGATCGGAAAGCCAGAGCAGGCAACTACTGCCCGCGGAATTGTTGGTGAAGTAAAGCTGGCTAGCCTCGTGACAGTCAACCCTAGAGCGATCGAGGACGTGAGCAATCTCAAGGATGTGTTGCTGATGGATCTCCTTTGGCTGAATGGCGGCGACGTTAAGTACGCGTTCGAAGTTGAGTCAACCACCACCATGACGAGCGCGCTTCAACGTGGGTCGAATCTTCCAGCCGGTGTTCCTAAGATTATGGTCATCCCGGAGGAGCGCGAGCCCAGCTTTCAACGCAAAATGCAGTCGCCATTGTTTGCCGAGCACTTCGTTAACGAGTCGTGGCACCTCCTTTACTTCGACGCACTTCGCGATGCCTATTTGAAGACTCGAGAAACGACTGACATCGGAGTTCTGCTCAACCAGATTCCAGCCTCGATCAAACAGGGGCGTAAGGCAGTTGTGCAATCGCATCTTCCGTTCTAGCACAGTAGAACTTCCAAAGCGCTTCGCGCGAAATCACAGCACCACCAACTCCAAATGCTCAATCTCCGTCTCCAGGAAATCACTCGCGATTCGGCGGAAGCGTTCCTCGGCGTCGGTGACCAGGAACTTGTGTTTGGGGACGCCGTTGGAGGGGGACGAACCGATGGCGTCGCGGACGAACGACGCCGTCGTCTCCGCGCTGTCGACGATGGCGATTTTGTCTCCCGTCACCTGCTCGATCGTGCCGCGGAGGATCGGGTAGTGCGTGCAACCGAGGACGAGCGTGTCGATGTTGGCGTCGAGGAGAGGGGAGAGGTAGATCTCGGCCACTTCTCTGGCTACGTGCGTGTTGGCCCATCCCTCCTCGGCCAGTGAGACGAAGAGGGGGGCGGCGGATTCGATCACTTCGATCTTTGGGTCGATCTGGCGAATTGCTTTCGTGTATGCCTGCGATCGCACCGTCCCCTCGGTGGCGATGACGCCGACGCGGCCTCGCGTGCGGGCGACGGCGGCGCGGGCGCCGGGCTCGACGACGCCGATGACGGGGATTTTGAGCGATGCCTTTAGCGCCGGTAGTGCGGCGGCGGTGGCGGTGTTGCAGGCGACGACGAGCATGCCGATACCTCGGCCGATGAGATGGGACGCGGCTTCGAGTGCGTAGCGCGTCACTGTCTCGGCGGATTTCGTTCCGTAGGGGACGCGGGCGGAATCGCCGAGGTAGATGAGGGAGTGGTGGGGGAGGGCGCGGGCGATCTCGCGGAAGACAGTGAGGCCGCCGACGCCGGAGTCGAAAATGCCGATGGAGGGGGAGCTTGTCATTTGGTCTTGGAGGATTTCACTTCACGGCCCCTCATCCGGCCTTCGGCCACCTTCTCCCCATCTGAGAAGCGATGGGGAGAAGGGGCGCGATTGTGATTGAGGGCGATGCTCGGGGTTCCGTTTACTCTTACCCTTTTTACCCCTCACTCTTCTCATCCGGCGCGGTCATTGCGCCGCCGCCTTCTCTCTTGATGTTGTATTGCTCGATTTTCTTGTAGAGGTTTGACCGCGGAGTGTCGATCGCTTCGGCGGTTTTGGAGACGTTCCAGCCGTTCTCGCGGAGTTTGGCGAGGATGAAGGTTTTCTCGGCCTCGTCTTTAAAATCCTGGAGGGTCTCGAGGCGCATTGAGGTGGTGATGATGTCGCCGGCGGCGCGGAAGAACTCGGCGGGGAGGTCGGTGATGTCGATCGTTTCGGCGGGGGTCATGATCACGAGACGCTCGATCATGTTGCGCAGCTCGCGCACGTTGCCGCGCCAGGCCGCGTCCTGCATCGCTTTGCCGGCTGACGACGTGAACTTCTTCGCCGGACGGTTGTACTGCGCGGAGAACATCGTCGCGAAGTGCTGCGCGAGGAGAGGGATGTCGTCCTTGCGCTCGCGCAGCGGCGGCGTACGGACGGGGATGACGTTGAGCCGGTAGAAAAGATCCTCGCGGAAGCGGCCCGCTTTGATCTCGTCGGTCAGATCCTTGTTCGTGGCGGCGATGACGCGGACGTCGACCTTGATCACCGTCGCCGATCCGACCGGCTCGACCTCTCCTTCTTGAAGCACGCGCAGCACCTTGGCCTGCGTGCGCAGCGACATGTCGCCGATCTCGTCGAGGAAGATCGTTCCGCTGTCGGCAGCGACGAACTTGCCGGTCTGTTTGCGGACGGCGCCGGTGAACGATCCCTTCTCATGACCGAACAGCTCCGACTCGATCAACTCCTCGGGGATCGCCGCGCAATTCACCTGGATGAACGGCATGGCCTTTCTGTCGGAGCGGCGGTGGATCTCGCGCGCAACGAGCTCCTTCCCTGTGCCCGACTCGCCCTGAATCAGCACCGTCGCTTTCGTCGGCGCGGCCAGCTCGATCTGCGTTTTCAGGTTCACCATCGACGCGGAATCGCCGACGAGCTGGTAGTCGCGGGCCTCGCGCTCGCGAAGCTCGCCAACCTCTTCCTCGAGTTTCTGCTGGCGGACGGCGTTGCGGACGGAGAGGAGCAGCTTGTCGCGATTCAGCGGCTTCTCCAGGAAATCGAACGCGCCGCGCTTCGTGCATTCGACGGCCGTGGAGATGTCACCATGGCCGGAGACCATGATCACCGGCGAAGGCACGTGCTGTTCTTTCAGATTCTCGAGTACCTCGATGCCGTCGAGCACCGGCATCTTGATGTCAAGGAGGATGGCGTCGTACGGAGCGGCACTGCGCGTGGCCTTGTCGATGCCGTCCTGCCCCGAGCGCGCCTCGTCGATGCGATATCCCTCGTACTCCAGCGTCATCCGGATCGCTTCGCGGATGGCAGTCTCATCGTCAATGACCAGAATTCGAAACGGCATTCAGTTACCTCGCTCGTGCATGAGTGCGGCCAATTGTATGGGGATGCCGAGGTATCCTGATGACAGATGGATTTCGCCTCGGTCCTGCGGATCTTCGGAGACTTCTTCGAACGGGAGCGTATCCGGTATGCGGTCATCGGCGGGATAGCGGTGACGGCATGGGGCCGGGTCCGATCCACTAAAGACCTCGATTTTGCAGTCGAAGCCGACGGGAAGCTGCGCGTAATCACATTCGCAGAATCGATTGGTTATGAAACTCTGTTCGCATCGGAGTCGTTCTCGAACCACCTTCATGCCGATCCATCGTTTGGGCGCGTTGATTTCATGTATCTCCGTGGAACGACAGCCGAACAAGTGTTCTCTGCCACAACGGAAAAATCCTTGCTGAGTGACCACAGCCTTCCGGTCGCGAGTGCCGAGCACCTCGCGATGATGAAGGGACTGTCGATGCGGAACGACTCCAGGCGGATTCGGTACGAAGGCGAAGATGTACGAGTGCTTCTCAATGTTGATGGTGTCAACATCGAGGCCGTGCGGGAGTACTATCGGAGTCTCGGCATGTTGGAGTTCATCGATGCCATCATCAAAGCGCGTTGAACCGCTCTACGAACTCGAAAACGATCTTCGCCTGACAGCAGCGGATATCGAAGCCCTTTGGTCGGTTCGAGAGCTCGATCATCTGCCTCCCATCCAATACATCGAGTGGTGCACCCTTCTCAGCGGGAACCATCCAGCCTCCCGCGACGACCTCGCCACTGACGAGCATCTGCCGTTCGAGCTGTTCGAGTAGAGCCACGTTTCCAAGTCGGGCCGGCGGCGGGCCAGCCGTCGAGCCGACGGCGTTACGAGTGAAGGCGCTACGAACGGCGGCTCATTCGTGGGCCCCTCTTCCGATACAATCCGCCCCCATATGGACGTCACCATTACACGCGATCCCAAAGTCGCGAACGCCGACCACCTCTTTGTTCTGATTGCCGAGAACGGCCATCCCGATGTTGCTGTCGCCGCGCAGGCGATGAAAGCGATTGGCAATGCGGGATTCACCGGGAAGGCGGATGAGTCGCTCAGCACCGTTGCGGGCGAGCCGAAGAAGATCACGCTGCTCGGCATCGGCAAGCAGGAAGAGCTGACCATCCGCGTTCTTCGCGCGGCGCTTTACAGCGTGGCGAAGATGGCGAAGAAGCAGCGCGACCGGCACATCATCGTCGTCCTCCCGTACATCGTGAAGAACCTCGACGCCGATGGAACGACGCGGGTTGCTGCCGCGGCGCTGTCCGGCAGCGACTACAAGTACGACACGTACATCACGAAGAAGGACGACAAGACGCTCCCGATCAGCGCGCAGTTCGTTCCTCCCGACGGCATCGACGCCAAGCGCGCCAAACAGCTCGACCTCGAAGCGAAAGCTGTCGCTGCCGGCATCCGCACCGTTCGCGACCTCGGCAACGCGCCGCCCAACCTGGCCACACCCACCTTCATTGGCCATCGGGCGGAGGAAGTAGCCAAAGAGATCGGGATCAAGTGCACCGTTTACGGCAAGCGCGAGATCGAGAAGATGAAAATGGGCGGCCTGCTGGCCGTGAACCGCGGCTCGGCGGAAGAACCGCGCTTCATCGTGCTCGAATACTCGCCGCGCAAGGCAAAGAAGCACGTCGCGCTCGTCGGCAAAGGCATCACCTTCGACTCTGGCGGCATCTCGATCAAACCCTCCGACCGCATGGAGGAGATGAAGTTCGACATGTGCGGTGCCGCGGCCGTCATCGGGACGATCCAGGCGGCGGCGATGCTGGCGCTGCCGGTGCGCGTCACCGGAGTCATCGCATCGACCGACAACCTCCCCAGCGGCAGCGCCTACAAGCCGGGCGACATCATCACCACGATGAGCGGCAAGACCATCGAGATCGTGAATACGGACGCCGAGGGACGGGTGATTCTCAGCGACGCACTGCACTACGCGTCCGAGCTCAAGCCCGATCACATCATCGACTACGCCACGCTCACGGGCGCGTGCGTGGTGGCGCTGGCGAGCGAGGCGGCCGGTCTTTTCTCGAACAATGACGAACTGGCTCAGAAGTTGATTGAGTGTGGGGAGAGCGTCGGTGAGCGCCTCTGGAGATTGCCTGAGTGGGACGACTACAAGGAACTGATCCGCAGCGAGTGGGCGGACATGAAAAACTCGGGCGGCCGGTGGGGCGGAGCGATTTCGGCGGCGCTGTTTCTGAAGGAGTTCGTCAATTGTCCATCGTGGGCGCATCTCGACATCGCCGGCACGGCGTACATGGAACACGAAACGGCACGCGAGGCGCGCGGCGCGACGGGCGCGGGCGTTCGCGTGACAGTGGCATTCCTCGAATCGCTCTCGCGCTCCTGATCGCGTGTGGACTTGCAGCATGTGATGCCCGCCCGCCGGCGCCGGTGCGTATCGCGCCTGCGCCGCGCAACGAGGTCAACTTCGCGACGGTAGACTCGCCGAGCCTGCAGTTCATCCCGCGACAGCAGGAAGCGCAGGTCTGGAAGCTCGAGGAGAATCCGATCGTCATTCCCGCCGATCATCTCGACGCCTACCTCGGGTCGATCGATGCGCCGAAGTTCGCAGAGTACGAAACGCTCGACCTCACCATCGGCAAGTACAGCGCGCCGGCGGGCGACGGTTTCGCTACGGTCGAGATCTTTCGCTTCCCTGATTTCGTCAAGGCTTTCGGCGCCTACTCGATGGCGAAGAGCGGCAATCGTCGATTCCTCCAGATCGCCAACGAATCGTTCGCGAAGAACCATTCGATTCACATCTGGCGCGGTCCGTACTACGTCCGGCTCACCGGCGGCGGACCGGCGGATGCGCTCCTCCGGCTGGCCACATTTGTCGCCGACCGCATGCCGCCTGCGCCCAACAAGCCGGCGGTCTTCGCGTTCCTGCCGGACAAGGATCGCGTCGGCGGAAGCGAGCGCTACTCCGCCGACTCGGCGTTCGGGCAGGCCTTTCTCGCGAATTCGTTTCAGGCCACGTACAACGTCGAGGGCGACATCATGGAGGGAATCGTGATCCCGGCGAGCAGCCGGCAAACAGCCGCGAACATCCTCGATCAGTACAAAGGTCTCTACCTTCACAACGGCAAGCTTCTCGACCCGATCCCAAACCTCGGCGAGGACAATTTCACGGCCGAGGATCGTTATCTGGGCCGCGTGGTGGCGTTTCGCATCGACCGCTTCGTCGTCGCATTCAACGGGTTTCACGAGCGTACTCACCTCGTCGACCTGGCCACGAACGCCGACCAGCGGATTCTCGGCACGATTCGTAAGCAACTCGTCACCGCGGACAAGCAGGCCGAGAACGCGAGCGATGGCGAGACGACATCGACGTTGCCGGCGTGGTTGCAGAAGAAGCCGTAGCGGCGCGCACTACTCACACTTCCTTTGACTTGCTCTCCAATCGTCGATGGGTGGGCGGCGAATAAGGGGTTCGTTCACCGCACTACTCACACTTCCTTGACTTGCTCTTCAATCGAGCGCCTTCTCCCCCGCGTTTTTCAGCGGGGGAGAAGGTGCCGAAGGCGGATGAGGGGGTCGTCGAAGTCATCAGTAAGCGAGCGGTAATCCGAACGCGCGCTCGCTAACGGCTGGCGGTGGCTCGTGGTCGCGCAACTTGCATCGCCCCCCTCATCCGCCTTCGGCACCTTCTCCCCCCGCAAAAAACGCAGGGGGAGAAGGCGATCGATGGGTGAGAGTCGCAAGAAGTTCAGAGTGCCGAGGGGGCTCTACTGTCTTTCACTACTCCACCACAAAGTCGCGGCGGACGTAGCCCAGCGATTTCGTGCCGGCGATGCGCAGCAGGACCTTGGCGGTGTACCGGCCTTTCGCCAGCTCGAATGGCTCGCGCAGCGTGAGGAAGCCGGTGGGGACTCGGGCGGGGCCGGTGAGGCTGATTCGTTTGGATTTGAATCCGGCTGCGGCGCCGCGCTCGTCGAGGATGTACATGAGCAGCTCGACGCTCGGCGATTTGTCGATGAGTTGCGGCACCACCTCGGCGCGGTTGAAGGCCACGGCAAGTACCGACGTTCCGTCCTCCGAGGTGATGGCGGCGTCGAGCGTCACGCCGGCTTGCGGGACGTCGTTGATCAGGATGTCGGCAAGTTGCAGCGCGTCGATGTCGGCGCCAGGCGCGACGTAGCCGAACCCTTCGCGATACGTCACCTCGGAACCTCGGGGCAGCCCGTTCACGCGGACGGAGATCTTGCCGTGCTTGCGGCCTGCGATGCGAAAACCGAGCACGTAGACCGTTTGCTGCGCCTGCATGATCGTGTCGACCGCTTCGCCGAGGTCGTTGCGATTGACGATGACGCGGCCGCCGGTTCCGCGCGAGAGCATGTAGAGCGCGTCATTGTCGAGATCGGTCATCGTGCGACGCAGGCCCTGGATGTCGATGCTGTCCAGCGTCACGCCGGCCGACACGAACGTGTCGTGCAACTTCTTCACGAGATCGAGCATGTGCGGATCGAAGTTGGGCGGCCTGTTCTTCGCTTTGATGTCGGTGAGGCGGGTGGAGTCGAAGCCCTCGGTGAAGACGAGCAGGTGCTTCTGCCCTTCGAGCGGTCCGATTCGCGCCGCGGCCTCGGCGAGCGCGCTGAGCTGATCCTCGATCAGATGGTTTCCCGGTATGGCCAACTGGTCCTGGTTGGCCTGACCGCCGCGAAGCGTGTCTACGACCTCGTCGCCGAGGATGCTGGAGATGCCTTCCGCGGAACCGCCCTGCTCCATCGCCGTCAGCCACTGCGCGCGCTCGGGGCTCGAGAGCGCGACGCCGAGCGGGTCCTGCGCCTTGCTCGCGCGAAGCGTGAAGATGGCGCGCGCGATGGCCACGCGGTCGGCGAGAAATGGAGAAAGAAACTGCACGCCGCGATTGGAAGAATAGGTAGCGACCGCGAAGAAATCGGTGGCCGGATTGGAGTCGGCGACGGCCTTCTCCGCCGCGGTCTGCGCGCGCTTGATCCTGGCCGGCGTGGCGAAGGTGAGGTCGAACAGGAGCAGATACAGCCGGCGCTCGCGGCGCGGACGCTCGACCGCCGGTTTGTCGGAAGGGATGTTCGCGAAGTCGACCGCGTCGAAGTATTCGATGGTCTGCTTTTTCCCGTCGACGAACAGCTCGAAGGCATCGCGGGTGAGACCGAGCACAGGCTTGCTGTTGCCGGAGGTGACGTAGACCGGCACTTCCACGACTTCGACCGTGACGTTGTCGCGAACCTGTCCGATCGCAGAAACTGCGCAAATGGCGGCGAGTGCAGCAGCGGCAACGATTCGCATGACGTTCATCGCTCCCACGTTCCGCTCTTGCCGCCCGACTTGCGCATGAGCTGGAGCGTCTCGATGGTGATGCCTTTCTCGGAGCTCTTGCACATGTCGTAGATCGTGAGCGCGGCGACGGCGCAGGCGGTCATCGCCTCCATCTCAACGCCAGTTTTGCCTTCGCAGCGAACGATGGAGTGGACTTCGATCGTGCCTGCGGCCGGATCGAGGTCGAAGGTGATATCGACCGAGGTGATGGCGAGCGGATGAGCGAGCGGGATGAGATTCGGCGTCTGCTTTGCGGCGAGCACGCCCGCGATCTTGGCGGTGGTGAGGACGTCGCCCTTCGGCAACGCCTGCGCGACAAGTTTTTGCAGCGTGTCGGGAGACATGCGCACGGTGGCGACGGCGACCGCCTCGCGTGTCGTGACGCGCTTCGCAGCGACGTCGACCATCGAGATGCCGCCGGTTTCGTCGAGATGGGAGAAGTTTTTGGTCATTGTTTTCCTGGCTATTGAATTCGAGTTTAGACGAGTCGAATGAAACGATTCGTCAACGAGTGGCGGTCTTGCTCCGCGTCTCCGCGACTCCGCGTGACAACGGTTTCACGCGGAGCCGCGGAGAAGTTCCCATTCTTCGCTCGTGTTCACATTCATCAGCGGCTCTCCAGCAAACTTCGCGCGCAAGTCATCCTCGGCAAGGACTTCGGCCTCTCCGGCTGCGGCCAGGCCGCGGAGATCGTATCGCTTCGCGGCGATGCGTTGCTGGATCCGAGGAAGAAGCGCGGGCCGGTAGCCGGCGCAGAGCATCTGCGTTTTTCCGCTCCAGATTGGAGCGAGAAGCAGCGCTTCCGAGCGCTCGAAACGATCGCGCAGAAACTGCAGGATCTCGGCCGTGATCAGCGGGTAGTCGACAGCGAGGACGAAGCAGCTTGCCCGCGCGTGTGTGAGCGCGCAGGCGACGCCGAAGACGGGAGCCTGGTCGTCTTGGGGATCCTCGTAGATCGTTTGCATTGGCGCGGCCGGGCCGCCGTGGCGCTGGACGGCGATTACATCGTCGAAGACGTCCGATGCAACCGAAGCGACGCGGTCAAAGAACAGCTCCGTCTTCGAGCGTCCCATTCGCCGCGACTCGCCGCCGATGAGGATGTAGGCGTTCATCGCCGGTAGCTCCGCGCCAGTTCGTCGATGTCCGCTCCGGTGCGGAATCGAATGACGGTCCGCCAGTTGGCCGCGGCGGTGCGAAGGACGCCTTTGCGCAGAAAGCGCCGGCCGGACGTCGTCACCGTCAGTGGCAGGAGAATCGAGCGGCCGATCCGTTTCATGCGGATGGCGAGATCGTAGTCTTCCATCAGCGGAATCTCGCGAAAGCCGCCCAGTCGTAAAAACGCATCGCGGCGAATGAACTGCGCCTGATCGCCCCAGGGGCAGCGCGTGAAGGCGGTGCGCAGGTTGATGAGGGCCGCGGCCAGGCGGAGCTTGCGCGACGGCTCCGCAAACGCGAGACGAAATCCGCCAAAGTCCGCGCCGTGCGCGAGCGCGTGCGCGACCGCGGGCGCGGCGCCGGGCGGGAGGCGCGTGTCCGCGTGCAGGAAGATGAGCGCGTCGTTCAATGCCGAACGGCCGCCTTGATTCAACTGGCGTGACCGCATCGGTTCAGCGAGCAGAACTCGCGCTCCGGCGCTGGTGGCGAAGCGCGTCGTGCGATCGACGCTCCCTCCGTCGGCGACGATCACTTCCGCCGCTCCGGCGGCGAATGCCGACTCAACCGCGGCGGCGATCCGCTCTTCTTCGTTCAGCGTCGGGATGACGACGGAGACGGCCATCTACGTGGAGCGCGGTGGCCGGATTGCACAGACAAGAGTGTCTGTGCCACATAAATAGGAAGATCCAATGTTGAATGTTGAATGTTGAATGTTGAGTGTTGAATGAAGAAGGCGCCGGCGCGCGGCTACGTCTGGCCACGCTCCCCGCGGCCATTCAACATTCAACATTGAACATTCAACATTCAACATTTTGCTTTGCGGTACAGACACTCTTATCTGTGCAATCTGGCCGGTCACTTCTTCTTCTTCTCCTGCTTCGCCACCTTCTTCGCGTGCCTCGACTGGCCGAGGGTTACGTTGATCGGGTTGGCGCGGCCGAGGAAGGGGACGGGCGGGGTGGCGCGGATTCCGAGCTCGCGGCGAACCGCCAGGAGGCTCGCATCGTCCTCGTGGTTTTTGAGCGCCTGCTGCACGGTCTCGATTGCTTTCTTTCGATTGCCCGCCGCGGCGTAGACGCGCGCCAGATTCGCGTTGTGCTCGACGTTGTAGAACTCCAGCTCGATGGCGCGCTTGCAGAGGTCGATGGCTGGTTTCGCTTTCTTCTGCACGAGCATCAGGCAGAGTCCGAAGAACGAGAGGCCGGTCGCGGTCTTCGCTGACAGGATCTTCGAGGGCGGCTCCTCGCCGCCGTAGACATCGAGAAAAATCGTCAGCGCGCGCAGGTACTCCTCGGCTCGCGCCAACGCGATCGCTTCATCGATCATCTTGATTGGGTCGCTCATTCGATCAATTAGTGCAGCAACAGTGCAGCCAATCAGTGCAACTCGCGTGAACGAAGCCGCCGCACGTAGCGTTCGATGCGATCGCGCTCGTCCTCGGCCAGCCGGGTGAATCGGACGCCGTACTTTGCGGCCACGCCGGCAAATTCGGCGCGTAAGACTTCGCACTCCAGTTGCAGCGGTTTCGGGTCTCCCGGCAGATAGAAATGCAACCGGATTTTCCCCTCGGACGGCAACACGCGGTCGAGCTCGAGAAACATGCCATTGGCGGAGACGTTGATGCTCCGGCCGATGAGGAAGCGGCCGTTATTCTCGACCGACACTTCGATGCGGGTCAGAGTACGCAGCTCGCGCCGCGACGGAATCGTGGTCAGCCGGGCCACCTTCTCGTCGAGCTCGTGACGCTCCAGCGGCCGGTAGATCACGTCATTGCAGCCGGCCGAGAGGCAGAGATCGGCGTGCTCCGGATTCTCGCGCTCGCAGACGAGCAGCAGCGACATCGCGCGCGTCGCGGCGTCGCTACGAATCTCGCGGCAGAACTCCGGCGCCGTCATGTCGAAAAGATCGAAGGCGAGCATGATGAGCTGCGGGCGGTCCTTGCGCGCGATCTCGAGCCCTTCGCTCCCCGCCAGCGCCGTGACGATACTGGCCTCGCGGCGGCGCAGAATCGATTCCTGAAACAGCAACGAGCCGCGCGACTGGTCGACAAGAAGAATGCGCGGATGCTCGGGAGAGGTCACGCCGCGGAGATCTCCCGAAGTCGCGGGATGTTGCGTTTGAGGTCGTCGACGAGCGTGGCAATGTGCTCCGCCGTGTTCGATTTGCCGAGACCGAAACGGATCGATCCGAAGGCGAGACCTTCAGGCACGCCGATCGCGGTGAGCACCGGCGACGCGCTGCGGTCTCCCGAACTGCACGCGGAGCCCGACGAAAGCGCGAAGTGCCGCAGAGCAAGCATCACGGCGTCGGATTCGACGCGCTCGAATGCGACGTTGAGGTTGCCGGGAAGTCGCCGCTCCCGCGGGCCGCTCACGTACGCGCCCGGGACCTCGGATGTGATGCGGTCCCAAAGCTCGTTGCGCAACGTCGTCAACTGCTCGCCCTCCGCAGCCATCTCCTGCTCGCGGAGCCAGAACGCTTTGGCCATCCCCACAGCTCCGGGAACGTTGACCGTTCCGCTGCGGGCGCCTTTTTCCTGACCGCCGCCGAGCATGACCGGCTCGACGCGGATGCCGCGGCGCACGATCATGCCGCCGATCCCTTTCGGTCCGTACAGCTTGTGCGCCGAGAACGCGGCCAGATCGACGTTGGTCAGATCGAGCGGCACTTTGCCCGCCGCCTGCGTGATGTCGCTGTGAAAGAGCACGCCACGCTCGCGGCAGATCGCGCCGAGGTCATCGATCGACTGCAACGTACCGATCTCGCCGTTCGCCGCTTCGATCGAGACGAGCTTCGTGTTCGGCCGGATGGCCTCGCGCAACTCGTCGGGATTGATGAAGCCCTCGGCATCGGGCGTGAGCATCGTCGCTTCGACGCCATGTTTCTCCAGCCGCTTCAACGGAACGAGGACCGACTTGTGCTCCATCGCCGAGGTGATGGCGTGATCGCCGGAGGCAAGGAGATTCAGGGCGATGTTGTTCGACTCCGTCGCGCCGGCGGTGAAGTAAACCTCGCCCGGCTGGACATTGAAAAAGCGCGCGATGACGATCCGCGCATCTTCGACCTCCATCGCCGCGCGCTTGCCATACGCGTGCGTCAGCGACGCGGGATTACCAAAAAACTCGCTGAAGTACGGCAGCATCGCCTCGACCACACGCGGATCAACCGGCGTCGTCGCATGGTGATCCATGTAGATCGGGAGGTCGGGCACGTGAGAATGATAACGATATTGCGGCGCCCGGGGGCGCCGCGTTGTCAGTTGTCGGTTGGTTGCGCTTCGCGCGTTATCGGGTGGTGAGGTTTGCGCGCTGTCAGGTGGGCCGCGTTTCTCACCCTCTGTTGCGACTCTTTCCCATCGAGCGCCTTCTCCCCCACGCTTTTCAGTGGGGGAGAAGGTGGCGAAGCCGGATGAGGGGGTATTGGACTTCGCGGAAACGTCGCCGAGCAGGAGATGCGCAATGCTTGACGCACGGAACTTGGCGTCATTCGATTGCACCACACCACTCATGAAGCGCTTCGCGCGTTGTCGGTTGGTTGCGCAACGCGGATGTCGGTTGTCGGGCTTTGCGCGATGGTGTTGACAACGCGGCGCGCAGCGCCGCAATCAACCGACAACCGACAACGCGCGGCCCGCCAGGGCCGCGCAGCAAATCGGGCCGCGCAAATTACCTTCGCCGTCGTCTTCGCTTCGCTGACGGCAATGGCGCCTCGGCGTCCGTGGTTCGCCGGGCGCGCTCCGCAAACTCACGCCATTGGCGGAAGACCTCGACGTACTTGCCTGAAGAAAGCGCGTAGAGCTCGAGGAGCGCGAGGGCGTCGTTGAACGGCTCGCGGAAGACGAAGCGGATTTGCGCGCGTCGATCGACAGGTGGTTCGAGGAGGCGCCAGAGCGTATCGAGAGCGGTCTCGATCTGATGCCGCGTGCCTGCCGCCAGCGCCATCCGCGTACACATCGGCTGGATCAGCTCGCGGATGAAGACGATCACATCGCTGGTCTTCATCTTCGCGTCGCGCCGCGACTCCTCGGTCTCCAGCTCCTGCAGGATCCACGGCAGGAACATCACGGAGAGAAGAACGGGGTCGGAGATTCGTCGCCCCGCCTGCACTGTGCGATCGAGCACTTCCAGCATTTTCCAGAAGTACGGCGCGCGGTCTCCGGCGATCGACTTGTAGACCTCCGGGAGCAGCGGATCGAGAAGGCCGGTATCGACCATGAGCTGGACCGCTCCACGCGACCATCCGCGCCGCAGCAGATCGAGGATCTCCTCGGAAACGCGCGGCGCAGACGCCTTGAGGATCTCGTTCTTGTGGCGGAGGATCGCGTCCCAGGTTGCGGGCTCGATCGAGAAGTTGAGCCGCGACGCGAATTCGACCGCGCGCATCATCCGGACCGGATCCTCGCGAAAGCGGACGTCGGGGTCGCCGATGACGCGCACGCGCTTCGCTTCGACATCCTCGAGGCCGCCGACGTAGTCGATCACCGAGAAGTCGGCGATGTTGTAGAAAAGCGCGTTGATCGTGAAGTCGCGCCGCCGCGCGTCCTGCAGCGGCGAGCCGAACGTGTTGTCGTCGGTAATCAGCAGCTCGGCCACATCCTCGGCGCGGTCCGGCTCGCGCCGGAACGTGGCCACCTCGACGAGCATGTCCTGAAAGATGATGTGCACGAGACGGAAGCGCCGTCCGATGATGCGGCTGTTGCGGAAGAGGCGCCGGATCTCCGCCGGATGCGCGTCGGTGGCGATGTCGAAATCCTTCGGCGTCCCGCTCATCAGCAGATCGCGGACGCTGCCGCCGCAGAGATAAGCGCGATAGCCGCTGCGATGAAGCCGGTAGAGAACTTTGAGCACGTTCTCCGGAATGCGGCGGCGCGAGATGGGATGGTCGCTGCGATCGACGTAGATCGGATCGATTTCCGGCTCGGGGACGCGAGGCACCCGCGGGAGCGGCTCCGCTTCTTCGGAAACCAAAAGCGCCTGGGACTCGGATGCTTCGCCGTCATCAAACGGCTCCCCATCTCTGATCTCCGGCTCCTGAATCAGAGACAGGTCTTCGGAAATCGCAGGCTCCGACTCCCGACTGCTGGTTGCCGGCTCTCTCGAATCGCTCATGGACTTTCGCCGGCCTCGCCTTCGGGCGTCAAACCGGGTGTGTAGTGGTACTTGCTGTCGACGATGAAGAACGATCGGTCCCATCGCGTCTTGGTGAAGAATTGTTTGACGACGCCCCAGAGCTCTTTGACGCGCGCTTGCGTCGTGTCCGACGCGGGCGGCGTCCCTTCGAACGACCAATAGACCATGAAGGCGCGGCCTTTGATCATCGAGCGCGGAACCGTGCCCCAGTATCGCGAGTCGCTGGAGCGGTCGCGGTTGTCGCCCATCGCGAAGTACTGCCCCTCGGGGACGACATACGGCCCGAACTGATCGCGCGACCGGTAGGGCTCGGGCAGTTGTGGCCGAGGAGGGTAGATCGTTGGGTCGACGTGGATTACGTAGGGCTCCGCCATCGGCTTCCCGTTGATCGAGACGATCTTGTCGTGCACTTCCACGGCATCGCCCGGCAGGCCGATGACGCGTTTGACGAAGTCGGTGTCGGGTTGCAGCGGGTAGCGGAAGACGATGATGTCGCCGCGCCGGATCTCGCGCAGAGGCAGCATTCCGCCCAGCGTCGTTCCAGGTCCGTAGATGAACTTGTTGACGATGATGTGATCGCCGACTTTCAGGTTGTCCTCCATCGATCCGGTGGGGATCTTGAAGGCCTGGAAGGCGAAGATGCGGGCAAAGTTGACGAAGATGACGGCGATCAGGAGCGCTTCGTAGTACTCGCGGATCGTCGATTTCTTTTCGGTTTCATCGACGGCCATTCGGCGGGGGTGTTCCCTTCAGGTCGTCCGCGATCAACGCGGCGGCAAATGATTGTACGACAGCGGGTGAGGTAGAGACGTTGTTTCCGGCGCGGCGGTAGCGGGTGGGAGGAATGCTCGGGTCTGCTGTGATGATGGTTGCTGGCTCGGTTGCTGGGTTGCTGGGTTGGTTGGTTGCTGGGTTGCCGGGTTGCCTTGTTGCCGGGTTGACCACGTATTTTCTTGTGTTGTCGATCCAGGCGATCTTGGGGATCTCGTCCCAGAACGTGGTGGGTTCTTCTGGCGCGATCGCGATCGCTACTCGCGCGTTGCGCATGAGCGCGGCGCGTGCGTCGCTCCAGGCGAACGGGTGCGAATCGAGCCAGAGAACGATCGGGAGCTTCTCGTTGTAGCGCATGTCATCTGGCCGCATCACAAGGACGCCGCCGACCGGCTCGATCGAGACATTGAGCCGCGACGAGGGGGCGATCAGCTCATGCCGTTTCTCGCCGGCGTACGTCATCGTAACCAGACTCTGCGACGCCTGCGGCGACTCGACGACGACGGCGTATCCCTCGGCCTTTGGCTCCCACGCCAGCGCGTCAATCTGCGTCTCGGGGAAGTCGACGGACAGGGGCGTTGCTGTCGGGATGTGGACCGTGCGCACAATGCTGCCTGTTGCCGTGTGCAATATGAAGCTCACCTTGTTTCCTCGCGGCGCCCACTGCACGTCCGTCTCATCGGCTGGATCTTCGGGAACCCAATGGATGTCGCTGCCGTCGATCGAGACGAGGCCGATGTCGAAGTTGTCCTTCCGCCGGGCCGAGAAGACGACTTCCTTCCGGTCGAGCGAGACATCGAACGAGTCGATCGCGGCAAAGGCGGGGGTCAGGCCTTTGTCCCCGTTGACGATCCGGTTGCCCACCACGTGAACCGGCGTCTGCGCCCTGGCCGCACAGGTCACGGTCGCGCAGTAGTCGCCGATCTCGGACGCGCGCGGCACCGCCTCCCAGCCCACAGGAAGCGGTATCGATGAGCTGGCACAGCCGCCCAGCAAGAGCAGCCCCGTCCATAACATTCTCCGCATCGAACGGCGATTCTAGCACGCGTCGTAAGTGATTGATTTTAAGAGTGTAACGTCTCGTGAACTCTTGGCTGCATTATTGCTCAATAACTAAACGAAATCGAATGAGGAGACACAACGACATGGACCTCCAGAACGAGCTGTTTGCGTCCCGGAAGCAGAAGAAAGGCGGCTGGAAATCAACGGTCGCTTCCCTCGGCGTTCACGGCGGCATCATCGCGCTACTCATCTTCATCTCCACCCACGCGACGCAGAAAGTCGCGGCTGAAGACAAGCCGATTCACGCGTACCTCTCGTCGGCAGCTCCTCCGCCGCCGCCCCCGCCACCACCCCCTCCCGCGGCTTCGCATGCGGCCTCAACGCCGAAGCAGGTCGTGAAGCCGGTTCAGATCCCTCACCAGACCTTCGTGCAGCCGCACGAGATCCCGAAGGAAGTGCCGAAGGTCGATATCCCGATTCCAACTTCGAGCGCGAAGGTCGACACCACGCCGGCGGAGCCGTCGAATGATCCTCCCGGAGCGCAGGAAGGCGGCGTGGCCGGTGGCGTCGTCGGCGGCGTTGTCGGCGGACAGCAGGGTGGCACGGTCGGCGGCGAGGTCGGTGGCCAGATCGGCGGCGTTCTCGGCGGTGAAAAGGGCGGCGTGGTGGGCGGCACGGTCGGCGGCACCGGCGAAGGAGCGGGCGACGCGAAGCCTGCGCCTCCGACTCCAGCACCCGCTGCCGACGAAGGACCGCTCCGTGTTGGTGGCGACGTGAAAGCTCCGGTCGCGATCACTCGAGCCAAGCCGGATTACACCGAGCTCGCGCGCAAAGCGCACGTGAATGGTGTGGTCGTGGTCGAAGCAATCGTCAACAAGCAGGGCGAAGTCGAACAGGTGAAAGTGCTGAAAGGACTACCGATGGGCCTCAGCGAGCAGGCAGTCGAGGCAGTCAAGAAATGGCGCTTCCACCCCGGTTCCCTCAACGGCGAACCGGTCGACGTCATCTTCACGCTGACGGTAACGTTTACGCTGGATCGGTAGGGCAGAGATCGGAGATCTGAGATTCAGAGACAAGAGATCAGGGGAAGAGCGGACTTCCTCCTGATCTCTGTTCTCTTATCACTTGTCTCTGCTCGCAGCCGCTAGTCGCCGACCCCTTCGTGCGGCGACTGCCGCGCGTTGATCTTTCGCGCGATGGACTTCGCCTGCAGGAACAGACCGAGGTAGTCGCGGCCGCCGGCTTTCGAATCGGTGCCTGACATGTTGAAGCCGCCGAACGGATGCACTCCCACAAGCGCGCCGGTGCATTTGCGGTTCAGATAGAGATTGCCGACGAAGAACTCCTCGCGGGCGCGGTCGAGCTTCGACTCGTCGTCCGTGAAGACCGCGCCGGTGAGTCCGAACTCCGTGTCGTTCGCGATCCGCAGCGCATCGTCGAAGTCCTTGGCCCGGCTAATGGCAAGCACCGGCCCGAAGATCTCCTGCTGCGAGATCGTTCCCTTCGGATCGACGTCGCCGATCACGGTCGGCTCGATGTAGAAGCCCTCGCTGTCACGCACTTCGCCGCCGGCTAGAAGTGTGCCCCCCTCGCTCTTCCCCTTCTCGATGAACTCCTTGATCTTCCGCATGGCCGACTCGTTGACGACCGGCCCAACCTGCGAATCGCCATCTTCCGGCGGCCCGATGCGCAGCGCTTTCGTCTTCGCGACCACCATCGGCACGAGCTTGTCGTAAATGGCGTCGTCCACAATGAGTCGCGAACATGCGGAGCACTTCTGCCCCTGGAATCCGAACGCCGAGGCGACGACGGCGGCCGCGGCTTCATCGAGATTCTTCCAATCGCGATCGACGATGATCGCGTCCTTGCCGCCCATCTCCGCCACGACGCGCTTGATCCAGAGCTGGCCGGGACGAGGCTTGGCTGCTTGCTCGTTGATGTGCAGGCCGACTTCCTTCGAGCCGGTGAACGAGATGAAGCGAAGGCGCGGGCTCATGACGAGCGGATCGCCGACTTCGGCTCCGGAACCGCTGAGGAAGTTGACGACGCCGGCCGGCATCCCTGCTTCTTCCAGCAGCGCGAAGAAGCGCCACGCGATCCACGGCGCGTCCGACGACGGCTTGAGGATGACGCAGTTGCCTGTCGCGACGGCGGCTGTGGTCATGCCGGCCATGATGGCGAGCGGGAAGTTCCAGGGGGGAATCACGCCGCCGACGCCGAGGGGGACGTAGACGAGGGCGTTGTCTTCCGACTCGATCTTCGTGATCGGCTGTTCGCCGCCCCAGCGATACGCTTCCCTCGCGTAGAACTCGAGAAAGTCGATCGCCTCGGCGGTGTCGGCGTCGGCTTCCGGCCACGTCTTGCCGACTTCGTACACCATCGTCGCTGAGAATTCGTGCTTGCGCTCGCGCATCAACGCGGCGGTCTTGACCAGCAGTCCGGCGCGAACATCAAGCGGCTGCCGCTTCCACGATTCGAACGCTTTCCATGCGGCATCGAGCGCATGCTCCACATGCTGCTTCGTCGCTTTGTTGAATCGCCCGAGGAGTTGCGACTTGTGCGACGGGTTGATCGATTCGTAGGTCTTCAGGCCAGTGATCCGCTCGCCGCCGATGACGACGGGATACTCGCGCCCGAACTCGGCGCGGACGGTGGCCAGCGCCGCTTCCATCGCTGCCTTGTTCTCTCGTTTGGTAAAGTCGGTCAGCGGCTCATTCTTGAATTCGCTAAGCATCAATTTCCTCCGGGTGGGTCTCCATGTTGCAGGATTAGAGATCAGGGAGCAGAGATTAGAGATCGGGGAATGCCGCCGCTGCTTGCTGATCTCTGATCTCTTGTCTCTGCTCTCTGCCTTTCGGTATGTACTCGAAAACTCTGATCATCGCAATCGTCAGTGCGCTCTTCTGCGCATCGTGCCGCGTCACCACACCGTGGGAAAACGAGCCGATCGGTCAGGAGATCAACATCTCCTTCGTTGTTCGCAACAATCTTCTATTCCTCCCCTCGGCCACCATCGACGCGCAGACCGGCCAGTTTTTTCTGGGGACCGCCGCGCCACAAACGGTGATCGATCGCGGCTTCGCCGCCAGACTGGCTGGTTCGTCCGGTCCGACGCGCGCCCTGCAGCTCAACGAGAAGGAATCGCTTCGGTTCACGCCCGCCGTGATCGATCTTCACGGCGTGGCGGATGGCATCATCGGCGCTGACGTCTGGGGCACCCACGCGATATCGATCGACTACGCCTCGGGGCTGCTCACGTATCAGAAGGAAGGCATCCATTCCGAGTCGATGGCGCTCTACCGCTTTGATGCTGAGCCGCGCGTCAACATCGTCGTCGACGGAAAGGAGATCGCCGCCATCGTCGACACCGCCTCGCCCGACACGCTGACGCTCCCCCGCGGCACCGCGCCGGCGTCGCGCACACACGCGCACCTGCAACTCGCCGGCGCCGACCTCGGCACGATCGACATCAAGCTGGCGGACGTCTCCACGCCCCGAATCGGCAACCGAATCCTGTCGAAGTTTCTGGTGATGATCGACTACGGGAAAAAAGAGATCGGGCTCTGGCGGGATCCGCGGACGTTGTAACTTTCCCCACACACCACCGTGGCCGCAACCAACCGCTGTCATCCTGAGACTGCCGGAGGACACGAAGTGCCGGAGGACGTCGAAGGACCCCCTGCGCTTTTGCATTGTTACCAGTTCCTACCGCCCAACCCTGCGAAAGCGCGGGGGGTCCTTCGACCGTCCTTCGGCACTTCGTGTCCTTCGGCGGCTCAGGATGACAGGCTTGATAATCTTTGCGTCGCGACACCTCCGCGTCTCCGCGTGAAAAAGTCTTTCGAGAATCTCAGGAAGCCCCCGCCAACATGCCGCCACGCCACACCGCCTTCGACCAACACCTCGCCACACTCACCTCCTGCGCCGCCTGCCCGAACGTTTTCGGCCGGCCGGTCGTCGGAGCGGTTGCCGATGCGCGCGTGATGCTCGTCGGGCAGGCGCCGGGGCCGCATGAGGTGGATGCGCGGCGGCCGTTTGCGTACACGGCGGGCAAGCGGCTTTTTGCGTGGATGACGGAGCTTGGCGTCGATGAAGAGCTCTTCCGTTCGCGCGTTCACATCTCGGCGGTGATTCGCTGCTTTCCGGGGAAGGACGCGAAGAGCGGCGGCGACCGCGTTCCGGATACGGACGAGATTGCGCGATGCGGCGCGCATCTCGATCGGGAGATTTCGATCCTCGCGCCGAAGCTCGTGATCGCCGTCGGGACGCTGGCGTCGCAGCAGCTCATCGGGATTGCGCAGTTGAAGGATGCGGTGGGCCGCATTCATCGCGCGAAACGTGCCGGGAAGTCCTTCGACGTCATCGTCCTGCCGCATCCCTCCGGGCGATCGACGTGGCTGAACAAGCCGGAGAATCTCGCGCTGTTGAACGAATCGCTGCGGTTGATTGCTGCGCATCCTGCGTTCGCTCGCAGTTTTCGATTGGCCGAGGATTGAGCGGGCTCGCTACTCGTCGAGCAGTCGTCCGCTCCACATTGGTTGACTGCCAATCGCTGTCCGGAACGCAAAGGCGGTGAGGAGCACAACGGCCACGACCGGAGCGATTGCAGACGGCAAATACCAGGCAGAGAAATCGACGGAGATCGGCAACGCGAAGGACACCAGGAAGACGGCCTGCGCTGTTGCGATGCCGAGGAGCCCGATCCGGACGACGACGGCGACCCAGATTGCGGTGATCAAGACCCCGGAAATGAGAATGTAGGGATCGCCATGAACGGCCAAGGCGAATGCGGTCAGCTGCAGAAGATAGAGGCCCAGGGCTGCCAAACTGCGGCGCCGGAGCACCATGGCCAGCACGACGAGAAGAACGATCAAAGCCAGCCCGGTGACGATGCCCGAGCTGATGGCCGCGTCGATGGCCGCGAGAGCGAAACGGACACCAAGTAACGTGCCGAGGTGTGACACGTGCGGCGTAATAGGAGTGGCCCAACCTTGTCTGGCAGGAAGCCAATTCGATAGTGAAGCCAGGTTGGCGTGCGCGAGCCCGGCTGCGATGCCGATGAGCAGGTCGCGGCCGATGAGAGGATCGCGAACTTTCCCACTGATCAGACGTGACCAGGCGATGAGAGACTCCGGCCAGCGGCGCCGGACGTATGGCTCGAGGGCGATGTAGAGGAAGTAGTACGACGTTGCCCAGAGCAGAGCCATGCGGATGGCCGCAATCAGAATGCTGCGCTCGTGAACGAACACGGCGCGGTGATCGGCCAGGAGCAGACTGGCGCTGCATTCAATCGCGAAGACGGCAATGGCGATGCGAAGGGCTCCGGTGCGGTCGCCGCGGCGCAGCCGCAGATTGCGCCAGGCCAGCACGATGGTGAGCAAGGTGAGCACCACAAGGAGGACCGTCAGGAACAGGGACTGCCTGGCGAATGGCTGGCGTCCAAGCGCGCCGGTGTCCTCGTCCCAGGGACCGGTGATGCTGAAGAAGACAGGCGCGCCTCCCGCGGCCGCGGCTTCAATGTGCGCCCGCCTGTTTCGATCGCTGGGCCAGAATCCATCCCATGCGGCACGCTCGTCGGCAAAGAAGGGTGGAACGGTGCGGGGAACCGTCTTTGTGAGCGCTGCCGCATCGAAGCCGGCCAGCCGCAGTACCTTGTTCCAATCGGCGTGCGCTCCCGATGTGCCGCGCGGAGGTGCGGCGAACCGGAACAGCTTTCCGGTCGTGTCGACTTCGATCGTAGCCATGCCGGGAATGAGCGGCGGGTCTTCTTTCGATGCGAACTCATAGCCGGAGTATGTGGTCAGCGGTTCCGGGCTTTCGCGAAGCCAGAGCACCACGGAGGGAGGGCCCGTGCGAAGGTGATCGAAACGCCGTGGCGATGGATCGTGCTCGCGAACCCACGCGAGGTACGCATACTGCGGTTCGAAATCGCGGACTCGATACTTGCCGCCCGGGATACCGAGGGCAAGGCCGATATCGACCGCATTCTGCTCGAGCACCTCAGCCGGTTTCTCGAACGCGATCTTCGACATGATCCGCCAGTCGGCGGCGATGTAGAGAACAGACGCCAGAAGCACCGCGATCAGTCCCACCCATGCCCACGCGGCAGGAGGAGTGAGCGTTCCTTCGATGCCGGCGGAAGCGACAAGCCGGGGCGATGGCGTCTCTCCCGCCGCCAGCGCCGCAGCGAGCGGATCGCCCCCCGGAAGCGCTTCGAAGACCTGGCGCGCGGACCGAGGCCGCAGTGCCGGATCCGTGTCGAGGCAGCGCAGAATGATCCGCTCCACCGCCGGCTCGATGTCCCGCACCACACTCGACGGCGTCGTGACCTCGGTCGTGTGCTCGCGCCGCAGGTCGGGAACGGTGCGGCCCGCGCGCGCGCGGCGGCCGGTGAAGATCTCGTACATGACGAGGCCGAGCGAGTAAAGATCGCTCTGCACCGAGGCTGCCTTTCCTTCGAGCTGTTCGGGCGCCATGTAGGCGGGCGTTCCGGAGACGACGTTGCTGTCGCGCGATTCCTCGCTGGTCAGCGCCAGGCCAAAGTCGGTGATGCGCGGCTCGCCACGGCCATCGATCATGATGTTGGCGGGCTTCAGATCGCGATGAAGAATGCCCTTCGCGTGCGCCGCGGAAAGGCCGGCAGCGACGCCGCGTGCGATGTCGACAGCCTTGTCGTGCGAGAGACGCCCGATGCGATGGAGCAGGCGGGCCAAGTCCTCGCCGTCGACGTACTCCATGGCCACGAAATGTGCGCCGTCCCATTCGCCGATGTCGTAGACGCGGCAGACGTTCGGATGCGCAACCTGCCGCCCGAGACGGACTTCGTCGTGGAGAAGGTTGAGTTGCAGCTCGTCGCGCGCAAACGCCGCGGGCAGAAACTTCAGCGCCACCTGCTGGCCGAGCTTCAGATCATCAGCCCGGTAAACCTCGCCCATGCCGCCGGAGCCGAGCATGCTGACGATGCGATAACGCTCGGCGATGACCGAGCCCGGCGCGAACTGCGCGTAGGGCAAACGCGCGTGCGGCGCGGAGTCGGTGGCGCGTAGTGTTTCATCCGCATGGCCCGGAGGTGGTGGCGTCGGCATCGGTGGAAGGACGCATTGTACGCGGGGAGGAGTGGGTTGACTGTCATCCTGAGACTGCCGAAGGACACGAAGTGCCGGAGGACGTCGAAGGACCCCCCGCACTTTCTGCCTGGTTTGTTTGCCGCCACCCGACCCTGCACAAGCGCGGGGGGTCCTTCGACCGTCCTTCGGCACTTCGTGTCCTTCGGCGGCTCAGGATGACAGCGAAAAAATGGCACGCCGCGGTGCCTCAATTCCAGTTCAGCACCACGTCCGGCAGCCGCGTTTTTCCGCCCTTGCCGTCGATGATCTCGACTTGCACATCGGTCCATCGCGGAATTCCGCGGGGGCGTTTCGGGAAGGTGAGGGCGAAGCCGGCCTGACGGACTCGCGGGTACCAGGGGAACTTCATCTTCACATCGAAGCGGTCGGAGGGCGTGGCGCGAAATCGACGCGTGCCGTTGTGCAGGAGCACATCGACCTCAGTGATTCCGCTCGGCGACAGCGTCCAGCCGCTGACGGTCATCGGGCCCGTGATCGATTCCTCGGCGTGCGGCGTGTCGACGACGCCAAAGGTGCGGCCCATGTACGTGGCTTCGCCGCGAAGGGCACGTTGCAGCTCCTGATCGTCGGTGAAATTCGCGCCGTCGCGTTTTTCGGGCGGGCGCAGCTCGTGCCAGTGCGGCACGTTGGAGATCAGCGCAAAAAGATAGTCGCCGCCGCCGCGGTGGTCGAAGCGCCGTACGAATCCGATACGCCCGAGACCGAGCTCGCGGGCGAGCCAGGCGTGAGTCGGCTCGAAAGCGCCGCGCAGCCAGTCGTCGTGCACGAGGAGGAAGTGGCAGTCGTTGCGCGCGAGCAGCGGCAGCAGCTCCTCGGGGATGCTCTTCATGCCCGCCATTTCGCGAATCTTCGCGTGCAGCGGCGGCTCGAAGCCGGAGGTCCCGTTCATCAGCGGCTTGTGATGAATCGTCGCTCCAAATTGGTAGAGGTACGGCGCAATCCCCTCGGAGACCGGCATCTCCAGCGTGCCGCCGGAAAAGTTCGTGTCGCGCATCCAGACGTACGCCGGATCGGCGGTTTCGAGCGCGTGCTCCCAGCGGAAAAGCGGCAGGACATCGTGGAGCGAGAGCACGACGAGCAGCGTTGCCACGGCCCAGCGCGCGATCTTCGTTTGACGTCCATTGATCCACGCCGCCGCGCCGTACGCACTTGCTCCGGCCAGTCCGACATAGGCGATGCTGGCCCACCGTGACGTGATGCGGATGCTGCGAAAAACCATGATGCGGTCGAAGAGAAAGGTGTGCAGGAAGGCGTGCAGGCCGAGCGAACCGAGCACGCCGAGGGCGATCCAGAGGAGCATCACCCAGATCTCGACCGGCATCCGCGAACGCGCGGCGATGGTCCGCAACGATTGGCGCGCATCGCCCGGCCATCCACGCGGCAATTGCAGCGACAGGCGGGCGATGATTGCGACGATGAGCAAGACGATCGGCGTGCCGGAGGAATCGATCGCAACGAAGGTGCGGCCGAACACTTCCCATCGATAGTGAAGCGTGGCCGCGCCGATGTAGACCGCGACGCACAGCAGCACGATGACGGTGTCGAGGAGAAGGAGCAGCCAGCGCGGAACGGGCCGGGGCTCGAGGAGCGGCACCGGACGTTTGCTGCGATCGAGAAGCAGCGCGCTGGCGCTGAGGAAGATCATCATCAGGCCGGGGAAGAGCGTCTTCTCCGCGTGTACATTCTCCCGATCGGCGACATCGCCGTACGCGCGGCTCTTGCCGCTCGATGAGAGCCAGTCGTTCCAGGTCGCGGAGCCCGCCATCGCTGCCTCGCGGCCGCGGACCATGCCGTACATTTCCGACACGCGTTTGTACGGCAGCAGCACCGGCACCATCAGCGCCGCGGCGAGGATCGTCGCAGCCGCGGCGCCCATCAGCGTGCGCCATCGAAAACGCACGGAGAGCAGCGCCAGCAGCGCGATCGACAGCACGAGAGCAGTGGTTCCAAACAGGAATTGGTGAATGTTCGTGAGGCCGTTCATCAACACGCAGAGGCCGTAAAGGATGGCGTTGCGCGCGGTCGGTCTTCGCCAGTAGTGCAGAAGCGCCGCGAGCATCAGCGGCATCCAGCCGCCCCAGACGAATTGCAGCAGCGCGAAGTAATCGACGCGGAAGTTGACGAAGGCGTAGAGGATTCCGGCGACGAGACCGGCCGCCGTCGAGCGCGTCAGCGTGCGCCCGAGGACAAAGGCGCCGTAGCCGCTGAATGCGTAGCCGAGGAGCAGGGCGATGTTGTAAATCGCGAGCGGCGTGAATCCGAGGAGATAAAACGGAAGCGTGACGATGGCGATGCCGAAGAGGTTCTCGCTGTACGCCAGCGGGTATTTGCTGGGATGGAAGATGTTGGCGTCGTAAAGATGCGACGGCGCGTTGGTGATGCTGTGGAGGTCCCAGTCGAGGATCCACGTGTTGAGCAGCGGATCGCCGAGGTAGGCGGCGGCGGTGTTGAGTCGAATGGCCACGGGCCAGGTCAGGACGATCGTGAAGAGGAGAAAGAAGGCGAACGCGCCAGCCTCGCGGAGAATCTGGAATCCCAGCGAATGCGTGTCGTCCGCGCGATAGCCGAATTGTTCTGATGGCACCGGGAGGGGAGAGTAGCGGCGAGGTGGCGGGGGCGCAAGGTCGCGGTTCCGGGGAAACGTAGGTCGGACTCTCTAGTCCGACGCCTCTTCTCGAGTCAAAAGCGTCGGACTGGAGAGTCCGACCTACGTTTGTCCCTCGCGACCCCGCCTCCGCACACTCACGGCCAGCGGATCACGATGTCCGGAAATTTGGTCCGTCCGCTGCGGCCGTCGATGACTTCGACCTGCGCGTCGGTCCACTCCGGGACTCCGCGCGGACGTTTCTGAAACGTGAGCGTGAAGCCGCCGTGCGTGACCTGCGGGTACCAGGGATACTTCGCCTTCACATCGAGGCGGACGGTTCGCGTCATGCGAAAGCGTTGCGTGCCGTTGTGCAGCAGCACATCGACCGCGGCGATTCCGTTGGGCGAGAGCGCCCAGCCGGTGACGGTCATCGGTCCCTTGATTGTGTCGTCCGAGCGCGGCGTATCGACGACGCCGAACGTGCGGCCGACATACGTCGCTTCCCCGCGCAACGCCCGCTGCATTTCCTGCTCCTCGGTGAACCCGGCGCCGTCGCCTTGTTCGGGACGCCGGAGGTCGCGCCACTTCGGTTCGTTGGAGGTCACCGCGAAGACGTAATCGCCGCCGCCGCGATGATCGAATCGCCGCACGAAGCCGAGGCGGCCGAGCGCGAGCTCGCGGGTGAGCCAGATGTGCGTCGGCTCCCACGCGCCGCGCAGCCAGTCGTCGTGCACGAGCAGGAAGTGGCAGTCGTTGCGCGCGAGCAGCGGCAGCAGATCGTTCGGAATGACTTTTTTCCCCGCCATCTCGACGATATTGTGATGCAGCGGCGGCTCGAAGCCCGACGTTCCATTCATCAGCGGCTTGTGATGAATCGTCGCGCCGAACTGATACAGAAACTGCGCGATGCCTTCGCTGACCGGCATCTCCAGCGTGCCGCCGGAGAGTTTGGTGTCGCGCATCCAGACGTAGGCGGGATCAGCGATCTCGAGCGCGTGCTCCCAGCGGATGATCGGCACCACGTCGTGGATTGATAGCGCGATGAGGCCGGCCGCCACGGCCCAGCGGCCGATCTTCGTCCGACGACGTTCGATCCACGCCGCGGCCCCGCACGCGCTCGCGCCCGCGAGGCCAACGTAGGCGACGGTCGCCCATCGCGCCGGCACGCGCATGCTGCGAAACATCAGCACGCGGTCGTAGAGAAATGTGTGGACGAATGTGTGCAGGCCGAGGGAGCCGAGCACACCGAGAACGATCCAGAACATCAATACCCAGATCTCGATCGGGATGCGGGAGCGCGCGGCGGCGGTGCGCAGCGACTGCGGCATCTCGCCCGACAAACCTTTCGGCAATTGAAGAGACAGTCGAGCCATCACGGCGACGATCAGGATGACCATCGGCATGTCGGAGGATGCCGGTTTGGACGTCGTTTGAAAGCTGACGATCGTGTGCCCGAGGAGCCGCCATTGGTAATTCTTCGTAGCCGCGCCGATGTATGCACCGATCGCCATCACCACGACGACGGCGTCGAGCAGATGGAGCAGCCATTTCGGCGCCGGCTTCGCGTCGAGCGCCACCGGCAATTTGCGTCGGTCGATCAACAGCGCGCTGGCGGTGAGGAGAATCATCATCAGGCCGGGAAAGAGAACGGCCTCGCCACGAACATTTCCCGGATCGGGGATCTGGCCGTACGCGAGGCTCCTGCCCGATGCGGAGAGCCAGTCGGTCCAGTACGCCGAGCCCCACATGGCCGTGTAGCGGTCGCGCACCATACCGTACAGTTCGGAGACCTGCTTGTACGGCAGGAGCACCGGGATCATCAGCGCCGCGCCGAGAATCGTCGCGGCCGCCGCGCCGATCAGCGTGCGCCATTTGAAGCGCGTCGTGAGCAACGCGAGCAGCACCACCGAGATGACGAGCGCGGTCGTGCCGAACAGGAATTGATGGATGTTCGTCAGCCCGTTCATCAACACGCAGAGGCCGTAGAGGATGGCGTTGCGAATCGTCGGCCGCCGCCAGTAGTGCAGCAGCGCCGCGAGCATCATCGGCATCCATCCGCCCCAGACGAACTGGAGATGCGACAGATGGTCGATCCGGAAGTTGACGAACGAGTAGAGGATGCCGGCGACGAGCCCGGCGGCCACGGACCGCGTCAGCACGCGCCCGAGTACGTACGCGCCGTAGCCGCAGAAGGCGAAGCCGAGGAGGACGGCGATGTTGTAGACGGCGAGCGGCGTAAATCCGAGAAGGTAAAACGGCAGCGCGACGAGGGCGATGCCGAAGAGATTCTCGCTGTACGCCAGCGGATACTTGCTCGGATAGAAGATGTTGGCGTCGTAGATGTGCGTCGGCGCGTTGGTGATGCTGTAGAGGTCCCAGTCGAGGATCCAGGTGTTGAGCAACGGATCGCCGAGATCGGGCACGGCAGTGTTGAGATGCGCGGCGACTGGCCACAACAGGATGACCGTAAAGAGCAGGAAAAAGCCAAACGCAGCCACTTCTCGAAGAAGCCGGAGGTAGAGCGGATGGACGTCGTCCGCGCGATAGCCAAACGGCTCGGATGTCATCGGGAGGGAGAGTAGCAGGAGATCGGAGATCAGAGATCAGAGATCAGAGATCAGCATCAGGAGCTCATCACCCGACACCATTGATGAAACACGATCAGCGGATCTCTCCTGATCTCTGATCTCTTGTCTCTGATCTCTGCTTTGATATCGTCACCCAATGATCAACAAAGTAGTCGCATCCGCGGACGAGGCGGTCCGCGACATCGCGGATGGCAACACGCTCGTCGTCGGCGGCTTCGGACTCTGCGGCATCCCCGAGAACCTCATCAACGCGCTCGTGTCGCGCGGCGTCAAGGGCCTGACCTGCGTCTCCAACAACGCCGGCGTCGACGACTGGGGCCTCGGCCTCCTCCTGCAGACGAGACAGATACGAAAGATGGTCTCGTCGTACGTCGGCGAAAACGCGGAGTTCGAGCGCCAGTTTCTTGCCGGCGAGCTCGAAGTGGAGTTCGTCCCGCAGGGAACACTGGCTGAGCGGATGCGCGCAGGCGGTGCCGGCATCCCCGCCTTCTTCACCCCCGCCGGCTACGGCACGATCGTGGCCGAGGGGAAGGAAACGCGTGAGTTCGACGGACGGATGTACGTGATGGAGCGCGGCATCGTCGGCGACTTTTCGCTGGTGGCCGCGCAGAAAGCGGACCGGCTCGGCAATCTCCAGTATCGCAAGACCGCGCGCAACTTCAATCCGATGGCTGCGACGGCGGGTCGCGTTTGTATCGCCGAGGTGGAAGAGTTGGTGGAGCCGGGGGAGATCGATCCGGACTGCGTTCACACGCCGGGGATCTTCGTGCATCGCGTTGTTGTAGCCAAACGAGTCAAGCGCATCGAACAGCGCACCGTGCGAAAGGGGTAATCGATGCCGCTCACCAGAGATCAGATCGTCAAACGTGCCGCGCAAGAGTTGCGCGACGGTTTCTACGTCAACCTCGGCATCGGTATGCCGACACTTGTTGCCAACAACATCCCCGAGGGCATGGACGTCATTCTCCAATCCGAGAACGGCATCCTCGGCCTGGGTCCGTTTCCGCCGGATGAAGATGTCGATCCCGATCTCATCAACGCCGGCAAGCAGACCGTCACGGTGCTTCCCGGCGCATCATTCTTCTCCAGCGCCGATTCCTTCGGCATGATCCGCGGCGGCAAGGTCGATCTCTCCATCCTTGGCGCGATGCAGGTCTCGGCGCAGGGCGACATCGCCAACTGGATGGTGCCCGGCTCCATGGTCAAAGGCATGGGCGGCGCGATGGATCTCGTCGCCAGCGCCAAGCGGCTCATCGTGACGATGGAGCACGTCACGAAAAAGGGTGAGCAGAAGATCCTGAAAGCCTGCAATCTCCCGCTCACCGGCGTGAAGTGCGTCGATCGCATCATCACCGACTACTGCGTGCTCGACGTGACGGACGCTGGATTGGAGTTGATCGAAGTCGCGCCCGGTGTGAGCGTCGAAGAGGTCCAAAGACTGACCGAGCCGGCGCTGATCATCGGAAGCAAGGTGAAGGAAATCGGAGTCGAGTGAAGACGGTGACGGTGATCTGGTGAAACCGATTCACCACAGAGGCGCAGAGTACACAGAGACCTCAGTGCACTCTGCGTCTCTGTGGTTGATCGTTCCCAGCTAAATCACATCCATCTCATTCGACACATCCAACTCCTCGAACTGCGCGCCCAGCGCTTTCACGCCGTACCACGCCTCGGCTGCCAGCACGCCGACCGCCGGCATCGCGGCCACGGCGACGAACGCGGCGTTGCCTGAAAAGAACTTGTACGCGATCCAGACTGAGGGCGCGAAGACGATCGCAGCGGGGATGAGCGCGATCACGAGGACGAGAAGGTTGCCGGCCATCGTGACCAGCCGCTGGCCCATCGCTACGAAACCTCTCGGCTCATCTTTGCTGCGCACGGCCCAGGCGGGAAAGAGCACGGGAATGGCGTTGCGGATGAGGAGCTGAATCGCGCAGACGGGGATGGTGAGCAGCAGGATAGCCACGACGAATTGCGGGGTTCCAGCGAAACGCACGTATCCGGTGGAGTGCCCCGACATCGCGATCAACGCCGACGCCGAGGTCGCGAAAATCAATTCCAGAAACGAGATCACCACCAGCGACGCGGCGATCTCGGCGGCGACGAGGCGCTCGCCGCTGATCGGATAGCTCTTCAACACTTCCAGCCGTGGCAGGTCGAGGCGCAGATCATTCGCGAAAACATTCGGGCCAAAAAGCGGGAAGAACGCGGCCATGAACAGTAGCAGACTTCCGATCGTGAAGTAGCTGACCGGGTCGCGCGTCCAGAGCGCCATTCCCACCATTCCGGCAACCATCAGCGTGAAGATGACGACCCAGGCGATGGAGTTGCGCATCAGGGCGATGAGGTTTTTCCAGATGATGGCGACTTCGACCGGCCCGGTCTCGGCGAGGCGGAAAAGAGCGGGAGCGCGCTTGAACATGACGAACGAGCCGATGCGCTGGCTGTTCCGGCGGTCGAGACGCGCTGCGCGTTTCTGCGACGCGCCGATCGACGCTTCCTCGAACGAGACGTTCAGCGCCGCAGCGATGAAAAAGAACGCGACGCCGAGGGCTGCTACCACCAACAACGAGATCGCCAGCGTGGCCAAATTGGCAGGCAGCGCCGCCGCGGCGAAGAAGCGCGGGACGAAGAGAATCGCGGCGATGACCGGCTTGTGAAAGAAGGCCTCGATCGCCAGGCGGGCGTAACCTCCCGTCTTGACCGTCTGCTGGAAGTCGGCCGGCATGGTGAGAGTCCCGAGGGTGCGTATCTGGCTCATTACGAGGCCATAGAGGCCGCCGATGATGAGCGCGACGATGCCGAGCCGGGGAAGAAAGCCGATGTGAAAGAGCCGCAGGCGAGCTCGTCCCAGCGAGACCATCGTGAAATAGACCGCCATCACCGAGAACGCGATCCACGTTCCGATGAAGTAGCCCTGCCGCGTCCCGATGATCGTCAGAATCGCCGCGCTGAAAAGTGCCTGCGGCTGCGCGCGGAGGATCTTGTAGAGCAGAAGATCGCGGCGCCGCAGCGGGGCAGGGAAGAGAAACGCGATCTCCGCCTCGCTGAAATCGAGACCGCCGGAATCCGCCGGCAGCGCCCAGGCGGTGATCATCATCATCAGCACGATCACGCTGCCGAAGTCGACGATGACCGAGTTGAACGAGAGGTCCCGCATCCGCGCGAGAGCCACGGCGCTCTTGGGGTTGCGCCGGAAAACGAAGAACCAGAAGTACGCGGCGCCGGCGATGGCGCCGATCAGGTAACGCGGCTCACGCAACCGCCGCAAACGCTGAAGGATGCGGTTCTTGAACGTGAGCAGCGCGACGGTTAAGAACGTTCCGATCACGCGCCCGCTGTCTCCTCGGCAGTGATGCGGAGGAACGCTTCTTCGAGCGAGAGATCGCTGCGTCCCTTCGCCAGCGCGAACTTCAGGTTGTCGATCGTGTCGTAGGCGATGCGCGTTCCGTGTTGGATGACGGCGACCGTGTCGCACAACTCCTCGACGAGATGAAGAAGGTGCGAGCTCAGGATGACCGACGCGCCGGCCTGGGAGCGGCGGACGATCGATTCCTTCATGCGCCGGATGCCGAGCGGATCGAGGCCGGTGAGCGGCTCATCGAAGATCAGGACGTCGGGATCGTGAATGAATCCGCACGCGATCATCAGCTTCTGTTTCATGCCGCGCGAGAGCTCGGACGGGAGCGATTTCCGTTTGTCGGTCAGCTCGAACTCGTGAAGGAGCGGGTCCATTTTTTCTTTGACGCCGGTGACCTGGTAGAGCCGCCCCACGAACTGCAGATGCTCTTCGACGGTGAGGTAATCGAAGAGGCGCGGCTCGTCGGGCATGAAGGCGAGGTGGCGTTTCGCGTCGACCGCATCGTTGCGCAGGTCGAAGCCGCAGATGCGGATGATGCCGTCGGTGGGCGGGTGAATGCCGGCCAGCGCCCGAAGCGTGGTCGTCTTTCCCGCGCCGTTCGGTCCGACGAGTCCGAGCACCTCGCCGCGCTTCACTGCGAAGGAAAGATCTTTCACCGCCACGAGCGAGTCGTAGCGTTTGGTCAGGCCTGAGACCTCGATGCCGTAGTCCATATGCGGAGGATCATACGGTTTTCGCGGGTGGCGGTTTTCTTGTTGGTGTGAGCGTATGGGACGTGACTGGCTCGGTCGGCGGCGAGGACGCCGCCGGGCCAGCCGCCGGGACGGCAGCGTTCCGGCGCTTCGCGCCTCTCGCCCACACCGCACGCGCTGCCCCGACGCGCTCGCCAATCGAGCGCCTTCCCCCATCGTTTTTAGATGGGGAGAAGGTGGCCGAACGCCGGAGGAGGGGCCGACTCTCCGAAAGGCTGACACCACGGCATCCTTCGTGAAGGCTCATCCATTCGCATGACCCGCAGCGTGCCATGGAAGCCGATCGCGATTGTGACGACGACATCGTCGATCCTTCTCCTGCTGCTTCTTCTCCCTGCGTGTTGTTGCGTGAAGGGACCGCTGGCTCCGATCAGCGGGCCGCCGAAAATCGAAATCCCACTGATCGGCGCCGAGCCGATCCCGACGCCCACCGAGGCCGCGTCGAAGGCGCCGACGCAGGCGCTGATGCGCAACGTCTGGTTTCGCTTCGACCAGGATGCGTATCTCGACATCCATTCGATGCGCGGCGAGCTGGTGTCGAAAAAGCCCGGCGAGCCGCTGAACTTTGACAACAAGCTCTCCTTCGTCATGAAGGTCGACACCGGAACGATCGGGATGCGCAGCGAGAGCCTCGACATCCTGATGAACCGCTACATCTTCGGCTACGCCAACGCGCCGCTGCGCAGCCTGCACATCGAGATGGCGGGCAAGCAATTGAAGCAGAGCGGCATCATTCACAAGGTCGTCGACATCCCCTTCACCATGTGGGCCGATGTGTCGGCCGCGAACGGCCTCATTCGCATCCATCCGACGAAGATCGAGATCTGCGGCATCAACGGAATCGGGCTGCTGAAAGCGGTGGGGATGACGCTGCAGAAGATGCTGAAGATGCCCGAGGAGCGGGGCATCACGGCGAAGGGAAACGATCTTCTGCTCGATCCGCAACGCGCGCTGCCGCCGCCGCAGGTGGAGCTGCATCTCGTCGATGTGCGCGTCGAAGGCGACGAGCTGATTCAGGTCTTCGACGCCGGCCGCCATCTCACGGCGCTGACTCCGCCGCATCCGGAAGAGAAGAACACGATGTACTACCGCGGCGGGACTTTGCGGATGGGGAAACTGCTGATGGTCGACGCCGACATGCAGGTCGCCGATTCCGATCCGAGCGATCCATTCGATTTCTACATCGACCGCTACAACGATCAGCTCGTGGCCGGCTTCGTGCGCAATCAACCAAACTACGGGCTGCTGGTTTTCATGCGCGATTTTCCCGACGTCGGCAAACCGCCGCGGCCCGGCGAGCGCCACGTGCCCTGAAAAACAAAAAGGACGGCGCGCTGGCCGTCCTTCTCAACTGCATGTCTGTGCGAAACGTTACTGGCCTTCGACCGTGACGTTGGCTGCCTGCAGGCCCTTCGGACCCTGCACCTGATCGAACTCGACCTGAGCGCCCTCGGCGAGCGAACGGAAGCCCTTCGACTGGATGGCAGAAAAGTGCACAAAGACGTCCTCGCCGCTGGCCGAGGTGATGAATCCAAAACCCTTCGCATCATTGAACCACTTGACCGTACCGGTGCTACGCATTCTGAGAATCTCCTCTGGTTTGGTTGCTCTTGTTAAGCGAGACCACGAGTCGCGCCAAGCCCCGACAAACATTCCGTCCCGGATGCCTATTTCCGGATGTTGGGGGTGGGGTAGAGGCAGCCGCCTCATCCGGCCCTCGGCTAAGAAATGAGCCCGAAACGCAACGTGCACCCTCTCGGCGAGGGTGCACGTTTGACGAACTTCGAAACACTACGAATCGTTACCTGGTCACGCGGATGTCGTCAACGAAGATCTCTCCGCCGTTCATCCGGCCGGTGATGGTGATGCGGTCTCCACGGCGGAAGGACGCGTATCCGTCTGCATTTCGGTTGCTGTACCCACTGACGTCGACGGTCACGGTGCGGCCGCGGTCAGTCTCGACGACGATCGAGCGATTGCGGCGATCAACAGAGACGATCGTGCCGTTCATCTGACGGTCGGCGCCGAAGTACGAGTTTCCACGGCCGTAGCCGTTCGAGTTCCGGCCGTAGCCGTTGTTTGATTGCAGAAGCTGCAGTGACAGGACACGAGCGTCGCGTCCATCACCTTCGCGGCTATAGACGGTCATGCGCACGACGTCTCCCGGGCGCAGAGTGGACGCGCCGTAGCGGCGGCCCTGATCCTCGCCGGTAACCGAATTCGGCACGACCAGATCCATTCCGTTCGTCAGACGCACGCGCTGGCCATTCCTGGCGACCACGACCGATGCGACTGTGCCTTCGACAACACGATTGGCGTAGCCGCGCTGGGCGACCTGACCGTATGTCCTCGGATAGCTACCGTATTGCGCAAAAGCGGACGACCCCAGCATGAGCGTGACGGCTCCGGCCATGGCCGCGTTGCGAGTGAATGTCTTCAAGGTAAGCATTTTGTTTCCTCCTATTGAGTGTTCCATCACGGGTCTTCATCGCAATTGCGGGGCCACCTTTTGCGTCCTCACCGCATTTCTCCGGATGAGTTTGCAAGTGCGAAAAATCAGTTTCGAGAGCAGGACGCCATGTCGTGGGTCGCTTCTTGCAGATCCTACGAATAATCCCGCCCGACCGTAGAGCCTCCTCGCCTTTGCGTGAGGTAATCAGCGATCCCGACGCGAAGGAGCTCCAATGTCCACCAACAAAGCGAGGGTACCCGACGACACTAACGTCGCAGAGATTCATGTCGTGTTCCCGGGGAACGCAGCGGCCGAGCAGCTGAAGGCTCTCGCGGCAGAGCTGTTGGAACGGCGTGATGCCATTCTCGAGGCGTGGCGAGCCTACGGCGAGTTGATGCCGGGCACCAATGTCGCGCCATCGCTTTCCCGTGCTCAGTTCAATGATCACATCCCCGCTGTGCTCGACTGCCTGGCCCATACGCTCGAAGCCTGGCCCACAAAACGGAACACGGAGGATGAACGAGCCGAGACCGAGAAGGTCTTCGATCACGGAATGCAGCGCTGGCAGCAGGGCTATCAGCTCAGCGAGTTGATCCGCGAGTGGGGTTACCTGCAGATCTCCGTCTTCGCGGAACTGGAGCGCTACTCCGCGGCACATCCGAACCTCGAGCCCAACGTCATGCCTACCGTGCGCCTGGCCTGGGCCAAGCTGTGTGCCGATGGCGTTACCGGGAGCGCCACCCAGTACGGGCGTCTGCAGCAGACTGAGTCCGCGGGCCATGTCAACGATCTGGAGATCGCGCTCTCATCGCTCCACGCCATGGAACAATCGCGTGCCGAGGCCTGGCGCACGGCAGCGCATGACTTGCGCGGCAGCGTAACGGTCGTAAAAGGCGCCGCTTCTCTGCTCAACGCCGCCGGGGCGGAGATGCCGGAGCCGATTCGTGTCGAAGTCGCGGACATGCTCAGCAAGAGCGTCGCGTCGCTTCACGACATGCTGACCGATCTTCTCAGCCTGGCCCGTCTCGAGGCAGGCCACGAACAGCGCGAGCTCTCCACGTTCGACGCGGCCGCCATGCTGCGCGACTTCTGCACCGCGTCACAATCCTCTGCGACCGACCGCGGCCTTTTCCTCACGATCGACGGCCCAAGCTCCCTTCCGGTGGAGGGCGACAAGACGAAGGTGTTGCGCATCCTGCAAAACCTCTTGCTCAACGCCGTGAAGTACACCCAACGCGGTGGCGTCTCGGTCACCTGGGGACTCGACAAGACCCGCGACACCGATCGGTGGACGTTCTCGGTTCAGGACACCGGCCCCGGAATCGACGATGTGCACGCAGCACCTCTGGCGCAGGAACTTCACGAAGCGACCGAAGTCGCCAACGAGGCTCGGGAGTCGAGTACCGACCGCCGGCGCGACATGGCTGCTGCCGCCACCCTTCCCTCGGAATCCGATCAACTTCCCAAGATCCAACAGCCCGGCGAGGGCGTAGGTCTCTCGATCGTCAAGAGACTCTGCGAATTACTCGACGCCGGTCTGGAGCTGGAGACGAAACCGGGGCACGGTTCCACGTTCCGCGTGATCTTGCCGCGTAGCTACGGTGACCGCGGAGCGGCCCCTCTCGAATGAGTGGCAGAAACCGGCCGCCATTCCTTTCTTCCACGATTCTTGTAGGGAACGGAGAAACCGCGCTCGACACGCATTTCCACAAACATCAGCTCCTCAATGAAGCTCCAGGACCGTTCGTTGACGCATTGAAAACGCGGGCGTATGCTCGCAGACGTTCGGTAGAACACGCCTATCAGCCGGTCGTGACAGGCGCGCAAGTGTTTTCCTCTGCCCCCCGACACCTGTGCGTTCCGCCTCTTCCTCCATCCTCAGGCGGATATCCCCGGAAGGAAAACTGATGGCAACCCGGACTCCCTCGAAACGGCACGCAACTCACGGCGCATCGACTGCGCCGCGGCGCCGGTCCGTTGTTGCCGGGAGTCACGTCAGAGAGCATCCGGCAACTGGCGGGCTTGTGCGCGTCGTTGGGATCGGCGCCTCGGCGGGCGGTCTCGATGCGTTCATCGATCTGATCTCCGCCCTCCCCGCCGACACGGGAATGGCGCTCGTGCTCGTCCAGCACCTCGACCCACGACACGACAGCATGCTCGTCAGCATTCTGGCCGGGTCCAGTGCGATGCCTGTGCTGGAAGTGACCGACGGCATGCCGGTCGAGCGCGATCACGTTTATGTCATCCCGCCCGATGCGGAGCTCACCATCGAGGGCGACTTTCTCCGGCTGGCTCCGCGGACGCTCAAGATTCCGCACCGTCCGCTCGACACGTTCTTCTCCTCCCTGGCACTCGATCGCCAGGCGTCCGCCATCGGAGTCGTACTTTCGGGAAATGACAAGGACGGTTCTTTCGGTCTCCAGGCCATTCAGGAGGCCGGTGGCATTACCTTCGCGCAGAGCCCGGAGACCGCCAAGTTCAACCTCATGCCGCGGGCCGCTGCCGACTCCGCGGACTTCGTCCTTCCCCCTGCGGGCATTGCCGGCCGGCTGGTGAGCATCGCCCGGCGCGGCGTGCCTGGAGAGAAGGTGAGCGATGACACACCGGACGCCGCGGGATTCGAGCGCATCCTGCAATTGCTTCGCGCCGCCCATCCCGTCGATTTCAGCCACTTCAAAAGCGCCAGCATCGAGCGCCGCATTCTGAGACGCGTTCTGCTCGGGAATCATAAAGACCTGACCAGCTACGCAGAGTCGCTCGAAAAAGACACCGCCGGCGTGGAGACGCTTTACCAGGATCTTCTGATCGGCGTCACCTCCTTCTTCCGGGAACCATTGCGTTTCGAAGCGCTCAAGACGGTCGTCTTTCCCGCCATCGTGCAGAACCGGGACGCCGAGCACAGCGTCCGCATCTGGGTGGCCGGCTGCTCGACCGGGGAAGAGGTCTACTCCCTCGCAATCACCTTGCTGGAGTTCATCGACGGCCATCCCAATCCGCCGAATATCTCCATCTACGGCACAGACATCAATGAAGATTCACTCCGGAAGGCTCGCACGGCGCTTTATTCGGAGCGCGCGGTGAAGGGAGTCTCGCCCGAGCGGCTGGCGAAATTCTTCACCCAGGTGCCCGGCGGCTACAAGATCACGAAGGCGATGCGCGAGCTCTGCATCTTCGCCGCGCATGACGTCACCCGTGATCCACCCTACTCGCGGATCGACCTCGTGACCTGCTGCAACGTTCTGATCTATTTCGATCCGGAGCTGCAAAAGAAAGCGGCCGCACTCCTGCAGTACGCGATCGCGCCGGGCGGATTCCTGATGCTCGGAAGCTCCGAGAATCTCCGCGCCACGAATCAGCTCACTCCGGTGTCGACGAAACCTTTGATCTACCGAAAGAGCCAGGTCCCGGGTGCACTGGCTACCTTCGACGTCGCGCCTCGTTCCCGTCGTCCCGGAATCGCCGTGGCCGCGTCCCCGACGCCCGCTCGCCGCGCCACGAGCGTCGGGCAGGACGAGGATGACGCGTTCCTTGCCGCTCATCTCGCTCCCGCCGGGGTGCTCATCAATGAACAGATGGAGATCACGCGGATTCGAGGCGACGTCGGTCCGTTCCTCGCCCTCGAACCGGGCGAGGTCTCTCTCAATCTTTTCGGGCTGATCCGGCATCACGAAGTACTGGCCGTATTGCGGCCTGCTGTGCGCCGCGCGTTTCGCGAAAAAGTCACTGTCAGCGGATACGAGATCATCGTCTCGGATGGCGATGATCGCCGCTGCGTTTCGTTCGCAGTAATTCCTCATGGCACGGAGTTGCCGGGCCACGACCGCTGCTGGATCGTCTTCCATGACGTGCCGGAGCTGCCCGTGCGCAACGCGCCGTCGCCGGCCAAACGAGACGAGGTCGACGGGCTGCGGCACGCATTGGCGGCCGCCATCGAGGACCGTGAGCAACTGGCCGACGAGGCTGCGGCCGCCGCCGAGGAAGCGCAGTCCAGCGACGAAGAGCTCCGCAGCACGAACGAAGAACTGGAGACGGCAAAGGAAGAGCTCCAGTCGGCAAACGAAGAGCTGAGCACCCTCAACGATGAGCTCCGTCTCCGCAATACCGCGCTGGTACAGATCAACGACGACATCGAGAACCTCCTCGGCGCCGTGGAGATCCCGATCCTTTTCGTCGGCATCGACCTGACGGTTCGCCGCTTCAACGTCACCGCCGGAGCACTGCTCAACCTTCGCAACGACGCCACCGGCCAGCCTCTTGGCGCGGTGCGGTCAACGCTCGACGTTGCGCACCTCGAGAAGCTCGTCGGTGCGGTCATCGAGACCGCCGCCCCGGCCGACGTCGAGGTGCAGGATGCCGCCGGCGATTGGCGCCTGTTGCGGATCCGGGCTTACCGAACGTCGGACGGAAAAATCGACGGTGCAATCGTGGCGGTCCTCGACATCAACGTTCTCAAGCGCAGTCTTGTCATCGCCGAGGAAGCCACACGTGCCGCCACCATGCTGTCGACCGCAAGTGCGCTCCTGGCCTCATCGCTCGATTACGAGACGACGCTCGCGTCGCTGGCGCAACTCTCGACCGCGGATTTCGCCGACTGGTGCGCCGTGGACCTGCTCAACAACGACGGCTCCATCCGCCACCTCACGGTCTCCCACGCCAATCCAGTCATGCGGGATCTCGCCCTGCAGTTTCAGCAGGAGTCCTTCAGCTCGCCGGAGAGTGCTCCGGGCGCTCCGCAGGCGCTGCGGCTACGGAAGTCGGTGCTGCTCACCGATATCGCGGAATCGCAACTGAGCGGCGTTCAGCCCGCGGCAAAGATCACGCAGCTCATCGGAGCGCTGGGGTTACGGTCACTGATCAGCGTGCCCCTCATCGTGCGCGAGAAGGTTCTCGGCACGACGACCTTTTCTTCATCGCGCCGCAAGTATGGGTTGGTCGACCTTCGGCTGGCCGAGGAGTTGTCGCAACGAGCGGCAATCGCCATCGACACGGCCATGCTGTTTCGCGAGGCCGATAGTGCGAACCGGTACAAGGACGCATTCATCGGCACGATTGCTCACGAGCTCCGCACGCCGCTGACCTCGATCATCGGCTGGGTTCAACTCGGAATGAGAAACCCGGAGATGTGCAACGACGCGTTTGCCCACCTCAACGAGAGCGCGACCCTGCTCCGCGTGTTCACCGAGGACCTGCTCGACGTCACACGCATCCGGGAGCAGAAGCTGAGCGTGGAGATCGCGGAGATCGATTTCGCAAGCGTCGTCCGATCGGCGATCGAAATGACGGCGTTCAGCGCCGGAGCACGCCAACATCAGGTTCGTTTGCAACTCCTGCTCGATCCCGCTCCGTTGCGCGGCGATCGCGTGCGCTTGCTGCAGGTCATCTGGAACCTCCTCAGCAACGCAATCAAGTTCACAGAGCCCGGCGGGGTGATCGACGTCCGGCTGGAACAGGATGGCAACTGTGCCCGGCTGTCGGTTAAGGATACGGGGAAAGGGATCGATCCCGACTTCGCACCGCATGTGTTCGAGCTGTACCGTCAGGCGGCCGACGCTCCGGGCCAGCCCCGCGGCCTCGGCATCGGGCTGTCGATCGTCTCGCAAATCCTGAAACTGCACAAAGGCGCCGTCCGCGTCGAAAGCCCCGGCCTCGGCCAGGGATCGACCTTCATCGTCACGCTGCCGATGCCGGGCGACGCCTCCGCCCCCCGACCAAAATGCGATCCACCTGAAACCCCCAGCACAACCGTGCCGGCTTAGACGAAGCAAGATCCGAGGAGACCCAGTGACCCGACAGGCTGTTCGAACCACAGCAGGAAAAATGCTTCGCAGCGACGACCTGATCGCCGATGAAAAAGAAGTGGCCGCCGGCATCCTCCGCGAGAATCCCGACTTCGGAAACCCTCACGTCGTCCGCTGCGACTGGTGCCACGAAACCCGAACGCTCTTCCGCGACGAGAACGAAGCGCCGTTCAAACTCACATCCCACGGCTGGCTCTGCGAGACGTGCAACGTGAGGGCGGCCAGTCAGGAAGTGAAGTTCTGATTGCCGTTGATGGTTGCTGGGCTGCTCGGTTGCTGGGTTGCTGAGCCGGGAGCTGGGTTGCTGAGCTGGGTTGCTGATTTGCCGGGTTGCTGATTTGCCCGGCTTGCTGATCTGCTGGGTTGCTGCTTTGCCGAGTTGCTGATTAGCCGGGATATCCCGAATCTCCCAATCGAGCGTCCTTCTCCCCCACGCTTTTGGTGGGGGAGAAGGTGCCGAAGGCGGATTAGGGGGCACTCCCAACTTCCTGAGCCCGCGCTTGACCGTGCGCCCCTCCCTTCCCTGCACATCGGCGGGGGATTCTTCGCCCACCGCCGCCCCGCCCGCTCAGAATGACAGCGGGTTGGCTGCTACGCGATCTTCCCCAGCAGCTCCGCCGCCTGCGGTTTCTTCTCGTACTTCACGTCCGAGGCGGCGATCTTTTCCAGATAGAGCTTGGCGCTTGCGGGGTCGTTGCGCTTGAGGTGCGTGCGGGCGATCCAGAACCAGGTGTCGACGATCGACTCGTTTTCGCTGAGCTTCTGGGCCTGAATCGCTTTTTCGAACGAGGCGATGGCATCGTCATAGTGCTGTTGGGTGTAGGCGATGCGGCCGAGGTGGGTCTGGGCGTCGAAATAGTCGTAAGAAGTCTGCTCGGCGTTCTCCAGCACGCGGCGGTAGTACGGCTCGGCGCTGGCGTATTCGCGGTTGTCGAAATGGATGGAGCCGCAGAAGAGCAGCGCGTTGCGGAAAAAGTACGAATTGAAGAACGGCTGATTGGCGTCGAAGAGCTCGAGCGACTGCTCGAACAGGTTCAGCGCTTCCTTGCGGTCGCCGAGGGCGTACGAATTCAGCGCTTTGAGCGCCAGCGCCTGCGCGGTGACGTTGTTGTTCTGCGAGTAGCGCATCGACTGGTCGTGCAAGTCTTTCGCTTTCGCGTAGTCATGCTCCTCGTGGGAGAGATGGCCGAGGATGACGTAAGACTTGTACTTGATGTCGTTGGCCTCGTCCGATTCTTCCGACGCGCAGGCCGCTGCGAAACCTTTGCGCGCACCGTCGATGTCGCCGGCGTAGAGCGTGGCTACGGCGCCGAAGTACGTGGCCTCCAACAGCGTCAGCACCTTGCTTCGCTGCGATAGGAGCTGGGCGATGAACTGCGTCACGAGTTGCGCGAAGATGCGGTTGTCGGATGTGGCGTCGACGATGAAGTTGTGGAGATAGACGAGGCGGTTCTCGAGGATGCGCATCAACTCGAGCATGAGCGTGATGCGCTGCGACTCCTCTTTCGTCTTCTGGAAGATCGCCGCGAGCTTGCGTTGCAGCGCGCTATATTCGCCGTCGTATTGCCGGGCCCGGGACTCGGGCAACTCGCCCGGCTCATTCTGAAGTTTGGTTTCGAGCGCGACACGCTGATCGACGAGGGTCCGGATCTGGGTCGCGAGGTCGTTTGCATCGGCCATTCGTATGCGGTCCTTCCGCTGGATTATCGGCTGTAACTATCGTTCCCGCAGTGCAATAGGCGATCCACCGATCTCGAGCAGACGGAACTCGAGCTGGTGGCGGTCTTCGTCGATCGACTTCACCTCGATCGTGACTTTGTCGCCGAGGCGCATCTCGCGGCCGGTCGAATCGCCTCGCAGGCGATGCTCGCGCTCGCGAAAGACCCAGAAGTCGCCGCCGATCGTCGCCACCGGCACCATCCCCTGCACGAAGATCTCGTCGAGCTCCACGAAGAGTCCGAATGCTGCGACGCCGGTGACAGTGCCGGCGAACGAGAGGCCGACCTTGTCGCGCATGAAGATGACTTTCTTCCACTCCAGCACTTCGCGCGACGCCTCGTCGGCGCGCCGCTCGCGGTCGCTCGACTGCGCCGCGTACAACGGATGCGCGCGCTCGACTTCGGCCAGCCGCTCGCCGTATAGCGGACCTTTGTCCACTATCTCGCCGAGGCGGCGATGGACGATGAGATCGGGATAGCGCCGGATCGGCGACGTGAAGTGCCCGTAGTTCGCGATGGCCAGCGCGAAGTGACCGATGTTCTCTTCCGAGTAGAACGCGCGCTTCATCGAGCGCAGCACGATGTTCGTGAGAAAGCGTTCTTCGGGCGTTCCTTCGACCGACTTGAGCACGCGCTGCAATTCGCCGGGACGCATCTCCTCCAGATCGCCGCGCATCGTCAGCTTGAATTCTTTGAGGATCTCGCGCAGGTCTTCGAGCTTCTGCGGGTCGGGCTGCTGGTGAACGCGAAAGATGCCGGGCTGGTTGGCGAAGACGAGCTCGGAGGCGACAACTTCGTTCGCCGCGAGCATGAACTCTTCGATGATGCGGTGCGCGACGTTACGCTCGGTCGGCTTGATGGCGTCGATCACTCCCTCGGAATCGAGAATCACCTCGGCCTCGGGAAGGTCGAAATCGATCGACCCTCGCGCTTCGCGCCGCTTGCGCAGAATGTCGTAAAGCGCATGCATCCGCGTGAAGTCATCGAGAAGATAGCCGTAGCGCGCACGCAACTCTTCCCGCGGCGGAACGATCACGCCGTGCGGCGGCGGTCCGCTCGGCTGAGCCACCCCTTCGTTGACGAGGAAGGCGTTCACGTTCGTATACGTCGTCCGCTCTTTCGTGCGGATGACGGAGCGATAGACTTTGCGGTCGACGAAGCGCCCCTTGCGATCGATCTCGATATCGACCGAGAAGGTGAGCCGCTCCACTCGCGGATTCAGCGAGCAGATTCCGTTCGACAGGCGCTCCGGGAGCATCGGGACAGCGCGGCCCGGAAAGTAAACGGACGTTCCGCGCTCGAGCGCTTCTTCATCGAGCGCGCTCCCCTCGGTGACGTAATGCGAGACGTCGGCGATGTGGACGCCGAGGAGATAGTTCCCGTTCGGAAGGAGCTGCACTTCGACTGCGTCGTCGAAGTCTTTCGCGGTCTCGCCGTCGATCGTGACGATGTTGTGCTCGCGAAGATCAACGCGCTTTGCGATCTCGCCGGCGGTGACCTCGTCCGGAATCGCTTCTGCCGCCGCGAGCACCTCGGGCGGAAAGCGATGCGGAATCTGCAGTTTGCGGATGACCAGCTCGATGTCGACGCCTGGCTCCCCGATGAATCCGAGCACTTCGACGACGCGGCCGCGGGCGATGTGGCTGGTGCGGTCGGGATAGCGGTCGATCTCGACGTTGACCATCTCCTGATCACGCGCGTCCATCGTCCCATTGCGGTCGATGACGATGTCGTGATCGAGTCGCGAATCGAACGGCGTCACGAAGGGCTCATCGGGATCGGCGTGAAAGCGCCCGACGACCGTGCGATGCGCGCGGCGAAGCACCGTTGTGACTTCGCCGATGATCAGTTTTCGCTGCCGGATCGTGTGGTACTTCGGACTGTGCTTGTCGACGCGGACGACGACAAGGTCGCCGTTCATCGCACCTTTCATCGAACGGCGGTCGATGAAGATGTCGGGCTCCTCGCCGCCGCCGAAGACGGTGCCGTAGCCGTCCGGATGAACGCGGATGCGCCCGGCGTGATACGGCGTGAACTCGAGCAGCGAATAGCGCTTGCCGCGGACGGCGACGACGATGCCGTCCTGCTCCAGCTCTTCGACGACGCGCCCGACTTCTTCGCGCGTGGCTTCCGACCCTTCCAGACGCTCATGAATCTCCTTGACCGGAAGCATCCGGCTTCCGCGCTGGCGAAGGAGATCGGTGATCGATTGTTTGAGGCCGGTGGAGCCGGGGAGCGAAAGCGGTTGAGGCAAGAGTCTCCTCGCGTTCAACGCGAGCGCGTCGATTTTCCGTTCGACGACTTCGGTGCGGTCACGCTGCGCGCGGAGATGCGGCGCCGCATCGGGCGGATGGAGTCAGCAAAGCCGTTGAGCATCGTCTGCGAGCGAAGCTTGTTGTGAAGCGTGTTGCGGTGGACGCCGAGAGCCTTCGACGCCGCGGTCACATTCCCGCGCGTCTCCGACATCGCGGCCACGATGTACTTCCCCTCGAAAGCCTCCACGGCCTGCTCGAGAGTGATGCCACTGCCAATCAATTCGCGAATGATCTGATTCAAGCGATCATCGATACTCACCATTGAATTTACCCCTGACGGTCGTTTGGAAGGGGGCGATTCTACACCCCTCCTTCTTCAAAGTAGCTACGCATTTCTTTGTGTTTCGCGAAGAAATTTTATGCGCTCCGTTTGCTTGACAAACCAACTTGAAAGGAGCAAGCGCAGCAGCGCGGCGAACGTGAGAATCGCTCCGATGACGAGCGGAACCGGGCAATAGCTCCACTTGATCGCGTGCGACCCTCGTGCCACGTGAACGGTCCGGAAGAGGGAGACTTCACGCGCGGCCGCGGCGTTACCGTCGACGGTGACGCTCCATCCCGGAGCAGCTCGCTGCGTGACGATCACATCACCATCCGCGGGCATGTTGACGTCGATGAAAACCGCGGACGGCGTGAACGCCAGCGATTTGACCGGCGCGGTGCGGTGCGTGACGCTGTCGCGCGAGTACGCAAGCGGAAGCCCGCGAGGATTGACGTGTGCTACGACACCACTGACCGATGCCACCGGTTGAAAGGTGGTCATCACTCCGGGCGCCAGGATGTATCCGACGGAGAGCTCGTTGATGGCTTCGCGGTCGCGGCGTGCTTCGATGGATTGAAAGTAGGCGGCGTACTGCTGCGACAGCGTCGGCGCCGGCGACCACACATCGAATCTCCGGTCGTAGAGATTGAGGTAGCCCGAGATCCAGCCGTTATGATCCGAGATACGAGGTTGATCGGCGCGCAGAATTTTCTTGTCGCGCCCGATCGCCGCCGGGTACGGAACCCGATGCGGATTGAACTTCGCGGTAACAAGAAGCGGTTGAATCTGCAGGACGACGTCCGCGAACATCACCAGCGCGATCGCAAACTGCCATCGTCCGCGGATGACACGGTCGCAACCGATCGCGGCCAGCGCACAGATCGCCAGAACCGCCAGCGGCACCATCCGCGCGGGATAGCGGAACAACGTGAGCGGCAGCCGCGCCAGGATCTCGGCGGAGGGAGCGAAGTGATCGCCCAGACCGACGAAGACGCAGACAACGATGAGAGCAACCCAACCAACCGCGCGAGCTCGTCCGGCGATGATCCCAAGCAACGCGAAGAAAACGGTCAGCGTCCCGACGTAGACGATCAGGATGAAGTGCTGTCCGAGATGCGGGTCGAGGGGAATTGCGCCGAGGTTGGGAGGGATGGCGATGCGGAGCCAGTCGCCAAGCGGCATCGAGTCCCGGAAGAGAGTCGCGCGCGGCACGCCGCCGTTTGCCCGATCACTGCTGAGAGCCATCGAGAGAAACGGCAGGAGTTGAATCGACGATAGCGCAAACGAAGTCAGCGCGACATCGATGACGTCAAGCACTCCGCGCCGCCGCACGATCACAAACAGCAACGCGCCAACCGCTGCGTAAAAAGGCTCGCCGGCCAGAAACGACATGGCGATGGCCACCGCGCTGGCGCGGGAAGATACACCGTCGAGCGCGCACCAGAGGATCAGCGGGATCCAGGCGAAGGTCGTCAGGTTGTTCGAGATGTCGAGCAACGACATGACCGGTCCGCAGAACGTGAGCGCGAGTGCCGCGGCAAGCGCGGCGCCGCCCGGCCGCGTCAATCGAGCGAACAGCAGATACGCACCGCAACCGAGCAGGACGACGTGAAAAAAAAGATAGAGCGTGTACGCCGCGCTGAACGGCAGTGCGACGAAGATCCACGCCGGCGGATAAAAGACGCCGGTCTGCGGATTGGCGAGCCACGGCTCGCCCGACGCGCTGTAGACGTTCCAGAGCGGGAGGCGTCCGTGCCGCAGCTCGTTGGCGGTGAACCAGCGCAGAGGTTGAAAGTAGTCGTCGTGATCGCGAATCGAGAAGACTTCGTTGCGCAGGAGCGGCGCCGCGAAAACGACCAGCGAAAGCAGCGCGATGGCCGCAAATGCCCAGCGCCGTTTCATGGCGTGGGTTGCTGTCCTTGCGATGACCGAGCGCAGAAGCCGGTGACGATCGTCCGCATCAATCGCACCCCCTCGGCGAAAAACCGCGCCCGGATGCGCTCATCGTTCGAATGCACCGTATCGGCATCGTAGTAGTTCACTTTGAACGGCGCGATGCCGTACGCGACGATGCCGCGTGCACGAAAAAAACGGCTGTCTGTCGTGCCGGCACCGACGATCGGCCCGGCGATCGAGCCCGGCTCGGCTTTCGTCATCGACGAGGCGAGCCAGCGAAACAGAGGTGTATCGCTAGGACTATCGGGAACCGGCTCGCCGGCGAGAAGGACCTGAAGCTCGCCGCCGTCCGGCAACGCCGCTTTCACCTTTCCGATCATCGCGCCGGTCGTTTCATCGGGAAGAAGGCGCATGTCGATATCGGCGACCGCATTCGTCGGAAGAACGTTGATCGAGTTGCCGCCTGCGACGCGCGTGATCGCGATCGTATCGCGCAGCAGCGCGCGGTATCCGGGCGAGAGCACGCGGTCGATCCGCGCGGAGTCGAGCGGCTCCGCGATGTCGCGCATCACTTCGCCGCGCTCGTCCGGCCGCGCGCTTCCGGCCGCGCGGAACGCACGCATCACCGCGGGTGTGAGGCGGTACGGCGTCGGGATCCGCTGCACGGCATCGAGGGTGCGGACGAGTTTCGCCAGCGCTCCGCCGTCATCGGGCGGAGATGCCGAATGCCCGGCCGCTCCTTTCATCGTGATGCGAAGCCAGAGCGGCACTTTGGCCTGCACCTCGATGCCCCAGAACGTGACGTGATCGACAACCGTCGCGTTGTATCCACCCTCGTTCAGCACGAAACCGGTGTTGGCGAAAAGCTCCGGATGCTGATCGAGCAGCGCCTTGCAGCCATTGATCCCGCCGAGCTCTTCGTCGGCGGCGGCAAGGAGGATGACATCGCGGCGCAGCGGGACATTGCGGCGTTTCAGGTCGATGAAGGCCATCAACTCCGCGATGCCCAGCGACTTGATGTCGAGCGCTCCCCGTCCCCAGAGATAACCGCCGGAGCGCACGCCCGCAAACGGCGGCTTCGTCCATTGACTGGCGACGGCGGGGACGACATCGATGTGGTGAAGAAGCAGCAGCGCCTTCTCGTTCGTACCGGAGACGAGGCGCGCATAAACCGACTGCCGGGCCGGATCCGCACCGATGAGTTTTGCGTCGATCCCTTCCTTCAGTAAAAGCTGCTGGAGAAACCTTGCACCGGCGGTCTCGTTGCCGGGAGGATTCGATGTGTCGATGCGAAGGTAAGCGATGAGCGCCGCCTCTGCCTCGCGCTCGACGGGATCACTCTCTCCTCCCTCGGCACGGCGGCAGCGGACCGGCGCAAACAGACAGAAAAGAAGCGCCAGAAGTGTGAGCCGACGAAGGAGAAGCATGCGCAGGCCGCGAGTATAGCGGGCGGCCACTCGCTACTTGAACGTCAGACCGTCCGGATACGAAAGAAACGTCCCATTGGAGTAGACGATGTCGCAGTCGTAGTTCGTGAACGGACCGCTCGTCGGGTCGCCTTCGATCACGAGATCATGGCCGGCGGAGACGATGGCGTAGTGCTGCGCTCTGGCGGTGGAACTTCCCCATGGAGCATCGAGGAATGTTTTGTACGCCGTGCCCCAGCCATCGATGCGCGGAAAGGACTTGATATAGGTCGGCGAGAGCGCCACCTGCAGATCATTCAGGTCGACGTTCTGATCGCATCCTTCGATACCGTTTGCCACTCCAGCCGCGTTGTAGCGGCCGCTCTCGATGTTCCGGGACTCCCAGGCGTTGGCGAGGTTTCGCATGTCCACCATCGTCCGGCGCTGCTTGGAGCGCTGGATGGCCATGAGCATGTTCGGAACGGCAATCGCGGCGATGATGCCGATGATGGCAACAACGACCAGCAGCTCAATCAGTGTGAAACCCTTCTCTCTCCGAGTCACGCTGAACCTTTCTTTTGCGGGGAAGTCGGGGAGTATACGGCAATCGCAATACCAGTTGACGTCTCTCCTCGCATCCCCCTTGTTCCCTGTGAGTTACATCGTAGGCGGGACTCGCGTTTCCGCTCCGGACGCCATTCTGTCGACTCACAAACGACAAAAAGTGTCAGGGTGAAAACCAGCGCGGAGGGAGCGTGAGGGCGGGGGAGGCCGAACGAACGATCACGACGACGCAACGCCCAGACCGCGCCGGCAAAGGTGAGGTTCGCTACGCCGTTGCCGGCATCGTGAGCTGGACCGCCGGCTCTTCGGCCGGGGACGACTTGTAGGCCTCGAAGCATGCACGGCAGCGCGCCTCGTACGACGAATCGCCGACCTCGACCTGCGCGTTCCCGCCGGCCACCCGCTGCGAGTAGTGCGCGGCGCCACGGCAACGGACGCACACCGCGTGCATCTTCGAGACATCCTCCGCCACCGAGAGCAGCGCCGGCATCGGACCGAACGGCCTGCGCATGTAGTCCTGGTCGAGCCCTGCGGCAATCACGCGGATTCCGGCATCGGCGAGCTGCATGCAGACCTCGACAACACCTGCGTCGAAGAACTGGATCTCGTCGATGCCGACCACCTGCATGCCGATCTCGACGCGCGTCAGAAGCTCCGCGCTCGTGGCCACCGCCATCGCCTTCAGCCGCCGGTCGTCGCGCGAGACGATGTCTTCGGTGCTGAAGCGATCGTCGATCAGAGGCTTGAACACCTGGACGCGCTGCCGCGCGATCACGGCGCGCCGCAGACGCCTGATGAGCTCCTCCGACTTTCCGGAGAACATGCCTCCGGCGATGATCTCGATCCAGCCGCCACGATAATTGTCCAAGGAAAACCTCCCGGGGATTGGTGTGGGACGCAGAATAGCAAAGATAGATCAGAGATCAGAGACTAGTGATTAGAGATCAGAGACCAGGGACGAGCGGCGAACTCAGGAGGGTTACGGACAACCCTGATCTCTCCTATCGTTCCATCCTGATCTCTGATCTCTAGTCTCTAATCTCTAAGTCTCTGCTACCCTCGAAAACATACGGTGATCCGCCTCCTTCCCCTTTCCCTCGCGCTCGTCGTCGTCACCGCTCTGGGCGCGCAGACGGAGCAACCCCTGCGCGTCGGCACGATCACGGTCCGTCCGCTGGATGTGTATTCGGATGCCGAGGCAGGACATGGACGGCTCTACCGGTTGGCGGACCGGCTTCATGTCGAGACGCGGAAGTCGGTCATCGAGAAGTTCCTCCTCTTTCGTGAGGGCGACGTCTACAGCCCGGAACGGCTCGCCGAGACAGAGAGGAACCTACGCGCCCTTCAGTTCCTGAAGTCGGCATCGGTCGAGGCTTCGCCGCCGCACGATGGCGTCGTCGACATCGTCGTCACGACGCAGGACTCCTGGTCCATCGCGCCGGAGACGCAAGCGGGCAGCAAGGGAGGGAAGAGCACGGTCGGGGCAACGCTGTCGGAGACCAACCTCCTCGGGCTCGGCAAGGATCTGGAGTTGGGATGGAGCCGGGGAGTGGATCGGACGCGGGCGGCGGTGACGTACAACGACCCGGCATTCTTCGCGCCCTACTGGAAAGCGGCGTTCGGCTACGCGATGAACTCCGATGGTTACGACCACCATCTCGCCGTCGTCCGCCCGTTCTATTCGTTCGCCACCCCCTGGGCGACGGAGATGTCGTTTGCTGGCTTCCGGCAGTTCGATCACCTTTACGGCGGCGGGCGGGAGATCGAGCGCTTCCAGCAAAAGCATCGCGAGATCGTGGCCAGCTTCGGCGTTGCGCTCGATCCGAACGACAGTCGGGCGCATCGCCTCATTGCCGGTCTGCGCGCAGTCGACGACTCTTTCACCGTCATGAAGAGCGGCGTCACGCCGATGCTTCCATCCAGCCGCCAGTTCCGCTACGTCTTCGTCCGCTACGAAAGCACGGCCAACGATTTCGTGAAGCTGAATTTCGTCAACAAGGACATCCGCTACGAGGACTTCAACCTCGGGCGGCAACTTTCGATCGAAGGTGCAATCTCGCCTCGCGCTTTCGGCACGGATCGCACTACCTCATTCGCGCGCGTCGCCGCGGCCGACGGCAAGTGGCTCGGGAACGGATTCGTTCTGCCCGCGGTCTCGCTCTCCTCACGCTTCGACGGCGGTCTGCAGAACGGCATCGTCGGGTCCTCGCTGCTGTTTGTACGCCGAGGAGGGAGGGCGTCGTATCCGACGACGTTTCTCAGCCGGATCGCCGTGAACAGCGGCTGGCGGATGGACGCCGAAGATCAGTTCTTCGCCGACGGATTGACCGGATTGCGCGGGTATCGCGCGCATGCGTTCGCCGGAACGCGATCGCTGGTGATCAACGTCGAAGAGCGCCTTTACCTCGGCCGCGAGATTCTGCAACTGGCCTCCCCGGGAATCGTGGCATTCCTCGACGCCGGCAACGCCACATCGGGCGGCTTCACAAACCTCATGCACTTGAAGAGCGACATCGGCATCGGCCTGCGCGTCGGCCTTCCGCGAACGCCGAAGAACCTTCTGCGCGTCGATCTGGCGTACGCGCTGAATCGCGATCCGCTCGGACGCAAAGGGTGGCTGGTGGCGTTCTCGAGCGGGCAGGCGTTTTAGAGCAGAGATCAGAGATCAGGGACCAGAGATGTAACGATCGGCGTGATTCGTCTGATCTCTGATCTCTAATCTCTGATCTCTGCCTCACACCGCCGCGCGCAACTCACTGATCCGCGAGCGCAGCTGCTCGGTGACCGAGAGCCCCCGAAGCAGCGACGCGGTCTTCTCGAACTCGGTGACCATCGCGTCGACGGCGTGCTCTCCGTCGCCGCTCATGATGCCGTCGAGTGCGCGCAGGAAGTGCTTCTCGATCGTCTTGTGCGCGGAGTTGCCGATGAACTCCTCGGCGATGGAGCGGATGCGGGCCGCGAGATCGACTAGCTCGCCGCTCTCTTCATCGCGTCCGAATTCAGATTTTTTTTTTAGCGCAACCAACTCGCCCGTGATCATTCCGTAGAGGACTTTGGCGACTTCGAACGATGAGATGTTCAGCGCTTTGCCGATCTCCGCGATCGACCTCTGCCCGTCGATCCGCGTGACGAGCAGCCATTCCTGCGGGTTCAGCGTGATCTGCTCGTGCCGCGACTCGCGCACCTGAAGCTCGGGGACGTAGTCGATCGACGGCACCTTCTTCGACAGCACGCGCCACTCGTCGAGCCGGCGCGCCGCTTCCATCAAGAGGTTCGTGTTCGACTTCGTGATCGTCTGCCGGTCGGGCTCTTCGTTCGGGTTGAACTGAAACTCGCCCTGATTCCAGATGGCCAGCGCGTAGATCGCTTCCTCGCCGACGAGATCGCTCACCGTGGCGTGGACCATCTGCCCGTTTTTCAAATAGATATAGCCGCGATCATGGTCGCGCGAAAGCGTGAACTTGCCTGTCTTGCCGGATACGCTGACCAACTGAATGATGTCAGGCAGCGGCAGCTCTTTCAGCGATCCCTGGAAGGCCATTTTTGTAATTTCGGTAAGGTGGATCCGCGGCTCTGAGCGTAACCCACGGTTGGTAGGAGGTCAAGGAATCGTAACGGTCTCGTGATTTTCTATCGCACTGAGCGCCCAAACCCCGAAGGCGAGCCCGGCCAGAAGACCGGTTTCGATCCGTAGTGGATTGCTGCTCAGCCGCAGACGTGCCAGTTGCGTCAGGCCGTCGACCGCCATCGGCAACACTGCCGCGTAGAGGATGGAGCGCGCTACACGCTCCTTCATCCGCGGAAGGATCGAGAACAGCGCGAACGACAGCGCGAGGCCGGCATAGATGGCCGTGCAGCGCGCGCAGATCGGCATCGGCGTGTTCCAGAGGTAGAGACAGCGCTCCGGGATCCCGTGGCAGAACAGGCGAAAGAGAAGCCGCCATCGCATCGACGCGCCGTTCGCGATCGCCGCCGTGCAGGCAACCGATGCCGAGAGAATGGCCAGGGAAATGGCGACCAGCGTGGCCGCGACGATCTTGGTGTCGCGCTTCACCGGCGGTTCGGAGCCAGACGCCACGCCTGCGCGAACGAGTAGCCGGCCACGACGAACGACCAGAATCCCGTGAAGAACACACCCACGCAGAGCAGGATGAATCCGAACGGAACAATCATCCGGACGACGAGCCAGACGACGAAGGCCAGCAGGTAATTGCCGATGTTCGCCTTGATGAACGCCGCGATCTGACCGAACTCGAATGCAGCGCCGAAGCGGCGCTCGACCACGGCAAACAGCAGCGCGCCGGGCAGCCAGAGAGCCATCGCCAGCCCCAGCGGAAAGATGATGCACCAGACGCACGCCGCCATCCCGCCGCCGATGTTCCTCAGTGCTTCATTGTCGGCAGCCTCAGCGACGATCGAAGGAACGATGAAGACGAACATCAAGACGATCAGCGGCAGCATGTAAACGAGAGCCACACAGAAGAGCCGCAGCCCTTCGCTGAAGTATTCGCCCAGGTCATCCCACTCGGGAAGCGGATACGCCTCGCCAGCGATGACGTTGCGAACGAGGCGCGCGATGTAGCCATAGACGAAGAACGCGCCAATGATGAACACGCTTGCCAGCATGAACAGGCCGCCCATGAGAACTTTCTGTACCCAACGGGGGTCCTCGAACGTAAAGGTAAACGGACGCGCGAAGTCAAACGCCGGAGCCGCCGGCCGCAGCGGTGGTGGAGGGGGCGGCGGTGGTGGTGGAACAGAATTGATGACGTCGGACACGCAAGTGAGTTTAGCACCGCCCAAAGGGAAGAAATCGGAGACGGCCCAACTTCTAGGCTGAGGACACCTTTTTTTGGACCATCAACTCCACGAGCTCGAAGAAACGATTGACCTCCTCGGCGAACCGTCCGAATCGCGGAGCAGCGGGGTCAGCATTGCCGTCGTCGTCTCGCTCGTTCTTCACGCGCTGATCCTCGCGTACTTCATTGCCTTCTATCATCCGGTGACGAAAGATGCGCCAGCACCGCCGATCGCGCGATACATCGAGCTGATCCGCCAGAATCCAAACGACAAAGAGTTCGTCCAGGCTCCCGGACCGAAGATCGATCGTCCGCCATCGTCGAACGCCGCCTTCTCCAACGCCAACCGCCAGGCCTCCACGCCGCATCCGACGGGTGACCAACCGACACAACGTCCCGGCGATGGCAGCAAGATCTACACACCGCCGAAGCAGGCCTCCGGCAATCCGAGCGCGCCTACCCCCACGCAGCAAGCGGCGAACGCGGCGCAGGAACAGGCCGCAGTCCCCCCGCCGTCCAACACGTCGCAAGCTCCGTCGACGCTCGCCTATCGCCAGCCGACCCAGGCCAGCGTGGCTACCGGACCCGTGAACTGGCGCAACGCCATCAAAGAAGTCGGCAAAGTCGCTTCCCTCGGCGGCGGACAGCAAGGCTTCGACCTCAACGGCGCAGCAGGCGGCGACAAAGGATTCGCGCAGGACGGTCCGCTATCGTTCGAGAGCCAGTGGTTCGACTGGGGCGACTACGCCGAGGGGATGGTCAATCGGATTCGGGTGAACTGGTACTCGAACATGCCACACCTCATCCAGACCGGACTCAAGGGTGTCGTCACGATTCGTTTCACCATCCACCGCGATGGGAGCATCACCGACGTCACCATCCTCTCCAGCTCGGGCGTGCCTCCGTATGACTTCGCGGCAAAGAAAGGGATCGAGCTCTCCTCCCCGCTGAACCCCCTGCCGAAGGATTTCCCGAACGACACCGAGCGCGTGACGGCGATGTTCTACTACAACCAGGAACTGCCGAAGGGTAGGTAAGCTTGCTGGGTCGCTCGGTTGCTGAGTTACCGAAGTGCAAATCGCAGATCATTTCGTCACCGAGCAACCCAGCAACATAGCAACTCAGCAACCCCCGCAAACGCTGGCCGCTTTCTTGCCTTACGCTGAGGGCGGCCATTCTCGTGGCTGCTGACCACTCGGTGTTACTCTCGATTTCTCGCGCGAAACGATGTCCGTACAACGCACGCTATCCCGGCTCGACCTCAACCTTCTGACGACGGCGCTACTCATCGCCGCGATCGGCTGCGTGCTGGTCTACAGCGCCACCTACTTTGGCCCCGAGGCGCCGCTCTTCCGCAAGCAGGTGATGTGGACGCTCATCGGCATCGTCCTGATGGTCATCTTCATCGCCATCGACTATCACGTGCTGATGGAGATCGCGCCGGTACTGTACGGCGTCGGAATCGTGCTGCTCGGCTACCTGCTCATCTCCGACCGTCTGACGAGGAACGTGAAGTCGTGGATCCACGTCGGCTCGTTCCAGTTCCAGCCGTCGGAGTTCATGAAGATCTTCACGGCGTTGCTGATCGCCAAGTATTTCGATTCGAACGACCGCGCCTATCTCGATGTCCGCAGTTTCTCCATCGTCATGGCCATGATCGGAGCGCCGGTCGTTCTCATCGCGCTGCAGCCGGCGTTCGGCTCGGCCGCCAGTTTCTTTCCGCTGTTCGGCGTGGCCATGTTTTTCGGCGGCATCAAACCGAAGCTCTGGATCATCGCCACGGCCTGTTTCCTCATCGCTCTTCCCGTCGGCTGGCAGACGCTCAAACCGTTTCAAAAAGAGCGGATCATGATCTTCCTCGATCCCGCCCGCGACCCGCTCGGCTCCGGCTACCAGGTCATGCAGGCCAAGATCGCCACCGGCTCCGGAGGCATCACCGGCAAGGGATACCTGCACGGCACGCAGGTAAACCTCGAGTACCTCCCGGCCCGTCACACCGACTTCATCTTCTCTGTACTCGGCGAGGAGTGGGGATTCGTCGGCGTGAGTGTCGTGCTGACGCTCTACCTCTTCCTCATCCTCGAGTCGCTCGCAGTGGCCAAGGCCTCGAGGGACCGAGGAGGAACGTTTCTCGTCCTCTCGCTGATCTGCTTCTTCATCTTTCACATCCTCATCAACGTGTCGATGCAGATCGGACTGCTGCCCGTGACCGGAATTCCCTTGCCCCTGATCTCGTACGGCGGCTCCGCCACGATGATGTTCTTCATGGCCGTCGGATTGATCCTGAACGTGGGGTATCGGAAGTTTGTGAACGTGTAGGGGCAGAGATCAGGGACTAGAGATCAGAGATCAGGAGGCCAAGTACAATCCTGATCGCTGATCTCTAGTCCCTGATCTCTGACTCACATGCAAACCACCCTCACCATCCGCCGCCCCGTCACCATCCTGCTGCTCCTCGTCGTCACGGGGCTCATCATCATGACGACGATCTGGATGTCGAGTAAGGGTTACTCGAAGATCGATCCCAAGCCGTTCGACGATATTCGTCATCTCTCCAACCGCATCGCCCGTCATCCGGTATCGACGCACATTCTGGCCGTGATCATCGTGCCAATCATCGCCAACATTCTGCTGTTCGTGCCGTGGGGCTTTCTGATGTTCATTGCGCTCTACACGGTTGAGCGCCCCACGCTGCAAACCTACGTCCTCACCATCCTTCTAGGCCTCACCCTAACCTGCGCGATCGAAGCGTGGCAGTACTTTCTTCCCTCGCGCGTCGCCGACGTGAACGACATCATCTGGAACAGCACCGGCGCCCTCCTCGGCGCCATCCTCGGCCACCTGCGCGCGCGATTGCGTTTCGAGTTCGCGTGAAGCGCAGTCACTGGCCGGGTAGGAAGCAGTGTCATCGCGAGTCTGCCTGACGTCCTGCGCAGTTCTCTGCCAGGCGCATCACGGGAGGCGCCGTCCGCCGTCAGTGCTGGGGCGCTTGCCGAATCCCAACCCGCCGCCGCCCGTACTGCTCATCCACCTCGGCCAGAATGTTCGCCGCGCTCTCGCCGAACGCCGCCGGCACCCAGACGCGCGCTTCCCACGGCTGTGGCGCATCGAACACGATTTCTTCGCTGGTCAGCATCGCCAGCGCGGTCCCCGCTTCGATGACGTAGGGCACGTCAGCCTTCTCCAGCCGGTCCAGCAATTCGGCGACAAGCTCCGCCGACTTCTCCTCGACCAGGGGAATGAGATTGCCGAGGTGCTCCGGCTGCGCCGATGCCGAGAGATCTTCGACCAGCGTGACATCGCAGTCGGAGCAGCGCGCGATTCCTTCGCGATATTCACTCTCACATTCTGGACAAAACATGGGAAAGCGATCTTCTCACACGTAGTGCGCACAGATCTTCTCGTACAACTTCGCGCCGATCGCGCTCTTTGCCTCGGTCGTGCAGCCGGCGATGTGCGGGGTGAGGATGAGGCGCGGGTCGTCGGGCCAGCTGCGGACGGGCGGCTCGGGATCGTAGACATCGAGTGCCAGCCCGCCGAGGTCGTTGCGGGAAAGTGCGGCGAGGGCGGCGTCGACGTCGAGCACCTCGCCGCGCGCAGCGTTGATCACGATCACGCGCCGCGGCATCGAAGCAAGCTCGTTCGCCCCGAGCATCCCGCGCGTCTCGGGCGTGAAGGGAACGTGGAGCGTGACGATGTCGCTCTCGCGCAGGAGCGCGTCGAGCGAGCCGGCACGCGCGGCGCCGCGCTGCGCGAAATCGTCGTCGCTGATGTACGGATCGAACGCGGTGACGCGCATTCCGAATGCGACGGCGAGGCGGGAGACGCGCATCCCGACCTGACCGAGTCCGATGATGCCGAGGCGGTGGTGGCGGAGCTCGTGACGCGTGGCGCAATCGTCGCGCGCCCAGACGCCGGCGCGCATCTCGCGGTCGTAGGCGGGAACGGTACGCGTCAGCGAGATCATGAGCGCGATCACCAGTTCCGCGACGGCGTTGGCGTTCTCGCCCGGCATGTTGATGACGGCGATGCCGCGAGCGCGTGCGGCCTCGATGTCGATGTTGTCGGTGCCGCTCGTTCCCTGCGCGATCAGCTCGAGCGACGGCGCCGCATCGATGACGCGCTTGGTGACGCGGTTGTACGAGCGGGTGACGAGAATCTCGCAATCACCGACAATCGTCGCCAGCTCTTCCTCCGACTTGACGGGATGGTCGACGATCGCAAAGCGGCCGTCGGCGTTTGCTCGCGTGAGAAAGGAACGGTCGACGTCGGCGGCGATGAGGAGGCGCTTCATGGTCGGGAGTCACTTTATCCTGACGCGCCTGAGTCTCAGCGCAGGCCCACCGATACTCCGACCGAAATCACCGCGCCACTTCCTTTGAGGGTGTCGCGAAAGACCGGCATGCGGAAGCGATAAAACCGCGCGGCGACGAAAGGCTCGAACCGGCTCTTCGCGCGCCACTCGAAGCCGGTGTCAATGTTCCAGGTGGTCATTGACGAAGAGCTCGAGCTGACGAAGGTGGGGCCTGCGCCGATCCAAAACGTCTTCTGCTCATTCTGGAACAGACGGCGAACGTCGGCGTGAACCGCGTGAAGTCCGTATCCGCCCTGGATGGACTCGTAGGCTGGTGCGAAGGACCAGTTTCCGTAACGTGCATCGAGCTCGATCGAGCCAGCGGGATGATTGTCGCTGCCGGCGAATATGCCAGCGCGAGCGGCGGCGCGTACTTCGGCATGCAATGGCATCATGATCAAGGAAGGGGCGAGGAGCAAAAGGAGTCTTTTCATGAAGGCAGATACGGAGCCGCAGCGTGAGTCGTCGGGTTGAATGCGCAGTTGAAGGCGCCCGATTCGGATGAGGTTAGACTTCAACCGACCTTGCGCATTCTTCGCAAACATCGCATCGCTCTCACCGCGTTGGCGGTCTATCACGTCGTTTTCTTCTTTCCGACGCTTTTCATGGGGCGGATTGCGTCGCCGAACGATGTCTTTTACAACTCCGAGCCGTGGAAGACGATCCGCGCGGTCGACTCGCAGAACTCGCTCATCAATGATCCGCCCACCGCGTATTACACAGTCCTCTCGCTCATCAAAACGGACTGGCGCGCGTTCCACTGGAATCCGTTCATCGGCGCGGGCGTGCCGGGATTCGGCTCGACGCTTCTCGCGCCGTTCAGTTTTTTGCCGGCGCTGCTTCTGCCGTTGCCGTGGGTCTACACCGGCATCATTCTGCTCAAGCTCAACGTCGCATTCTGGCTCGCGTACCTCTGGCTTCGCGAGGAGCGTCTCGGCAAGCGTGGCGCCGCAGTCGGCGCGATTCTTTTCGCTGCGGCGGGACCGATCGCCGTGCGCTGGTGGTGGCACGTCACGAATGCCGCGCCGCTCTATCCCGCGCTTCTCTGGATCGCATTGCGCACCGCGCGCGGCAAGCGGACGCCCGCGTGGGTCATCGGGCTTGTCGCGCTCTGTTACGCGCTTTCCGCCTTCCCGGCGACGATGGCGTACGGCGCGTACGCGGCGGCCGCGTATTTCGTATTCGCGCTGATCGCGAGCCGCGTGGGCGCTCGCCGTGCTGCGACGCCCGAGCACAAACTTCCCTTCGCCCGCGTCTTCGTCATCGCAGCCTTCGCCACTCTTCTCGGTGTCGCGATCGCAACGCCCTCATTCATGCCGCTCGCGCAACTCGTCCAGCGCACTGGCTATCTTGCGTCGCGATCCAGTGCCGCGGCCGAGCATGTTTTCCCGCTCCATCACCTCGCTCTTTTTCTCGATCCTGATCACCTCGGCAATCGCGCACTGCTCAACTGGCGCGGCGACCGCACCCTCGGCACGCTCAACAACTACATCGAGGCGACGGTCTACATCGGCATCGTCGCGTTGCCTCTGATTCTCATCGCCCTCGCCAACCGCCGGGCGCGCCGGCGCTGGTTCTGGCTTGCGCTGCTTACGGTGATGCTCGCGGCGATGTTCGGTTTCGCGCCGGTTGCGAAGGTCGTCGGAGCGATGCCCGGATTCAAGTTTTCGCCGCTGACGCGCATCCAGATGATGCTGCCCATCGCCACGGCGTATCTCGCCGCCGCGGGCGCCGCGCTCATCGCGCGCGGCCGTTTTCGCATCGCGATCGCCGCGCTGCTCGCTGTCGCCTGCGCAGCTGACCTGGCAGTGTTCGCCGGACGCTTCTATCCCTACCTCGATCCTGTGCTGGTATCGCCGCCGAGCACGCCGACGATCGCGTTTCTGCAATCGCAGCCGAGGCCGTTCCGCATCGCGCCCTTCTTCGACTATCTCTGGCCGAATAGCGCCGAGCTTTATCGCCTCGAAGATTTGCGCAGCCATTTTTCGTCCGAGGGGAGCTACCGCCGTCTGCTGGAGCGGATCGATCCGAGCGCTGCGCTGACGTCATCGACCGTCATCAATTTCGACAGCCTCAAATTCGACTTCAACGATCCGCTCATATCCATGCTCGGCGTTCGCTACCTGCTCGAACAGCGATCGATCGACGTAATGAAGTGGACGATCTTCAAGTACACGAAACCGGGCGTGAAGGAGATCGCCGCGACCGTGCTGGAGCCGGGCCGCTTCATGCAGCGGCATGTGCGCGTCGACGAGGAGCCATTCTTCGCGATCGAGATCCCGGTCGAGGTGCAGGAAAGTCCCGGGCGCAACGCGCATCTCGATGTGTCGCTGATCAAAGGTTCGAACGTGATTTACGCGCGCTCGTTTACTCCCGGCGACATGACGGCGCTCAACAAGATCTACCTCCCTCTTCGCCCGTATGCGCGCCTCGGCGAGACGGTCGTGCTGCGCCTGGCGTCGAGCGGTATGCGCGTCCGGCTGCTCACCGGCGCGGCCGAGGTCGCGGGCGACGCGCCGTTGTTCTACGGCCGCGTGATGACGCCGATGATCTTCGAGCGCGATCTGCCCGACGGGCGCATCTTCCGCAATGTCGCCGAGGTCCCGCGCTTTCACGCGGTCACGCGCGTGCGCCGCATGAGCGCGGACGAGATGCTGGCGACAAAGGACATCGACTACGCGGATGAAGCGATCGTCACGGATGCTCGGCCGATCACTGTCGAAGCAACCGACGCCGTCGTGTCGCTCCGCAGCTACGCGACGGACGAGCAGGTCATCGACGTCGTCGCTCCGGCAAACACGCTGCTGGCATCGTCGGAGAAACTGACGCCGGAGTTGCGGGTGACCGTCGACGGCAGGATCGTGCAGCCGGTCGAGATCAACGTGCTCTTCGCCGGTGTTCCGATTCGAGCCGGCAACCATCGCGTGGTCTTCACGCGGCGCCTGGGCCGCGCATGGTGGCCCGTTGCGGGGATCGCCGCGCTGCTGCTTGTGGCGTTGTCGGTGTTTGACGTTGTCGCGAAGAAGAAAAGACGACGGTCATCCTGAGACCGCCGAAGGACACGAAGTGCCGGAGGACGTCGAAGGACCCCCTGATCTTGTGCAGGGTTCCTCGCCCCCTCCCGGCAGGAATTGGTGTTCGACGTCGTCTGCGCTAGCCGAAAAAACGACTGTCATCCTGAGACTGCCGAAGGACACGAAGTGCCGGAGGACGTCGAAGGACCCCCGGCGCTTTTGCATTGTCACCAGTTCCCACCGCCCGACC